>NZ_JASAMU010000011.1:0-163621 GCF_029909885.1 Ochrobactrum sp. AN78
CAAGCTTAGTTCTGGAAGCTTGAAGGCGATGCATCACCGAAGCGATGAGCGGAGCCGTCCTGAAAAGCGGACTGACCGATGGAAGCGGTTGCCGTGTTATCAACCTGCTGGGTTGCAACGGGTGTACGGTCATTTGCATAAAGATCGGCAGGTTCGCCAACACGTGGATTTTCAGCGAAAGCGGCACCGGCGCTAAGAGCAACGGCTACGGCAGCAAGAGCAAACTTTTTCATTTTCTATCTCCTAGAATTTGGGAAGCGACGGTGTGTTCGTCGTTTCGATGATTGAGAGATAGGCCTTTCAAAGGGCTGCGCCTAGATCGCAAATGGTTCACGCATTGTATTCATATCAGTAGACAATAAGCCTTGAAATTGGCTCAATCGACCAATGAGGCGCAATTTATTCAAGTATATGTGAACAGTATGAGGCCGAAAAGTGGCTATCTGACGTCAGAACGACGATGCAGTTGTTTGGGTGGAAACCACAAACCAGTCAGGCTCTTGCGCCCGAATTTTGGAAGCCGCATCATCCGCGCTTTGCTGGTCGTTGAAGATGGCAAAGCACGTCGCACCCGAGCCCGACATCTGTGCAAAAAGTGCGCCTCGCATACGCAACAGATCAAGCTTATTCTCGATTTGTGGAGCAAGTGTCAGCGCGGCGGGCAGAAGATCGTTGCGGGTTGAGCCGAGATAGGCACAGATGGTTTCTATGCCGCTTTCTGAAGGCGACGGGAGGGAAGAGTTGTCGCGCTTTGTCAACGCTCCGAAGACATAGGGTGTTGCAACAGCAGTGCCGTCATTAACAAGCAGCAAGGGAAGAGGCGGCATTTGCGCGACCGTAGTCAGGTGTTCACCAATGCCGCGCGCAACAAGTGGAGTGCCAATAGCCGCGCCATGCAAACACATAGGAAGGTCAGCACCGAGCTTGAGGCTAAGTTCAGTCAGTGTGTCTAAGTCGAGGCCGAGTTGCCAGATTTCATTGAGCGCAAGAAGTGTTGCTGCTGCGTCGCTTGAGCCACCACCAATGCCTGAAGCCACTGGCAGGTTCTTTTCAAGATGAATGGCAACGGGCGTGAGATCGCGACCCGCATATTGCTTCAATGCATCGCGTGCCCTGATGACCAGATTGCCGCTATCAAGCGGTATGCCATGCGCAAAGCGCCCATCGATGCTGAAACTGTCATGATGCGCTTCTTCAATGCTTATGCGGTCGCCATAATCGGCGAACACCACCAGCATGTCGAGCAGATGATAACCGTCATCCCTGCGCCCTGTTACATGCAGCGCGAGATTAATCTTGGCCGGTGCCACACGATGAACAGGATGACGAACCAGAGTGGCGGCCTCAACAAAATGATGCATTCAGAAAAGCAGTAATTTAAGCCGTTAGAACAGCCCTTGTGCGCCCATTACGGCGCACGACGCCTTAATCTTTTTTGACGTAATATTCGCCGGTCTTAGGATCCTGAACGAGCGTGCCGTGAGCGCGGTTCTGCGCTTCTTTTTCTGCCCGGCGCACGCGCTGGGTAACGCGTACCGCTTCGCGTTTGAACGAACGATAGCCGTACCAGGCGGCAGCGATGATCAACAGCAGAAAGATAAGCTGGGGCATGGCCTCTAGTCCTCAGGCTTGCACAAGATCCCGAAAATGCCATTTCGGGATCACGCAGGGAAAAGTCTTGGCGAATAGCATAACACTGATCCGCCCTTTTATGCATCATATCATGGTGAAACGATGGAATTCAAAGCCCATATCGTGCCCAGAGTGCTTTTTCTTCGGCAACCGACACTAAGCCCTCACCAAGATTGGCTGCAATACTGGCTGGATCTAGACCCAGACCTAGGCTCATTTCGACGCTTGGTGCCTTGCGTCCAAGCAATCCGCGCTTTGGCTCTATGAGTTTGAGCTTCACCTTGTCCCCGTAAGTCTTGCGCAAAAAACTGCGCATATCGCCAATCCCGTCGATAAGACCGATTTCCTTGGCCTTTATGCCGGTCCAGAACATACCCGTGAATAGATCGGGGTCATTTGCAAGCTTGCTTCCGCGACGTTCCTTCACCATGTCGATAAAGGTCTCGTGGATTTCAAGCTGAAGCTTTTTCAAGCGATCAATATCTGTCTTTTTCTCTGGCTGGAAAGGGTCGAGCACGGCTTTGTTCTGGCCGGCGGTATAGACACGACGCTCAACACCGATCTTTTTGAGCAATTCCGGGAAGCCGAAAGATGCCGAAACGACACCAATAGAACCAACGATAGAAGAGGGGTCGGCAATAATTTCGTCACCTGCAAGCGCAATCATATAACCGCCTGATGCGGCAGCATCCTCAACGAAAATGAAGACACGTTTCTGATGCTCATCGGCCAAATCGCGGATGCGGCGATAAATAAGACGCGACTGAACCGGTGAGCCTCCGGGCGAATTGACAGAAATGGCAACAGCCGGTGTCTCCTTGTCGGTGAACGCCTTTTCCAGAACGCCTGCTGCAGTGGCAAGCGAGAGTGCTGGCCGGAAAGAAGAGCCGCCAGTCATGATGGCGCCATGCAGGCGCACAACAGGAATCTCAATTTCTTTTTTGCGAAAACGACGCGGAATGAAACGGGTCAATATTCCGGACAAATCAAACTCCAGTTGAAAAAGCTTCTTCACTCAAATGTAGAAATCAATCTCGGAAATACAAAGAGAAATGCCCGGAAAATTGTTCCGGGCATTCATTGCGTATCACTTTTTCGGCTTTGCCAGCATTCTCAGCATTACGTAGCCGCATATTGCCGACAAGGCGGAGCCGGTGAGAACCCCGATTTTCGTTTCGGCTTGCAACAGTTCCGACGGGAACGACAAGAGGCCGATGAAGATGCTCATTGTGAAGCCAATACCGCACAGAACCGCAACGCCATAAAGCTGAGCCCAGCTTGCGCCCATTGGTTTTTGTGCCAGCCCTGATTTGATCGCAAGCCAAGCTGCGCCAAACACGCCTATCTGCTTACCGATAAACAGACCAAGCATGATGCCGAGCGGCAGCGTATCAAAGATGATGGAAGGGCTCATCCCCGCAAAGGAAATACCTGCATTGGCAAAGCCGAACACGGGAACGATGAAGAACGCAACTGGCTTCGCCAATGCATGTTCGAGGATATGGAGCGGCGAGCTCATATCGTCTGGCTTGGCCTTGGCAGGCTTGAGCGGGATCATCAGCGCCGCCACGACCCCTGCGACAGTCGCATGGACACCGGAATTGAGCACAAAGAACCACAACACGGCCGCACCGATAAGATAAGGCAGCAATTTGGCTACGCCGAGGCGGTTCATGGCAAACATCACCGCAGCCGTTGCGAAAGCTGCGCCAAGATAGGGCATGGAAATTTCGGCAGTGTAGAAAATTGCGATGATGACAACAGCCGCCAGATCATCAAGGATCGCAAGCGTTGCCAGAAATACCTTGAGGCTCGAAGGCACGCGTGAACCCAGCAGCGATAAAACGCCGAGTGCAAAAGCAATGTCGGTGGCAGATGGTACAGCCCAGCCGCGTACTTTTTCCGGGTCGCCATAGTTGAATGCGACAAAAATCAGAGCGGGGAGAACAACACCACCCGCAGCGGCAATCCCTGGCAACATGCGATTGGGCCAGCTTGCAAGCTGACCATCGAGAAACTCACGCTTGATCTCAAGCCCGACCAGCAGGAAGAAGACGGCCATCAGCGCATCATTGATCCAATGCGCAATGCTGAGTGGCCCAATGTAGAAATGCAAAGCGTCGAAATAGGCCTTTGAGAAAGGCGAATTCGCGACGATGAGTGCAAGTGCTGCGGAAAGCATAAGCGCTATGCCACCGGCTGATTCACTATCGAGAAAGCGACGCATGATGGAAACGGGGCGAACGGGCTTCGGATTGGACGTCATTATTTTCTTTTCAGGTTATTTCCGGAGCTTCTACTTCGTAGAGCATGAGATTTCGATCCGTTATGCCCAGTCTTGGCCATTCGGAACGCCAGTCTGCTATGTGGCCAGAAGTGAAATGTTTGTCCAGTGAAACCCGATCCAACCAGAGTTCTTTTACATGGATGAGGCCGGGATCAAGAATGTCCTGAGCATAGGCGTATTCAATACAGCCACTTTCCGCGCGACTTGCTTGGATCATGCGCTGCATCACAGGACGTGCTTCATCTAAGTTTTCGGCCAATACCCGCACTGTTCCAACGATCAGCAGCATATCTTTAATTTTCCATTTTATATTGTTTACAGATTCTGCCCGGCGAGGTTCGGTATGTACGAAAACCAATCGCTTCGTAATAGGCGAGCCCCATGTCATTGTTGTCGCCGATACTCGCGTCGATATCGATAATCCCTGCAACTGTTGCAGCTTGGCGTGTTGCGGCAAACAAAGCCGATCCGACACCTTTGCGCGCTGCACGCGGGCTGACATGAGTGCCGATAATGCCCCAGCCGACAGCGACGCCATATGGATTGCCTTCGGTCGCATGTTTCAGCGACTGGAACCCCAATACTTCACCATCGGCAACCGCCACATGACATTCTATGCGGTTCGGGTCGGAAATATAGAGTTCGATGACATGATCACGGTCATATTGCCGCTGCCGTCCGGTCGCGTCGATGATTTCTTTAAGCACCTTGCTCATGTCATCGGCATCATCAATTCTGACTGGTCTGATTTCCATAGAAGCCTCGTCTTTAAAGAATTTCCCGCAAAAGTGCGAAGCGGTTTTGCGTCGGACAATGCGTAAAACAGTTAGTTACGGCAGTTCCAGCGATTCAATCTCAACTGGAACCGCTGTAAGCGTTTTTTAAAGCAGCGAAGTCTGCCCGTTATTGATAGCGGTTGCGCGCTCTGTGAAATCATTGCCTGCATCGCCATGAAGAATGAGTGCCGGCATCAGCGAGAGGCCAGCGCGGCTACCGCGAATGCCCATAATCACAATGCGAATAGCCGCACTGTCGGGACGCGGCAATACCGGGATGATTTTAACCCCGCCAAATCGACCAGTGAGCGCTTCCAGTATTGGTGCGAGTGAACCCGGGCGCGCAATAATAGATACACACCCCCCCGGGCGGAGGATTGCTGATGCCGTGCGCAACCATTGGTCAAACATGCCTTCTGGCATGACATGCGCTTCGGCCTTTACGGGATCGGGCGTGGAACGGTCACTTGCCTCGTTGAAAGGCGGGTTCATGATGACAAAGTCGAAACTATCATCGATAAGGCCAGCGGCAGCGCGTGCCTTTCCAGTCAGTGAGACGTCGGCTTCGAGAATATCGACGCGATCCAACAGGGCTGCATTGAGCGGATGACGGACACTTTTGTGCGCAAAGTTCAGCATGAAGCCGGAGCGCTCTATAAGTGTGACGCGTGCGTTTTTACAGCGAGCGGCGACAGCCAGCCCCGCAGCACCGGCGCCACTGCCAAGATCAGCGAGTTGGCCTGAAAAACTTTGCGGGACGCTGCTTGCTAGAATCATTGCGTCTACGCCGGAACGATGCCCTTTGATTGCGGGTTGCACGAGATGAAATGCACCACGATGGAACACATCGAGCGTTTCACCTACCGTGTCAGGCTGATGCTCGGAAATGTTATTTGCCATGGTCTTTTAATTCGTGTTCCAAGCCAGCGTCGATGAGATAACGCCGGGCTTCGTCCAGCCTGTCTTCTTCGACCAGAAACCGCCTCGGTATAATGCCAAGCGAACCTTCGAGGATGCTCATATTCGTGTCGGCAATGAAATAGATGATGCCCGCCTCTTTCATCAGCGCTTCGGCGACGGACAGCAATACGGAATCATTTGTGCGCATAAGTTCGATCATTTCGACAATGTGTAATCAATAGACCGCATTGACAACTGCTTCCTTCAATGGTGAACAGGCTCTGAATGAAAAGCTTGGGCGTGCAGGGGGCTTTTAAGCGTCTTGAGCATTCTGATCCGCACACATAGTGTGGTCAGCAGCTAGGAGTAACGACATTGGGTGTGGTTTTGAATCTCGACGGGAAAAAGAAACAGGAAGGATCGGTCCAGCCTCTGGTCGATCTCACGAAGGCCGATATGGGCCGCGTGAACGAAATGATCCTGTCCCGTGCAGGTTCCGATGTCGAGATGATTCCGGAAGTGGCTAACCATCTCATTTCATCTGGCGGCAAGCGCCTGCGCCCAATGATGACGCTCGCAGCAGCCCGCATGTTTGGCTATGAGGGTGACGGGCATGTCCGTCTCGCAACCTCGGTCGAATTCATGCATACCGCTACTCTTCTGCATGACGATGTGGTCGATGAAAGCGATCTGCGTCGCGGCAAGAGTACGGCACGCATGATCTGGGGCAATCAGGCCAGTGTTCTGGTTGGAGATTTCCTGCTCGGTCAGGCTTTCAAGATGATGGTCGATGTCGGCTCACTCGATGCACTCGATGTTCTTGCAACTTCCGCCTCGGTTATCGCTGAAGGCGAAGTGATGCAGCTTGCTGCAGCCAAGAACATGGAAACCACCGAAGACGAATATCTGGCTGTGATCAAAGCCAAGACTGCCGCTCTTTTCTCAGCTGCGGCTGAAGTTGGTCCAATCATTGCTCAGGCCCAGCGTTCGGATCGTGCAGCCCTTCGCGATTACGGTCTTAATCTCGGCCTCGCCTTTCAGCTCGTTGATGATGCGCTGGATTATGGTGGCTCGGCTGCCGATCTTGGCAAGAACACTGGCGACGATTTCCGTGAAGGTAAGATCACCTTGCCGGTTATCCTAAGCTATCGTCGGGGTAGCGATGAAGAGCGTGCATTCTGGAAGAACGCAATCGAAGAAGGTGCCAGCGACGACGCGTCACTTGAAAAGGCCATTGGTCTGATGACCAAGCACGGTGCGATTGCCGATACAGTGCAGCGTGCACGGCATTTTGGTGAAATTGCCCGTGACGCCTTGGCGCCTTTGAAGTCCACACCTGAGAAAGATGCGCTGATCGAAGTGATCGATTTCTGCATCAGCCGAGTGAATTGATTCTTGATCGAGCGGTCTCTCTCTCCCTCATCTTGATGAGCCGCTAAAGGCGGCGTCTTGCAAGGCGAGAGAGAACACGCTGGAGCCTCGCCCTTTAACAAGGCGCTATGCGCCTGCTGAGATGAGGGCGTAGAGTGAACTCGGTCGCAATCTGAAATTTCGAACAGGCTTCGACTTGACGAAATGATGAGCAAAATCAACAAGAAAAGCATCCGTCACGGATGCTTTTTCGAGTATATTGCCCGAAAGTGGGAAGCGGTTTCGGGAGAACGACATGCAAGGTAAGAATGAAAAGAAAAGCATCCATCACGGATGCTTTTCTTGCGCAAGGACCCCAAAAAGGCCATGCTTGAAGTGCCTCTGAATAGGGGATCTTATACGGAATTGGAAAGAGGACTGGGCTTTATGCGGCAGGGATTGAAACGTCGTCCGCTTTACGGATTGCTTCTCTTGGCTCTAGCGGGAGTAGCGCTGCCAGCAAATGCGGCAATGGCTAAAACCAATCCCGATCCTGTGTCGCAAGTGCGTGCCGGTTCGTTTGCAGGCGCTTATCTTGCTGCTCGCACGGCAGAAGCCGATAACAATATTGGTGCTGCCGTCGACTTCTATCGTCAGGCTATGGCATTTGATCCCGGCAACGATATTATCAAGCAAAACCTGCTTCTTGCTCTTTTGACGGAAGGCCGTTTCAAAGATGCACTACCGCTTGCGGAAGAGCTGAAGAATCAGCCTGAGATTGAACGCTTTTCGCGCGTTGCTCTGGCAATCGACGCTATTTCTAGAAAGCAATATCGCAAGACTGGCCCACTCCTGATGCTGTCGATCCAGTCCGATATGGATCAGCTCGCGACAAGCCTTATGGGTGCATGGGTGAAGGTCGGTCAGGGCAATCCGAAGCGTGCGCTCACCGATGTTGTGAAGATCAACGGCCCTGAGTGGTATGGCCTGTTCCGCATTTATAATGCAGCACTTATCGCCGACATTGCGGGTCAGAAGCAGGATGCGCGTAACTATTACCAGCAGGCGATCGATGATCGTCCGGGCGGTAGTGCCGCACCTGATACCTATGAACGCATTGTGATGGCTTATGCCTCCTTCAAGTTGCGTCAGGGTGACAAGGACGGCGCAATCAAGATTCTGAAAGATGCTGAAGAGCTTCTGAATGGACGCATGACCATCACCGAGATGCGCGAAAAGATTGAGGCTGGACAGAAATATCCTCGCCTGATCGAGACGCCGCAGCAGGGTGTCGGCGAAGTGCTTTATACGCTTGGTACGGCGATCAATCGTGGTGGCGCGGAAGCTTTTGCCAAGCTTTATCTGCAAATGTCACTGCCATTGCGCCCAGATAACGATGCCACGCTTTATCAGCTTGGCGATATTTCGGCGAAGCTGCGCCAGCCGGAAAGGGCTGTCGAGTATTATGCGCGCGTTCCTGAAAAATCGCCCTATAGGCGCGATGCAGAAATGCAGCGAGCGCTTAATCTTGCCGAAAACGAGAAGACAAGCGAGGCGATTGAGCAGTTGAAAACCTTGCTCAACCGCGACAAGACCGATATTCGCACCTATCTGGCACTGGGCGGCGTTTATGCGCAGGACAAGAACTTTGCCGATGCTGCAAAAATCTATGATGCGGCCGTTGAGCAGATCAAGTCGCCTGAACGCAAGGACTGGCCGGTCTTCTATCAGCGTGGCATCGCGCATGAGCGTTTGAAAGAATGGGATCAGGCAGAGCCGAATTTCAAGAAAGCGCTGGAGCTTTATCCTGACCAGCCGCAAGTGCTGAACTATCTTGGCTATTCTTGGGTTGATCGCGGTGAGAACCTCGATGAGGCGTTGCTCATGATTAAGAAGGCCGTCGAGTTGCGCCCGCAGGATGGCTATATCGTCGATTCACTTGGCTGGGCTTATTATCAGCTTGGTCGTTACCCGGAAGCAGTCGTTGAGCTTGAAAAGGCCGTCAAGCTGCGCCCGGAAGATCCGACCATCAACGATCATCTTGGTGACGCGTACTGGCGTGCGGATCGTCAGCTTGAGGCGACGTTCCAGTGGAACCACGCGATTGCCGGTAAACCGGAGCCGGAAGAACTCGCCAAGATCGAAGAAAAACTGAAGTCTGGCCTTGCTGATCCAACCAATCCTTCGCGGGCGGATGCAGCAAAGCCCGCTGACGCTAAGCCTTCAGAAGCAAAGCCTGTTGATCCAAAACCGGCTGAAGAGGCACCGAAAGCCGAACCGGCAAAGCCTGAAACGGAAAAACCTGCTGCAAACTAACGCAGATAGGGTTCAAACCATCCCCAAATCATTCATTGCGCGTTGATTTTACCGCGCGCAATGGCTCGCATGCTTGACCCTGCGTGACGGACAAATTAGACCGGGCCATCATTTCAATAACAAGGCCTGACCCTGTGTCCAGTACGTTGCCAGCACATATGCATCCCACCCGTTCCTTTCAGGGCTTGATCCTGACGCTCCATAACTATTGGGCGGAACACGGTTGCG
Organism: Ochrobactrum sp. AN78; assembly: GCF_029909885.1. NCBI lineage: Bacteria > Pseudomonadati > Pseudomonadota > Alphaproteobacteria > Hyphomicrobiales > Brucellaceae > Ochrobactrum > Ochrobactrum sp. AN78. The sequence continues at coordinate 9,490 of NZ_JASAMU010000011.1, forward strand.
CTATTTTGCAGCCATACGACATGGAAGTGGGGGCGGGTACGTTCCACCCGGCGACAACGCTGCGTTCGCTCGGGCCAAAGCCGTGGAAAGCTGCCTATGTGCAGCCATCGCGCCGTCCAAAGGACGGCCGCTATGGCGAAAATCCAAACCGCTTGCAGCATTATTACCAGTATCAGGTGATCATCAAGCCATCGCCGCCGAACCTTCAGGATCTCTATCTGGGTTCGCTGCGTGCGATCGGTCTTGATCCAACGCTGCATGACGTGCGCTTCGTGGAAGACGATTGGGAAAGCCCGACGCTCGGCGCATGGGGCCTTGGCTGGGAATGCTGGTGTGACGGCATGGAAGTGTCGCAGTTCACCTATTTCCAGCAGGTTTGCGGCATTGAGTGCTCGCCGGTTGCTGGCGAGCTGACCTATGGTCTTGAGCGCCTCGCCATGTATGTGCAGGGCGTGGACAATGTCTATGACCTCAACTTCAACGGCCTCGAAGGCGAAGAAAAACTCACCTATGGCGATGTTTTCTTGCAGGCCGAGCAGGAATATTCCCGCTACAATTTCGAAATGGCCAACACCGAAATCCTGCATCAGCATTTCATCGATGCAGAGCGCGAATGCGCTGCGATCTTGAAGGCAGGCAGCACGGGCGAAAACTCGCTGCATAAGTGCGTATTCCCGGCCTATGACCAGTGCATCAAGGCATCCCACGTCTTCAACCTGATGGATGCGCGCGGCGTGATCTCGGTTACCGAGCGCCAGAGCTATATCCTGCGCGTGCGTAATCTCGCGCGTCAGTGCGGCGAAGCGTTCTTGTTGACGGATGCCGGTGGTTTTATTCTCAAGCGTGAGGGCGAGTAATTATTATGCCTGATTTGTTGCTCGAACTCTTTTCCGAAGAAATCCCGGCCCGTATGCAGCGTAAAGCTGCCGGTGATTTCAAGAAGATGATCACCGATGGTCTGGTGGAAGCTGGCCTTACCTATGAAGCCACGACCGCCTATTGGACCCCGCGTCGCCTGACGCTCGATGTTCGCGGTCTGACCGTGCGCTCGAAAGACGTGCATGAAGACGTAAAAGGTCCATCTGTCACAGCTCCAGAACAAGCCATTCAGGGCTTTCTGCGCAAGGCTGGCCTCAGCGATGTGTCTCAGGCCCATGTGCATTCCGACCCAAAGAAGGGCGATTTCTACGTTGCCCATCTGACCAAGCCGGGCCGCGCTGCGGAAGAAATCATTGCGGAACTCGTACCGCAGGTAATCCGCAACTTCCCATGGCCAAAGTCCATGCGTTGGGGTGCGGCCTCGTCAAAGCCGGGTGCGCTTCGCTGGGTGCGTCCGCTGCAATCGATCCTCTGCACGTTCGGCCCTGAAACCGAAGAAACGGTTGTGGTCGAGTTTGACATTGATGGTCTGAAGTCCGGCAACCTGACCTATGGTCATCGTTTCTTAAGCGATGGTCAGGCGATCAAGGTGCGCCGTTTTGACGACTATGTCGAAAAGCTTGAGAAGGCTTTCGTGGTACTCGACGCTGAGCGCCGCAAGGAAATCATCCTGCAGGACGCCCGCAATCTGACTTTTGCATCGGGCCTCGATCTGGTCGAAGACGAAGGCTTGCTTGAAGAAGTATCCGGTCTGGTTGAATGGCCGGTCGTGCTGATGGGCGAGTTCGAGGAAGAATTCCTCGCAATCCCGCCGGAAGTCATCCGCCTCACCATCCGCGCCAACCAGAAATGCTTCGTCACCCGCAAGCAGGGCGAAACTGAAGCGCTGTCGAACAAGTTCATTCTGATCTCGAACATCGCAGCACGCGATGGCGGCACGGAAATCGCTTACGGCAATGGCAAGGTCGTGCGCGCACGCCTGTCCGATGCGCTTTATTTCTGGCACACCGATCAGCACGATCTGCCTGATCTCGACAAGCTTTTGGCGTCGGGCGAAAAATTCGGCCTTGATCTGAAAAAGCCGCTCGATCAGCGCATGGCGCGTCTGGATGCGCTTAACGTGACCTTCCATGCCAAGCTAGGCACGCAAGGCGCACGCGTTGAACGCATCCGCGAACTGGCAAGCCAGATTGCACCACTCGTCGGTGCCGATCCAAAGCTTGCAGCCCGTGCTGCCGTTCTGGCAAAGGCCGATTTGACCACGGAAGTTGTTGGCGAATTCCCCGAACTTCAGGGCGCCATGGGCCGCAAATATGCGCTTCTTCAGGGTGAAGACGTATCCGTCGCTATGGCTCTTGAAGAACACTACAAGCCACAAGGCCCATCGGATTTTGTACCGAGGAACCCGGTTGCCGTTGCTGTCGCTTTGGCTGATAAGCTCGACACACTGGTCGGTTTCTGGGCGATTGACGAAAAGCCAACCGGCTCGAAAGACCCGTTTGCTCTGCGCCGTGCAGCGCTTGGTGTGATCCGTCTGGTGCTCTCGCAAGATTGGAAGTTCCCGCTCCTGCCGCTTCTGCACACGGCCTACGCCTCGCTCAAAGAAGGACAGGTTCAGCGTAAACTGCGTGAGTTTGAAGCAAAGCTGGCTTCGGAAAAGTCCGGCGATGTTGATGGCGAACAGGATGTCGACAACGCATTGCGCAATCTCGAAGCGCAAGCGCGTGCGGAAATTGAGGCCAATGCTGAGCCGGTTCTGGCTGATCTTCTCTCGTTCCTGCATGAACGTTTCAAGGTTCACTTGAAGGAAGATGGCGCACGCCACGACGCGATTGATGCCGTTCTGACCGCTCATGCCGACAATCTTCTGCTGGTTGCACGTCGTCTGGAAGCCTTGATCGTCTTCATCAATGAAGAAGACGGCAAGAACCTGCTGGCTGGCACCAAGCGCGCCGCCAATATCCTGGCAGCGGAAGAGAAAAAAGGCACCAAGGTCGCTCCAAGCGTCGATGCTGGCCTGTTGAAGTTAGACGAGGAAAAGGCGCTTCATGCGGCTGTGAACCTCGCAGCTCAGGAAGCCGAAGAAGCCATTGCCCGCGAAGACTTCGGTGGTGCGATGCTGGCACTTGCCAAGCTGCGCGGTCCAGTGGACACGTTCTTTGAAAAAGTGCTGGTCAATGACGAGGACGAAAACGTCCGCGCCAACCGCCTTGCACTGCTTGAACAAATCCGCACTGCCACCAGCAAGGTGGCTGATTTCTCGAAAATCGCCGGATAAATAACAAAAGGGCGCTTTGAAGCGCCCTTTCTTTTTGTAACTCATTCCGATCTTGCATGAAGTGCTCTTTGGACTCTCTTGCTCAAAAGCGACGGTTTGTGTAGCTACGACATGCGCGAAAACGCGCAGCAACAATGAATAAGGGCTGAAGCCTTTGGCCAAGATCGTGACATTTGATGACAATGCTGTTTCGCGTGCAGTCGAAGTGCTCGCGCGCGGCGGGCTTGTCGCAATCCCGACGGAAACGGTCTATGGCCTTGCCGCCGATGCAGCACACGGCGAAGGTGTGGCGGGCATTTTTGCCGTCAAAGGACGCCCGCAGTTCAATCCGCTCATTGCTCATGTCGACAGCATTGCCATGGCCGAGCGCTATGTGACTTTCGACCCGATCTCGCGCAAAGTCGCCGAAGCCTTCTGGCCGGGGCCGCTCACCATTGTTCTGCCGCTCAAAGCAAAGCAGGATACGCAGCGCCCCATCCATCCGCTGGTGACGGCAGGGCTTGATACCCTCGCCATCCGTATGCCCACCGGCCAAGTGCGCGATGTTATCAAGCAACTCGATAGCCCGGTTGCTGCACCAAGTGCCAATACATCTGGCCGTATCAGCCCGACCTCGGCAAAAGCCGTGGCAGATGATCTGGGCGGCAAGATCGATATGATCCTTGATGCCGGTCCTTGTGGCATTGGTGTTGAATCCACCATCATCAAGGTTGAAGGTGCGCGCGTGCGTCTGCTGCGCCCCGGCGGTCTGGCTGCTGGGGAAATCGAAGCGCTGATTGGCGTGAAGCTTGAACGCGCTGAGCATAAGGCCGCTATTCAAGCGCCGGGTATGATGGAATCCCATTATGCACCCAATGCTGCCGTTCGGCTGAATGTTGAGAGTGTTGGCGAGGGCGAGGCGCTTTTGGCTTTCGGGCCAAAGCGCGTGGCCGATGCTGATAAAGCGCTAGCCGTCCTGAACCTCAGCCCATTGGGCGATTTGCGCGAAGCGGCCAGCAATCTGTTTGATTTCATGCGCAGGCTTGATGCAAGCGCCGCTCGCACAATTGCCGTTGAACCCATTCCTTTTGATGGTCTCGGTGAGGCCATCAATGATCGTCTTAAACGCGCGGCTGCCCCGCGCTAATTCCCCCAAGACTTAAGAGAAGCACATGCTCGACACCGCCCTGATCCAACGTTTTGCAGCCATTGTTGGCGAAAAGAATGCGCTAACCGCGCCGGAAGATATTGCGCCATTCATGATCGAACAGCGTGATCTCTATCAGGGCCGTTCGCCGCTGGTGCTGCGTCCAGCCTCAACCGAAGAAGTTTCCGCGATTCTGAAACTCGCCAATGAAACCAAAACCCCGGTCGTCCCGCAGGGCGGCAATACCGGTCTCGTTGGCGGTCAGACACCGGATGAAAGCAACACCACGGTTGTTCTGTCGCTTGGCCGCATGAACAAGGTGCGCTCGGTTGATCCGGTCGGCAATCTGGTGACGGTGGAAGCCGGTGTAATCCTGAAAAACCTTCAGGACGAAGCGCAGAAAGTGGGCCGTCTGTTCCCGCTGTCGCTCGGTGCGGAAGGCTCGTGCCAGATTGGCGGCAATCTTGGTTCTAACGCTGGCGGTACCGCTGTTCTGGCTTACGGCAATATGCGCGAACTGTGCCTCGGCCTTGAAGTGGTTTTGCCAAGCGGCGAAATCCTCAACGATTTGCGCTATGTGAAGAAAGACAACACCGGCTATGATCTGAAAGACCTGTTTGTCGGGTCTGAAGGCACGCTTGGCGTTATCACCGCAGCCGTTTTGAAGATTTACCCGCAGCCAAAGGGCAAGGGCGTCGCCTATGCGGGCTTACGCAGCCCGGAAGACGTGCTGCGCCTGTTCCAGCTTGCGACCGAACACGCAGGTCCATCGCTCACCGGTTTTGAACTGATGCCGCGTGTGGGCGTTGAGTTTACGGTTGCCCATGTGGACGGCGTTCGCGATCCGCTCGAAAGCCCACATGACTGGTATGTGCTGGTTGATATTTCATCGACCCGTTCGGAAGACGATGCCCGCACCACGCTTGAAACCATTCTGACAGAAGCGTTTGAGAACGACATCATTCAGGATGCGGCCATTGCTGAAAGCGTTGCGCAGGCACAGATGTTCTGGAAAATGCGTGAGGAAATGTCCTGGGCGCAGAAGCCGGAAGGCGGTTCGATCAAGCACGATATTTCGGTGCCTGTCGCAAAAATCCCGGCTTTCATCCATGAAGCCAACGCAGCAACACTGGAAATGATCCCCGGCTCGCGTATCGTTTGCTTCGGTCATATAGGCGATGGTAATCTGCATTATAACGTGTCGCAGCCGGTGGGTGCCGACAAGCAGGCTTTCCTTGATCGCTGGCACGATCTCAATCACCGCATTCACACAATTGTTGCGTCTTATACCGGATCGATCTCCGCCGAGCATGGCATTGGCCAGTTGAAGCGCGAAGAGCTCGCCTTCTTCAAGGAGGCAGTGGCGCTCGAATTGATGCGTCGTATTAAGAAATCATTCGACCCGCTGGGCATCATGAACCCGGGTAAAGTGCTGTAATTTCAGCAAATATGACAAAACCGAGGCGGGCAGGAAACTGTCCGCCTTTTCATTTATGTAAACGTAAATTAGCAAGAATTACTGACTTCTTACACCTGGTTGTAAAGCGGTAACCAAATGAAAAAGCAGGGAAAAGTTAACCTAACGCGTTAAGCGCATCGGTAATAAACGCGGTCTATTCTCCAAATCAACAAGAGCGAACATCGCTCAAAAGAGAAGCCGGAATAACTGGCTCTCAAAAAACAGGCAGAGATAGACAGAGGCGTCGAAAATGATGAGCAGCGGACTTAAGAAGCCAGAATGGGCAGGTCAGGAACTTCGGCTCGATCCGTTTCACCTTCCGCAGGTAGTGACTTATGCGGCAGAAGATTGCGATGCAGACGTAACCTTCACCATCAGCGAACGTGGTGCTGTCATCCGGCAGGTTTTGCCTTCGAGCGGCCTGCCAATGTCGATCGCGCTGCCAATCAATGCGTTTGTTGGTGTGGCTGCCCGCGCTGTGGAAGATGAGTTCGGTGAAATCACCGTAACGCTTGAACTGATGCATGAAGATCCGCAGCTTTCAGTGCCACTGCTCGTTGCTCATGACCTGACCGATGTTGCTGCTGACTGGCGCGCATGGGCAGCAACTTTCAATCTGCCGATGATGCTGGTCGAAGAAGATGGTATTGCTCGTCCGCTTTATGAAAGCACTGGACCTGTGCGCACCTCTGAGCCGCAGGCTCGTCGTCAGGGGCAGGAACCACGTCGCCGTCGCCCGCGCTTTCTTGCTCGTCGCAAGACCGGTTCGCTGGGTGTTCGCATGGTGATTGAAGGCCGTGAGATTATCGCCAGAAACTGAAATGAAACCCAGAATTCATCACATTCGCGTGTGAACACGTTCTCGTCAGATTTCTACACTATCTAAGGAATAACGCCCCGCTCGGTGGTCGTCTGGAAAGACGAAGGACCTTTCCAGATATCAAAAACCGCCGATGCCGGAGCAACCAACTTGGCTGACCTCCAGCAAGCCACCCGGATGGCAACCCCATCCGGGTAATTTTTTGTTCGGATTATTTCTTACGACTGAGAAACGCCATTACGGCTTCGCGCGCCTCGTTCGAGGTGAGCCGCTCGGCAAAGTGCCTGGCTTCCCGTGCTATGCGATCAGCGACGGGTTCAGCAGGCATTCGCATCAGTCTACGTGCAATCTGCATGGCCTGTGAAGGTTTGGCGGCTATTTCTTCAGCAGCCTTTAACACTTCCGTTTCCAGCTCTCCGCTTTCGACAACCTTAAAGACAATGCCGGCTTCAAGGGCTGCCTGTGCATCAAAGCCATGTCCCAGCGCCAATAGTGCGAATGCCTTCTGGTGGCCCATCAATGGCGGTGCAAGTAGGCTGGACGCTGCTTCCGGCACAAGCCCAAGGTCGACGAAGGGCGTCCGGAACAAGGCGTGATTGGTGGCAAATGTTAGGTCGCAATGCAGATGAATAGTCGTGCCGATCCCGATGGCTAAGCCATCAACGCCTGAGACAATCGGCTTCTTCGCACCCGAAAGGGCTGCGAGAAAATCCATGATATCATTGCCCATATTGCCTCCAGAGGCGGCAGCCATGAAATCCTGCATGTCGTTGCCGGATGAAAAAGCGCCCGGAACGCCGAGAAACACGTGCACGCGCACGGCGCCGTCTGCATCGCCATCAACAAGCGCCTTGGCCATCGCGGCATACATCGCACGCGTGATGGCGTTCTTCTTGTCAGCCCGGTTAAGCCGGATGATCTGCACGGAACCTTGACGCTCAATCAGAATATGCTCGCTCATGCTCACGCCTCCAGTGCAGATTTGGCGGCGGCGAGACTCGATGCGCCGGTGATGACTGTGTCTTTCAAGGAACTAACTTCCGCCAACATGTTTTCAGCAAAGAACCGACAAAGGGCTGCCCGGCCTTCATCATCGCTGGTCAGAGCTGCACGTGCGAGATACGCACCGCCAACGGTTAGCGACAACAGACGCTGATACGGTGTGGCTCCAGCGAGCGCTTCCTCTGTCCGGCCTTCGCGTGCTGCCTTTTGCAGCCAGTCGGTGGCTACGCGGGCTTCGTCAATGGCAACGGACAGGCGCGCGCCTGTTTCACCAAGTTCAGGACGGTTTGAGGCCTTGGCCTTGTCAGCCTCATCCTGCAATTCGGCAAAGAAGCCCGTGATATGTTCGCCATTGCCAATTGGCAATTTGCGTAGCACGAGGTCGATAGCTTGAATGCCGTTTGTGCCTTCATAGATTGGAGTAATGCGGGCATCGCGCAGTAGCTGTGCCGCACCCGTTTCTTCAATGAAGCCCATACCTCCATGGATTTGCATACCAAGCGAGGCCACATCAACACCGACATCGGTTGCAAAGCTTTTGGCTAAAGGCGTGAGAAGGCCAGCACGGTCCGACCAGAATTGCACGTCTGCCCCCTCGGTCGCATGACTCATGTCGATTGCGTGAGCGCAGGAATAAGTGATGGAGCGGGCAACTTGCGTCAACGCCTTCATGGTGAGCAGCATGCGCTGCACATCGGGGTGCTTGATGATCGGGCTCATGCCCTGCTTGGGATCAGCACCAACAGCACGGCCTTGTTTGCGTTCCTTGGCGTAATTCAATGCTTGCTGATAGGCAGCTTCCGCTACGCCAACGCCCTGAATACCAACCAGGAGACGCGCATTGTTCATCATGGTAAACATGCAGGCGAGACCGCGGTTTTCTTCGCCAATCAGATAGCCAACCGCTCCGGTTTCTTCCCCCTTCGCAAAGCCGTCACCATAGATCATGGTGCAGGTAGGTGAGGCGTGAATCCCCATTTTGTGTTCAAGGCCTGAGCAGAAAAGATCGTTACGGCGGCCAAGCGAACCATCTTCATTGACGAGGAACTTCGGCACAAGAAACAGCGAAATGCCCTTTGTGCCAGCAGGGGCATCGGGCAGGCGTGCCAGCACCAGATGCACGATATTGTCGGTCAGGTCATGCTCACCGTAAGTGATGAAAATCTTTTGGCCAAAGATGCGATAGCTGCCATCATCGCTCCGCTCTGCGCGCGCACGCAAAGCACCGAGATCAGAGCCAGCTTGCGGCTCGGTCAGGTTCATTGTGCCCATCCACTCGCCGGTGATGAGCTTTTCGAGATAGATGTCTTTGAGCTCTTTTGATGCGTGCTTCTCCAGCGCTTCAACCGCACCCATGGTGAGTGTGGGAGCGATGGCAAAAGCCAGTGTGCCGGAGTTCCACATTTCGCTGACCGCCACCGACATCATTGTCGGCAGGCCCTGACCGCCATATTCCGGCGTGCCAGTTAGCGAGTTCCAACCTCCTGCAATCCAGTCGGCATAAAGCTCTTTCCAGCCTGGAGCAGTGGTGACAACGCCATCTTTCAACGTGGCGCCATGTTTGTCGCCAGGGATACGAAGCGGCTCGACGCGCTCGGCGGCAAACTTGCCAGCCTCTTCCAGAATAGCTTCCGCCAAATCGGCAGAAAATTCAGGAAAACGACTATCCTCAATAGCTTTTTCGAGGCCTGCGACCTTCATAAGCGTATGGGAAATTTCAGAAACCGGCGCGCGATACATCTTTCCTCCTAAAAACCTTTTCCTCAAAAGGCTCCGAATTGCCCGTAAATCTCTGGCAATCCGTTCAGCCTGATGGCTGGTCATGAGTAAGAGCTATCGGCTTATTACGTAAACGTCAATATTCACACGATGAAGTTATTGATAGTTTCAAGAGTGGCTGTGATGTTATTCAGCTTGGTCGCGGTTGAGGCGCGCCGCACGTAGCCGCGCTGTCTTTGCATCTACGGCATCGCGTTCGCCCTGTAGAATGGCTTTAGCGGCCTTGTCGGTCGTCGCGTTCTTCGCTTCCATTCTCGAAGGATTGGACTTGAAGAGCGTATCTTTGGTCAGTTGTTCTTTTTCGTTGTCTGACATGGACGGTTCTCCAATAGTTGCTGTACCACAGCTTCGCTATATTTGACTGCGCCACTTTCCGTTGCACAACGCCTTACATCATATCGGATCGAAGGTGATGCTAAGCGGCAAATTTGCGCTGTTAGAGCGACCTTTGCGCGCCCGCTAGGGCGCAAGGCGCCTAACAAATACAGCAGTAAAAAATAAAAAAGGCCGGGCAATACCCGACCTTCATATTGTCTCAACGATCAGTGCCAGTACATCCGTGGTCAAAGGTCGGAGACAAATCTCTTGGCTCTATTATCTGGGCGAAGCTGTTTAGAACCTCGCCCAAAAAATATTAGAGAGCCTGCAGGTTTTCAGCTGCATTCTTGCCCGAACGACGGTCTGCGACCACGTCGAAGCTAACCTTCTGGCCTTCGTTCAGCGAATGCATGCCCGAACGCTCAACAGCAGAGATGTGTACGAACACGTCTACGCCGCCGTCATCAGGCTGAATGAAGCCGAAGCCCTTGGTTGAATTAAAGAATTTTACTGTTCCGTTTGCCATGTTGAATTCCTTTCAAATCGCACGGTTAATATATAATGGATCGAAATCCATCGCCGAATTTCACGAGTTTGAAAGAAATACCGGGTGGCGAAATCGCGCCGCAACATTCGAAAACAAAATCGATGCCCAATATATATGCGGCATTCGTGGCATTTACAAGACACTTTTCCAAAAATCATAAAAATACTATTATCAATATAAAATAGTGCGAACTGAATATTACGAAAGAACGTTGCAACTATATAATTTTCGAGCCTAACGGATCACGATCCGTAAACCGCAACCAGAACAATGGCATATGGGAATTCCGCCGTTTAACGAAATTTTCTTGGTCTTCATTTAGAATATAAGCATGTTCAAAGGGACCGTTATATGACGCTCGTACCGTATTTTCTGACTGTTAATCTGACGGTTTCGTGCGTTTTTATCCTGACATTCGCTTTCGTTGCCATTCAGGAACGGAATTACTCTGCCCCGCGCTGGTTCACGCTTGCGTCGATATCTGCAGCGCTTGTCGCAATCTCCGGTTACTGGATTCCGCTTGCTGCCAATCCACGGGTGCTCGTACCCGTTTCATTTGCGCTTCTGATGGCTACCTTTCTCGCGATAATTATTGGCTTGCAAAGCATCTACAGGCAGAAGATTGATTGGAAGCTCATTGGTGGGTTCTTCGTCGCTGCCATTGTGTGTAATGTTTTGATCTACGATCTGCCGCGGACATCTTTCCTGCATCGTTTTCTCTATCAGCTACCACTTTGCCTCGTTCAGCTTCTGATGATCCGGGTGATCTATCGCTCTGGAATGCTGCGGCTGGTTGATAAACTGATGATAGCGCTCGCGATCTTCAGTTGCCTCCATTATCTGTCGAAAGCCTTGCTCATTGCCTCGCCAGGCTCTGACATGCGCCCCGAGGATGAAGTTAATACGCTCCATGTGCTTGTCTCGCTGTCGATAGGCGTGTTCGTGCAGGTCGCGCGGGGACTGCTTCTGCTGCTAAGCACGGTTTCGCATATGGTGGGGGAGGCGAGCGAGCAGTCAGAAGTCGATGAGTTATCGCAGATTTATAATCGCCGCGGCTTTGATCGCCATGTTTCGCGGGTGCTGGTGCGCAAGGGCGCGCGTATTCGCTATTCAGTGATCATGAGCGATCTGGATTTCTTTAAACGCGTCAATGATACCTATGGGCACGATGGTGGCGACCGGGTTATCGCAGCCTTTGGCAAATTGCTCAAATCACAATTGCCCCGATCAGCCGTGGCAGCACGCATGGGTGGAGAAGAGTTTGTGGTCTTCATTCCGGATAGTGATATGACAGTTGCTGAAGCCCTGGCGCAAAGCCTGCGCCAGGCATTATGTGAACTGCGCTTCGAAGGAAAATCCCCTGATTGGGGTCCAACTGCGAGCTTTGGTGTGGCAGAGCAGGTCGAGGACGAAGGTCTTTATGAAACAATGCGTCGCGCCGATGCCGCGCTCTACCAAGCCAAAAAGGCAGGCCGAAACCGCGTTCATATAGCCTGAACTACTTGCCCGAGCGTTCGCGCTCGACGGCTCTCCAGCCGATGTCTGAGCGGTAGAACCCATCCGGCCAGTCGATCTTCTTCACGGCATCATAGGCATTGGCCTGTGCTTTCGCGACAGTTTCGGCAATCGCTGTAACGTTGAGTACGCGCCCGCCATTCGCAATGAGTTCGCCGTCTTTTTCTGCAGTGCCTGCATGGAAAACCTTTAGGCCCTCAATGCCCTCGAGCTTGTCAAGGCCGCGAATGGTGCTGCCCTTTTTCACGTTGGTCGGATAGCCTTCTGCAGCCATGACGATTGTAAGCGCGGGCTGGTCTTTCCATTCAAGCGACACTTGATCAAGCTTGCCGTCAACGGCAGCATTGATGAGGTCGAGCAGGTCACTTTCAAGGCGCATCATCAGTACCTGACATTCAGGATCACCGAAGCGGGTGTTGTACTCAATGAGCTTGGGGCCATCTTTGCCAATCATCAGCCCCAAGAAGAGTACGCCGGAGAATGGCGCTCCGATTTCTGCCATGCCGCGCATGGTCGGCTCGATGAGCTCGCGCATGGTACGCTCAACGATTTCGGGCGTCATTACAGGGGCAGGAGCATAGGCTCCCATGCCGCCGGTGTTTACGCCCGTATCGCCGTCGCCGACGCGCTTGTGATCTTGTGCTGAGCCGAGTGACAGTGCCGTCTTGCCATCGCAAATGCAGAAGAAGCTTGCTTCCTCGCCGTCGAGGAACTCTTCAACGACGACTTCGGCACCGGCTGAACCAAACGCGCCTTCAAAGCAGGCGTCGACAGCGTCGAGCGCTTCATCGAGCGTCATGGCAACGACTACGCCCTTGCCGGCAGCCAAGCCGTCCGCTTTGACAACGATAGGTGCGCCCATTTCTCGGATATAGGCTTTGGCTTTTGGCGCATTGTTGAAGCGACCATAGGCACCGGTCGGGATATCAAAGCGCGCGCAGAGGTCTTTGGTAAAGCCCTTGGAGCCTTCAAGCTGAGCTGCAAGCTTCGATGGTCCGAAGACGCGAATGCCCGCCGTAGTCAAATCGTCGGCAAGGCCCGCTACGAGCGGCGCTTCAGGTCCCACGACGACAAGATCAATAGCTTTTTCCTTGGCAAAGGCGATGACTGCTGCGTGGTCGGTTACATCAAGTGCTGCAAGTTCTGCATATTCGGCAATGCCAGGATTGCCAGGCGCGCAATAGAGCTTTTCGAGCTTCGCAGAAGCGGCAAGTTTCCATGCCAGTGCGTGCTCGCGGCCACCAGAACCGATCAACAGAACTTTCATGCCTTGCTCCCTGCGCGTGAGATAAGTAAATAGCCACTTAGAGCGCCGTGCGTCCTCTTGGGCGCACAAAGGACACTCTAAACTAATGAATCTACGCATCGTGCTTTCCAAAAATCCATTCCGATTTTTGGGCCGATGCTGTAGTTACTTCGGGTCTCTATTGCCCATCGCGCGTGCGAGCAAGGGCAGTGCCGCAATTTTTCGATAAAAAGCGGACTGGTGGTCTGTTTTCGACATTTGTATCCCTCGGTTACAAGCATTGGGCAAATATCGGAATCAAAGGACCAGTAGCGAGTTTATATATCTAGTGGATTTTTCGAATTTGACGTTTGAAACTGTGTTCCAATCAGCCGGAATTCAAGCGCTAAATTCAAATCCCTAGACCGTCGCAGTTTCAGGAAAGCAGGCAGTCATGCAGCATTTAGAGGCAAAGTCGGATGTCCAGTCGCGGGAAAACCGCGGACGGGTAAAGGACGCGCCATCAGGCCATTGGGTTTATCGTATTTTGCCACCCTGGCTCTGGCCTTATGCACAGCTTGCGCGTTGGGACCGGCCAATCGGCTGGCAGCTTCTGTTGTGGCCATGTTGGTGGTCGGCAGCACTTGTTGCAGGGGCCGGCGCACAACCGGGCGATGGCGCATGGGCAGTTATGCCGTCGCCGTGGCATCTGGTACTGTTCTTTATTGGAGCTGTGGCTATGCGCGGTGCTGGCTGCACCTATAATGACCTTGCCGATCAGGACATCGACGATAAGGTCGACCGCACCCGGTCGCGGCCACTGCCGTCAGGGCAAGTGACGCGCAAACAGGCCAAGCTGTTTCTGGTCTTGCAGGCTCTGGTTGGTCTGGTCGTTGTGTTGCAGTTCAACTGGTTCTCTATCGGGCTTGGAGTTGGCTCGCTGCTGATCGTCGCGGCCTATCCCTTCATGAAGCGTTTTACCAATTGGCCACAACTGGTACTTGGGCTTGCCTTCTCATGGGGTGCGCTGATGGGCTGGGCGGCAGTCGAAGGTTCGCTCGCGCTTCCACCTGTGCTGCTTTATATCGGCGCGATTCTGTGGGTGATCGGCTATGACACCATTTATGCACATCAGGACAAGGAAGATGATGCGTTGGTCGGTGTTGGCTCGACTGCGCGCCTTTTCGGAAAGCATACCAAGACGGCGCTCATGGTGCTTTATGGTGGTGCGATCGGGTTTTTCGCGGCAGCTTTTGCAGTGGCTCAGGTACCAATGCCCGCGCTGGCAGGTCTGCTTGCCGCAGGTGCACATCTTTATCGCCAGATCATCGTGCTCGATATCGATAATCCGGACCAGTGCCTGAGATTGTTCAAATCGAACAACATCGTCGGGCTTATTATTTTCTTAGGTCTTGTACTTGGAAGCCTCTGGGTCGCGGTCAAGCCGCTGGTCTAGAAGGTCAAAAAGGCCACCGAAACGGTGGCCTTTTTGTTGTTCGACTATGGATAGAGCCTGTCCTTGTTCCAGTCGCCTTCCGGCGTGGGTCGCGTGAACAACACGCGATCATGCAGACGGAATGGACGGTCATGCCAGAACTCAATGGAAGTTGGGCGAATGCGGAAACCAGACCAATGAGCAGGGCGAGGGATTTCGCCAATTGCATATCGGGCCGTATATTCAGCAACAGCCTTTTCCAGTGCAAAGCGGCTTTCAAGCGGACGCGACTGCTTGGATGCCCAGGCACCGATGCGGCTACCACGCGGGCGTGAGGCATAATAAATATCGGCTTCTGCGTCGCTAACCTTTTCTACAGGGCCGCGCACTCGCACCTGACGGCGCAGCGACTTCCAATGAAAGCACATTGCAGCTTTTTCGGCAGACAGGATTTCCTGTCCCTTTGCGCTCTCATAATTGGTGTAAAAGACGAAGCCGTGCTCATCGAAATCCTTGAGCAACACCATGCGCACATTGGGCAGCCCATCTGGATCGACAGTGGCCAGAGCCAGTGCATTCGGATCGTTCGGCTCGCTCTTGGTTGCATCATTGAGCCATTCAGCGAAGAGGTTGAACGGTTCTGAGCTTTGGGTAAAATCGTCGGTGGCGCTGGTCATTTGTTTGTTTCGCAGTTCGATTGGAAAGCATGTTCGCTTGTTTGCGGTTAGGAACCTCGTCCAATTCGTAAGCTTTGTCCATGCCCGCTTGTTGCGGCAGATTACACAAGCATGTTTTGCGCGCGGAGCCAGTTTTCAAACCAAATCGGCCACTCTGCCGTCGGAGTGCCAGGGCGACCCATGCCAAAACCGTGGCCACCTGATGCGATTGCGTGAAATTCCACCGCTACGCCTGCTTGCTCACAAGCCTGCTGCATGATGCGACTGTTGGCCGGATTTGAAATGGGGTCGTCATCGGCCTGTGTGAGAAAGATCGGAGGGCAATCTTTGCCCACATGGCTCTCGACCGACCATTGCTTCACTGCTTCATCTGTGGGGTGTTTCCCCACGAGTGAGCGTCGTGTTGAGGTGTGGTCATAGGGCGCTGCGAGCGTGATGACGGGATAAATGAGTGCCGCAACATCTGGCCGTGCGGATTGTACATCGATGCTGTCGATGGGCTGGTAAGACGGAAAAGCCGAGCGCGTGGCGGTGAGGCCCATCAGATGGCCACCTGCTGAAAAGCCAAGCGCGCCGATCTTGTTTGGATCGATACTCCAGTTTGAAGCTTGCGCACGTACAACACGAAAAGCACGTTGCGCATCTTGTAGTGGTGCAAGCGGTCCATTGGTCCAGCCCTCAATCGGCAAGCGATAGGTCAGCAGAAAAGCATAGATGCCTCTTTCTGCAAGCCAGCGCGCGGCAGGATCGGACTCTTTGCCTTCCTCGATGCGCTTATATCCGCCGCCCCCTGCAATGATCATCGCTGCACCGTTTGGACGTTTGGGCGCCAAAACCTCAAGACTTGGCGCGGCAATGTTAGTGATTGCGCCTTTTGCACTGATTTCCTGAGAACCACTGGGGCCGCCACCACCGGGCGGGAAGGCTGGCCAGAGCGGAATCCGGGTGTTTTGTGCCCTTGCGGACAAAACAGGCATGTTTAGCGCGGTGGCCAAAACTGCACCACCAATCAGTAACCCACGGCGGGAAATCACATATTCCTCCCCGGTTCAATATTCGTGCAATCTGAAAATCCAAACATGGCAGATTTAAAGCGTATCCCGAAAAGTGTGAAACGGGTTTAGGCTTCGATGCCCGTTAAACACCATTAGATCAAATCGCATTTCAGTTGTTTGCATGCCGGGAAACAGCTTGAACGAAGGAAGCTGTGCCCGCCAGTTTTATACCGTTGTCCTTTGGTATTGATTTGTTTACCTTGCCCGCGAACCGCTTGTTAACTCCATATCCCCCATATTCGCTACATCTTTAGGGTGTATTTAAGGGAAGACCGTTGGCTGCTTTATCCGCTCGCCGCGAAAAATATGACGACTCTGCAGTTTTAAGCGTGGCGCTTCTACGCCATGCAGCTCTTGCTATGGTTGTGATGTCATTGGCTGGTTGCGCCATGGGCGGGTTCAGTATCGAAAAAGCGGTGCCTGATTCTTCGACGATCACCGGTTCAGTAAAGCCAGCCCAAAAGGTTGAAACAGATACCGGCAAGCTTTCGGATCAGTCTACGATTAAGAGTGTCGTCTCTGCGCTTGATTTCACCCAATGGGGTAAAAAGCCGGTGCCTTGGGCCAATCCCGATACCGGCAGTCAGGGAACGATCACTACGATTGCCGAGACAAAATCCGATGATGGCCTATGTCGGAAGTTTGAAACTTCGCGCGAAGCATTTGACGGCGTTTCCATTTATCGTGGTGAGACGTGCATGCAGCGCGGCGGCCAGTGGACGCTGACTTCTTTTGCACCAATTTAAGCTTTCTGGGAAACAGTCCTCTATAACTCTGGAAGTTTCTGAGCTTAGTGCGCATATTATGGCAAACTGAGTCTAAAGACTGAGATTACAGTCATTTTTCCTGAATGAGGACTTTTATGCGCGATCCCTATAGCGTGTTGGGCGTCGCCAAAACGGCGAAGCCCGAAGAAATAAAATCGGCTTTTCGCAAGCTGGCCAAAAAACACCATCCGGATCAGAACCAGGATGACCCAAAGGCGCAGGAGCGTTTTTCGGAGATTAATCAGGCTTACGAGATTGTTGGCGACAAAGACAAGCGTGGCCAATTTGATCGAGGCGAAATTGATGCCGAAGGCAAGCCAGCCTTTCAGGGGTTCGGTGGGCAGGGCGGTTTTGGTGGTGCCGGTGGCGATCCGTTCGCCGGTTTCCGCCAGCGTGGCGGGAGCGGCAATTTTGAATTTCGTGGTGCCGGTGGTGGTCAGCAAGGCGGCTTTGGCGGTGCGGAAGACATATTGAACGATCTGTTCGGCGGTGCTTTTGGCGGCGGTGCTCGCGGTGGTGCACGTCAGCAGCGCGGACCCGTCAAGGGCAGTGATCTTGCTGCGTCTATCAACATCACGCTTGAACAGGCAGCTGGTGCCGACAAGGTTGAAGCCGTATTTCCGAACGGTAAACATCTGAAGATCAAGCTGCCGCAGTTTGTTGAGGATGGTCAGACCATCCGGCTTAAAGGGCAAGGCGAACACATTGTGGGCGGCACGCCGGGCGATGCTTTGGTGACGATCCACTTCAAGCCGAGCACGCGCTTCAAACTTGAAGGCCGCGATGTGCACGTTGATCTTCCTGTCGGGCTTGCCGATGCGGTTCTTGGAGGCAAAGCGGAAGTGGATACGCTCAATGGCCGCATAGCCGTCAAGGTTCCTGCATGGTCCAGTTCCGACAAGGTACTGCGGCTGAAAGGCAAAGGTTTGCCGCTCAAGGCCGGTGGCCATGGCGATCTTTATGTTCACGTCCGTATTATGCTGCCGGAAGGCGGTGACACGGAGCTGGAAGAGTTTTTGCGCAAGCGCAAGACTGACTAAACGGCACCGGGGCTGGAAGCGGTTACTGCATTCAGCCCCGGAAACCATCTATGCTGGCACATTTCCCACCCGCAGCCGATGCACGAGCACAACTGTGCTGTGCGATAAAATCACAATACCCGGCTTTTTACGCGCAATTGCTTGAAGCCTGTGCAAGCCTGTGCGATAGGGCATCTAGTTGATTATATTTCAATGAGGACCCTTAATGACCGCAAAGTCTGGTTTGTTGCAGGGCAAGCGCGGATTGATTCTGGGCGTAGCCAACAACCGTTCCATCGCCTGGGGTATTGCCAAGGCCGCTCGTGAAGCTGGAGCGGAACTTGCATTCACCTATCAGGGTGATGCGTTGAAGAAACGCGTCGAGCCACTGGCTGAAGAATTGGACGCTTTCGTCGCTGGACATTGCGATGTCTCTGACGGTGCAAGCATTGATGCTGTTTTTGAAGCACTTGAAAAGAAGTGGGGCAAGCTCGACTTCGTCGTGCACGCGATTGGTTTCTCCGATAAGGATGAACTGACTGGCCGTTACGTCGACACAAGCGAAGCCAATTTCCAGAACACGATGCTGATTTCAGTCTATTCGCTTACGGCAATTTCGCGCCGTGCAGAAAAGCTGATGGCTGAGGGCGGTTCTATTCTGACGTTGACCTATTACGGTGCTGAAAAAGTTATGCCGAACTACAACGTCATGGGCGTTGCAAAGGCAGCACTTGAAGCAAGCGTAAAGTATCTCGCAGTCGATCTTGGACCACAGAACATTCGCGTCAACGCGATTTCTGCTGGCCCGATCAAGACGCTGGCTGCATCCGGCATTGGTGACTTCCGTTATATTCTCAAGTGGAATGAATATAACGCGCCGCTGCGCCGTACCGTGACCATCGATGAAGTAGGCGACGTTGGTCTCTACTTCCTCTCCGACCTGTCTCGCTCGGTTACCGGCGAAGTACATCATGCCGACAGTGGTTATCACGTCATTGGCATGAAGGCGGTCGATGCGCCGGATATCTCGGTCGTCAAGGACTGAGCCAGATAATACCAAATCCCGAAAAGTTGACCGACTTTTCGGGATTTTTCTTATGTCTTTCCCGTGCGGGAAGGCTATCGAGAAAGAGCACATGCGCAACACTGCGCATCAAACGATGAAATCAAGCGGCAGATAGAGGTAGGGTTTTGGCTCGGGAGATCATCTACTTTTCGCGTCACGGTGAAACCGACTGGAATGTTTCGCAGCGCATACAGGGGCAGCTCGATATTGATATCAACGCCCATGGCCGTACGCAGGCTGATCGAAACGGCGATGTGCTGAAATCGCTTATCGGCAATGGGGCAGGCTACGATTTCGTGGCAAGCCCGCTGCGCCGTACGCGCGAAACTATGGAGCGTATTCGTTTGCGCATGGGGCTCGACCCATACGACTTCCGCACCGATCCACAACTGATGGAAGTGAATTTCGGCGACTGGCAAGGCTTCATGATGGAAGACATTGCCAAGGAAAGCGTCGATCTCGTTGAAGCCCGTGCCCGCGATAAATGGAATTTCATCCCACCGGGAGATACTGCCGAAAGCTACATGCGGCTTTCACAGCGGATTGGTCGCTGGGTTGAGGCCGTGGAATGGCCAACCGTTTGCGTGACGCACGGCGGCTGCATCCGCACCTTGTTTTATCTCTATGGCGATATGGATGGTCACGCCGCCGCAAATCTCTCCATTCCGCAGGATAAGATTCTGAAGTTTGAAAACGGCAAGCTTGAGTGGGTTTAAAACGCCGGGTAACTTTTCAGGTCTGTGAAGAGGCGTTGTAATACCCGCACTGAAAGCTCACCTTGCGAGAATAGTATGCTCTTCAAACGCTTTGCAGTTATTGCTGATATTCACGGCAACAGCGATGCGCTGGCAGCTGTACTCGCTGATATCGATGCGTTGCGTATCGAAACCATTATCAATCTAGGTGACCATCTGAGCGGGCCGCTCGCAGCCCGTGAGACGGCGGATATGCTGATGGCGCGCGCGATGATCTCCATTCGTGGCAATCATGACCGCTGGTTGGTCGAAAAGTCTATCGCCGAGATGGGGCCATCGGATCGCGTTGCTTTTGAGCAACTTGAAGAGCCGCATCTTGCTTGGCTGCGCAATTTGCCCGCAACCCTAACACTCGCGGACGGGCGAATTTTTATCTGTCATGGTACGCCGACGAGCGACATGACTTATTGGCTAGAAACGGTCAAACGAACCGGCGATGTCGTTCTGCGTGGTCGTGATGAAATCGAAGCGGAGGCAGAAGATGTTGCCGCTTCGCTTTTTCTCTGCGGTCATACGCATACGCCGCGCGTGGTGCGTTTGAGTGACGGTCGCCAGATCGTCAATCCAGGAAGTGTGGGGTGCCCCGGCTATGATGATGATCAACCGGTGCCGCATATTGTCGAGACAGGAACACCGAATGCCTCCTATGCCATTATCGAAGATGGTGCTCTGGGATGGCAGGTCACGTTCCGTAGTATTCCTTATGATACCACACGTATGATCACGCTTGCCGAGCAAGCGAATAGGGAGGAATGGGCACAGGTCATCCGCAGCGGATGGCTTCGGAAGGCATAGGGTCGTAGTTCATAAAATGCCTTTATTGCCATTTGGCAAAAGTATGCTATCTTTCCGCCATAAGGAAGGTGGGCGATGGAACTTCAACCAATCAGCATAACGCCCGCAGCCGGCCTGACAAGCGTGATCACTGACGAGGAAGCGGGCGCACTTGCACGCACCACGGTCAACTTGCTTAAGGCTTGGAAGCTGTCGGACACGGAGGCCTGCACGCTCTTGGGCGATATGTCAGCGCGCACATGGGCGCGTTGGAAAGAAGGTACTATCGGTCGCATCGATCGCGATTTGCGGATGCGGATGGCGCATCTTATGGGCATTCACAAAGGCCTGCGTTATCTGTTTCGTGATGCCGCGCGCGGCTACGCCTGGATCAGAAAGCCCAATGCCGCTTTTGGCGGGCTTTCGGCGCTTGATCTCATGCTGCGTGGTGAAATTTCCGATCTTGCTGCCCTTCGCGACTGGCTAAATGCGGAGCGCGGCGCATGGTAAGTGAGCTGGCTGTAAAGCGCCAAGTTCACTGGCCGCAGACTTATCGCATCATCCGCTCCATCCATCCCCCCATTGATCTGTTTGAAGATATTGCTGATCCCCGCGATTGGGAGGCTCTGGCTTCAGTTGAAGAAAAGACCAATCCGCGTATTCGTTTCGAGATCGGCGATCTTGGAAAAGTGCCTGCCGACCGGCGAGTAGCGGGCCACGGCGCATCTTACGTGATGGCGCCGTTCGTGCATTGCTCCACGCAGCGACCCGGTCGCTTTAGCGACGGAAGCTACGGTATTTATTATGCTGCGGACCGTGAAAATGTGGCGGTTGCTGAAACCATCCACCATCATGAAAAATTCATGCGCGCAACAAATGAAGAGCCCGGATGGACTTCAGACTTTCGGGCGCTGATTGGGAGTGTCGATCGGGAACTCGATGATGTGAGCAAGGTGCCGGACGTGCTTGATCCGGTCGATTATACGGCTTCGCATGTCGAGGGGCGAGAACTGCGCGCTCAGGGAAGTCAGGGACTTCTCTGGCCGAGCGTGCGGATGCGCGGTGGCTTTTGCATCGGGATTTTCTGGCCGAATGTTATAACGATTCCCGTCCAGGGGAGGCATTACAGCTATCACTGGAACGGAACCCGCGTCGATTTTGTTCGCCAATACGACACGGGTATTGTGCTTGAGGTGAAATGATATTTACGGCGCTTCCTGAATGTCGGTAATGAAGCGGGTATCATCAGCTTCATCATAGAGAATGATGACCTTCATACCTTTGGAAATCGCGGAATAGTCAAACTCACCGGGCAATTTATAGGTTTTGCCATCATCCAGCGTGATAGTTTCTTTGTCTTGATTGATACCAGTGATCTTGCCCTCGACATCATCCGCCATGGCGACGGTCGAGAAAAGCGAGGCAATGATGAAGATCAGTCCCACCACATACTGCATGGCTGTCATCCTCCTTTTGTGTGCCAGTCTGTCCTTTGACTGATTCGACACGAATTGCATTTTGCGCAATCACTTTCCCTCTGGTTGTATAGTCTGACTGTACGGATAGAAAATGGGCAGCGCAATGTGATTATTGACCCCATTTTAGTGGGCGGAATGTGTCAAAAAGAATGCGGTATGTGGATGATCCGAAGGAAATTTTGCGATCTCGATGAACCTATTCCGAGCTATAATTTGACCATGGCTGAAAAGGCCAATAAAACCAGCGCGTATCCTGCCTGAAAAGGCGCATTCCTTAATCGGGCTTAGCAATGTCTCATAACAGTTTTGGTCATCTCTTCCGCGTAACAACCTGGGGCGAAAGCCATGGTCTGGCGCTTGGTTGTGTGGTGGATGGCTGCCCTCCCGGCATCACCTTCACGGAAGCCGAAATCCAAGCCTATCTCGACAAGCGTAAGCCCGGCCAGTCGAAATATACAACCCAGCGCCGCGAACCGGATCAGGTACGCGTGTTGTCAGGCGTTCTGCTTGGCGATGATGGCGTGACCATGACTACCACCGGCACGCCGATTTCGATGATGATCGAAAACACTGATCAGCGTTCCAAGGATTATGGCGATATCGCGCGGCAGTATCGTCCGGGCCATGCCGACTACGCCTATGACGTCAAATATGGCATTCGCGACTTTCGCGGTGGCGGACGTTCCTCTGCGCGTGAAACGGCAGCACGTGTTGCTGCTGGGGCGATTGCTCGAAAAGTTGTTCCAGGTCTTGAGGTGCGCGGCGCGCTGGTCTCGATGGGCATTCACGACATCGACCGCACGCGCTGGAACTGGGATGAAGTCGATAACAATCCGTTCTTCACGCCTGATGCCGGTTCGGTTGAGGTTTTCGCCGATTATCTGGACGGCATTCGCAAGAATGGCTCTTCCATTGGCGCGATTATTGAAATCGTGGCTGAAGGCGTGCCAGCCGGCATCGGCGCGCCGATCTATGGCAAGCTCGATCAGGATATCGCAAGCCTGCTAATGTCGATCAATGCCGTCAAGGGCGTTGAAATCGGTAATGGTTTTGAGGCCGCACGCCTGACCGGTGAAGAAAACGCTGACGAAATGCGTATCGGCAATGACGGACAGCCGATGTTCCTGTCCAATCATGCGGGCGGCGTTCTGGGCGGTATCGCGACGGGCGCGCCAGTTGTTGCGCGTTTTGCGGTCAAGCCGACTTCATCGATCCTCACGCCGCGCAAGTCCATCGATAAGGACGGCAGGGAAGTTGATGTAATGACCAAGGGCCGTCATGATCCTTGCGTGGGTATCCGTGCGGTGCCAATTGGCGAAGCTATGGTCGCCTGCGCAATTGCTGATCATTATTTGCGCCACCGTGGTCAGACAGGCCGCGTGTGACGGGTAAGACCAATACCCCAGGGTGCAACTCATTGGGTATTGATTAAGCCTGTATGGCGACTGAACATTTTCGAGGCATGATGCGTCAGCATCTTAGCGCCTTGGTATAAAGAGAATAGTTTCAGGAACTGAGGGCCGGTTTTCGACTGAAGCTGTGGTACAACCATTGAGGCTGAAATGAGCTATAATCAGAAACAGGTCGTTGATGCGCTGCGGGCTTTCGAGCGTGGCGAAATCGTTGTGGTCATGGATGATGACGGTCGTGAGAACGAGGGCGATCTGATCGTTGCAGCAGTGCATTGCACGCCGGAAAAGATGGCCTTCATCGTGCGCTATACGTCTGGCATCGTGTGCACGCCTATGCCACGTGAAGAAGCCAAGCGCCTCAATCTTGCGCCAATGGTCGCTGAAAACGAATCCGCTCATACAACTGCATTCACTGTCACGGTTGATTATCGCCATGGCACGACGACCGGCATTTCGGCTGATGACCGCACGCTCACGGTGCGTAATCTGGCAAATCCCAATGCTGGTGCTGCTGATTTTGTACGCCCAGGCCATATTTTCCCGCTCATTGCGCGTGAAGGTGGAGTGCTGATGCGCTCCGGCCATACCGAAGCGGCTGTCGATCTCTGCAAGCTCGCAAATCTGCCACCCATCGGCGTCATTTGCGAACTGATTAATGATGATGGAACTGTCATGCGTGGGCCTGATGTGACGGCTTTTGCTGAACAGCACAAGCTGCATCGCGTGACGGTTGCTGACCTAATCGCCTATCGTCAGCGTAAGGAAACACTCGTCAAGCGGATTGGTGACGCTAAAATAGACACCTGTGCTGGTGAGGCCCATGCTTATACTTACGAACTCCCATGGGAGCCTATGCAGCATGTGGCGGTGGTCTTTGGTGACATTCGTGATGGCGAAAATGTGCCTGTCCGCCTGCATCGCGAAGATGTGCTGAGCGATGTGTTTGGAAAAGGTGGCAACAATCTCGACGAGATCATGAAACGTATGGGCAAGGAAGGCCGCGGCGTTCTGGTTTATCTGCGTGAAGGCTCGGTTGGTGTGCGTCGTGATCATCGTGATGCGCGTGCACGCGAAGCTCTGCTCGGTGAACATGAAGCCCATGCCGAGGCCGTAGCCCGCGAGGAAGAGTGGCGTCAGATCGGTTTGGGAGCCCAGATTTTGAAGGATCTCGGTATCACTTCGATCGCGCTGTTGGCATCGCGTGAGCGTCACTATGTCGGGCTCGAAGGTTTCGGTATCAACATCGCGCGCACTGAAATCATCTGAATGTCGCGATGCTGTAGCATCAATAGCATAGAGCGATCTTGTGTAGCGCCCAGAAGGGCGCACGGCACTCTAAAGTGAGTACATGACCACACGGCTTTACTGGCATCCAATCTATCTTGAACATAACGTGCCGCCCGGTCATCCCGAGCGGCCCGATCGCATTCGTGCATTGATGAGCGAGCTGGAAGGGCCGGATTTTTATCGTCTTGATCGTGTGGAAGCGCAAATGGCCTCGGAAGATGCCATTTTGCTCGCGCATCCCGGGAGTTATGTCGAAACGGTCCGGAATGAGATACCGGACTCGATTGACGACGAAGAAGCACCGCAGCCAATCAATAAACTCGGTGTGGATACCTATGTGAGCCCGAAAAGCTGGGAAGCTGCCCTTCTGGCGATTGGTGCCGCGAACGCTGCTGTCGATGATGTTTTTTCCGGGCAGGCGGACAATGTGTTTGTCGCGTCGCGTCCTCCCGGTCATCATGCCGAACTTTCAACAGCAATGGGCTTTTGCCTTTTCAACAATGTTGCTATCGCTGCCCGTCATGCGCAGCGCAATCACGGTGCCGAGCGCGTCGCAATCATCGATTGGGACGTGCATCACGGCAATGGTACACAGGATATTTTCAAAGACGATCCAAGCGTTCTCTACTGCTCGACGCATCAGTTTCCTCTTTTTCCAGGCACGGGCAGGAAAGATGAGGTTGGGGTAGGCAACATCGTCAATGCACCACTTTCGCCCAATACCGGCAGTCGCGAATTTCGTGAGGCATTTAATAGTCGTGTATTGCCAGCTTTGGACAACTTCCGGCCTGATTTGGTCCTTATTTCAGCTGGCTTCGACGCGCATTTCCGCGATCCGCTGGCCGAGATCAATCTCGATGAGGCGGATTTCGATTGGGCGACGGGCAAGCTCATGGAACGTGCAGAACGGTTCTGCAATCACCGACTGGTGAGCGTGCTTGAAGGTGGATATGATCTTGAGGGCTTGTCGCAGTCCGCGTCTTCTCATATTACGCGGCTGTTGAAAGGATAAACAATGGTAACCGAACCGTCCAACACCGACATTGCAGTTATGAGCTTCGAGGACGCCTTGAAGCAGCTTGAGAAGATCGTCGATGATCTGGAGCGGGGCGACGTGCCGCTGGAAGAATCTATCCGCATCTATGAGCGCGGCGAAGCGCTGAAGAAGCATTGCGACACGCTACTGAAATCAGCTGAAGACAAGGTCGAGAAAATCCGCATCGGTCGCGATGGTCAGCCTGCTGGCACTGAACCGCTGGACGCTGAATAATTAAAACATTGCCTTGAGTTGAGCGGCGTAGGGCGCAAGCACGCCGCTCAGAAGATTGGGGCCAAGTCCCCACACAAGCGTCCACCCGGCAGCACCCACCACATTGGCGCATAAAAAATGCAGCGGATTCATTTTCACGGACCCTGCAACAATGCCGTTCAATTGCCTTAGAAGTACGACGAAGCGCGCCGTTGCGACCACGTAGATACCTTTGCTCTCAAACATCTTCTCGAACTTGTCGAACCGTTCGGGCGTAAGCTTCACATAATTTCCGTAGCGAAGGATGAGTGCTCTTCCACCAAAGCGTCCAATGGCATAGCCGGTGCAGTCGCCTAAGACTGCGCCAACAAATACGGCCAGAATAACCATTTCGATATTCAGCGTGCCATGAAGAGCCAGAAGAGAACTAGCGATAAGAGCGCTTTCGCCGGGAAGCGGTGCGCCGAAAGATTCAAAATAGACAATAATAAAAAGTGCCAGCGCGCCGTAGGCGGTGATGTAGGGCTCGATGAAGCTCATCATTAAAAGGTGGCACTTTCAGAAGACAAGATATGAAAAGGCTCCGGCGCGAACCGGAGCCAGCATATATAAATGGTTTTTTCAGCCGATGGAACGCTTGCCGGTGATCTTGTGGTAAGCCCACAAAACTATAATTGAACCGATAATGGCGATAATCAGACTGATTGGATCGAAGGCGCCAGTGACGCCGCGACCGAAAAGAGATGAAGAAAGAACGCCGCCAACGATTGCCCCGACAATGCCTAGCGCAATGTCGAAGAACAGTCCCTGGCCGCTTTTATTGACAATCTTGCTGCCGATGAAGCCGGCGATCAGACCTAGAATAATCCAGCTTATAACAGACATCTAATATCTCCTATTGCGCAAATAAGTTTTTGCATCAGGCAGTTAGAAAATTTTCACAATAGTTTCGATTTGGCAAGGTATAATGCTTGTCAAAAGCAGAAACTTATTTCACCTTAACTTATCGCATGTGAGAAAATCACAGCGTCCAACAGGGAGTATCGCGTGATGGGAAGCTATGACGACAATTCCAAGAATTCGCCGATCCCCGGCGGCAGCCTTGCCAAGCCGGTTCTGATTGCACTCGGTGCGCTTCTGGTCGGCAAGATGCTGAAAGGGCACAGCGAGGAGCCTGAACAACCTGCGTCCATCCCAGACCAGTCCGCACCTCAGCAGGCAGATAGCGGCGGTGGTCTACTCGGCGGTATTCTAGGTGGCCTTGGTGGCTTGCTTGGTGGAACGCTTGCAAGTGGCGGGGCATCCTCTGCGCCTGCGGCACCCGGTCCGCTCGGTGGTGGTCTTGGTGGCTTGCTCGACCAGCTGAAACAGGCAGGTCTTGGGGAAAAAGTGGATTCCTGGGTAGGGCAGGGTAACAATCACCAGATTGAGCCGGGCCAGCTAGGCGATGCACTTGGTCAGAAGACACTGAGCGAAATCGCGGCCCACGCCGGCATTGACCAGCAGGAACTGCTCAATCAGCTCTCGCAGGTTCTTCCGGGACTAGTGGACAAGCTGACGACCAACGGTCAGGTGCCTGATACGAACGAATTGTCGCGACTATTGCACAATCGTTAAAGCATTTCCCGCAAAAGCGGGAACCGGCATTGCGTATGGAAATGCGCCAAAGCAAATAATTAGAGCGGTTTCAATGATTCAATCTTAACTGGAACCGCTCTAAGGGCTATCATATTCGACATGACGGCAGCACCGGCGCTCTCCGCTGGTGCATTTTTATTTGGTAGTGGCTTCATGAGTTTCTTTCCATGCCCTGATCCGGTTCTTGGCGACAAGACCACCGTGGATGCCATCGAAACGCTGGTTATCCCGCGGACGAGCGATATTGGCGGGCTGGAGGTGCGGCGTGCGCTTCCCACGGTTCGCCGTCGTCTTGTCGGGCCGTTCATCTTTTTTGACCGAATGGGACCGGCGGTTCTGCGGGATGGCGACGCACTTGACGTTCGTCCACATCCACATATCGGCCTTTCGACCGTGACTTATCTTTTTGATGGCCATATCCGGCATCGTGATAGCCTTGGCACTGAAATGGTGATCCAGCCCGGTGATGTGAACCTGATGACGGCGGGGAGGGGGATTGTCCATTCTGAACGCTCGCCTGAAGAAGAGCGTAGTGGTCCGCTATCGATTTCGGGTGTGCAGACATGGCTTGCTCTGCCGGAGCAGTTTGAAGAAATCAACCCGGTGTTCTTCCACACCAACGCGCCGGATTTGCCGCTGATGGAGGATCGTGAGTTCAAAGGGCGTCTAATCATTGGTTCGATGCATGGCGTTAACTCGCCGGTGATCCAACACGCTGAAACGCTCTATGCGGATATTGAAGTGCTGCCGGGTGGGCGGTTCCATATTCCACCCACCACAGAAGAACGCGCAATTTATACACTGCGTGGCAATGTTGGCATTGGTGGCGAGGTGTTTCCGCCTGACCGTCTGCTGGCATTTCGACCGGGCGATGATATTGTCGTGCAAGCCGGGCCGGAAGGCGCACATTTCATGCTTTTTGGCGGTGCGGCCCTCGGCTCCAAGCGTTATATCTGGTGGAATTTCGTGTCGTCTTCCAAAGAACGCATTGAACAGGCAAAAGAAGAATGGCGCACGGGCCGCTTCGATATAGTGCCCGGTGACGAAGACGAATTCGTACCTTTGCCTGAATGATTTTGCATCCCGTTGCATAGGACACGATGTCCCGCCCTGCTTGATCTGAGGCTCGATACTGTTATACCGACCACGCTTGGAGCGCCGATCAGATTAAACCAGATCAAAACGCGCTTTAAACACCTAACCGGATAGATAGGGTAAGTAATGTCCCGACCCATAACCCCGTTGCTCGACAAGGCACCCACGCCGGATGCTTTGCGTGCATTGCCGGAAGCGGACCTGCCGCAGCTTGCGCAGGAATTGCGCGCCGAGATGATCGATGCCGTTTCCACAACAGGCGGGCATCTGGGCGCAGGTTTGGGTGTGGTTGAACTTACTGTAGCGTTGCATCATGTCTTCGACACGCCGCATGATCGTATCATCTGGGACGTCGGTCATCAGACCTATCCGCATAAGATTCTGACGGGCCGCCGGGACCGTATTCGCACATTGCGTCAGGAAGGCGGGCTTTCCGGCTTCACCAAACGCGCCGAGAGTGAATACGATCCGTTTGGCGCGGCACACTCTTCCACGTCTATTTCTGCGGGCCTTGGCATGGCCGTTGCCGCCGATCTTTCTGGCGAAAAGCGCAATGTGATTGCGGTAATCGGCGACGGTTCCATGTCGGCTGGTATGGCTTACGAAGCGATGAACAATGCCGGTGCGCTCGATGCGCGCCTTATCGTCATCCTCAACGACAACGATATGTCGATTGCGCCGCCAACCGGTGCGATGAGCGCTTATCTGGCGCGCCTTGTTTCTGGAAAGACCTATCGCAGCGTGCGTGAAGCCGCCAAGCAGATTGCTAAGAAACTACCGAAATTTTTGCAGGACAAAGCCCGTAAATCGGAAGAATTCACGCGTGCCTTCTTTACCGGCGGTACGATGTTTGAAGAACTGGGCTTTTATTATGTCGGTCCCATCGATGGACATAACCTTGACCACCTGCTGCCGATCCTGAAAAATGTTCGTGATGCGCAGGAAGGTCCTGTGCTCATCCATGTGGTGACGCAGAAGGGCAAAGGCTACGCGCCTGCAGAGGCTGCTGCCGATAAATATCACGGCGTCAACAAGTTCGACGTCATCACCGGCAAGCAGTCGAAGCCGCCTGCAAATGCGCCAAGCTATACCAAGATTTTCGGCACCAGCCTGATCGAAGAAGCGCGTCACGACGACAAGATCGTCGCGGTCACGGCTGCGATGCCAACCGGCACGGGGCTGGACCTCTTCGGCGAAGTGTTTCCAAAGCGCACTTTCGATGTGGGCATTGCTGAACAGCATGCTGTAACGTTTGCCGCTGGCCTGGCCTCAGAAGGTTATAAGCCGTTCTGCGCGATCTATTCGACCTTCCTTCAGCGCGGCTATGATCAGGTCGTGCACGATGTGTCGATCCAGAACCTGCCTGTGCGCTTCCCGATTGACCGCGCTGGGCTGGTCGGTGCCGATGGCCCAACCCATGCCGGTTCCTTCGATACTGGCTTCCTCGCAGCCCTTCCGGGCTTCGTGGTGATGGCTGCATCTGACGAGGCGGAATTGCGTCATATGGTGCGCACGGCTGCTGATTACGACGAAGGCCCAATCTCTTTCCGTTATCCGCGTGGCGATGGCGTCGGCGTCGAACTGCCGGAGCGCGGCTCTCCTCTCGAAATCGGCAAAGGCCGCATTGTGCGTGAAGGCTCGAAGGTTGCACTTCTTTCCTTTGGCACGCGTTTGCAGGAGTGCCTGAGCGCCGCTGATGAATTGGGCGCTGCTGGTCTTTCGACCACTGTTGCTGATGCGCGTTTTGCCAAGCCGATGGATCATGATCTGATCCGCCGTCTTGCGCGCGAACATGAAGTGCTGGTGACTGTTGAGGAAGGGGCTGCTGGTGGGTTCGCGGCGCATGTCCTGCAATTCCTTGCAACCGATGGTCTGCTGGATCGCGGCCTCAAAGTTCGTGTCCTGACGCTGCCTGATGTTTATCAGGATCATGCCAAGCCGGAAGTCATGTATGCCAATGCTGGTCTCGACCGGGCAGGCATTGTGAATACGGTTTTTGCAGCACTCGGTCGCGAAGAGCTGACCGCGTCGTTCCGTGCCTGATATCTCGTCTGATAAAAGCTTGCGGCTTGACCAGTTGCTGGTCGAGCTTGGGTTGTTTGCGACGCGCTCACGTGCGCGCGACGCGATCCAGCGAGGTACAGTCTCGGTGGACGGCAAGCCCGTCACCAAGCCGGGCCAGAACGTCGCCCGTACGGCGAAAATCGCTGTCGATGATCCGGCCAGCGGCTATGTTTCTCGCGGCGCACTAAAACTCATAGCAGCGCTTGATTACTTCGATCTTGATGTGAAGGGCCTGACTGCACTCGATATCGGCGCGTCGACCGGTGGTTTTACGCAAGTGCTGCTGGAGCGCGGCGCTGATCACGTGCTTACCATTGATGTTGGCCATGACCAACTGCATGAGCGCTTGCGCGATGACGCCCGCGTCACCAACAAGGAAGGCGTCAATGCGCGTGCGCTGGACTTCAGCCACCTTGATGGACGTGATATCGGTTGTGTCGTATCGGACGTAAGCTTCATTTCGCTGAAACTCGCTTTGCCCCCGGCATTGGCCTTTGCGCAAAAAGGTGCTATCTGCGCGCTTCTCGTGAAGCCGCAATTTGAAGCTGGCCGCGAGGCTATCGGTAAGGGCGGCATTTTGCGTGACCCGGCAGATGGCGAACGCATAGCAGAAGAACTGAGATCATGGCTTGAGACGCAACCCGGTTGGCGAGCGCTCGGTCTCTGCCCATCGCCCATCGAGGGCGGTGACGGCAATCGTGAATATCTATTGGCAGGAAAGAAGGACTAATGACGACGCAAATTACAATCCGCTCGATAGGTGCGGGCGGCGATGGCGTCGCCAATCTTCCCGATGGCCAACTCTTTGTGCCTTTCACACTGCCGGGCGAAGTGGCCAATGTTGCGCGTGACAAGAACCGCGCGACGGTTATGGCCCTGCTCGAAACCTCAGACGAGCGACAGGACCCCGCTTGCCAGCATTTTGAGGATTGCGGCGGCTGCGCCCTGCAACATTGGCAGGATGAGCCTTATCGCGCTTGGAAGCGTGAGCTGGTCGTCTCGGCGCTTAGAGGCAAAGGGCTCGATGTTGAAGTGGACCCACTGGTCGCCTGTCAGCCGCGCTCACGTCGCCGTGCGACCTTTGCCGCCCGCAAAACGGAAAAAGGCGTGCTGCTCGGCTTCAATCGCCACCAGAGCCATGAGATTATCGATATTGTTGAATGTGCTGTCACGGTGCCGGAAATCATTGCCCGGCTTGATGATCTGCGCGAAGTGGGCGCACTGATTGCTCCCGGCTCAAAGCCGTTCAAGCTCGCTGCTACTGTAACCGAATCCGGACTTGATCTTGCAGCAAGTGGATGTGGCAAGCTGAGCGATGAGCAGCGCCGTGCACTCACCGCACTTATGATGAAAAAGGACTTCGCGCGACTTTCGCACGAGGGCGAAATCATCGTAGAGCCAAAAAAGCCGGTCATTCATTTTGGCAAGGTTCCGGTTCCTGTTCCGCCTGGCTGCTTCCTGCAGGCAACGGTTGAGGCGGAAGAAGTGATGGTGTCGCTGGTCCTTTCGCATCTAGGCAAAGCAAAGCGTGTTGCAGATCTTTTCTGTGGTGTCGGAACATTTGCATTGCGCATTGCTGAAAAGAGTGCGGTCCACGCGATTGAAAACGATGCACCGGCTCTTGCCGCCCTTGATCGCGGCGTGCGCCACGTGCAGGGACTGAAGCCTGTTTCGATCGAACGGCGTGATCTGTTCCGCCGTCCGCTGATGCCAAAGGAATTGCTGCCTTACAATGCCGTGGTCTTTGATCCGCCACGCGCAGGCGCAGAAGAACAAGCACAGGAACTGGCGAAATCGAAGGTTGAGAAGGTTGTCGCGATATCGTGCAATCCTGTAACGCTCGCCCGCGACCTCGCCATTCTGGTGAAGGGCGGCTATCGCATCACCCGCGTCACGCCGATTGACCAGTTTCTCTGGTCATCTCATGTCGAAGCGGTTGTAACGTTGGTAAAGAAGTAATCTTCAATGAAAATGCCGGGCTTTTCAGCCCGGCTTTTTTATAAAATCAGCCTGCTAATTCGTCAAAATTGGCGAGAATAGCCTTCCAGCCCTTGATGTGGCCATCGCGTGAATCAGGGTTGCGGAACTTGACCTGTTTCAGCGTGATTTCTGTTGTATTCGGGTCAACTTCCGTCAAATCGACCGTTACCACACTATCATCCAGCGAATGGGGAGAACCCCAGGTAAACGATAGCCGCGAATGAGGATCAATCTCCAGATATGTACCTGAATGCATCACGTCGCGGTCGACCGTGTGCATCAGAATAGAAAAACGCCCGCCTTTCACCGCATCCGTCTGCACATCCGACGGTTTGGTGCTGTCGGTTGGTACGCGCATGAATTGGGCAAGGGTAGATGGCGAGAGCCATGCATTGAAGACCTTCTCCCGGGGGGCGGCGATCCTGCGATTGACTGTCAGTTCAAGCTCACTCATTTTCTTATTCCTTCGAAACGAGTACATCCTCAAGCGCCTTAAGGCGCATTTCCCAGACAGACTTCAGCTCCGCAAACCAGGCTTCCACTTCTCGCACCGGTTCAAGTTCGGCAGCGATGAAATGCTCGCGGCCCAAAGTCTTGCGGGTGACCAATCCTGCCTCTTCCAACACCTTGATGTGCTTGGAGACTGAGTTGAGCGACATGTCGAAATGAGCGGCGAGTGCAGTCACTCTTGAGGCGCCTTCCTGAACCAGAAGCGTCAAGATATGCCGACGTGTAACGTCTCCGACGGCCTTGAGAATATGTGACAGAGCATCATCGTTCATTATTC
Organism: Ochrobactrum sp. AN78; assembly: GCF_029909885.1. Taxonomy (NCBI): domain Bacteria; kingdom Pseudomonadati; phylum Pseudomonadota; class Alphaproteobacteria; order Hyphomicrobiales; family Brucellaceae; genus Ochrobactrum; species Ochrobactrum sp. AN78. Next base: position 42,976 of record NZ_JASAMU010000011.1, read on the forward strand.
ACCCGTAAGGTTGAATATATATTATTCAGACTATTAGTCAACCGCATGGTTGAATATTGTGAATCTTTGCCATAGCTGCGCACCGGAAGCAATCCGAGCTTGCTGATATGGCGAATATCCGCGGTCAATTTTATCACTGAGCAGAAAGGGCGAGATCCACCGCTGCTTCCGCATGTAACCGTGTCGTGTCGAACACAGGCGCGGGGCTGTCCTCTTGGCCTATGAGCAGCATGATTTCCGTGCAGCCAAGGATAATGGCTTCAGCGCCGCGTTCTGCGAGGCTGTTGATAATCGCGCGATACTTTTCGCGCGAAACGTCGCGCACTTCGCCGACTACCAGCTCATGATAAATGATGTCATGCACAGTCTTACGGTCAGCGTCATCAGGCACAAGGACTTCAAGGCCGTGTTTTGAAACGAGGCGTCCTTTATAAAAATCCTGTTCCATTGTGAAGGCAGTGCCTAAAAGTCCAACCTTCGTGAGGCCAGCTGCTTTGATCTTTTCAGCAGTCGGATCGGCAATATGAATGAGCGGGATCGATGCGGCGCTTTCAACGTCAGCAGCCATTTTATGCATGGTATTGGTGCAGATCAGGATGAAATCCGCGCCGCCTTTTTCAAGGTTCTGCGCGGCCTCGATCATCAGCTTCGTCAGCTCCTCCCATTTGCCTTCATGCTGTAGCTGCTCGATCTCGCCGAAATCCATCGACCACATCAGGCTTTTAGCTGAATGTGCACCGCCAAGCCGGGCGCGCATTTCCTGATTGATGATGCGATAATATTCCTGCGAGCTCTCCCAGCTCATCCCTCCTATTAGACCGATTGTCTTCATCAATACCTCCCGGATACAGTTAAGGGCGGATTGCTCCGCCCTTGTCAATTAATCACGAATTGTGGGCTAAAGCCGCACTTACATCTTTTCGATAATCTTCGGGTCGCCTTCATGCGCTTTGCCATTGGCAGCGAGGATTGCGGGAACGATGTCTTCCGCCTGATCGATAACCAGTGGCTTCACCTGATGCGCAGTATGCAGGAAGCCTTCATTTGTCATATGCTCAAGAAGTGTGAGCATCGGCTGCCAAAAATTGTTGATGTTCGCAAAGACCATTGGCTTGCGATGCTTGCCGAGCTGCGCCCAGGTCATCATTTCCACGATTTCTTCAACCGTACCGATGCCGCCGGGAAGGGTGACGAAAGCGTCAGACTTCTGGAACATCAGATGCTTGCGCTCGTGCATATCGCCGACGATGATGAGTTCGGTCAGCTCCTGTGCCTTTTCGAGGCTTGCTTCCTTGTCGAGTAGGAAGGTCGGAATGATGCCGGTGACTTCGCCGCCAGCTTCCATTACGCCTTGCGCAACCGCGCCCATGATGCCGCGCGTGCCGCCGCCATAAACAAGGCGAATGCCATGTTCTGCGAGCGAACGGCCAAGCGTCAAGCCCGCCTCACGATAGATGGGGTTCAGGCCCGTTGAAGAGCCGCAATAAACACAAATGGATCGAATCTCAGACATGATTTCTTGTGCTCTTTTGCCGTTTCAGCGTCAAGCTTTGGTGTGAGTGTATTGGTCGGTTTAGCTGGACATTTTCGAGCATAACTATATCTCTGAAGAGGTTGAATTTTGACAGGGAGCTGAACTGTTCATGCGCAAATGGATTTTATTGCTTGGTCTTTCGCTGGCGGCTTCCAGCGCGTCGGCAGGTGAAATCAACATCACGTTGCCCGACGATATCGAGGTGACGACCAACTCCGTCCTCTACACTTGCGGCGATAAGAATGTCTCGGCCACTTACTATAATGCTGGTGATGTTTCTTTGGCCGAACTGGAAATGGAAGACCACACGGTGGTGGCTGCGAATGTCATTTCAGGCTCTGGTGCTAAATATGCCGGCGGCATTTACATCTGGTGGACCAAGGGCGAAACCGCGGATTTGTATAACCTGATGGACGATCCAGAGCAGGAAAAGCCAATCAGCTGTGTTGAACAGTAATTTTTCTGCAATAAACACCTCATAACTTGCGCAATTCTGCTCGGATTTCTTGTAGGTCAAAGCAAAAGGCGGTAAACCCAGTGATTAAATTGTCTCATGTGGGTTCCGGGCCGAAATGCAAAACTACAGATATGGGGTTATCGGTGTTCTTCTCGTCCTCGTTCTAGGCGGGGGCGCATATTATTGGAATTCTGTTAAAGAGCAGGGCGCAACGTCTGATTCAAACGTGGTGGCGGCGACTCCTGAAGCGAGCAGCGCAGCAAAGCCAGCTGAAGCGCCTGCGGCTGTTCAAGAGCAGCAAAACCCTGTCGAAGTGAAGTCGGAGCAGACCACTGAACAGGCTGCCCCCGAAACGCCTCAAGAAGCTCCGAAAGAGGCAAACGTCCCGGCATTCGACATTCTGCGCGTCGAACCAGATGGCTCTGTCGTAATTGCAGGTCGGGCTGCAGCCAATGTCGCCGTCGAGGTCATCTCTGGTTCAAAGGTATTAGGAACGACCAAAGCGGGTGAGAATGGCGATTTTGCCATTGTTCTTGATGAACCGCTTGAGCCGGGCGATCACCAGTTGGTACTGCGGGCAGGTGGTGCAGGTGGTAATGTTGCCACTTCGGCGCAAACAGCTATCGTTTCGGTGCCGGATAGCAGTACTGGTCAGGTTCTGGCCCTCGTTGAAGAGCCAGGTCAGGCAAGCCGCCTGATCACCAAGCCAGAAGCGCCAGCACAGCAGACAACATCTTCACCAGAAGCTGGCACAACGACGACTGAACAAGTGCCGCAGGTGAAAGCCGATCCGGATGCGCCGATTGCTATCGAGGCCGTAGAAATTGAAGGCGACAAGGTTTTCGTTGCTGGCAATGCCAAGGGTTCCAAAGAAGGTGCCACCGTTGTTGTGAACGCTAACGATATCATGCTTGGCTCAAGCGCGATTTCGCCTGAAGGTCGCTTTCTGGTGCAAAGCCAGAAGTCGCTTGCGGTTGGGGATTATATCATCCGAGCTGATCTGGTTGATAGCAGCGGACGGGTGATCGCAACGGTGCGCGTACCTTTCCGTCGCGAAGCTGGCGAGAATGTTTCTGCGATCGCATCCGAAACGAGTGGCCAAAATGGTGGTACAGAGGATCCTGCTACCAGTGCGCCATTACAGAAGGTGGAAGGCTCGGTAATTATCCGCAAAGGTGATAATCTCTGGACTATTTCGAAGCGCACTTACGGTAAAGGTACACGCTACACCACGATCTACCTTGCCAATCGCGACCAGATACGTAATCCGGATTTGATTCTGCCTGGGCAAGTCTTTGTCATGCCACAGCAGCCGCTGGGCGATGACGAAGTGCAGCGCCGCCTGCAGGATTCCTCGAACTGATATAAATTCGTTATCTTCATTTTATGAACGCAGCGTCCATTAGTATGGGCGCTGCGTTATATTGATTTTTTGAGTATAATCGTATATCGTCGATTTACGATGAAGATTTCTATTGAAACGATGTCCGATATTTTTCCGGGCGTGGATGATGATCTTGCGGCGCGCATATATGCTGCGCTCGGGCATCCCGTTCGTATTCACATACTTAGGCAACTGATCCTTGAGGATGCCTGCTGTTGTAAGGACATTGTCGGGCGTCTCGACCTTGCCCAGTCCACCGTATCGCAACATCTCAAAGTTCTCGTACAAGCGGGCCTCATCGACTACCGGCCCGATCGCCAGACCTCGCGCTACAGCGTCAACTGGCAGCAGCTGACCATCATTCGTTCGCATCTCGCAGCCTTTCGTAATGGCTGCTGCGAAAAAACTGTCTGATTTGAAAGAAACACCATGAGCTCCCCCAAAACTGTTTCTGCCGATTCCGGCGAGACATTCAAAACATTGCGAAATCTCTGGCCCTATATGTGGCCAACCGAACGGCCGGACCTGCGTATGCGGGTGGTCTGGGCAACGTTCTATCTGGTGATTTCGAAGATTGTGCTGATCCTCGTACCCTATTTCTTCAAGTGGGTAACGAATGCGCTGAACGGTCAGCTTGATGCACCAAATTACATTCCGCTTATACTAACCGGCGCGGTTATGCTCGTGCTGGCCTATAATGCGGCCAAGATCATTCAGGCAGGTTTGAACCAGCTTCGTGATGCGCTGTTTGCCAGCGTCGGCCAATATGCCGTGCGTCAGCTTGCCTATAAAACCTTCGTGCATATGCATCAGCTTTCGTTGCGCTTCCATTTGGAGCGGCGCACGGGCGGCCTCTCGCGTGTGATTGAACGTGGCACCAAGGGCATTGAAACGATTGTCCGTTTCACCATTCTCAACACGTTGCCGACCATTCTGGAATTTGCGCTGACCGCGGTGATTTTCGCCTTTGCCTACGGATTTTCTTATCTTTTGGTCGTGGCTGCGACCGTCTGCGCTTATACTTGGTTTACAATCAAGGCGAGTGACTGGCGCATCAACATTCGCCGCGAGATGAACGATTCTGACACTGATGCCAACACCAAGGCTATCGACTCGCTGCTCAACTTTGAGACCGTCAAATATTTCGGCAATGAGACGATGGAAGCCAAACGCTTCGATGCGTCCATGGCACGTTATGAAGATGCGGCAACCAAGACCTGGACGTCGCTTGGCTGGCTGAACTTCGGTCAGGCCGTAATTTTCGGCGTTGGTATGGCGATTGTCATGGTGATGTCGGCGCGCGAAGTGCAGGCAGGCACACAGTCGCTGGGTGACTTCGTCTTCATCAATGCGATGCTGATGCAGCTGTCCATCCCTCTCAATTTTATCGGCTTTATCTATCGTGAAATCCGTCAGGGGTTGACCGATATTGAGCAGATGTTCGATCTTCTCGACGTGCAGCAGGAAGTGCAGGATAAGCCTGATGCGCGACCTCTGAATGTGGACAAGGCCGCGATCCGTTTTAACGATGTGCATTTTGCCTATGACTCCAACCGCCCAATCCTCAAAGGCATCAGCTTTGAAGTGCCAGCGGGTAAGACGGTGGCGATTGTCGGCCCATCGGGTGCAGGCAAGTCTACAATCTCGCGACTGCTGTTCCGCTTTTACGATGTGCAGTCCGGTTCCGTTACAATCGACGGGCAGGATGTGCGTGATGTGACGCAGGAAAGCTTGCGTAAAGTAATCGGCATGGTGCCGCAGGACACGGTGCTGTTCAACGACACGATTGCATATAACATTCGCTACGGACGCACGGATGCGACAGACGAGGAAGTGGAAAAAGCTGCCGAAATGGCGCAGATTTCTGGCTTCATCAAGCATCTTCCGGATGGCTATCAGGCTATGGTTGGCGAGCGCGGTCTGAAGCTTTCAGGCGGCGAAAAGCAGCGCGTGGCGATTGCCCGCACAATCCTTAAAGCTCCGCCGATCCTCATTCTCGATGAAGCCACGTCGGCACTCGATACTGCGACAGAACAGGAAATCCAGTCGGCGCTCGATATCGTCAGCCGTGGCCGCACAACGCTTGTCATCGCTCACCGCCTTTCCACGGTAATCGGTGCAGACGAAATCATCGTACTTAAAGATGGCCTGATTGCCGAGCGTGGCACGCATCGGGCATTGCTCAAGCAAGATGGCCTCTATGCTTCGATGTGGAACCGTCAGCGTGAAGCCGACGAGGCAGAGGAACGCCTGCGTCAGGTTCGCGAAAGTGACGATATGGGCGTGGTCATACGCGGCGCTCCTGCGGCTGAATAACCAGACGACTGTCAGGGTGTCTTCACGAACCCTGACAGTCGTGAATAAATTGCGAAATACGTTTCGATTTCCAGCAGGATGAGTTAAAACCGGGCCAAGCTGTCGCATCGTGCCGTTGATCAGGGGAGATTTTCGGCAAAGCGGTGCGCACATAATTCACTAGAGCGCATGGCGTGCCACTGCAGCATGCCGCGTTCCAGAAGGAAAACCGATGAGCCTGTCTGATACAATTCGCAACACTTTCGTGCCGATCCATCGTGAAGGTTATCCGTTTATTGCGGGCTTTTTCGTGGTTTCACTCATTCTGGGCTGGCTGTGGAACCCGCTGTTCTGGATCGGTCTCGTTCTCACTATCTGGTGCATCTATTTCTACCGTGATCCGGAGCGCGTTACGCCGATTGCTGACGATCTCGTCATCAGTCCCGCTGACGGCAAGGTGTCCTTTGTAGGTCCGGCTATCCCGCCTGCAGAACTTGATCTCGGCGCAGAACCGCTTATGCGCGTTTCAGTTTTCATGAATGTGTTTTCGGTGCACATCAATCGCGCCCCGGTCCGTGGCCGCATCGAGAAGATTTTTCACCGTCCGGGCAAGTTTCTGAACGCTGAACTCGACAAAGCCAGCACCGAGAATGAACGTAATTCCGTTTTGATCGATAGTGCCAATGGCAAGGTCGGCGTTGTGCAGATCGCAGGTCTGGTCGCACGCCGTATCGTCTGCTGGTCGCGTGAAAGCGACAATCTGTCGGTGGGTGAGCGTTTCGGCCTGATCCGCTTTGGCTCACGTGTAGATGTTTATCTGCCTGCAGGTGCATCGGTCCGCGTCGCTGTTGGTCAGACGGCTGTGGCTGGCGAAACAGTTCTTGCTGAATTCGGAAGCGAGCGCGTTGAACCTGTGGTGCGGATCGCCTGAGCCGATGGAAACACCGTTCCCACCCTTCGAGCCTAATGGCCGCGTGGATTCATCCCGCGGCCCAAGACTTTCGCAGATCCCTCTGCGTATAGTAATTCCGAATGTCATTACGGTGCTTGCCATTTGCGCAGGCCTGACCGGCATTCGTCTGGCCTTTGAGCACCGCTTCGAGCTTGCTGTGACAATGGTGCTGATTGCCGCCTTTCTTGACGGCATTGATGGCCGCGTTGCCCGCATGATGAAGGGCTCGTCCAAGTTCGGCGAACAGATGGACTCACTGGCTGACATCGTCAATTTCGGCGTTGCACCGGCATTGGTCCTCTATGTCTATGTGCTTGATCAGGCCCGGTCTTTCGGTTGGATCGCAGCACTTCTCTATGCGATTGCCTGTTGCCTGCGTCTAGCGCGCTTCAATGTGATGCTGGAGGACCCTAATCGTCCCCCTTGGCAGAGCAATTACTTTATTGGTGTTCCGGCACCCGCCGGTGCCATGTTGGTGCTCCTGCCGGTTTATCTGGGCTTTCTTGGTCTTACACCGAGCAAGGGTCTGGCGTTCGGCGTTGCAATTTATACGGTGGCGATTGCATTCCTGCTGGTCAGCCGTCTTCCGGTTTACAATGGCAAGTCTGCGGGCAGTCTGGTGCGCCGCGATATCGTCATGCCGCTTATTCTGGCGGTCGTCATTTATGTGGCCTTCCTGATGAGCTTCACATGGCACACGCTGACGCTGACTGCTCTGGGCTATGTGGCTTTCCTGCCACTTAGTCTGGTCGCATGGAATCGTCGTGAAGCAGCTGATCGCAAGGCTGCTCTTGAAAGTCAGCCGTCAGAGGAAGTCTGACGGCAGGTATTTGCCGATGAAATTCACGCGCTCCTGAACTGATGATTTCGGCAGGAGCGCGATTTCATATCCAAGCTCCCTATAGGTTTGCTCCATGGCATCGAACGTGCGCAAGGCTTCTTCGAAGTCCTGTTTGCGCTCGGCGTCCTGTCCGAAAATTTCCGACCACGGCGGAGCCAGAAACACTGTTCTGTTATATTGAATCACTTTAGCAGCTTCATACATATGCGGTGGTACAGGCAATTCGCCAAGCCTCAAATAGCCGATCACATCCGGCACGCCACGGTCAAAAAAGACCGGACCTGCAAAGGCTTGCGCGGCTTTGTGAGAGCGCATTTCCCATGATAGCATCAGCTCTGCAAAGAGTGCGCGGTCAGCCCATGGCAGCGCCGTACCACCGATTGCGACCTGATCCTGAATAATGGCACGGCCTGCTTCCAACGTGCGGGAAAAGCCTTGTTGTCCGAGTGCATCAATCAGCGTGCTTTTACCCGATCCGGGTCCACCGCTGATAACAATGAGATGTTGATAGTCGTGAGACATTGTTCATCCAATCAAATTGGGAAAAGCGCGCGCAAATGCACGCAGCGAAACACGTTGGTCAGGCGAGGGGAAAGTCCGCTTTAAAAATAGGCCCAAAGATGCGGCGAGAGCGGAATAAAGCATTTCCAGCAAAAGTGCGAAGCGGTTTTGCGTAGGGTAATGCGTAAAAATAAATAGTTACAGCGGTTTATTTTTAACTGGAGCCGCTGTGACGCATATAAATTAAATCCGGCCCTGGTTTTATGCAAGGCCGGAAAAGTAAAAATCAGGACGGCATATGATAGTCGAGGAAGCGGTCCTGACGGACGTCAAACAGCTTACCTGTTACATCAAGCGCCGGATCGGCGAGTTTGACGATTTTCTCAGCCACAGACTGCGGTGTTGGCAGAGTGTCTGGGTTTTCCCCCGGCATTGCCTGTGCACGCATGGCCGTGCGGGTTGCGCCCGGATTGACCGAGTTGACATTGAGTTTCATCTGCTTGGTTTCTTCAGCCCAGCTCCGCGCCATAACTTCGACAGCAGCCTTGGAAGCCGCATAAGGGCCCCAGAATGCGCGGCAGGAATGGGCGACACCCGATGAAAGCAGGATTGCACGTCCTGCATCGGACGCTCGCAGCAGCGGGTCAGTGGTGCGGATCAGACGCCATACGCTGGTAACATTGACGTTCATGACCTTGTCGAAAGTCTTGGCTTCAACATGGCCGATGGGGGAAATCGTACCAAGAATGCCAGCATTCGCAACCATGATATCGAGTTTGCCCCAGCGCTCATGAATAGAGCCGCCGAGACGGTCAATTGCTTCCATGTCGGTAATGTCGAGCGGCACGAGCGTAGAGCTGCCGCCAAGCTTGCGAATATCATCGTCGAGTTCTTCCAGTCCCCCAACGGTACGCGCAACAGCGATCACATGCGCACCGCGTTTTGCCAGTTCAAGTGAAAGAAAATAGCCGATGCCGCGCGATGCGCCCGTTACCAAAGCCAGACGGCCTGTAAGGTCGATGCTCATTCCAGTCCCCAATTTCAGTCATGAGATTTACAATAAAAGCGAGGCGGCCTTTGGGGCCGCCTGCGTGAAGATGAATGATCAGCCGTTGCTGGCGAGCAGGGACAACGTATGAACGTTGCTTTCGCCTTCCTGATCCAGGAGGCGGGTTGGGTATTCACCCGTGAAATAGTGATCGGTGAAGGCGGGTGCCTTCGGATCCCGCGCTTCACCGCCAACAGCCTTGTAAAGACCATCAATCGAAAGGAAAGCCAGTGAATCCGCACCGATATAACGGCACATGGACTCAAGGCTGTCATGCTGGTTTGCGAGCAGCTTTTCACGGTCCGGCGTATCAATGCCGTAAAAATCCGGATGAAAGATCATCGGGCTTGCAACGCGGATATGCACTTCCTTCGCACCTGCATCGCGGATCATCTGCACAATCTTGACCGAGGTGGTGCCGCGCACGATGGAATCATCCACCAGAACGACGCGCTTGCCTTCGATCATCGCACGATTGGCCGAATGCTTGAGCTTCACACCAAGGGCACGAATTTGCTGCGTTGGCTCGATAAAGGTACGGCCAACATAGTGATTGCGAATGATGCCATATTCGAACGGAATGCCACTGGCCTGTGCAAAGCCGAGTGCCGCTGGCGTTCCGCCATCGGGCACTGGCACGACCACATCGGCCTCGACGCTGGCTTCGGCAGCCAGGTTAATGCCCATGTTTTTGCGAGCGACATAGACACTGCGTCCGCCGACAACCGAGTCCGGACGTGCGAAATAGACATATTCAAACAAGCAAAGCCGTTCAGGCTGTGGATTGTCTGCCTTGATGCATTCAGTGGTGATGGAGCCATCTTTCTGAATTTCACAGATGATGACTTCGCCGTTTTCGACGTCGCGAATATATTTCGCGCCGATGATATCGAGCGCACAGGTTTCAGAACAGAAGATTGGCTTGCCGTCGAGTTCGCCCATAACGAGAGGGCGAATCCCAACTGCATCACGAGCAGCAATCAGCTTGGTGCGGGTCAGCGCCAGCATGGCATAGCCGCCTTCGACCTGACGGATAGCATCGACGAAGCGTGCGCTTGATGAGACCTGACGCGAGCGCGCAATCATGTGCAACACAACTTCGGTGTCGGACGTCGCCTGAAAGATTGCGCCGGAGGCGATGAGCTGCTTACGCAGCGTAATGCCGTTGGTAAAGTTGCCGTTATGCGCAATCGCGATGCCGCCAACTTCCAGCTCTGCGAACAATGGCTGCACATTGCGCAGGATTGTTTCACCAGTCGTGGAATAGCGTACATGACCGATGGCGCGATCGCCGGGCAAGCGGTTCAGCGTCGAGGCATCGGTGAAGTGGTCGCCCACCAGCCCCATATGCCGTTCAGAATGAAAGCGACGGTTGTGGTAGGACACAATACCCGCTGCTTCCTGTCCGCGATGCTGAAGGGCATGCAGGCCCAGAGCGGTCAGCGCTGCGGCGTCCTCATGGCCAAGAATGCCAAATACACCGCACTCTTCATGCAACGTATCATCGTCTAGCATAAAGGAGTTTTCGTCATGCGATTGTTGGAACATTGTCCGCAAGGCCTTTCGATTGCGGTTACTAAAAGCAACATTTACAGGAAAAGGCCGCGTTTTAAAAGCGATCCCTTGCATGCTGTGCGTTTCAGCCGCTGATATAGTGTAAGACTTTGACTAAAAACAGATGAAACCGACAGCTTTATGCTGCCGGTTTCAAAAAGGTGTATTCGAGATCAGTTTGCAGCCGGTGTATCGTCCGGTACAGGCGTCTCGGTCTGATCACCTGGCTGGCCACCAGCTGGTGCCGGAGTTTCCTGCCCAGGCTTGAACTTTTTGATTGCCGATTCTGGATCGGCTGGCAGGAGATCGATCAACTGCTGGCCGAAGGAATCAAGCATTGGCTTGGATTTCGCATTGTTCACCCAAGCAGGCTGGTTGGTTGGAACCAACCAGTTGAAGAACAGCATAGCGACAACAACCAAAAGAACACCGCGTGCTGCACCGAACAAAAAGCCGAGCGTGCGGTCAAGCGCACCGATGCGGCTGTCGATGATGAAGTCGGCGATCTTCATGGTGATCAGCGAAACAACGATCAGAACCACGAGGAAAACTGCACCTGCGGCTGCGATCTTTGCGATGGTCTCGTTGTTGATATAGGGCTGAAGGAATGGCAGCACGGGCATATAGAACAAATATGCCGCTGCAGCCGCTGCAGCCCAGGAAACCAGCGAAAGCACTTCGCGAGAAAAACCGCGGACCATCGCAAGAACGGCCGAAACCAGCGTTATTCCGAGTAGAATTCCATCAAGTAACGTAATCGGCATTCTGGCCTGTCCTTAATTTATACGCACCGGCATTGCTGCGTGCGGGGCAGTCAAATTTGCGTTAATCTAACAGGGGAAAGTTGACGAAATCTTCCCACGTTAATCTTATTCTTTCTTCTTCGGCCCTGATGCCGCAATGCGAGCAACGAGATCGGGTAGGGCAGTTGTTTCCATAAGCCCAAAGTTGCGCTCTTTCCAAAGCTCGCTACTTCCACCGGGCACAACTGCTTGCCGGAAGCCGAGTTTTTCAGCTTCCTTTAGCCTCTGTACTGCATGTGACACCGCACGAACAGCGCCAGAAAGGCTGATTTCGCCGAAATAAACACTATCTGCCGGGAGGGCAATACCGGCAATGGACGAAACAAGTGCTGCAGCCACAGCAATATCGGCTGCAGGTTCGCTGATGCGGTAGCCGCCAGCGACGTTGAGATAGACATCGTGTTGGCCAAAACGCACGCCGCAATGTGATTCGAGCACGGCCAAAATCATGGCGAGGCGGCTTCCATCCCACCCGACAACAGCGCGGCGCGGCGTGCCAAGCGATGAGGGGGAAACAAGTGCCTGTATCTCAACAAGAACAGGGCGAGTGCCTTCCATTCCAGCAAAGACAGCTGCACCCGGAGATTTCGCGTTACGCTCGCCGAGGAACAACTCGGACGGGTTCGAGACTTCTCGCAAACCGCCATCAGACATTTCAAACACGCCGATTTCATCGGTTGGGCCGAAGCGGTTTTTGACGGTGCGCAAGATCCGATACTGGTGCCCGCCTTCGCCTTCAAAATAGAGAACGCCATCGACCATGTGTTCGACAACGCGCGGACCGGCTATTTGCCCTTCCTTGGTCACGTGACCAACGAGAACCACTGCAGCGCCCGTTTGCTTGGCATAGCGGATCATTGCCTGAGCGGACGACCGAACCTGAGTAACGGTTCCGGGGGCTGAGTCGGCCATGTCGGTCCACAATGTCTGGATGGAATCGATAATGACCAGATCAGGCCGTTTGCCGTCGGAAACGGTGGCAAGAATGTCTTCGACGTTGGTTTCCGCTGCAAGTTCGACTGCGCTGGACGCCACGCCAAGTCTTTGTGCACGCAGACGTATCTGCGCGACGGCTTCTTCACCCGACACATAGACGATGCGATGGCCGTGGTTTGCAAGAGCTGCAGCTGCTTGAGTCAGCAGTGTTGATTTGCCGATACCCGGATCGCCACCAATCAAGACTGCGGAACCGCGCACGAACCCGCCGCCCGTTACACGGTCAAGTTCGCTGATACCGGAGATGATGCGTGGCGCGTCTTCGATGTCGCCTGAAAGCGAGGTGAGAGCAACAGCTCGGCCCTTGCGTTTGGAAAGCATGGAGCCGGGACCGGAGCCGATGCCGCTATTGGTGCCTTCTTCGACAAGCGTGTTCCATTCGCCGCAGGAGTCGCACTTACCCGCCCAGCGCGTGTGAACCGCGCCGCAATTCTGGCAGATGAACTGAACACGTGCCTTGGCCATCAGGCACGCTCCGTCTTAATCGTGATTTTATTCATACTGCTCCGGGATATAAGACCCCTCGGCCAGATCTGCAAATCGCGTGAATTCAGCCTGGAAGGCGAGCTTAACGGTGCCGGTCGGTCCGTGACGCTGCTTGGCCACAATAACGTCGGCCGTGCCGCGCACCTTTTCGAAGTGCTGCTTCCATTCTTCGTATTTAGGATCGAATTCGTCACGCGGTTCGAGATTCTTGACGTAATATTCTTCGCGGAACACGAACAGCACCACGTCGGCGTCCTGCTCGATAGAACCTGATTCACGAAGATCGGAGAGCTGCGGGCGCTTGTCTTCGCGGCTTTCTACCTGACGAGAGAGCTGTGACAGCGCAATGATCGGAACATTGAGCTCTTTGCCGAGCGCCTTCAAGCCGGTGGTGATTTCTGTGATTTCCTGCACGCGGTTTTGTGCTGAAGCCTTGGACGAACCGGTCATCAGCTGGACGTAATCGATAACCAGAACATCAAGGCCGCGCTGGCGCTTCAAGCGGCGCGCACGCGCTGCAAGCTGTGCAATCGAGATACCACCCGTTTGGTCGATATAAAGCGGTATCTTCTGCATGACCTGCGAACAGGCAACAAGCTTCTCAAAATCGGTCTCGGTAATGTCGCCGCGACGGATTTTTGACGATGAAACTTCCGTCTGCTCGGAAATGATACGTGTTGCGAGCTGTTCTGCCGACATTTCGAGCGAGAAGAAGCCAACAACGCCACCATTCTTGGCTTTCATCGTGCCATCAGCCTGCTGTTCGGCTTCATAAGCATTGGCGATGTTGAAAGCGATGTTGGTGGCAAGCGAAGTCTTACCCATACCCGGACGACCGGCGAGGATGATCAAGTCGGAAGGCTGCAAGCCGCCCATCTTGCCATCAAGCGTATGAATGCCGGTAGAGACACCGGAGAGATGACCATCGCGCATGAAAGCAGCATTCGCCATGTCGACCGCGGTAGTGACCGCATCTTTGAACGGCTGAAAGCCACCGTCATACCGCCCGGTTTCTGCAAGCTCGAACAGGCGCCGTTCCGCGTCCTCGATTTGCTCCTGTGGGGCGTTGTCGACTGGCGCATCATAGGCGACGTTGACCATGTCTTCGCCAATGCCAATGAGCGCGCGGCGTGTCGCAAGATCATAGATCGCGCGGCCATAATCCTCGGCGTTGATGATGGTCACAGCTTCGGTCGCCAGGCGTGCCACATACTGGAATACGGTCAGATCACCGATCTTGCCCTCATTGGGCAGGAAGGTCTTCATCGTAACCGGATTGGCCATCTTGCCGACACGGATAAGGTCGGTGGAAATTTCGTAGATACGACGATGCAAAGGCTCGAAGAAATGGGTTGGCTTCAGAAAGTCCGAAACCCGGTAAAAAGCGTCATTGTTGATCAGAATAGCACCGAGGAGTGCCTGTTCCGCTTCAATATTGTGGGGTGCTTCACGATAAAGCGCATCTTTTTGCTCGCGCGCATCATCAAGTTTGCGTACCGCCGCTTCCGCCATGATTCTCTGGTCCTGTCTCTGATCTTCCCAGCTAGACCTGAAGTGAAGCTAAACGCAACGCAGCCTCAAGGTGATTCCTGCCGGGAGAGATAAGCTATACCATGATTCACAGGCATCCACAGTTTGGGGTTTAAACTTTTGCACCGGGACTTGACGAACGTTGTGATGCAGAATGGCTGCTGATACGAAACCCGATATCGTGTTCAGAGGGAGTCTTTCATGCGTTCTCGTTTCTTATCGATATGGTTGGCAGCTATCGCCGCTTTATCGTTCCTGTCTTTTCCGGCGGCAGCATCCGAGCCCATCAAGGTCAAGGTTTTCATCGCTGCCATGTTTGAAATTGGCGAGAACAGTGGTGATCGCGCCGGTGAGTTTCAAAACTGGTATGAACGTTATTGGAAAGACGCGAAGCCTATTGAGGTAAAGGGCGCTTTGAAGCCGGTCTATTGCAATGACGAGGGTGTTTGCGGTGCGGTTCTTGGCATGGGCAAGGTCAACTCATCCGCCAGCATGCAGGCCATTCTGCTTGATCCGGCTTTTAACTTCTCGAAGAGCTATTATGTTCTGTCGGGCGTTGCAGGTACACCGCCTTCGCGCGGAACCATCGGCGATGTGAGCTGGGCGACCTGGCTTGTCGATTATGACCTCGGACATCGTTGGGCACCCGAAGAAGGGAAGCCGGGCGAGCCGGTATTCATGCCACGCAAGGGCTATGAGGACTATCGCGTCTTCAAGCTCAACCCCGATCTTGTTGCTGCCGCCATGCGTCTTGGCAAAGACGTGAAGCTTGAGGATTCGACAGAGGCGCAAGCCTACCGGATGCGTTATCCGGACAAAGCTGCACAATCAGCACCGTCTTTGAAGGAAGGCACCCATATGACGGGTGATACTTTCTTTCACGGCCCGGGATTGTCAAAAGAAGCACAGTATATTTCAAAGCTCTATGGCGCGGATGACTATCTGATCACCGAAATGGAAGCAGCTTCGATCACACTCGTTATCAAGCGCCAGTTCGGCACGGATCGTATTCTCAGCTTGCGTGGAGCCGTGAACTTCGATCAGGGCAATCCAAGCGAAACGACGTTGCAGCATCTTGATCCAGCACCGGGCGAAACCGCTGGCGGTTTTGCGGAAACGGTCAAGAATATCTACCTCGTCGGCGCTCCGGTCGTCGATGAAATCACGACCCATTGGGATAAATGGGAAGCTGGTGTTCCTAACGCTGAATAAGCATGAAGGGCTGTGTGAATGTTCACACAGCCCTTTTTTGTATGTCAGCATTATTGAGCTTTGGCCCGTTTTTTGGGTGCTTGCGTTTCGCTGTTGGCCCCTTTCGGCGCGCTGTCTAGCCGTTTTAATCGCTTTTCTTCCGCCTCGATGTAATTTCGCGTTAGTGGCACAGCTTCCTGCTTGTGGGCAATCTGGATGTGAAAGACCATCATGTTTTGCCAGCGGAAGGCGCTTTCGGAGGCTGCCAGATAAAACTCCCACATGCGGCAGAAGCGTTCGTCATAAAGTGCTTTTGCCTCCTCGCGATGCTCCATGAAAGCAAGCCGCCATTCTTTCAGTGTTTCTGCATAATGAAGCCGCAGGATTTCAATGTCGGTAACGTAAAGCCCGGCTTTCTCAATGTGTGGCAATACTTCTGAAAGAGCCGGAATGTAGCCGCCTGGGAAGATATACTTGCGGATGAATGGGTTGGTCGCGCCGGGCCCATCGGCGCGGCCAATCGCATGAAGCAGGAAAACGCCGTCTTTTTTCAACAAGCGTGCCGCATGTTGAAAATACTCGGCGAAGTGTCCAACGCCGACATGCTCAAACATACCGACTGAAACAAGTCGGTCGAACTGATCATCGATATTGCGATAATCGGTGAGCTGAAAATTTGCACGGTCTGCGAGGTCTTCTTCGATGGCCCGTTTATTGGCGATGGCGTGTTGTTCTTCCGAGAGCGTGACACCCGTCACATTGGCTTTGAGGAAACGGGCAAGATAAAGACCCATGCCACCCCAGCCGCAGCCGATGTCGAGCACCTTATGCTCGTCCTTGACGAGAAGCTTTGCTGCAATGTGCCGCTTCTTGGCCAACTGTGCTTCGGCAAGTGTCGCATTGGGTGGATCGAAATATGCGCAGGAGTACTGCTTGTCGGGGTCCAGAAACAGATCGTAAAGCGCACCTGAAAGATCATAATGGCTTTTGATATTGCTCGATGATCGAGCAATCGTGTTCATCTGCTGGAAGCGGCGAAACAATACGCGGAATTTGCCTGCTGCCTTCATCCAAGGTTCGGTGGCAGCCGTTGGGCCGGTGTTCTCAAAGACGATTTTGAGCAGTGTATAGATATCGCCTTCAACAAAATCGATTTCGCCATCCATGAAGCATTCAGCGAGCTTCAGTTCAGGGTCGAGCGCTACGGCGCGCTCGGCATGACGTGTATTAAAACGGATATGAACCGGGTTACCGGTCTTGTCTCCATACTGATTAGCAGCCTCACCAGAATCAGTAACTGTCAGGTCGCCGATTTTGATCATATGCGAAAGAACAGTACGCAGCATTCCATACATTGGCCCCATCTCCTTGTTGAGATTGGAGCAAGTGCAAACATCCATGCGATTGCATGGCAGGCGGCTTGTTGCCTGAATTCAAGCCGCTCTGTCATCAGATTTTCAGGCTATTCCCTTCGGTCAGTCGATTCCTGGCTGGCTTCTGGCTATTCGCCTGAGCAAACGCGGACGTTTCCGTCAGCACCTCTCCAATCCAATACTAATGAAGAGAATAGGCAAAATTTCCGATCTGAAAAGAGAAAATGCCCGACGGAGGCCGCCGGGCATGATCATATAAAGTTTACCACCATTGGAAACATGGCTGAAGAGCATTGCTTCCTTGGAGGAAAGAGCAGGGCAGATTAGGCCTGATCTTCGCCTTCTTCGTCTTCGTCGAAGACTTCTTCAGCAAGAGGTGCTTCTTCGATGCCGTAGATGGCTTCGATTGAGGTCAGGTCTTCACCCTTTGCCTGACGTTCGGCTTCTTCAGTCGAACGAGCGATGTTTACGGAAACCGTAACTTCGACTTCAGGATGCAGCGAGATGACGATGTCATGCACGCCGATTGCCTTGATTGGCTGCTTCAGTTCAACCTGGTTGCGGTGCAGGTTGAAGCCATTTGCAGTGATGATGTCAGCGATGTCGCGGGTCGAAACCGAACCGTACAGCTGACCGGTTTCACCAGCCGAACGAACAACGATGAACGATTCGCCGTTGAGCTTGGTTGCAACTGCTTCAGCTTCGCTCTTGCGCTCAAGGTTCTGAGCTTCGAGCTGCGCGCGCTGGCCTTCGAACTTCTTGCGGTTGGCTTCGTTGGCACGAAGAGCCTTGCCCTGTGGCAGCAGGAAGTTACGGGCAAAGCCGTCCTTGACCTTAACAGTGTCGCCCATCTGACCGAGGCGGCTGATACGTTCCAGAAGAATAACGTCCATTTGAGTTTCCTTTCGAGTGTCTCAATGAGTTTATTGGTTATCAGTATTCGGGATTTTCGAGATTGGCGCGCCGCGCGATGTATCGAAAAGACCGAAAACCATGAAGACGAAAAGCAGAAATGCGAACAGGATGATCGCCACATAGACGAACCACAGCACGACTGGTCGCCATGCTTTTCCGCGTGAGCGGTGATGGAAAGTCGCAAGGCCTGCGATCATAAAGCCGAAGCTCAGTGCCCCAACAACTACCGTGGCAATGAGGCCGGCGGCGCCGGGCAAAAACGCAACTGCGAGAGCCACGGCAAAAACAAGCAGTGCCTGACGTGGCATACGCATTGTTGCAGGCCAATCATCACGTGGACGGCGCAGACGACCCGAAAGGGCAGTCAAACGCAGGGCCAAATAGAGATTGCCGACCAGAATAGCAAGGCATGTCGCTGGCTGGATTGCTGGCAGTGCCACCATCAGAAGCGCGCTGACGCTTTGGCGCATTTCATCGGTCGCAGTGAATTGTGGGTCGGCTTCGGCAAGGCGGTCGATCAGCGTGTTTGCGAGTTCTCGTGCCATATCCGGCCCGAAACCCAGAATGAAACCGATGACGATAAAACTTGCAGCAACCATCAAAGCCAGACGGAAGACGATATCCGAAAGCGGATACCAGACCATGACGTCTTTTGGACCGCCGAGTTCGGAGGCAGGACGGGCTAGGCCTGAAAGATATGCACCGATTGCAGCAGGCGCGTAACTGGTGAGCGCCATAAGCAATGCGGCCATTGGAGCCGCAAAAATGCCGACAGCAATGGTGGCGGCAGCAGCAGCAACAAGCCCTGCGCTCGAACCCCAGCCAAGAGCGGCAACAAAAATAGGCAGCGGTGTCAGGAAATAGAGAACCACCGCCATTCCCGATTGGGCAATGACGCCGGACGACATCAATGCCGAGGCAAGCCCCGCCAATATGCCGACACCAATGATGGTTCCGTTGAATTTCATAAACTCGCTGTCCTGCTCCGGATTGCCGGTTTTGCAGTTAGAGGTGCGGACAAAGTCGCGTTCACCCCAACTTGGGATTTTAGTAAACCGGTCACGCCCATCGCATCCGGGGAATATTGTGAGACGGCATAAACTGCCGCCTCACAAAAAGTCTTAGTTCACTCAGATCTTACTTCACAACGTATGGAAGCAGGCCGAGGAAACGAGCGCGCTTGATCGCCTTGGCGAGTTCGCGCTGCTTCTTCTGGCTGACAGCTGTAATACGGGAAGGAACGATCTTGCCGCGTTCCGAAATGTAACGCTGCAGGAGCTTAATGTCCTTGTAGTCGATCTTCGGTGCGTTTGCGCCGGAGAACGGGCACGTCTTGCGACGGCGATGGAAAGGACGACGGGTCGGGATCTGATTGATATCAACCATGATTATGCTCCTTCACCAGCTTCGTTGTCACGTGGACGGCGTGGGCCACGATCACCGCGGTCGCCGCGATCACCACGGTCGAAACCGCCTTCGCGTGGACGGCGTGGGCCGCGGTCGTCACCATCGCGTTCACGACGGTCGTCGCGGCGCGAAAGCATAGCCGACTGGCCTTCTTCGTGTTCTTCAACGCGAACAGTGAGGAAGCGCAGAACGTCTTCGTTGATGCGCATCTGGCGTTCCATTTCAGCAACGGCAGCTGCCGGAGCGTCAATGTTTACGAGCGTGTAATACGCCTTGCGATTCTTTTTGATACGGTAGGTGAGGGGACGAAGACCCCAGTTTTCTACCTTACCGACCTTGCCGCCATTAGCTTCGAGGACACCCTTGTACTGTTCGACGAGAGCGTCGACCTGCTGCTGGGAAATGTCCTGGCGGGCAAGAAGCACATGTTCATAAAGAGCCATTGGCTTTGCCTTTCTTCTGTTACATCATGCTGACACTAACGGCTAAGCCTCTGCGACTTCTCTTATACCGGAAAACCGGAGAAGAAAGGACGCTGGGTAAAGACAATCGAGAGCGGAGACACGGGAGGCAGAAGCACTTTAGACTTCCACGGACAGTCCAACAAATAGTTGAAGAACCGACCGCTCCTCCGTTCAGCCCCCAGCTAATGCCAGCAACGAACGGGCGGCTAATACGTGTTTTTCCCCGGGTTTGCAAGCCGCATAACCTCGAAAAACCGACAATTACTTGACTTTTCAACCTATGCTGGGGCACATCGCGCAAAATTGTCAGATCAAGTGAGGCATTCATGGCAGTAGCATTCACCTTTCCAGGACAGGGTAGCCAGGCAGTAGGCATGGGCAAGGCTCTGGCCGAACAGTTCGCTGAGGCGCGCGCTGTTTTCGAGGAAGTGGACGCGGCACTGGGCGAGAAACTCTCTGCCACGATGTTCGAAGGTCCTGAAGATGTACTCACACTGACCGCTAATGCGCAGCCCGCACTTATGGCGGTCTCCATCGCCACATTGCGCGTCATGGAAGCGCGCGGGTTTTCGCTGAAAGACAAGGTTGCCTATGTAGCGGGTCATTCGCTCGGCGAATATTCCGCACTTTGTGCAGCAGGAACATTCTCACTGGCGGATACGGCCCGTCTCCTGCGCATTCGCGGCAATGCAATGCAGAAGGCAGTTCCAGTCGGCGAAGGCGCAATGGCTGCGATAATCGGTCTTGAGCATAGCGATGTTGAAGCTATTTGCGCGGAAGCGAGGGCTTCTGGCTCGGTACAAATCGCCAACGACAATGGCGGCGGTCAGCTGGTTATCTCAGGTTCCAAGGCTGCAGTGGAATTGGCGGCATCGCTTGCTTCTGAAAAGGGTGCCAAGCGCGCAATCATGCTACCGGTATCGGCACCTTTCCATTCGACGCTTATGGGCCCCGCTGCTGACGCAATGCGGGAGGCGCTGGCCTCCGTTGAAAAGCACAATCCTATTGTGCCGCTGATTGCTAACGTGCGTGCGGCACCTGTGACGGATGCCAATGAAATTTCTGATCTGCTCGTTGAACAGGTCACGGGTCAGGTTCGCTGGCGCGAAACCATCGAATGGTTTGCTGCTAATGGCGTGACGACGCTTTATGAAGTAGGCTCCGGAAAAGTTCTGACTGGTCTTGCACGCCGCATCTCCAAGGATGTGACTGGCGCAACCGTTGGCTCGGCCGAAGAAATCGATGCGGCGGTTGCTGCACTTAATGCTTAAGAGGATCTGAGATGTTTGATCTGACTGGCCGCAAGGCTCTCGTCACAGGTGCAACCGGCGGTCTTGGCGAGGCGATTGCCCGCGCGCTTCATGCGCAGGGCGCTATCGTCGGTCTGCACGGCACACGCGAAGAAAAACTAAAAGAACTGGCTGCTGAACTCGGCGACCGTACTTTCATCTTCCCTGCCAACCTGTCTGATCGCGAAGCCGTAAAGGCTCTCGGCCAGAAGGCAGAGGAGGAAATGGGTGGCGTCGACATTCTCGTCAACAATGCGGGTATCACCCGCGACGGTCTTTTTGTGCGCATGAGCGATGAGGACTGGGATGCGGTTCTCAATGTCAATCTGACATCCGTGTTCAACCTGACGCGTGAACTGACCCACCCGATGATGCGCCGCCGCAAGGGCCGTATCATCAACATCACGTCGATTGTTGGCGTGACAGGCAATCCGGGCCAGGCCAATTATTGCGCTTCCAAAGCAGGTCTCATCGGTTTCTCGAAGTCTCTTGCACAGGAAATCGCAAGCCGTAATGTCACGGTCAACTGTGTAGCGCCTGGCTTCATCGAATCGGCAATGACGGACAAGCTGAACGAAAAGCAGAAGGAAGCGATCATGGGTAGCATCCCCATGAAGCGCATGGGCGTAGGTGGCGATATTGCTGCTGCCGTGCTTTATCTGGCAAGCGACGAAGCCGCATACGTCACAGGTCAGACTTTGCACATCAATGGCGGTATGGCTATGATTTAAAAGCCTTTTAAAGGCTCTTGAATCGGCATTTTACGGTATATAAAGTCTTAAAGTCGGGCTCTGAAAAGCAAAATGCGCTTTGCCTTGCTCAAGAAGCATGGTAATGCGCCCGACGAGAGTTTCGGCATTTCGGTTGCGAGATGCCGTTTTCCTGTTCCGCAAGGAATATCCACAGGGTGATTGTCAGGGTGAGTAAACTCAAAACTTGGCAGACATCTTATAACTTGATTACAATCATGCATGCCGCTAACCAAGGCAGAGCAAGTTAACAACAGGTCGAGGTTCCGACATGAGCGATACCGCAGAGCGCGTCAAGAAAATCGTTGTTGAGCATCTGGGTGTAGATGCAGACAAGGTCACCGAAGGCGCAAGCTTCATTGATGATCTTGGTGCAGACAGCCTCGACACCGTCGAGCTCGTCATGGCTTTCGAAGAAGAATTTGGCGTTGAAATTCCTGACGACGCTGCAGAAACGATCCTCACGGTCGGCGACGCTGTGAAGTTCATCGATAAGGCTTCTGCCTAATCTGAGCTTTCGGGGCTGGGATTCTTTCGAATCCCGGCCCTGCTTGTCTTCTGGTCAGCGTCTGCAAGCAGCCTGTCCGGAAAACATCAAATACCAATAGCCGGTTGTGGCTGCTGCAAATTGCAGCCCGGTACCGTGCCGGTAATCAAGATTGAGCATCGTCCGTATGAGGCATTTTTCGCCTGCGGGATGTCTCCAACGAAGTTTATCAAATTTAAGGGGTGGATATGAGGCGTGTCGTCATCACCGGTCTTGGTCTGGTGTCGCCGCTTGCTAGCGGTGTCGAAGAGACCTGGAAGCGTCTTATTGCCGGTGACAGCGGTGCTCGCCGCGTCACGGAATTTGAAGTCGATGATCTGCCTTGCCAGATCGCTTGCCGCATCCCCCTTGGTGATGGCACCAATGGCACCTTCAATCCCGACCTCCATATGGAGCCAAAGGAACAGCGTAAGGTAGATCCGTTCATTGTTTATGCTGTCGGCGCTGCCGATCAGGCATTGGATGATGCCAATTGGCATCCTGAAAGCGATGAAGACCAGATCCGCACTGGCGTTCTGATCGGTTCGGGCATCGGCGGCATCGAAGGTATCGTTGATGCTGGCCTTACGCTGCGTGACAAAGGCCCACGCCGCATTTCGCCATTCTTCATTCCAGGCCGTCTGATCAATCTGGCGTCCGGCCATGTTTCAATCAAGCACAAGCTGCGCGGCCCCAACCATTCGGTCGTAACCGCTTGCGCGACTGGCACGCACGCCATTGGCGACGCTGCGCGTCTGATCGCATTCGGCGATGCTGATGTTATGGTTGCTGGTGGTACGGAATCGCCGGTTAGCCGCATTTCGCTGGCGGGCTTTGCTGCCTGCAAGGCGCTCTCCACCAAGCGTAACGACGATCCGACTGCAGCCTCCCGTCCATATGACAGCGACCGAGATGGTTTTGTCATGGGCGAAGGCGCTGGCGTTGTGGTTCTCGAAGAGCTGGAACATGCTTTGGCGCGTGGCGCCAAGATTTACGCTGAAGTCATCGGCTACGGTCTTTCGGGTGATGCTTACCACATCACAGCACCGACTGAGAGCGGTGAGGGCGCGGAACGCTGCATGATTGCTGCAATCAAGCGCGCAGAAATTACGCCTGACCAGATCGATTACATTAACGCGCATGGCACATCGACCATGGCCGATACGATCGAGCTCGGTGCCGTTGAGCGTGTTGTTGGCGATGCAGCCTCGAAGGTATCCATGTCTTCGACCAAGTCGTCGATTGGTCACCTGCTTGGTGCCGCCGGTGCTGCGGAAGCGATCTTCTCGACGCTCGCGATCCGTGACAACATCGCGCCTGCAACGCTTAATCTCGACAATCCAGCGATTGAAACAAAGATCGATCTCGTGCCGCACAAAGCGCGCGAACGTAAGATTGACATTGCGCTGTCGAATTCTTTCGGATTCGGCGGCACCAATGCTTCGCTGGTTCTGCGTCGCTATTCTTGAGCGAGCGAGCTTTAAAAAACTAAACTATTCAAAAACGCGGGGATTTCTCCGCGTTTTTGCCAAAATATAACCTGATGCAATGTTTAAACTTGTTAATTGCGTTTAGTGTGATCAGACAGAATTTGTTTGATTTGTATGCCCTTTCGCACGGGTTTCAGGACGAGGTGATGGTGTGAGTTCAGAAGAAAAGCCCGGAACCAATCCTGCTGAGCAGCAGCCGCAAGCTGCAGTGACGCCCGAGCAAGCCGCGGCAAGCAAGCCCTTCGTGCCAAAATCTGCCTCTGAAGCTCTGCGTCCAGAACCGGGTACGCCGCCGCCGCGCAAGCGTTCGCGCCATGCGCGCAGCCAGATCGTCGTCTTCATGAACTTCATGTTATCGCTGATCGTGCTGGTGCTATTGGGAGCTTCGGCTCTGTTTTACTTCGGCAAGCTCCAGTTTGATTCCAAAGGCCCTTTGACCGCTGAAACGACGTTCCTCGTTAAACGCGGTGCTGGTGTTTCTGAAGTCTCCAACAGCCTTGAAGGCCGCGAAATCGTCAGCGATGCACGTATTTTCCGTTACGGTATGCGCGCTTACGGGCATGAGAACGATCTGAAAGCTGGCGAATATGCGATCCCGGCTGGTGCGACAATGCGCGATGTGATGGAGCTTCTCATCAGCGGCAAGTCGATCATGTATCCGCTGACAATTCCTGAAGGTCTTACCGTCAAGCAGGTATTCGATCGTATTTCTACAGATCCGATTCTGGCTGGCGACATGCCAAAAGATATGCCGCCTGAAGGTGGGCTGTTTACAGATACGCTCAACTTCACGCGCGGCACAACGCGTGAGGAAATCATCAACCGTATGATTGCCTCGCAGCAGAAGCTGATTGATGACACGTGGGCAAAACGCCGCGCTGATCTGCCGGTCAAAGACAAGAACGAGTTTGTGACGCTGGCTTCCATCGTCGAGAAGGAAACGGGTATCGCGTCGGAACGTCCGCATGTGGCGTCCGTCTTCGTGAATCGCCTCAACAAGGGCATGCGTATTCAATCCGACCCGACTATCATTTATGGTCTGTTCGGTGGCGCGGGCAAGCCCTCCGACCGTCCGATCTTCAAGTCGGACATCGAAAAGCCGACGCCTTACAACACCTATGTCATCAACGGTTTGCCGCCGACACCGATTGCCAATCCGGGCCGTGCAGCGCTTGAGGCCGTGGCCAACCCGCTCGACACCGAAGACCTCTACTTCGTAGCGGATGGTACAGGCGGTCACGTTTTCGCTAAGACCTTGGCTGAACACAATGCCAATGTGCGCAAGTGGCGCGCGGTTGAGCAGGAAAAAAATCAATTACAGCAGCAAAACACCGCCCAGTAATTGGGCGGTTTATCACTTTGTGAATGCCGAAAAAAGGAATGTAAGCATGGCGCTCCAGAGCATGACAGGGTTTGCGCGCCACGCGATGCAGTATGGCGCAGCCGATAATGAAGCGCGCATTGTGTGGGAAGTGCGCTCTGTGAACGGCAAAGGGCTGGATTTGCGCCTGCGCCTGCCGCAAGGGCTGGAAGGTGCTGAACACGCTGTCCGTTCGCTTCTGGCACGCTACTTTTCGCGCGGCAATTTTCAAGCGAGCCTTAATGTGGAGCGCGCGGAAGCTCAGGGTGGCTTTGTCATCAATCAGGCAATGCTTGATGAAGTACTGAAGCTCGGTGCAGAATTGCAAGCGAGACATGGACTTGCTCCGGCAAGTGTTGACGGCGTTCTCTCGCTGCGCGGCATTATCGATCAGGCACAGGTGTCGGAAGACGACAATGCGCGCGCTGGCCTTGAGGCTGCAGTCATTGCGGCTTTTGAAGCTGCACTCAAGTCAATTACCGAGGCGCGTACCCATGAGGGGCAGTCGCTTTTGACCATTCTTTCAGGTCATGTTGATACAATCGAGCACCTCACATCGGCGGCACGTAACGACCCGTCGCGTAGCGTAGATGCTATCCGAACCCGATTGGCAGGGCAGGTATCGTTATTAATGGATACTGGGCGCGATCTCGATGAAACGCGCCTTTATCAGGAAGCTGCATTTCTCGCGACCAAAGCGGACATTCAGGAAGAGCTGGATCGGCTTGAAACGCATGTCGCATCAGCGCGCAAGTTGCTTGCAGATGGCGGTCCCATCGGGCGCAAGCTTGATTTTCTTTCACAGGAATTTAATCGCGAAGCGAATACATTGTGTTCAAAATCGAACGCAGCATCGATTACGGCAATCGGTCTTGAGCTGAAAGCGGTCGTTGATCAGTTTCGCGAACAGGTACAGAATCTGGAGTAACGGAAAATGGCCATCTCTTCGGTTGAACATGGCATTGCACGCAGAGGCCTCATGGTGGTGATTTCTTCGCCCTCAGGTGCGGGGAAATCCACGATTGCGCGGCAGCTGCTCAACGATCCGGACATGAAGCTTTCGCTGTCAATTTCCGTTACGACGCGCGAACGCCGTCAAAGCGAAATCAATGGTGTGCATTATCACTTCATCACCAAGCGGGAATTCGAGCGACTGCGCGACAATGACCAGCTGATTGAATGGGCGGAAGTACACGGCAACTTCTATGGTACGCTGCGCCAGACGGCTGAGGAAGCACTGGCCGATGGTCAGGATATGCTGTTCGACATCGACTGGCAGGGCGCTGAACAGTTGCAGGCCAAAATGCCTGCTGACGTGGTATCGATTTTCATTCTGCCGCCCACCATGCGCGAATTGCAGAACCGCCTGAACCGCCGTGCGGAAGATACGGCGGACGTGATTGAAACACGGTTGCAGAATGCTCGTTTTGAAATCCAAAAATGGGTAAAATACGATTACATCGTCATCAATGAAGACCTTGAGCGGTCCTATTCGGGCATAAAGGGGATCATTGTTGCCGAGCGCCTGCGCCGCGACCGTCGTCCAGGACTGTTTGATTTTGTCACAGGACTTCTGGAAGAAGATCCGGCGGCTTAAAGCATTTGAACTAAAGTGCGAAGCGGTTTTGCGTGAGGTAAATGCGTAAAAAACAGATAGAGCAATTCCAGCCGTTCAGTTTTAACTGGAGCCGCTCTACATAGCCGCTATCAAAGCGGGGAGGACGAGCATTTGAGGCCAGTCGTTATCGTGACAGGCGGCAGCAGAGGTATTGGCGCCGCTACCGCACGTCTCTTTGCCCGCGAAGGTTATGACGTCTGCATCAGTTATCTAAGCGATGCAGACGCAGCACTTGGCACAGTCGAAGCCTGCGAGGGTTTTGGTGCAAAAGCAATTGCTGTTCAGAGTGATGTGGCGAACCGCCAAGACGTCGAAGCCTTGTTTCTTGCCTGCGACAAGGCGCTCGGCGTCGTTTCTTGCCTCGTTAACAATGCGGGCGTCATCGGACAGAACACCCGAATCCAGGGGCTTCAGGACGATGCGCTCGAGCAAACCTTCAGAACCAATGTCTTTGGGTTGTTGTATTGCACACAGGAAGCGACACGCCGCATGTCCTCGGCCAATGGTGGTGCAGGTGGCACGATTATCAATATCTCGTCTGTGGCAGCGGTTTTGGGAAGCCCGGGCGAGTACGTGCATTATGCTGCATCCAAAGGTGCGGTAGAAACCATCTCGATAGGGGCGGGAAAAGAGCTGGCACCTGAAGGTATCCGTGTGAATGCCATTCGGGTAGGTACAACCAATACCTCTATTCATATGTTGAGCGGAAACCCGGATCGACCAGCAAAGATTGCCGCAATGACACCCATGGGTCGAATTGCCGAGCCGGAAGATATCGCGCAAACGGCTCTGTGGCTGGCTTCTGATAAATCAGGCTTCGTTACCGGAACTGTCATTACGGTTGCGGGTGGCTTAAGCGTTTAATTTGGCTGATAATATCGTTGATGTTGTCGCTGGGGTTTCCGGTCGCGACTGGAATAGTTTTGGAGCATCTCGAATAGAACTGCCCCATAAGTTTCTGGAAAGTTGTAGAAGCCGTGTCTTTCATAAGTCCTCCCACCAAGCACTGGTCTGTTGTCGAACTTCTGCATGAAACGGTCAAAAACCCGAATATCCATGTGCGAGGAACACACAGCTATTACAGCAATGCTTGGACTGGCTCATTTGAGGAGAGCGTCGTTCGTTACTTGTACGGTGACGAATACAGCCTGAAGGCTTGGGAATCCCAATGGCCGGTCGATCAGCTTTATATTGGCGACTACGTTTGTATTGGTGCAGAAGCAGTCATTCTGATGGGTGGAAATCACACACATCGCACGGATTGGTTCAGTCTATATCCATTCCCTGAAGTCATTCTGGATGCATATCAAGGCAAGGGTGACACCAATATTGGCGATGGCGCATGGATCGGAATGCGCGCGATGATCATGCCGGGGATCACTATTGGAGAAGGTGCCATCATCGCGTCCGGCGCAATCGTCACCAAAGATGTTGCACCTTATGCCATAGTGGCGGGCAATCCAGCAGTTCCTATTCGGTCTCGTTTTGCGGCATCGATTGTTGATACCCTTCTGAGCCTCGGAATATATGCTTGGGATCAACAAAAATTTGAAACATTGAGAGCGTTTCTCTGTGCCGATGACATTGATGCGCTTGTTGCGGCTTCAGCCCAATATGATGCAACTGGAGAATAGAGTTTCCTCTTCATTCCAGTCTGATTTTCAACCGGTCCGTATCGGCCACTAACTGCCGAAAAGCTTCCAGAAATGGTTTGCCACCGAGTGTCTTTAGCTTGCTCAAAGCTTCGACATTCTTGAACACCAGTTCGCACTCGCCGGGCCAGCCGGGGCCACCCCATTGCACACCATCCCAGAATGAATCGAGTGTGTAACCGAAGGATTCCGGGTCGAGAACAAGCACCGTATCGAGATAGCGTTGCCAGAGTTCTTTAGGAGAACTTACGCCAACGCAGTCTATTTCATAGACCGGCAGCATCAATCGATCAGAATGAGGATCGCGTCTACGACGGCGAGTGTGAAGAGCAGGGCGATCATGCTTGCTGCTGCAATTACCATCATGCGCTTTTGCCGGGAGCGCTTTTCAGGCTGCTTTCCGCTCCAGTCATATGGCGTTTCAGGCATTATCTCCTCCGGCTCAGAGCATTTCTGGATCAAGTTGAATCATCGTAATGTGCTCTAATTTATCGCTTCGACCAGTCTCCATGGATCCTGATCTTTGTAAACGTGCACACCACTGCGCCCGTCTGCAAGATAAACTGTGCCCTGAGCACCATAAAATTTGCCGTCGGGGTATTTCATGACGATGAGCACTTCATATCCGCGTGCATCTTTATAGACACCGCCTGTTCGGATTTTCAGTGATATGGCCAGTTCCTTTAAGTCTATAGCTGCTGAATGGCGATGCGGTTGCCTTCGCTATCGAGAATTTCGGCAACAAAACCACCATCTGGAAGAGCAGTCTTTGGGAACAGCAAATCACTGCCAATCGCGGTTGCACGGGCAATGACCGCATCAATGTCGGTCACGCTGAAATAGATGATCGCCCCGTTGACGGTCGGCACATAGACTTCGCCTTCGGCCAGCGCGCAGCTTGCGCCTTCCTTGTCTTCCTCAAAAGGGAAATAGGCCATGCGGTTACCGTGGATTTCGGCAATCTTGCCAAAACCAACACGAAATACATCGGAATAAAACGCGATAGCACGGTCTATATCTGTGACCGGAATTTCGACATGGGCGATTATATTCATGCACGTTCTCCCGGTTGCAGCAGTTCCTTCTCACTATTGGTCTGATTCCGACATTTGCATCCCTCGGATACAGGCATCGGACAAATGTCGGAATCAGACCACTAGCAAGTTTATGAATCTAGTGGATTTTTCGAATTTGACGTTTGAAGCAGCGTATGTGTCAGTTGGGATTCAAACGTCAAATTCAATCCACTAGCCTTTTTGATGGAACCGAGAATTCGGTTGCGGATCAGGCCGCTGATGGGGCGTATCAGATACCAATATGGCAGAAAACGAAGATGGCTGGCACGGTCGGGGCAAAATACCCGCGTTTCGGTGACAAGACGCGCTTTCTCACCTCGTTCGGTTACGGTGAAGGTAAGCGCCGGCTTTGCAACGCCCGGTGTGCGGAAAGCCAGATAGGCCTCTGCGCTTTCGATTTTGAAGAGGCCGAAATTAGCCTTCCAGAATTGTCCTATAAGCCCATAGACCAGTGCCTGGCCCGGTTCATGTTCAAGCAAGGTAAACTCATGCAGGCCGAAAGGTTGTGCGACTGAGCTTTCACGTCCGCGCAAGCGTGCGATTGCTCGCATGGGTAATTCGCGCAGGCCAATCATGCTGCGGAAAAACAAGTCCGTCTCAGGTCGATAAGCTATGGCTGCCTGCAAGACTACCTCGGGCGAGGCGTTCACATCGCAGCCATGGATTTCGTTGAAGCGATAATTCGGTAGATACTTATCGATCAGCTGCATGGCGGAATTTTAAACCGCAGTGCCGCCGACCGTAACCTGATCCATACGCAGATGCGGCTGACCCACGCCTACTGGCACCCATTGTCCACCCTTGCCGCAATTACCGCTGCCGGTATCGAGCTTCATGTCGTTGCCGATCATCGAAATGCGTTGCATGGCGTCCGGGCCGTTGCCGATTAGCATGGCCCCCTTGATCGGTGCCCCGACCTTGCCGTCCTCGATCATATAGGCTTCCGTGCAGCCAAATACGAACTTCCCAGACGTTATATCCACCTGCCCACCGCCAAAGGAAACGGCATAAATGCCCTTCTTCATGGAGGCGATGATCTCGTCCGGCGTCTTGTCTCCTGAAAGCATATAGGTGTTGGTCATGCGTGGCATTGGCGCATGTGCATAAGATTCGCGGCGACCATTGCCGGTTGCTTCCATGCCCATCAGACGTGCATTCTGCCGGTCCTGCATGTAATTGACGAGCTTGCCGTCTTCGATGAGCACAGTGCGATTGGTGGGAGTGCCTTCATCATCGATGGTCAGCGAACCGCGGCGCTCTGAAATCGTACCATCATCAACAACGGTGACCCCCTTCGACGCTACCTGTTGTCCGAGCAGCCCCGCAAAGGCCGAAGTCTTCTTGCGGTTGAAATCACCCTCAAGGCCGTGGCCGACAGCTTCATGCAACATCACACCCGGCCAGCCGTTGCCGAGAACGATGTCGTAAGTGCCAGCAGGGGCAGGGACGGCTTCAAGATTGACGAGCGCCTGACGCAGCGCTTCATCGGCCACATGCTGCCAGCTTTCGGTGGTGATGAAGTCGCCAAAGCCCTTGCGTCCGCCAAGCGTATGCGAGCCCGATTCCTGACGATCGCCATTGCCTGCAACGACGGAAACGCTGAGCCGAACCATTGGACGTATATCGCGAACGAAATGCCCGTCAGCGCGAAGAATCTCAACATGCTGCCATGAGCCTGCAATTGAAACGGAAACCTGCCTCACCTTCGGGTCTTTCGCGCGCAGATAAGCATCGATCTTCTGCAGAAGCTGGACCTTAGCGTCGAAGGTCGGCGAGCCGATAGGGTTCTCGTCGGTATAAAGATGGCGGTTGGTGCCGGACGGAGCTGCCGCATAGGTACCGCTATGACCGGTCAGTGTTGCGGAAACCGCATCAGACGCACGCTTGAGGGCTGCAAGCGACAAATCACCTGCATGCGCATAGCCGATGGCTTCGCCTGCAACGGCGCGCAGGCCGAAACCCTGATCCTGATTGAAAGAGCCGGTCTTCAGCCGTCCATTATCGAAGACAAGCGCCTCCGCTTCGCGATACTCCATGAAGAGTTCGCCATCATCGCTGCCTTTCAGGCTCTGCGAAACAAGGCGTTCAATATCGTCACGGTTGGCGTCGAAGCTATCGATCAGGCTCTTCATAAAAATAATCCTGCGGCATGTGTTTGCCACAGGATGTAAGCGCTAAATCGGTTGAGAACAACCTTGAGATTAAGAAGTGTCGCGATTCTGGGGATTGCGAGGCGAAAATCGTTGGCCGCGAGAACCGGACGCAATGTACTTAAAGCATTTCCAGCAAAAGTGGGAACCGGTTTTGCGCTCGGAAATGCGCAAAAACAAATAGTTACAGCGGTTCCAACGATTCAATATTAACTGGAACCGCAGTAAAGGTACACGAGCACCGGAAGCACAACGGAATGCGGTTTGCAGCCCGTCGGCGTCGGAATCTTATCAAGGCAAGGCGTCGAAGCCCTCACCAAAACCTTTGAGATCTACAGGAATGCCAACGCCTTCTTCCGGTGTCTGGAAGACGATGAAGGTCGCAGACTTGCCGTTGCGGAAGGTATTGAGCAACTCGTCTTCAAGGATAACTTCTGCATAGCAGCCGTCTTCAAAGCAACGCACGAAATAGGCGCGGCCGATATCCTTGCCGTCGACATTGAGGCCGAGACCATTTGGCAGCAAGACGCCGAGTGGTGCAAGAACACGCAAAATCCGGGCCTTGTTGTCAGCGGTCTTGAGGACAACGACCGAAAGCCCAAGTTCAGGACGCTTGGCAGCAACCACATTCTGAATGAGCGCACATTGCTCGGTCTTGGCACCTGCAGGCGTGTCGCAAAGGATCGCCCACGCGCCATGCTGCGACTTGAGTGTGCCGCTTTGCTGCGGTGTCGCAGATTGCGATTGCGACGGGGCCTGTGTTGGTGCTGGAAGCTGCGTCGGAGTTTCCTGCGCGACAGACGGCATTGCTGCAGCTGCGAGTACCACAGCGGTACCCGTTGCGAGGATGGCAAGACGCTGGAAAATCGAGCGGCGGGCGGATGTACGGAAAATCATGAAATCTCCAGATCGAATCACCGGGACGTTACCCTCCGAAACAGGCGGTGAAAAGCTATTGTCGCTTCCGAGCCATAATCGCAAAGGTGATACCGGCATTGCATCCCAGATGCGTCCCCGGCAGTTGCATCCATTATCACGCGGCACGTTAGAGGAAACCTCTTGCTAAATCATGGCTTCATTATGTGTTTCTGTGGTTTTTCCCAAGTTTTCCCAAGTTTAGCTAGGGCTTGTGATGCTTTGTTGAATGAGCGGGATGCGTGGCTCTGACGCAGGGTTGCGCGCAAAAATGCCGCACAGGAACATATTCGCCTTCCTTGCGGTGTGCGTTAAGGTGTGATTTGAACGCTGACGGGGGATACGGCCGTCTAAACGTCCGGCGTCCAGCCTGAAAGGGCGAAAAGGGAGAGAGTTCTGGTGGATAAAATTGTTGCCACAACGAGGGGTGCCGTCGTTGGTGCTTTCGCATTGCTGTGGACGAGCGGTGCCGCTTTTGCGGATCAGCCGCGTCCATGGGAGATAAGATTTCAGGAAGCTGCGACGGGTATTGCCGAGCAGATTCATTGGTTTGAGCGTTATACGCTCTGGTTTATCATTCCGATCACATTGCTGGTTCTGGCTTTGCTTATTTGGTGCGTGATTAAGTTCCGCGCGAGCGCAAATCCAAACCCATCCAAGACCAGCCACAATACGGCGGTCGAAGTGGTCTGGACCGTGGGTCCGGTGATCATTCTGCTTTTCTTGGCAGTGCCGTCATTTCAGCTTTTGACAGCGCAGTATTCACCAGAGGATCCGACACTGACGGTTAAGGCGACCGGCTATCAGTGGTACTGGGGTTATGAATATCAGACCGAAACGCCGGTCAGCTTTGATTCGCTCATTCTCAAGGATGCCGACCGTGCTGCTGCCGGCAAGGAAGATCACGCTCGTTATCCGCGCCTTTTGGCTGTCGATAATGAAGTCGTCGTGCCAATTGGCGAGACGGTGCGTCTTCTGGTAACAGCTGCCGACGTGATCCATTCCTGGACTATTCCGGCTTTCGGCGTGAAGATGGACGCTGTACCGGGCCGTATCAATGAGGCTTGGTTCAAAGCTGACAAGGAAGGCCTGTATTACGGCCAGTGCTCCGAGCTTTGTGGCAAGGACCATGCCTTTATGCCGATCGCCGTTCGTGTCGTCTCGAAAGAGCGTTATGACACTTGGTTGACGGCTGCGGCCTCGGATGTCCCGGGCGCGAACAAGGCGCTTCAAGCCGATCTTGAAGGCGATGCAAACGATAAAGTGGCTGCGGCGGGTCTTTAAAGACTTCGATACGCAAGACTGTTGAAAAACGGGAGCGAATTCCATGGCTGGCACAGCAGCTCACGAGCATGGAGCCCATGACGACCACAAGCCAAAAGGCTGGGTGCGCTGGGTTTACTCGACTAATCATAAAGATATCGGTACTCTGTACCTGATCTTCGCAATCATTGCCGGCATTATTGGCGGCGCGCTGTCTATCGCGATGCGCGCTGAGCTTCAGGAGCCGGGCATCCAGATTTTCCATGGTCTGGCGCAAATGGTTTATGGCGTTGAGGGCGATGCTGCTCTCGATGCTGGCAAGCATATGTTCAACGTGTTCACCTCGGCGCACGCTCTGGTCATGATCTTCTTCATGGTCATGCCAGCGCTGATCGGTGGTTTCGCCAACTGGATGATCCCGCTGATGATCGGTGCGCCTGATATGGCGTTTCCGCGTATGAACAATATTTCGTTCTGGCTTCTTCCGCCTGCACTCACGCTTCTCCTGATCTCGCTGTTCATGCCAGGTCCGGCAGGCGGTTGGGGGCCGGGTGGTGGCTGGACGCTTTATCCGCCACTTTCGACATCCGGCCAGCCCGGACCTGCAGTGGATTTCGCTATTCTAGCGCTGCATATTTCAGGTGCGTCGTCGATTCTCGGTGCGATCAACTTCATCACAACGATCCTCAACATGCGTGCTCCGGGCATGACGCTGCATAAGATGCCGCTCTTCGCATGGGCTGTGCTTGTAACGGCGTTTCTGCTTCTGCTGTCTCTTCCGGTTCTGGCTGGTGGCATCACCATGCTGCTTACCGATCGTAACTTCGGAACGACGTTCTTCTCGCCAGATGGTGGCGGTGATCCGATCCTTTATCAGCACCTGTTCTGGTTCTTTGGTCACCCTGAAGTGTATATTCTGATCCTGCCGGGCTTCGGTATTGTCAGCCACATCATTTCAACCTTCTCGCGCAAGCCGGTATTTGGTTATCTCGGCATGGCATATGCCATGGTTGCGATCGGCGTTGTCGGCTTCGTCGTCTGGGCGCACCACATGTACACGGTCGGTCTGTCGCTCGATACGCAGCGCTACTTCGTCTTCGCGACGATGGTTATTGCGGTTCCGACGGGTATCAAGATCTTCTCCTGGATCGCGACGATGTGGGGTGGGTCTCTGACCTTCCGTGCACCGATGCTGTGGGCGATTGGCTTCATCTTCCTGTTCACTGTTGGTGGTGTTACCGGCGTTCAGCTCGCCAATGCCGGTCTCGACCGCGCACTGCATGACACCTATTACGTTGTGGCACACTTCCATTACGTGCTGTCGCTGGGCGCAGTGTTCGCGATCTTCGCAGGCTGGTATTACTGGTTCCCGAAGATGAGCGGTTATATGTACGACGAATTCACCGCGAAGCTGCACTTCTGGGTCACTTTCGTTGGCGTTAATCTCGTCTTCTTCCCGCAGCACTTCCTCGGTCTTGCCGGTATGCCACGTCGTTACATCGACTATCCGGATGCTTATGCGGGCTGGAATATGGTGTCGTCTTACGGTTCCTACATTTCGGGCTTTGCCGTGCTGATCTTCCTCTACAATGTCTTCGAGGCATTCGCGAAGAAGCGTGAAGCGGGTGCAAACCCATGGGGTGAAGGTGCAACGACGCTGGAATGGCAGCTTTCTTCGCCTCCGCCGTTCCATCAGTGGGAACAACTGCCGCGTATAAAGTAATTGTGCAAAGGGCGAGCGCCGGAAAGGGGTTCGCCCTTGAACAAAACTGTGATATGTGCGGGCGGCATTTAGATCCGTCCGTAGCCGGTTGACGTTCAAGAACGACGCTTCCGATCGGAGTGAATGCATCTCCGGGAGGTAAAGTCGTTTTGGATTGCTGGTGTGCACTCAGGGCAGAGTGCAGCATCGGCCCGGTGAATTCGAGGTTGTTGAAGTTAATGTCTCTGGTGGAAAAAAACACGGTTTCCGACGATGCATTCGCTCTTTCAGAGGCGACTGCACGGGATTATCTCGTCCTGCTGAAGCCGCGTGTCATGTCGCTGGTGGTGTTCACCGGACTTGTCGGTCTGGTGCTTGCGCCCGGCCATATGAATCCGGTTCTGGCTGCGATCAGCATCCTCTGCATCGCGGTTGGTGCTGGCGCATCTGGCGCACTCAATATGTGGTACGATGCCGATATCGATGCGGTGATGAAGCGCACGCGCAATCGTCCG
Organism: Ochrobactrum sp. AN78; assembly: GCF_029909885.1. Classification (NCBI taxonomy): domain Bacteria; kingdom Pseudomonadati; phylum Pseudomonadota; class Alphaproteobacteria; order Hyphomicrobiales; family Brucellaceae; genus Ochrobactrum; species Ochrobactrum sp. AN78. The sequence goes on from NZ_JASAMU010000011.1 coordinate 79,012, forward strand.
ATCCCTGCTGGCGTGATCGCGCCCAATCAGGTTCTGGCTTTTGGCCTAACGCTGTCGGTCTTTTCGGTTATCACGCTCGGACTGATGGTCAACTGGCTCTCCGCTGCTCTGCTTGCCTTCACCATTTTCTTCTATGCTGTCATCTATACTATGTGGCTCAAGCGCTCGACACCGCAGAACATTGTTATTGGTGGTGCGGCTGGTGCTTTTCCTCCGATGATCGGCTGGGCTGCTGCAACGGGCGAGATCACATGGGACAGTGTCGTTCTGTTTATGATTATCTTCCTGTGGACGCCGCCGCACTTCTGGGCACTATCGTTGTTTTCGAGCAATGATTACGAAGCCGCACGCATTCCTATGATGCCGAATGTGAAGGGCGAACTTTCGACCCGCCGACAGGCGATGTTCTACGCCGTGATCATGGCGCCGGTTGGCGTACTGCCTTACTTATTGGGCTTTGCTGGCATCACTTATGGTGTGATTTCCACGCTGCTCGGTGTGGCATTCGTCTACTATGCATGGCGCATGTGGGTTGCGGAAAGCCATACGCAAATGCTGCTTGCAGCGCGCAAACTGTTCCGCTTCTCGCTGATTTATTTGTCGGCGGTATTTGCGGTTCTGCTCGTGGAAGCACTGGCAATCAGGCTGCTGACAGCCTTTGGAGTGATTTAATGGATAATTCCGTACAGAAGCCGCATAGCGAGGAGCTAGAGCTGGTTACACCAACGGCGCAGCAGCGAAAAGCCCAGCGTAACCGTTCCTGGGGGCTTGCTATCGCTTTGGCTCTGTTCGTTGTTCTCGTTTACGTGGGCACAATGGCCAAGCTCGGAGCAAACGCTCTGGTACGTCCGTTCTAATTTTTAAGTGAACTGATAAAGGGTTCGATCTGGGAGGGTAGAATGGCAGATCAGCAGAAGGTTGACGAAAAGCAGAAACGCCTCAATCGCTCCAATCGTACGGTTGCGATCGCGTGCCTGTCTTTCTTTGTCTGCATGATTGGCGCAGCTTACGCCTCTGTGCCGCTCTATCGGATTTTTTGTCAGGTGACTGGTTATGGCGGCACGACACAACGCGTCGAGCAATATTCCGATACCATTCTTGATAAGACGATGAAGGTGCGTTTCGACGCCAATACGGCCAATGGCCTGCCTTGGGATTTCAAGCCTGTTGAGCGCGAAGTAACCGTGCGCATCGGCGAAACCACCATGATCAAGTACGAAGCACGCAACCTCTTTGATGAGCCAACTTATGGCCGTGCGAGTTTCAATGTTGCTCCAGGTCGTGCAGGCGCTTATTTTAACAAGGTCGAATGTTTCTGCTTCACCGATACGACTTTGCAACCGGGCGAAGACATGGAAATGCCCGTTGTTTTTTTCGTTGATCCAGAGATCGTCAACGATCCCGATCTGAAGGACGTGAAGACGATCACGCTGTCCTACACGTTCTTCCCGATCGATAAGCCAAAGCCTGTTGCAAACGCAAAGGTTGCGCCAACGGGCAATAACGGAAGCTGAACATAGAGAATAACGCGGCACACAATGCCGCAAAGACAAAAGAGCTAAGCCGCTCTATTGTTGTAATGAAAAGGGAATTACCTGATGTTCTCAATGAACTCAGGTATGAAGGCACAGAGAGGAGCCTTGGGGAGAGACATGGCCGACGTTCACGAGAAGAATCACGATTATCACATTATAGCGCCGAGCCCCTGGCCGTTCTTGAGTTCGGTAGGTGCATTTGTGCTTGCCATCGGCGGTATCGCGTGGATGCGTTATATCAACTCCGGCGAACTCAAGTTCTTCGGTTTGAACATTGTTACGCCATGGATTTTCTTCATCGGCCTCGCAATCGTTCTTTACTGCATGTACGCTTGGTGGGCAGACACTATCAAGGAAGGTCACGAAGGACATCACACGCGCGTCGTCTCGCTGCATCTGCGCTATGGCATGATCATGTTCATTGCGTCGGAAGTCATGTTCTTCGCGGCATGGTTCTGGGCATTCTTCGATGCGAGCCTTTTCCCGAACGAAGTGCATCAGGTTGCGCGCGCTGAATTCACGGGTGGTCAGTGGCCTCCGAAGGGCATCGAGGTGCTCGATCCGCTGCATCTGCCGCTCTACAACACAGTGATCCTGCTGCTCTCGGGCACGACACTGACCTGGGCGCATCATGCATTGCTGCACAAAGATCGCAAAGGCATGATCACAGGCCTCGCGCTGACAGTTGTGTTGGGTGTGCTGTTTTCATTCGTGCAAGCGTATGAATATATTCACGCACCGTTCGAGTTCAAAGACTCGATCTATGGTGCGACCTTCTTCATGGCAACAGGCTTTCACGGCTTTCACGTCATCATCGGAACGATCTTCCTTTTGGTTATCCTCTTCCGTGCGATGGGTGGTGATTTCACACCTGAACGCCATTTCGGTTTTGAAGCGGCTGCATGGTATTGGCACTTCGTGGACGTTGTCTGGCTGTTCCTGTTCTTCACGATCTATGTGTGGGGCGGTTGGGGCGCACCGATGCACGGCGGCTGATTTATCAGCTGGTAAGATTGCAGAGCGGCCCTGGAAACACGGCCGCTTTTTCTTTTCTGGTGCGTTTTGGAGGGTGTGATGTCGGATCATAATCTTTATCCGCCGGTCGATCCGGTCAAAAGCGGGATCAGGGGACATTGTCCTCGCTGCGGTGAGGGGAAGCTGTTTGACGGCTTTCTCACAGTCGCCCCCAAATGTCGGGCCTGTGGGCTTGATTACTCCTTTGCGGATTCAGGCGATGGTCCGGCCGCTTTCGTTATTCTCCTCATCGGTTTTATCGTGGTTGGCGCGGCCTTGTGGATGGAAGTCAATTACGGACCGCCGCTCTGGGTCCATTTCATCTTGTGGGTGCCGCTGGCCATTATCCTAAGCTTGGTTGCCATGCGCTGCATCAAGGGTATTCTGATTAATATGCAATATCGCAACAAGGCGTCTCAGGGGCGTCTGGACGATGGTAAATGACCCAAACACAAAAGCCGCAACGGTTTCCATGGGGGATACTTATTGCATCCCTTATCGCGTTTGTGATCCTGCTGGCGTTGGGAACATGGCAGGTTGAGCGGCTGCAATGGAAAGAAGCGCTGCTTGCTACCACGCAAGAGCGGGTCCATGAAGCCCCGCTTCCTTTGGCCGAGATGGAAAAAATCTATGGCCAAGAGGGAACGGTTGAATACCGGCCTGTGACAGTTTCGGGCACCTTCATGCATCAGGGCGAGCGGCATTTTCTTTCGACCTATGATGGCAAGCCGGGCTTCAATGTCTACACGCCGCTAATGCTCGAAGATGGTCGGTTTGTGCTCGTTAATCGTGGGTTTGTGCCTTACGAGAAAAAGGATGCCGAAACTCGCCTCGACGGACAATTGGATGGCCCAGTGACGGTGACAGGACTGGCCCGCGATCCGTTAAACGCCAAGCCCGGCTATTTCGTTCCAGACAACGATGTCGCCAAGAATATCTTCTATTGGAAGGATTGGTCGGCGATGGCAGAAAGCGCTGATATCCCTTCGCTTGACGATGCGGTGCCGTTCTTTATCGATGCGGATAACAAGCCAAACTTTGGTGGCTTGCCGATTGGCGGGGTCACGATCATCGATTTTCCCAACAACCATCTGCAATATGCAGTTACGTGGTATGGGCTTGCTTTGGCGCTGTTAGGGGTTGCCGGAACGTGGTTCTGGCGGTATCGGAAGGTGGATAAGGGTTGACAAAGGCCTCGTTGCAGCCCAACTCCCGCCCTATATATCTATTCGCGCCTCACGCCGAACCCAGCGAGCACGATTCATGACTGATACACGCCCCCCTCTGGAAATCCGCCTTTGCGGCCCGCGCGGCTTTTGCGCAGGCGTTGACAGGGCAATCCAGATCGTCGTGCTGGCACTTAAGAAATATGGCGCCCCAGTCTATGTGCGCCACGAGATCGTGCACAACCGCTATGTGGTTGAAGGCTTGCAGTCACGGGGCGCAATTTTTGTTGAAGAGCTCGATGAAATTCCTGCGGAACATCGCGATCAGCCGGTCGTCTTTTCTGCCCATGGCGTGCCAAAATCGGTGCCGGCTGATGCTGAAGCAAAGAACCTTTTTTATCTCGATGCGACTTGTCCATTGGTTTCCAAGGTTCACAAGCAGGCAATGCGCCATCAGCGCCTTGGTCGCCACGTTATCCTGATTGGCCATTCCGGTCATCCCGAAGTGATTGGCACGATGGGGCAATTACCGGATGGAACGGTTACTCTCATCGAGACAGTTGAAGACGCGCGCAAGATAGAGTTTGCCGATCCAGACAACCTCGGTTTCGTCACGCAGACCACGCTTTCGGTTGATGACACTGCAGGTATTATCCAAGAATTGCAGCAGCGCTTTCCAAATCTGACCGCACCAGCTGCGGAATCCATTTGCTACGCCACGACGAACCGCCAGGATGCCGTGCGTGCAGCCGCTCCCGGTTGCGATCTCTTCCTCATCGTGGGTGCTCCGAACTCCTCTAACTCCAAGCGCCTTGTCGAAGTGGCCGAAAAGGCTGGCGCGGGCATGTCGATGCTCGTGCAGCGCGCAAGCGACATCGAATGGGACAAAGTCGGCGATATTTCGGTGGTTGGTCTTTCCGCTGGCGCGTCTGCGCCCGAAATCATAGTCGATGAAATTATGGATGCCTTCAAGGCCCGTTTCACTGTCAAAATAGAACTGGCAGAAACGACAATTGAAACCGAGAATTTCCTCGTCAATCGTGAAATCCGCGATGTTGAGCTGACGGTGCAGGATATGGCATTCGTCAACGGTGAAAACCGGGTTGTCGGTATTCCTAAGTTGGAGCGTATCCCGAAAAGTGTGTAACGGTTTTCGAATAAGATGCGCGATAGAAACAAGCGCATCCCGAAAGGTGTGCGGCGGTTTTTGGGTAATATGAGTGTAGTGAATATGGGGAAATAAACGGCATGGCCGTCTATACAGATATCAATGAAATCGAGCTCGGTTCTTTTCTTGAACAATATGACATCGGTGCCCTGACTTCGTATAAGGGCATTGCAGAAGGGGTAGAGAATACCAATTACCTTCTGCACACGACGATAGGCTCTTTCATTCTTACCCTTTATGAGAAGCGCGTTAATCGCGATGAGCTGCCATTTTTCCTGAATTTGATGCAGCATCTGTCAAAGCGCGGTCTGGAATGCCCGCAGCCTGTAGTGCGCCGCGATGGTGTGACGATCGGTGAACTTGCAGGCCGTCCAGCAGCAATCGTGACGTTTCTTGAAGGCATGTGGATGCGCAAACCCACTGTCGCACATTGTGAAGAAGTTGGTCGTGGGCTGGCTGAAATGCATCTGGCTGGTGAAGATTTCACTATGCGCCGCCGTAATGGTCTGACATTGCCTGACTGGCGTCTGTTGTGGGATCTTTCGAAAGAACGTGCGGACAGTGTCGAGCAGGGACTGGTTGCTGAGGCAGAGGGCGATCTCGATGATCTGGAAAAGAATTGGCCGGTGGGATTGCCGGAAGGCGTCATTCATGCCGATCTCTTCCCGGACAATGTGTTTTTCCTCGGGGACAGGCTGTCGGGTTTCATCGACTTCTATTTCGCCTGCACGGATATTCTCGCCTATGACGTGGCAGTCTGCCTCAACGCTTGGTGCTTTGAGAAGGATTTCTCCTTCAATCTCACCAAGGGCGCTGCATTCCTGCGCGGTTACAATTCAGTGCGCCCGCTGTCTGCTGCTGAGATTGATGCTCTACCAGTTCTGGCTCGCGGCGCGGCGGTCCGCTTCATGCTGACCCGTCTCTATGATTGGTTGACCGTCCCAGATGGTAGCTTCGTGATGAAAAAAGACCCGATGGAATATGTGCGTCGTATGCGCTTCCACCGTCAGGTTACATCGGCAACCGAATACGGACTTGAATTGGCAGGAGCTGCCGCGTGAAGCATATCGAGGCTTTCACAGACGGTGCCTGCTCGGGCAATCCCGGCCCTGGTGGATGGGGTGCTATCGTGCGCTGGAATGGCCATGTGAAAGAGCTGAAGGGTGGCGAGGCAGACACTACCAACAATCGCATGGAACTAATGGCAGCAATTTCAGCGCTATCAGCGTTGAAAGAGCCATGTGAAGTCGATCTTTACACAGACAGTGTCTATGTGCGTGACGGTATTTCCGGCTGGATTGAGGGTTGGAAGCGCAATGGCTGGAAAACCGCAGCCAAGAAGCCGGTGAAGAACGCGGAGCTGTGGCAGGCGCTGGATGAGGCGCGCAAGCCGCATAAGGTGACGTGGCACTGGGTCAAAGGTCATGCGGGTCATCCTGAGAATGAACGCGCTGACGAGCTAGCTCGTGAAGGCATGGAGCCGTTCAAATATAACGGATACAAGTCGCTTCAGGTGAAGTAGTGACTACAGGGTTTAGGGCCATTGAAAATCCGCGCTTGAACACAGCGCGGCTTTTTACTTTGATGCTGATTATTTGTTCTGCTGCAGCTCTGTTGGATCTTTGAGGCGACCGGTCAGAGAGAAGGCCAGCAATGATGATACCAGCATTACAGCTCCAACGATGAACATCGGCATCTCATAAAGGCCGGTCCAATCCTTGACGAGACCCGTAATATAGGGCGCCGCAAAGCCCGCAATGTTACCGATTGTGTTAATGAGCGCGATACCTGCGGCAGCTGCTGTGCCGCTTAGGAAGCGAGATGGAATAGCCCAGAAGTTCGGCAGAGCCGAGAAGATCGCACAGGCAGTCACGGTGATCATCAGGATCGTGGTTGCAGGCGTTGGCATGAAGAGAGCGGCCGGGATTGCAATCGCACCCACAAGTGCTGGGATGCCAATATGCCATGGGCGTACGCCGCGTTTGGCTGCATCGCGGCTCCAGAAATAAAGAGCGAATGCTGCGGGCAGATATGGAATTGCGGTGATCAGGCCCTTATCGAATACGTCAAACTTCGCATTGAATTGCTGCTCAAAGCCACCAATGATGGTCGGCAGGAAGAACGCCAGCGCATAAAGGCCGTAAATCAGGCCGAAATAGACGATGGACAGGAGCCATACGCGCTTGTCTGCGAGAGCAAGACCCGTCTTATGGCTGCCATGCACCTTTTCCTTAATCTTCTCTTCCTGAGCAAGCGCGCCATTAAGCCAGTCGCGTTCATCCTTGTTCAGCCACTTGGCGTCGTTTGGCGTATCAGGCAGGTAGAACCAGGTGATGATACCCACGATGATAGCCGGAGCCGCAACACCGAAGAACATAATGCGCCAGCCTTCAAGGCCGAAAGCACCGTGCATGCCGATCAGCTGTGCGGCAAGCGGTGCGCCGATCACAGTCGTCAACGGCTGCGCGAGATAGAACAGCGCGAGGATCTTGTTACGATGACGCGAAGGCACCCAGGTCGACAGGAACAGGATTGCGCCGGGAAAGAAGCCTGCTTCAGCAACACCAAGCAGGAAGCGTAGGACGTAAAGCTCGGTTGCGCTTGAAACCCATGTGAACAGGATCGCGACAATGCCCCATGTGACCATGATACGGGCAAGCCATTTGCGTGCGCCAAACTTGTGCAACGCAAGATTGCTCGGGACTTCGAGAATGATATAGCCGACAAAGAAGATGCCGGCGGCAAAACCGAACTGGGCTGCTGTGAGCGCAAGATCGGTGGTCATCCCGTTCGGACCAGCAAAGGAAATTGCGGTACGATCCAGGAAGTTGATGAAGAACATCAGCGCGATGAACGGAACCAGCCGGATCGAAATTTTCGATATCGCCGACTTTTCAACTGCCGTCATTTCGTGAGATTTTTGCTGCATTGCAGTTCCTCCCTGCTTGCGTATTAAGAGAAGCTAAAGAGACTGCGTGAATACATATCGAACGATATAATGGATTCCAGCGTTGCTTTAGCCCCTAAATAGGGTGGATAGCTAAAGAATGCGACATGCCGCCGCAATCGATTTATTGTCTGTCATTTGTGATATAACCTCACAGGTATGCTCAGATGCGAACAGGAGTTACTATGCGCCCATTGCCGTCTTTGAATGCGCTGAAAGCGTTTGAGGCTGTCGCGCGCCATCATTCAATGACAAAGGCCGCAGAGGAGCTATGTGTGACGCACGGTGCGGTTAGTCGTCAGATAAGATCACTGGAGGACTCACTCGGTGTACTGCTGCTTACACGCAACGCGCGACAGAGCGATCCCACGCCGGAGGGCGCGCGGCTGGCAGAAGGTCTGGCCAGTGCCTTTTCTATAATTGAGGCAAGTATCGAGCGCGTGAAGCCGGGACCGCTGACGCTGTCTTGCTCGTCTTCAATCATGATGGAGTGGATCATTCCGCGCATCGGACGCTTCCATGAGCGCTATCCCAACATCGAACTGCAATTCAACATGAACTATGATCGCATCGATTTTATGCGGGATAAAATCGGCATCGCCATTAGATCAAGCGTTATTGAGCCGCCGGCGGATGCGGTAATCCGCGACATGGGGCGTGAGGAGATCGGTTTGGTCTGCGCACCATCCTACTTGGCGCAATGTCCGCTCATAACACCTGCCGATTTGGCTCAAGCAACGGTACTTGCCACGCAAACGCGTCTGGAGGCATTTGCAGACTGGCAGAAGGCTGCGAATGCTGATTTCCCGGCACCTGAGCCAAAATCCACGTTCCATCATTTCTATCTGTTGATACAGGCGGTACTGTGTGGGCTGGGTGTAGCCGTCGTGCCGCATATGCTGGTTGCTGAGCACATCGCATCGGGACGCCTTGTAGCGCCATTTGGGTTTCGCCCGGGACCGCGTCGAATGCTGCTTTGGATTGCACCTCACAGGGCAGGGCAACCGGACACGCTGGCACTCGAAAAGTGGCTGACGCGCGAAATGCGCGCCCTGCCGGAAAAGCAAGGCGCGTAAAGACGTTCTTCAAAGCGCGTTAGAGTTGTTCAATCAAGGTTGCAGCACTTGAAGTAGCGGCCTGACCAGCCTGTTCTTCGATGTTGAGGGTCTTGACGACGCCGTCTTCAACGATTGCCGAATAACGCTTCGAGCGAATGCCAAGTCCGCCTGCAGTTGCGTCCAGTTCTAGACCAAGAGCTTTGGTGAAAAGGGCTGAACCATCTGCGAGATATAGGATCTTGCCTTCGCCGCCGGTGCTCTGCGCCCATGCTCCCATAACGAAAGCGTCATTCACTGCAACGACTGCGATCTGATCGACGCCTTTCGCAAGAATGGTGTCGCGATTGTCAAGATAACCCGGCAGGTGATTGAGGCTGCAGGTCGGCGTGAAAGCACCGGGAACCGCGAACAGAACGACCTTTTTGCCAGCAAACACTTCGTCAGTAGTCACTTCCTTGACGCCGTCTGCGGTCTTTACCTTGAAGGTTGCTGCGGGCAGCTTTTCACCAACTTTGATCGTCATCGTTTTTCTCCTGGAGGTGAGCTCGTGCCGTCATTGCCCACCTGTATGAATGTCTGAACTCGATTGCCAGTGCATGAAACATGGCGACGACACTTAAGCCGATAATGGTTCGCTCGACAATTTCAAATTGCTGATTACCAAGGTTAAATCGCTCTAATCGAGCCGTATCTGTCCTGAAACAGCCTTGCCGTTTTGCACCAGCGTATAATCGATCAAAGCGCCTTTGCTGGCTTTGCTATAGATCGTCGCGGTGAAACGCGGCTTGTTTGAATTTTTATCGGCTACTGCCTCCGAAAGGCTGACCTGATCACTTCCCACAAAAAGCGTTGCGGATGCTCGGTCATCCGGCAGGGCAATGTCGAACAGGGCCTTATCCGCATGCCGCTTTGCACCGCTCACCCCGAAAGCAGCCGTGGCAGGCGCGGGAAGGCGGTCAAAGGCTGTTTCGACGATTGTGCGCGCAGCAATGGTTTGTGGTGACTGTGCTGTATCTTTCGCAGTCAGCGGAAAATCGAATTGGGCTTGCACCGGAATACATATTTTTTGGCAGACACCGAGAAATACATGTCCTTTGAGCCGCTCTTCATCCGGTTTGACGGTAAATGTCAGTGGCAGCGTGACAGGGTGCGTATAACCGATACCGCCTTCGTCACCGGCACCAAAATTAACGGGCGCGGGGAAATCGATCCGTGCGGAGCTGTTGCCCTCAAGGTTGAGTTGCGGCGGCACACCTGCGTCACCCGGGTTGCGCCAATAGGTTTTCCATCCAGGGTTCAGATCAATCTGCAATGCTCCGCGCAGTTCATCGTTTTGTTTGGTCCCTTCGAGAACGACACGGACTTTGCCGCCCGGCGTCTCCGCCCAGTCGGACGTTGCTGCCAGCACGGGGAAGGCTGCGGTCAAAACAATAGTCATGGTCAGAAAAACGCGTAATTTCATGCGTCGAGATTGATGGAAAATCATGTTTCTATCAAGGCTGAGTTTGTGCTTGCTGATTGTTGTTCAGAGTTTCAGGATCAGGTTGATTATCACACTCAGGCCAATGATTACGCCCATTGCAACATGTAAAAAGAGTGCAATGTTGGATGTGGTGCGCAACTGGCTGTAGTCGGCAAATTGTATTGCGATTTCAGGCGGTGGTACGCGGGTTCGCAAAAGATAGCGGGCGAAGCTGTAATTGCCGCGGGTGATCGTAAAAATATAATAGAGATCTGACACATCACCAATCGCCTTTGTCATTGACGGGCTTTGTCTGATAAAATCAATCAATGGAGAGAGTTTGATCTGCGCATAAATCGAATAGAGACAAAAAATAATCACCCAGAATACAACTAAATACATGAGCACTGTGGCAATTCTCTCAATCTATAATTGTGTTTTTAGAGGTCAGTTTGCTTCACTATGCAATCCGAAATCAAGTGTATTTGACGTTTAGAGAAAGATCGCACGAATTTCATTGTCATTTGCCGCAGTCTTGCTACCTTCATAGACATGACCATTCTCAGGAAGCCAAACCAGGAGCAGGGTTTCTTGAACGGGCAATTCCTGCTCGCAATGCCCGGAATGAATGACGAGCGCTTCGCCCGCGCTGTGGTCTATATCTGTGCCCATTCAGAAGAAGGCGCGATGGGTTTCATCATTAATCAGGTCCAGCCGGTTGGTTTCCCCGACCTTCTTCGTCAGATTGGTGTCATCGACGATGAAGATCTGATCATGCTACCGCCGCGGGCGCAGCATATGGTTGTCCGCGATGGCGGGCCTGTCGACCGGACTCGCGGTTTCGTGTTGCATAGCGACGATTACATGGTCGATTCCACGATGCCGGTTACAGAAGACGTTTGTCTCACGGCAACGGTCGATATTCTGCGCGCAATCTATAGCGGCAGCGGGCCAATACAAGCCCTGATGACGCTGGGTTATTCCGGCTGGGCCCCCGGACAGCTTGATCTGGAATTTGCAGAAAATGGCTGGCTTACCTGCCCGGCGCCGACGGATATGCTGTTTGACAGTGACATTGCCGGAAAATACGACCGACTGATGAACCGAATGGGTATCGACATGGCACGGCTCGTTTCCGAAGCTGGTCATGCCTGAATAATTATCGTGTAAAAGTAGGACTTAAAGCGGCTTCAGTTAAGACTGAATAGTTGGAGCCGCTCTAACTATTTGTTTGTACGCATTATCCTACGCAAAAGCGCTTCGCACTTTATGCTGGAAATGCTTTAAGCCGCAGCTGCGTCCAGCTGTTCCCGGATCATGCGCGTCGCATCTTCTCGGCTCGATGGCTCACCAAACATGAAGCTCTGCACATATTCGCAGCCCATCTGACGCAATTGAAGAGCGTCACTTTCACTGTCGACGCCTTCAGTCACAACGGCAAGACCGAGATCATGCGCCATGCTGACGATGGAGCGCAGGAGGGTGGTCTTTTGCGGTTGGTCGCCTTTGACGAACGAGCGGTCAATCTTGATGATATCGAACGGAAAGCGCGTCAGATAGGCCAGCGAAGAATAGCCGGTTCCAAAATCATCAAGCGACAGACCCACACCCATGGTTTTCAGACGTGCAAGAACATGTGCCGACTGTTCCGGATTTTCCATCAGCACGGATTCCGTCAGTTCAAGCTTGAGACTGCCGGGCGTGAGATGAATGCGCGAGAGAACTGAGCGCACATCATTGATCAAATCCTGCCGGATCAGCTGGGTGCTCGACAGATTAACCGATACAAAGAGATCGAGTTTTGGGAACTGTTCCTGCCATGCAAACAGGTCTTCTGCCGCACGCTGAATGGCGAACAGTCCAAGTTGCACGATGAGGCCAGAGCTTTCGGCAATCGGAATAAACTCGGACGGAGAAATTCCACCCCGGCGCGGATGTTCCCAGCGCATCAGTGCTTCAAAGCCCGCAATGGTGCCATCATCAAGCCGGACAATCGGTTGATAGACCAGACTGATTTCATCGCGCTCAAGGGCACGGCGCAAATCGGATTCCAGCTGCAATTTGTCACTGCCGATGGCACGGAACGCAGGGCGGAACGGCTCAATGCGGTCACCGCCAAAGCGTTTGGCCTGATGCATGGCCAGTTCCGCGTCTTTGACAAAATCTTCCGCAGAAGCTGCGGTTTTCGTCCAGGTAATCAGGCCGACCGATGCCGTTAACACGATTTCTCGCTTGGCATAGGCAATCGGCGAACGGACCGCCTGACGTAGCGCTTCTGCAAAAGATGCGATGCGCCCCGGATCGCTTTCAGATGCGAGCAACAGGCCGAATTGATCGGATGACAAACGCGAAAGCGTATCCTGTGGCTTCATTAGGCGCGACAGGCGGCGTGAGATGGTCAGCAGGATCGTATCCCCGGCTGACATGCCGAGACTGTCGTTGACCTGCTTGAAACGGTCGATGTCGATGATGAAAACGGTCGGGTGCAGTCTGCTTTCGCCGCGCGCCATGTTCATCACGTTACTGAGACGATCCAGAAACAGCTCACGATTTGGCAGGCCGGTTAGATTGTCGTGCACAGCATCGTGCAGGAGGCGTTCTTCAGCTTTTTTCTGCTCAGTTACATTCACCAATGTGCCGACACAGCGAACGATTTCGCCATCCGAACCGATAACGGGACGGGCGCGCAGTGCATACCAGTGATAATGGCCATCATTGGCGCGCAGACGGAAAATTTGTCCGATGCGTCCGCGCCGGTTTTCGAGAATGGCATCAAGCGTGGAACGGAAGCGATCACGATCATCGGCATGCATGGCGGGCAGCCAGTTGCGCACCGGTCCTTGCAGCGAACTTGCGGTACTGCCAAGGTAATTCGCAATATCAGGCGTTGTCACAACACGATCACGCGGCACGTCCCAGTCCCAGACAATGTCTCCGGCACCAATGACAGCCAGTGCCTGCCGTTCCATATCTGAAAGCAGGCCCTGTTGAAGTGCACCGCCAGAAAAAGCGTGCTGCATGACAGTAAAGCCGATGAGAAGCACAATGAGGACCAGACCACCGCCGAGAGCAGGCTGAACAATATCGTTGTCGAGCTGGCCAGAGACAGCCATCCATGCGCCGAGCAACCATATAAGCGTGAGCAACCAGGCGGGAATGAGCATCACCGCTCGGTCATAGCCTTTGACCGCCAGATAACCGATTATGAAGATGCCGGAGGCAACAGTCAGCGCCAGCGACATGCGCGCAATGCCAGATGCAACTGGCGGATCAAATACGGCGACGCCTGCAAGCGCGATCAGCCCCAGCACCCATGTCACCGCCCCATAGCTGAAATGATCATGCCATCGATTGAGATTGAGGTAGGTGAACAGAAATATCACCAGAGAGGCGGCAAGTGCCACTTCGGTACCCGCTCGCCAGACCTGCTCGTTGCCGGGCGTGATCTCCATCAGCTTGTTCCAGAAGCCGAAGTCGACACAGATGTAAGCCAGCACTGCCCATGCGAGCGCAGCAGTCGCCGGGAACAGCGAGGTTCCCTTAACAACGAAGAGAATCGTTAAAAACAGCGCTAGAAGGCCGGAAATGCCTAGCAGAATACCACGATAAAGCGTGTAGGAGTTGACCGCATCCTTGTACGCTTCAGGTTCCCATAGATAGAGCTGGGGAAGATTATGCGATGAGAGCTCGGCAACAAACGTTATGACTGTCCCCGGATTGATCGTAATGCGAAAAACATCAGCATCGGCACTGGGCTGCCGGTCGAGCGCAAAGCCCTCGCTTGGTGTGATGGATAAAATACGCTGCGACCCGAGATCAGGCCAGATCACGCCTGAACCGACGAGGCGGAAATGTGGAGCCACGATCAGGCGGTCAATCTGCTCGGCTGTTGGATTGGCGATGGAAAAAGCGGCCCAGTCACCAGATGTGTTAGAATTAGGATCGGCCTGCACCTCAATACGACGCACAATACCATCCGCACCGGGGGCCGTGGAAACCTGTACACTCTCACCCTGATTGCGCAGCAGTTCAACAGCGCGCGAAAGATCGAGGGCGGTGTCCTCTTTCGAGATTTTTATCGGTTCAACGGCAAAGGCGTGAACTGTAGAAAAGATCGCAATGGCAACAAACGCGGGCACAATCAGCGCGAGAAGACGCGTCAAGGCTGAAAAAAACCTGTCTGTAAGACCGTTCACGAGCGTTCAACCTTGCCATTGGTCATGCGTATGTCGCTTTCTAAAAGGGCGAATAACAGGTGATCCTGCCAGAAGCCGTTTATTTTGAGATAGGAGCGCAACAGTCCTTCTCTCTGAAATCCGGCTTTTTCGAGAAGCCGTATCGAACGTACATTATGGGGAATACAGGCAGCTTCAATCCGGTGCAACCTCAGTTCCCCGAATGCAAAGGGGATAACCATTGATAAGGCTTCGGTCATATAGCCCTGGCCGGCAACCGATACGCCGCTCCAATAGCCAATCATGCCGCTCTGGCCCACACCACGCTTGATGTTGCCAAGCGTAATGCCTCCCAAAAGCCTGTTGTCACCATTGCGGAAAATGAAGAACGGATAACCCGTACCATCGGACATTTCTTCCTGCACACGCCGCAATCGATGACGGAAAGCGCTTTTGGTCAGGTCGTCATCGGCCCAGGTCGGTTCCCATGGGGTGAGAAAGGCGCGGCTTTGCTCGCGCACATTGGCCCAACTTGCAAAGTCGGTCATCAATGGCTCGCGCAAGTAAATGCGCTTCCCACGGAGGATTGTCGGATTGCTGCGCCGGAATGGCAGGCCGATCATGCGGGTTCTCGTGTTGATAAACGGAAGTCAGGAAACATGGGATGAGCGAGTATGTTGTTTAAAATTTAAAAACCCAACAGTCTCGCCCAATTTATCCGGGGCAACCCAAAATCCTTGCTTCCTTGATATTCTAAACGGCAATCTTCCTTGTATGCGCGCTGGTCGAGAGAGCATCGGTGAGCCCTTCAAAGCTCATCAGACGACCAACAGGACCAACACCAGCAATCGTCGGCTTGCTGTCAAGAAACAGACGTCCGGCAAGGTCGCTCAGTCGTTCTGGAGTGATCAGTGAGAGCCGATCCATCAGTTCACTGTTTGCGACCGGACGACCATAGAGCAGGAACTGACGTGCAATCTGCCCTGCACGACTTGCAGCGCTTTCCTGCGACATGAGCAGGCTTGCGCTGTACTGCGCACGGGCACGATTGACTTCCTCAAGGCTGATGGAATCCGCCGCCTTGTGCAATTCATCGATAATGACCGGAAGTAGCTCAACGAGCTCATCGCGGCCCGTCGCGGCATGAATACCGAACAGACCCGTATCGGAAAAGCCCCAATGAAAAGCATAGACCGAATAACAAAGGCCGCGCTTTTCACGCACTTCCTGAAACAACCGCGAGGACATGCCGCCGCCGAGGATCATCGAGAGAAGCTGCGAGGCATAAAAGTCGCGAACGTGATAGGCACGGCCTTCAAAGCCGATCAGCACCTGCGCGTCCATCAGTTCGCGATTTTCGCGGAAATCACCGCCAACATAGGTGGCGAGATCAAGCGTTGGCGCAGTGTTGTGGGCGCGGAAACCGCCAAGACGCTTTTCAACTTCTTTCACGAATTGATCGTGATCGATGCCGCCCGCTGCCGTTACCACCATGCGGTCGGCACTGTATTGTTCATCGATATACTGGCGCAGGTCGTCCGAAGTGAAAGACATAACCGTGTCAGGTTCACCAAGGATGGCGCGTCCGATTGGCTGATGGCGATAGGCGGTTTCGGTAAAGCGGTCAAAGACGATATCATCAGGCGTATCGTGCGCAGCACCGATCTCCTGCATGATGACCTGCTTTTCGCGCTCAAGCTCCGCTTCATCGAACTTCGAAGCGGTCAGAATATCTGAGAGGATATCGATCGCCAGAGGCATGTCGTTGCGTAGGACACGCGCATAATAAGACGTGGTTTCAACACTCGTCGCAGCATTGATCTCGCCGCCAACATTTTCGATGTCCGAGGCGATCTGCCAGGCCGTCCGCTTCTCAGTGCCCT
Source organism: Ochrobactrum sp. AN78 (assembly GCF_029909885.1). NCBI lineage: Bacteria > Pseudomonadati > Pseudomonadota > Alphaproteobacteria > Hyphomicrobiales > Brucellaceae > Ochrobactrum > Ochrobactrum sp. AN78. The sequence continues at coordinate 95,420 of NZ_JASAMU010000011.1, forward strand.
TGAAAGCCATGTGCTCAAGCAGATGGGCAATACCATGCCGATCCGGAGCTTCGTTTCGTGCGCCTGCCTTGACCCAGATACCCAACGCGACGCTTTCCACATGCGGCATGTTATCTGTAGCAATGGTCAAGCCATTGGAAAGACGCGTTACTTCAACACCCATAAGCAAAATGCTCCCATAGTCCCATTCGGGTTCCCGTTCTTATTCTCTGTTAGAGCACTCGTATTTTATGCCCGAGAATGACGGCGAACGTATTCTTCCACGATTTTCAGCTCGTTGTGAAGAACTGTGAAACTTTCTTTTCGTTGCATCAAGTCCGAAAGCCATGCCGGAAGTTCCGGGTTAATACCGCACGCAGCCTTTACGGCATCGGGGAATTTTGCCGGGTGGGCTGTCGCCAGAACCACCATTGGTGCACTCCCGGACACTTTTTCGCGAGCGACCTTAACAGCAATGGCCGAGTGCGGATCAAGCAGATAACCATCTGTTTCCAGCACGGATTTTATAGTTTGCGCAGTTTCCGCAACCGTAGAACGGCCTGCTGAAAACTGACCTCGAATGGCAGAAAGCGGCTTTTCGGAGATAGTAAAACCACCCGATTGCCTCAGGCTCTGCATCAGGCCGCGTATCGCAGCCGCATCACGGCCATGAGCTTCAAACAGCAAACGCTCGAAATTGGACGAAATCTGGATGTCCATCGAAGGTGATGTGGTTTGTTCGACACCGCGCATTTCGTAGGCACCGCTATCCAGCGTACGCGAGAGAATATCGTTGTCGTTTGTAGCGATAATGAGCTGATCGATTGGAAGGCCCATTTTCTTGGCAACGAAACCTGCAAAAATATCGCCGAAATTGCCGGTCGGCACTGCGAAGGACACGGCACGGTCGGGCGCACCAAGGCTCAGTGCTGCTGTGAAATAGTAGACCACCTGCGGCATAATGCGTGCCCAGTTGATCGAGTTTACACCAGACAGCGAAATCGCGTCACGGAATTCGAGATCGTTGAACATGCCTTTGACCAGATTCTGGCAGTCATCGAAATTACCTTCGATAGAAAGAGCATGAACATTGGAAAAACCGGAGCTAGTCATCTGGCGCTGCTGCACCGGCGATACACGACCATTCGGAAACAGGATGAAAATATCGGTATTGTCACGGCCGCCAAAAGCCTCGATAGCTGCGCCGCCTGTGTCGCCGGAGGTGGCGCCGACAATTGTGGCGCGCTCACCGCGTTGGGCTAGTACATAATCCATCATGCGAGCGAGAAGCTGCATGGCGACATCTTTGAACGCAAGTGTCGGCCCATGGAACAGTTCAAGAATGAACTCGTTTGAGCCCGTCTGAACCAGTGGGCAGACCGCGTCGTGACGGAATGAACCGTAGGCTTCACGCACCATGCGCTCGAAATCTGCCTGGGGAATCTCACCGTTGATGAAAGGTGTCAGCACAGCCAGCGCGATATCCACATAGGATTTTCCGCGCAAATCGCGAATTTGTTCTGGAGTGAACTGTGGGTATTCTTGTGGAAGATAGAGGCCGCCATCGCGGGCAAGTCCGGCGAGCAAAGCGTCGCTGAACCCCAGAACAGGTGCTTCGCCGCGCGTGCTGATATATTTCATCTCAAAGGCCTTCATTTCGGGTCGATGCGGATTTTAGCCGCACAATGCAATAGAGCGTCCCTAAAAAAGCCGCAAGAATTAAAGCATCCTTGTAGGGATGGGGGTTGCTCTTGGCGACAAAAAACAGGAAAACACCCTCACGCTACGCATCGTTTAGAGCGCCTTGTGTCCGAATGGACGCAAAAGAATGCTCTAACGTGTTAAAAACTACGCACCGCGCTTTCCAAAAATCGATATCGATTTTTAGGCCGATGCTGTAGTGGTATAGAACAGGTCGATCAGTGCAGGGAAGCCCGGTTTATGCAGAAACCAATACAGAATCGTTCATCGTTGTTTCCAGTCTTTGCAACGGTTTTGCTCGCAGCGCTCGCAGGCTGCACGACAAGTGGCACGCAGAAGTCTGCGGATGGCTCACTCACCGATGCCGGCCAGACACGCATCAAGGAATCAGAGTTGCGCGCTTTCTGCCCAACTGTTTCACTGCGTGATGGCACTGCCTATTTCAACACCTATGAAAAGGGTGGCGACAAGGATGCGAGCCGCGTCATTTATCAGGCGGCTTTGACCGATACTACTCGTGCTTGCCAATACACTGATGGAACAATCAATCTTGATGTTGCTGCGGCAGGTAAGGTTGTGCCCGGCCCGAAATACAAGAGCGGCAACATCACCATGCCAGTGCGCGTTGCAGTACTTCAGGGCGACAAGGTGATTTATTCCAAGCTGCACAAGCAGACTGTGAATGTGACCAGTGGCGGCGGTGCGACGCAATTTGTGTTCAACGACAAGGGAATTTCAATTCCGTCGGATAGCGCTCGTAGTGTCCAGATTTATGTGGGCTTTGATGAAGGTCCGTACAACACGAAGTAACTAGTGAGCCTTAAGAGCATTTTCTACGATTCATCTTTAACAGGAAATGCTCTAGCCGAGATCATGTGAGGTGCACGCTGATATTGCGCGCACCTCTTTTTTAACTTGCGATTTGTTTACGTTTGTCATTTATAGATCTGATGAATTTTACAGCTTTATATTGTATATTATTTAGATAAGGCTACTAAAAGATAAGTTCGATCTTTTTATAAAGAATACTGGAAATAATAGTTATTTCCTTTATTTGATTTTATGCGTCATAGTGGCGTGAGAAAGATGTTTTAGACTGGATTCCCTATTGTCGATATTAGAACGGCAGGTTTTCTGATGGTGCTTCAGCGCAGGTCTTTTTTATCGCCTGTTTATGTCCTGATCACCGTTATGCTGCTGCTCGGTGCGATTGCTGGAAAATGGGCTGGCAATTGGTTTCAGCTTCACGACGAAGAACGGAACATGGATGCCTATATGTCTGTGCTCATGTCACAGGCCAATCGCATCATAACGTCCGCACAGAAAACGTTGGAGCAGGCCAACCGTTCTCCTTATGCAATTTGCTCTGACGAGGATAAACGTTATTTACGTGAGCTGCTGTTTGCTGGCTATCACATCAAAGATATCGGCCGTCTCGTTAATGAACGACTTCAATGTTCCACTCTTCTGAATGACGTTGACACTAACGAGGTGCGTTCCACTGAAGAGGTGAAGTTACAGGACGGCACTTATGTCTATGGCGATCATGATTTGATTACGCCTGGCAGCCACGGCCCCGTCATTGGACGTGACGAAGCCAATGTCGTTTTAAGCTCGGTTGCTTTTGATGCTTTGCACGTTTCCCAGTATAATTTCGTTGTTTTTCTGACAAGCGCGGACAGAACGCAGTTTGCGCGTCTATACAGTTTTCCCGAGGCGTTTCCCGGCAATATCCAAAACAGTTTTGTTCCGACAGGCAGCGGTCGGTTGTTTGGCATTTCGGACGATATTCTGCGTGAAAAAGCTTGTGACCCTGTTACGGGAATCTGTATTTCGGTCGTGACATCGCAGAGTTGGTATGCTGAGGCGGACCGACTCTTGCCTTTTGTTTTTACTGCTCTTGGAATGTTTGTTGGCGGCGGTCTTGGCGCAGCCTGGATCTATTATCGAAATCGCGACCGATCCTTGATTTCACTATTGAAAAAGGCGCTGGCGGCGAAGAGCCTCACACTGGTTTATCAGCCTGTCGTCAACATAGGGGACGGCAAGGTTACGGGTTTTGAGGCGCTGATCCGCTGGGAGATAACAAAGGGTGATTTCGTGCCGCCTGATCTGTTTATTGCGCGTGCGGAAGCAGCGGGTATAGCAGATCGTATCACCTTGTATGTTGTCGATCAGGTGATTTTGGAGATGGGCGAGCTTTTGCGTCAGCAACGTTCTTTGCGCATCAATGTGAACATGACGGCAGGTGACCTGCAGAACCCGGCATTTATGGCTGCACTTGACCAGCGCCTCGGCGCATTTGATATCAAGCCCCAACAAATCGGACTGGAGTTGACGGAGCGTACAGCTGTCGATTTTTCCAAGGCCACCGAAGGTATCAAACAACTGCGTGAGCGGGGGCATCGGATTTATATCGATGACTTCGGCACAGGCTATTCCAATCTTGCCTATTTGGGCGAGCTGCAGGTCGATGCCATCAAGATAGACAAGGCTTTCACGCGTACAGTCGGTGATGAACGCGGTACAGTTTCAATCGTGCCACAGATTATTTCGATGGCGCATGAGCACGGTCTGGATATTGTCGTCGAAGGCATCGAGACAGAAGCTCAGGCTAACTATTTTCGCGGTATTTGCGATACTCTGTTCGGGCAGGGCTGGTTCTTCGGAAGGCCTGTTGACGCAACAGCGGCACAAGCGCTTGTGGGGAATGCTACCCCATCCAAAAGACGCGGGCGTAGCAAGGCTCCGGCGGCGAAATAGATATTTAACTATAGAACAAATCTATAAGATTCTAATTAAATTAGACTGCTTCTGTGAAGTGAAAAGCAAGAGGTTTGCATTACAACAATTTCAGCAGGGATGATTGTGTCTGATGAAGGGCTGGTCGTCTCCGATTGAAACTGCAACGAACCAAGAGGATAGGGCGGATTATAGAAACCGCTCTGGTCTATGCCCATGAAACCAAAATATGAACGCGTTCTTGAGCCGACAGACACCTGGGCGATCTTCGACGTCACGACGGACGAGCCCGCATCAATCGGCGACAGACTGATGATTGGTCTGAGTGAAAGCGAATCCGAAGAACTGCTCGCCACGCTGAATGCATCCGTGAAGAGCAAGAATAAACGCAGTGCTGCTTAACACTGCATTGCCAGTCCAGCAGGACGAATGCTGAACCAGCGCTTTTGATTTAGAGCGCATCCCGAAAAGTGTGAAACGGTTTTCGGACAAAGATGCGCGTTAAAACAGATAATTAGAGCGCGTTTCGATCTGATCCAATCAGATCGAAACGCGCTCTAATAGTTCTCCCGAAAGCATGTGTTTCGGGAGACGTCGCAAGCCTCAGGCGTCAGTCCAGATTGATAAGGCCTCGATCACGCCCGGCAGATCCTTATGGCGATGGATCACTGTTTCAGCACCTGCATCCGTCAGCTTGTCGGCATGGCCTGGATAGGTATGTGCGCCACCAGTAAAGCCGATGACACGCATTCCGGCTGCGCGTGCGCCATGAATGCCATGGGCTGAATCTTCAATCACGATGACATCCGCTGGATCGACACCAAATTGCTTGGCGGCGTAGAGGAAAACGTCTGGCGCAGGCTTCGGCTTTTTTGTGCCGACTTCGCGCGATGAGAAGATATTTGGCGCAAAAAGATCATAGAGACCCACGCGCTTCAACATGAGTTCAAGGCGCGCATTGGTCGAGTTGGAACAGATGCACTTTGGTAGCCCAAGTGCAGAAACGACCTCGACGATATCTTCAATCGCCTGCACTTCATTTTTAAGGCGTTCATCGAGCAGCTTTTCCGACTTGTCGAGTAGCGACGCGGATATCGGAATGCCTGCTTCACGTTCGACGGTCAGAAGAATGTCCTGCCAGGTAAGGCCAGCGAAGCGCTCGCCTACTTCTTCTGCTTCAATCGGATATCCAGCTTCTGTCAGAAGAACGGCATCGACTTGCGCCGCGATGACTTCCGAATCCACCAATACACCATCGCAGTCAAAAATAATCAGGGAAGGAGCCGCCATGTTACAAGCCTTTTAGAGCGCATACCGAACATGTGAAACGATTTTCGGGTAGGATGCGCATTACATTAGAATGTTAGAACGCTGATTTTGTCCGCTCGGATCAAACCACGCACTAATGAGGGACGAGGGGGATATTATCCGCCGAAACACCGCCGATGAGCTACACTTTTATGACTTGCGCGTCAAATTAAGGCCGTTCAACTTGCCGTATTTGTCGGAACGATATGCTGGGCTGACCGTTTCCTTCCTCCAGTGAAGGAGAAGTTTATGCGAAAGTCCGTTGTGCTGTTCATTCTCGCAATCGTCGTTGTTCTGGCGTTCATTCTTGCGACCCCGTATTATTACAGTGTGACGCCGGAGAACCGCGGAACTGCGCCGGTGGCTGACAAATCTTACTAAAGAATTTGCATCTTCCGACATGTTGGAAACGGGTCTAAAAAGCCGCCCAAATATAAGGCTTACACTTCCCCTGAAACCTCACGTCTGCGGCGATCCAGTTCTTCGCTATAGCGGCGCAGCGTGTGCGCTTCACTTAAAAGCCCAAGCACCATACGCTCCTGCGCATTGTTGATGACTGCAAGCGCTTCGGCCTCTGCTCGGTCGAAACGCGCAACAGCTTCCTTGGCATTCATCTGCGGCAGCAGGAACTGGTCCTGATAACGCAGCAAGTCGCTTATGCTGCGCGTACCGTCAGACGTATCGAAACTTTCCGAATAGGCTTCCGGGACAGGGATCATACCAACATAGTGCCCCTCACTATCCACTGCGATAACGCGCTGGGTTGAGCCGAGAGGGAAGTCGTGACGGAACGTCTCGATGTCCGTGTCGATGGGCACAGTGCGCACGTCGTGGCGCATCATGCGGTTGACGGTGAGATTGCGAACCCAGCCAATATCGTGCGCAGAGCGAATGGCTTCGCCACGCAGATGGAAGCGCCAGGTAGCAAACGAGTAGCCGAAAGTCTTTCTGACCATAAGCGATGATGAGACGACCGCTCCGAGAACCAGCATTGCAATCGGGAAATCGCCAGTCAGTTCGAGCGCGAGAAAGGCCATAGTGAGTGGGCCGCCAACAATGGCCACAGCCATCGAACTCATGCCGATGACGGCATAGACTTCAGGCTCTAGCGAAAGTGGCAATACCATGCCGGTCACAGCTGCAAAAAGCTTGCCCGTCAGAGCGCCCAGAAACAGCGACGCAAAGAACAGTCCACCGCGAAAGCCTGAACCGATGGAGATGGCTGAGGCAAGAGATTTGCAGAAAATCAGGAGCAACAGCACTGGAATGGTTAGGTTGGCATTCAGATCAAGGTGCAAGGCCCCGTGGCCGGAAGCCAGAACCTGCGGTGAAACGAAAGCAATCATGCCGACAATTGCACCGCCGATAGCCGGAGCCATTACGGTTGGTATGATACTTTTTCGTGCAATACGTTCGACCGTGGTAACACCACGCATGATGAGAATGGCAATGCCTGCTGCCAGAAAACCAAGCACCAGCGCTGGCACATAATCGCGCGCCGCGATGCCATCCAGTGGTCCGATTTGGATAACGAACGGAGCCCCACCGATCGCCTGTGTAACCAGCATGCCGACAATGGCTGCGACCACGACCGGTGCCAGTGTTGCGATGGAATAAACGCCGATGATCAGCTCGAAAGCATAAAATGCACCCGTAAGTGGTGCATTGAACGCGCTGGCAATGGCTGCGGCTGCACCACATCCAACCAAAGTGCGTAAGTCGGCACGACGCAGTTTCAGTGCGCGACCAATGCGTGATGCAAAGCCACTGGCAAGCTGTGTATAAGCTGCCTCAAGTCCAACTGAAGCGCCAAAACCGTTGGAGATAAGGTTCTGCCCCACAAGAATGAAGCTGTCTGTCAGCGACAGATGTCCGCCGTGAAGCGCATTGGCCTCGATGGGGTCGACGATGGGTTTTTTGCGCCAGCGCGCCAGCACCCAAATGACAATACCCATAAGAATACCGCCCGCCAGTGGTGCAATATAGGCGCTTGGATTGAGTTGCGACGCAGAACTAAGCCTCTCACCTTCTGCAAGCCCGAAGAGAGCCTGATGCATCCATTGCGAAATGCCACCAATGGCCGCGACTGCAAGAGCCGAAATGATCCCGATGACTGCGCCAGCAATGGCGAGGCCGATTTCACTGCCGCGCACCAAGGCGCGCATGCGGAAGGGTACGAAAAGAACCCGCAAATACCGGTTGTGACGCAGTTCATTGATATTCATGTCTGACACATAAAGGGGCACGCAAATCAGTTGAGGTCGTTAGCGCGATCATAGGGGTAAACGAATAACCAAGCCTTATTGATTGCGCCATTTGAGAGCTTCGAACTGCAATTTGTTGACGGCTTTAATATGGCTGGAAGAAAACTGTCAAAGCCACTTGGTTATGCAAAGTGCCGGAAATACGGGCTTTTACGAGCAAATTAAGAAAAGGTTTACAATTTCAATCACTTGGCGTTAACCGCATATTTACCCTACTCAGTAACCATAAGGACAAGTTTTTAGCGTTCACAGGTAATCGAGTATCCCATGTCCCTAGTACGTCTTGCACATGAGTTGCCTATTGAGGCCCCGCGTACCGCTTGGCTCGACTCTATCATCAAGGGTGATTGCGTTTCCGCATTGGAACGCCTTCCGGATCACTCGGTGGACGTCATTTTTGCCGATCCTCCTTACAATCTCCAGCTGGGTGGCGATCTCCACCGCCCTGATCAGACGATGGTTAGCGCTGTTGACGATCATTGGGATCAGTTTGAAAGCTTTCAGGCCTATGATGCCTTCACCCGCGCATGGCTTCTGGCCTGCCGTCGCGTGCTGAAGCCAAATGGCACTATCTGGGTTATTGGTTCTTACCACAATATTTTCCGCGTTGGCACACAGCTTCAGGACATTGGCTTCTGGCTTCTGAACGACATCGTATGGCGCAAAACCAATCCGATGCCAAACTTCCGTGGTCGCCGTTTCCAGAACGCGCATGAAACACTGATCTGGGCTTCACGTGATGCAAAGGGCAAAGGCTACACCTTCAATTACGATGCCATGAAAGCGGCCAATGACGATGTGCAGATGCGCTCCGATTGGCTGTTCCCTATCTGCACCGGCTCGGAACGTTTGAAAGATGAAAACGGCGACAAGGTTCATCCAACCCAAAAGCCGGAAGCGTTGCTTGCGCGCATCATGATGGCTTCAAGCAAGCCAGGCGATGTCATTCTTGATCCGTTCTTTGGATCAGGTACGACCGGTGCTGTTGCAAAGCGTCTTGGCCGTCATTTCGTCGGCATTGAACGTGAGCAGGCCTATATCGATGCGGCGACTGCCCGCATTGATGCAGTTGAACCACTTGGTAAGGCTGAACTTACTGTCATGACAGGCAAGCGCGCCGAACCACGGGTGGCTTTCACCTCGATCATGGAAGCAGGCCTTTTGCGTCCGGGCACAGTTCTTTCTGATGTGCGCCGCCGCCATGCTGCTATCGTCCGTGCTGACGGTACTCTGGCTGCCAACGGCGAAGCTGGTTCCATTCATCGCATGGGTGCCAAGGTGCAGGGCTTTGATGCCTGCAATGGCTGGACGTTCTGGCACTTTGAAGAAAACGGTGCTTTGAAGCCGATTGATGAATTGCGCACGATTATTCGTGATCAGATGGCAGCGGCTGGCGCTTAAATTCAAATATAAATAGCTTACTACTATCGGACGACCTCCAACAAAGTCTGATGAAAAGACCCCCGAAGTGGATTGCTTCGGGGGTCTTTTTCGTGATCGAGATGTTCTAGAGCGTAATTCCTTAAACTTGGATCAGTTTAAGGTAAAATTATGCTCTCATTTTAAAGTGTTAGCGCGACCTTTGTGCGCCCAAGTGGGCGCACGGCGCTCTAATCAGAACGAGAGGCCGAGACCTTTGAGATCGCTTGCAAGTTTTGGTGCGCCGGTGAAATGCACGGCTTGCCAACCAGCGGCCTTCGCACCTTCGACATTGGCTGGACTGTCGTCGATGAAAAGCGTTGCTGCTGGGTCGAGATCAAAGCTCGCGACGTGATGATCGTAAATTTCGCGGTCCGGTTTCAACATGTGAATATCGCCGGAAACGGTTACGCCCCGGCTTTCGGTGAGAAACGGAAAACGGCCTTGCGCTTCGCGCAGCGTGTCAGAAGCAAAATTTGTCAGCATGGTCACGTCGTTACCCTCAGCAATAAGTCCGCGTAGAATCGCAACGCTGTCATCATAGGAATGCGGTACCATCAGGTTCCAGTTTTGGCGAAACGTGCGGATATGATCGCTGCGGTCAGGATGGGCTTCGATCAGCAGGGCTTCCGCATCTTCCCAACTGCGACCGCGATCTTGTTCGATATTCCAGGCACCCGTGCAGATGTTTTCCAGAAACCAACGACGTTCGGTGGCATCAGGGATCGCGTCAAGATAAGCGAGCTCCGGATCATAATGCAGCAGCACTCTGCCAATATCGAAAACGACGTGTTTAACTGGACTGGTCAACGGCTTTTCCTCCCCCGTTTGAAAGCATCTGGAATGGCGGCCGTGATGGCCTTTTTCATGACAGTTGGCAGAGCTTCGTCCTCTAATTCTGAAGGAGAAGACCACCAACCATCGTTGGTTGTGTGTTTGGCAATATCGTTGGCGGCGTAGACAGAAAGACGCAACTCGAAATGTGTAAACACATGTGTGATGCTGCCAGATGACATCCAATCCGCTACAAAGGGTGCGGCATCTATGCTGGAATCGCCATCTATGCGCGCGGTCCAGCTGCTTCCCGGCACTTCCGTCATTCCGGCAAGTAGACCTTCGCGTTGCCGTTTACGTAATAGAACTGAACCGTCATCTGCGACTGCGATAAAGGCGGCACCCGTCCGTACTGGCTTCTGGGCTTTCGGCGCTTTGACGGGAAACTCTTCCGGGTCACGGTTAGCAAGCGCTTCACAGTTGTCATTCACCGGGCAAATTGCACAGGCAGGGCGCCGTGGTGTGCAGATGGTTGCGCCCAGATCCATCATGGCTTGCGCAAAATCACCCGGCCTGTCCACTGGTGTCATTGCGCCCATTCGAGCGCGAATCTCAGTCTTGGCAGCGGGTAGGGGTGTGTCGATGGCGAATAATCGTGAGATTACGCGTTCAACATTGCCATCGACCACTGCTGCGGGCTCACCGAACGCGATAGCTGCGATGGCCGCGGAAGTATAATCACCGATACCCGGAAGCTCTTTTAGATCAGCCGCAGTAGAGGGAAATTTTCCACCATAATTTGCCGCAATAAGGTCTGCGCATTTCTTGAGATTGCGCGCACGTGAATAATAACCAAGGCCTGCCCATGCGCGCAGAATATCGTCTTCGCTCGCCGCAGACATAGCCGCAACATTCGGCCAACGCTCAACAAATTTTGTGAAATAGGATTTGACCGCTTCAACTGTCGTCTGTTGCAGCATTATCTCTGAAAGCCACACCCGGTATGGGTCCGACTTAATGCCGCGCGATTGCTCAACTGGTGTTACACGCCAAGGTAGGATGCGATGGTGTCGGTCATACCAGTCAAGAATTTGTCCAGTTCTAGTACTATCGGGTGTGTGGAGCATTTGATCGGTATGATTTAAACGTTGGGAAACTCTCGCTACTCTGATTAAAGACCTTTGTTTAGAATTGATAGAAATTAATGCGTAGCATCGCTTTCTTGTGCTTTTATGGCATGCGATAGATCTCACGGCAGTGAGGCGGGAAGCAGATGTGAAATAAGGAGAGTCCGTGGCTAGTTCTGTCCCGGTATATGTCATAAATCTCGCACGCTCTCAGGACAGATGGGATGCTTTGCGAGCGAGTGCCAATAAGTTTTCAGTTGATGTTCATCGCGTTGAGGCAGTCGAAGGTAAGTTGCTGACCGATGACGAGTTGGTGGGTTTTGACGACGCTGGCTTTCGTCGCAGACATGGAAAAATTGCGATGCCTGCCGAGATTGGCTGTTATTTCAGTCACATCAGGGCACTTGCAGCAATCATCGCTGCGGATGAGCCTTTCGCAGTAATTGTAGAAGACGATGTCGAATTTACACCTGAGTTCACGCCATTTATTACCAAGGCCTGCAGATTGAAAGGGTGGGATGTCATTAAACTCGTCAACCACCGTACGGCTGCTTTCCGAGGCTTTCGTTCTATAGATAAGTGCTTTTCCATCGGGCGTTGCCTACACGGGCCATCCGGAAGCTCTGCCGCGTATATTGTTACATTGGACGGTGCGAGACGCCTTCTATCCGCGATCAAACCGATGAGCCTTCCATACGATGTCGCGTTAGAGCGCGGTTGGGCGGGTGATTATGAAATTTTCACTACCGACAAACCTGTAGTAGCTCTTTCCAATGTGGCAATCTCCACCATTGCACAAGGTAGGAAAGGGTACGCCAAAACGCGTCTGCCGACATACAAAAGACTAAGCACACTTTTCTTTCGAGCGACTGACTATGTCAGGCGAATCGCATACGCTCTTGGGCGAAACGGTGTGGAAGAGGTGTAAGTGGGTTTTCTAAAAAAATCATTTCTTGTTCGCCGTCGAGTGGACCATTGGGCATTAGGGATCGCTTCAGCTTCGATGCCTATTCGACTGGGGTTGGGTCCGCTCATCCTTTTCATATTCGCATGTATTGGTATTTATCTCAGCGCGGCACGTCATGCGACTACGCGTCTTTTTGCTAAGAAATTTTACATTTTCATTCTGCTTTACGCAGTTTGGTCACTCGGCCTTATTCTTTTCCGTGGTGAACCGTTCAACGATAACCGCCAAATTGGTTATACGCTGCTGATCGCAGTGTTTGCCTTTGCGGGTCCAGGTATGTTGTTGGTTCGCAATCCACTGCGCGCCTATGTATTGGGAGCGCGCGCCGGTGTTGTGATGGCAGTGCTCGCTGTGCTTTATCTTGTATTGACACAAGGTGGTCGCATTGGTGTCGGTGGAAATGAGGCAGTTTTCGCATTTGTTGCGGGCGTTTCGGCAATATCTGCGGGAATCCCTATTCTTAAAGCGCCACGTTATCTTCCAAATGGCCCCCACTGGCTCGTGCTGGGACTCGCTGCGGTGCTGGCGTCGGAAACACGCGCGGTGATTGTTGTCTTACCGATATTTGCGGCTGTGGAGATTATATTTTTCCTCCGTCGTCTGAGCGTTAAGCACCAAGGAGCCGTCTATGCCGCGCTCGCTGCGGCACTCGCGGCGCTCGTTATTGTAGGACCTGTTGGCGATATTCTTTCTAAGCGGTTTTCTGGGATGGCCGAATATTATGACAGCGGCGATAGTTCTAAGTGGGAAGATAAGATTTCGGCAGATATCCGCGAGGTCATGTGGAAGAGCGCTGCTAAAGTCATCGAACACAATCCCATAGCGGGCGTTGGCTCTTATTCAAAAATGGATGCGGTTAAGGCGCAAGCAGGTGAGCAGGCGTCGATGCTCGAAGGCTTCCGTCACGTCCACAATACGATCCTTGATGAACTATTGAACGATGGCATCATCGGGTTGTTTTTCATGATGGCTGCCTTTCTTTCGATCTTTGTACATCTTTGGCGGAATGCTGATAGCTGGGGTATGCGGCGCGCCTTGGTTTACTTCGCTGTGGTGTGCGGAAGCTACGGCATGTTGCATAATCCGCTCTTGCATGAAGTGACCATTTCTTCGGTCATGTTCTTCATTGCAGCACTCAACGCAGCTTCATCGCGGCGTATCATGGCTTTGCGTCGAGCAGGCCTCTCAAACTATATTCGCGGGAACTAGGGTTTATGAAAGCTATCGTCACAGGTGCCGCTGGCTTCATCGGCTTTCACACGGCTGTGCGTCTTCTTGATGAGGGCTGGGAAGTTCTCGGGGTCGATAATCTCAACGATTATTACCAGGTGGATCTCAAGGAAGCACGTCTTGCAAAGCTGCATTCGTGTCATGGTTTCCGGTTCGCACAGGCCGATATCTCGGACGCGAACGCTTTTGCTGTGGCCATTGGAACGGACCGCGATGCGGATGTGATTGTGCATCTTGCGGCACAGGCAGGCGTTCGTTATTCGATCGAAAATCCAGCGGCCTATGTATCAGCCAATGTCATGGGGCAGGTAACGGTTTTCGAGACCGCGCTTAAGCTCGCAAAGCGACCGCCAGTGGTTTATGCCAGCTCGTCATCGGTTTATGGTGCAAATGAGAAAATCCCGTTTTCCGAAAGTGATCCAGTGGATCATCCCGTTTCGGTTTATGCGGCGACCAAGCGTTCAGGCGAACTTCTAGCCGCCTCCTATAAACATGTTCACGGCTTTTATTCTACAGGTCTTCGATTTTTCACCGTCTATGGGCCATTTGGTCGCCCGGATATGGCACCATGGCTGTTTACATCAGCCATTTTGAAGGGCGAGCCGATCCGCGTTTTCAATAATGGCGAAATGCAGCGCGACTTCACTTTCGTCAACGATATCGTGAGCGGTGTATTGGGTGCGATAAAGCGCATTCTTGAACACCCGGAAGAAACCGCGCCAGTCTATAACCTTGGCAATAATCGCCCTGTGATGCTCAACGATTTCATCGCAGCCATTGAAAAAGCATGCGGTAAAGAGGCGATCCGCAAGCTGGAGCCCATGCCCGCAGCGGATGTTCCGCGCACCTATGCGGATATAACACTTGCAGCGCGCGATCTCGGTTTCAGCCCTCAAACCACGCTCGATGAAGGTATCCCTTTGTTTGTTGAGTGGTTTCGGGGCTATAATGGGACGCGATGAGCGAACCAAAACCAAAACGGGGCTTTCGCCCGCTGGCAGATATGACGTCGCGTCTGATGGACCCGATGTTGCAGAAGCGCGCGGGTATTAATCTTTCGCTGCTGCAATCTTGGGAGGATATCGTCGGACCGGCAATCGGCGCATCATCGCGGCCGTTGCGAATAAATTGGCCTCGACGATTACGCGAAGACGATCCTTTCAGTCCCGCCACCTTGATTATCGCCTGTGAAGGTTTTGCGGCCCTGCAAATACAACATGAGACGGGCGAAATTATCAGCCGTGTGAACGGGTTTCTCGGTTTCTCCGCTATAGGTCGCATTAAGATTGAGCAGAAGCCGCCCGCGCTCGACTTCAGGCGTAAACCAAAGCGATTAGCCCCTCTGGCACCCTCGGAAGAACGGCGCATCGATAAGGCAACCGACGGTATTGAGGACGATGCGCTCCGCGCCGCCCTTGCTCGGCTCGGCAAAAATATTCTTGCCGAGAAACGATCAACGAAGAAATGAGCACTCTGCCTTAAATTTGATTCAAGATTGTTGCTGAACTTCATTTGATCACAACAGGGCTGGTGATTAGTGATCCACCACCCTAAATTGTGCCTAAAGCATGTCGCGAAAAAGTGGGAATCGGTTTTCCGTTAACGATATGCGAAAAACTAAGAATAAAGCGTGTTGTTTGAATATGATAGAATGCGAAACGCTTTAAGTGTCAACATTGAAACAGGACTGGATGATTCGTATGCCTGCACCGCTTAACCGCAGACATGTTATTTCCCTAGCGGGTGCCGCCGCCGCCGGGCTCGCTTTTGCTGGCAATGCGAGTGCACAGTCACGCAGCGCCGAGGCGACTGTTGACGCCGCGAAGGTTGCTGAAGCCGGCAAGCTCAAGGACATGGTTTATGGCAAGGCCGATGCGCCTGTTACGATTGTCGAATATGCATCGCTAACCTGTTCGCATTGTGCTGATTTTGCGGTCAACACATTCCCGACCATCAAAGAAAAGTACATCGATACGGGTAAAGCGCGTTTGATTTTCCGCGAATTCCCGTTCGATCCACGTGCGACTGCAGCCTTCATGCTGGCTCGTTGCGCGCCTGAAGACCGTTATTTCCCGATGGTTGAAGTCTTCTTCAAACAACAACAGCAATGGGCTGGCGCCGCTGATGGCGAAGCTGCACTGCTTCAAATTGCGAAACTTGCAGGTTTTACACAGGAGTCGTTCAAGGCTTGCTTGACGAACCAGCAAGTTCTCGATGATGTGAGAGCAACCATGGAACGTGGATCGACTGAATTTGGTGTGAACGCTACGCCAACATTCTTCATCAACGGTCAGAAATACGCTGGAGCCCTTTCGGTTGACGAGATGTCGGCAATCATTGACAAGCTGCTCTAAGTCGCCTTTCGGCAAGAAAAGCGGGCGCTTCATTGCGTCCGCTTTTTGTGTTTCTGAGGGGAGGGCACGCTGATGCGCTTCTCCAAGCTGCGACTTGTCGGTTTCAAGTCCTTTGTCGAACCTATGGAGTTCGTCATTGAAGGCGGATTGACAGGCGTCGTCGGGCCAAATGGTTGCGGCAAGTCCAATCTCGTCGAAGCGCTGCGCTGGGTGATGGGTGAAAACTCATACAAGAATATGCGCGCTTCCGGCATGGATGATGTAATCTTTTCTGGTTCAGCTACGCGTCCCGCGCGCAATACGGCAGAAGTGACGCTCTTCCTCGACAATTCTGATCGCACCGCACCGGCTGCTTATAATGATCAGGACGAGTTGCAGGTTTCGCGCCGCATTGAGCGTGAGGCCGGTTCCGTCTATCGGATCAATGGCAAGGAAGCGCGCGCCAAAGATGTGCAACTTCTCTTCGCCGATCAGTCGACCGGCGCTCGTTCGCCGTCTATGGTTGGACAGGGGCGCATTGGTGAACTCATTCAGGCCAAGCCACAGGCGCGCCGCGCGCTTTTGGAAGAAGCTGCGGGTATTTCCGGCCTCCATACGCGTCGACATGAGGCCGAACTGCGTCTACGCGCTGCCGAAGGCAATCTTGAGCGCCTCGAAGATGTCGTGGGTGAGCTGGGTAGCCAGATCGAAAGCCTGAAGCGACAGGCGCGACAGGCCAATCGGTTCAAGGCGCTTTCTGCTGATATACGCCGTGCCGAAGCATCTCTTATGCATTTGCGCTGGTCACAAGCCAAAGCGCAGGAAGGCGAAGCGCAAAGTGCGCTCGCGCAGGCAACTTCTGTGGTTGGGGACATGGCACAAGCGCAGATGAATGCTGCGCGTGAACAGGCCGTTGGCGCTCATAAATTACCCGAAATGCGTGAGGCAGAAGCAAAGGCTGCTGCTGCTCTGCAACGCCTTTCCATCGCTCGCACGCAGCTTGATGAAGAAGACGGTCGTATTCGGGCCCGCCGCGCCGAACTTATGAAGCGGCTCGAACAGCTGACGGCTGATATCGCCCGTGAAGAGCAAATGGTGCGTGAGAATGCCGATATTCTGGCGCGTCTTGATGAGGAAGAGCAAGAGTTGCTTGCTTCGAACGAAGCATCTGGTGAGCGCGATGAAGAATTGCGCGCGATCTTCGAGGAGGCGGAAATCCGCCTGCAGGATAGCGAAAACGCGCTGGCTCGCGTGACTGCGGAACGGGCGGAAGCTTCTGCAGAACGTACGCAGATTGAGCGCGCGTTGCAGGAAACGCAAAGCCGCCGTGATCGTCTGGCAAACCAGATGGAAACGATTGAGCGCGATATCGCATCAGTTGCTGAGCAGATCGGTGGTCTGTTTGATCCGTCTGAAAAGCGTCTTCTCGTTGAAGGAGCGACTGATGCGCTGGCTGCCGCCGAAGAGGCTGTGATCGCTGTCGAAGAACTCGTGAGTTCCGCTCGCGAGCAGGAAACTGCCAGTCGTCAGCCGCTGAACGAGGCTCGCACGGAACTCAATCGTATTGAGACCGAAGCACACACGCTGGCGCGCATTCTCAATGCTGGTGAGGCAGGGCAGTATCCGCCTGTTGTTGAGGAATTACGGGTCGAGAAGGGCTATGAAATAGCCCTTGGTGCGGCGCTTGGCGAAGACCTTGATGCTGCAAGCGATTCCAGCGCACCGGTCTTCTGGGCCTATAACCCCGCACCCGAAACTGATCCTGCACTGCCTGAAGGTAGCGTGCCTCTTGATCGTTTGGTGGAAGGCCCACAACAATTGCGCCGCAGGCTCGCGCAGGTGGGTGTTGTTTCGGAGAGTGATGGCCAGCGTTTGCGGGCATCCTTGCGTCCCGGCCAGCGCCTTGTAAGCAAGGCTGGCGCTCTGTGGCGCTGGGATGGATATACCGCTAGTGCTGACGCGCCAACGCCTGCTGCACAGCGACTTGCGCAGAAGAACCGGCTAGCCGAGTTAGAGCAGGAAGCAATCGCGGCCGCTCGCCGCGTGCACGACGTTGAGCAAGCCGTACAGCGTCTTGAAATCGCCGTGCGTGAAGCAGTCGAGCATGAGCGTGTGGCGCGGGATTCATGGCGCGCAAATCAGCATAAGCTGGATGAAGCGCGTGAGGCTCTGGCTGCCGTTGAACGAGCCGCCGGGCAACTGGCTACTAAGCGCGCGGGCCTCGAAGAAGCCAAATCGCGCCTTGAGGAAAATCTCGAAGAAGCGCAAATCCGTGTGGTTGAGGCCGAAGATCGGCTCAACGAAATGCCGGATATGGACGCAATCGGCGAGCGCCATTCGGCTTTGAATTCAGAAGTGCAATCGGATCGTGTAACACTTGCAGAAGCGCGCGCGGCTTATGAAGGTCAGCGACGTGAAGCGGACAACCGTGCGCGACGGTTGGCGATGATTGGCATGGAACGGCGCAACTGGGCGTCACGAGCGCAAAATGCAGAGCAACAAATTGCAGCTCTGAATGACCGCCGCGCCGAAACTGCGGATGAAGCAGAAGTTCTGGCGGAAGCCCCGGAAGAAATCGAGAGCCGCCGCCGTGCGCTTTTGAATGAACTTTCGGAAGCAGATGATCGTCGCAAACAGGCTGCCGACATTTTGGCTGAGGCCGAAGCGGTGCAGGCCGAACTCGACAAGGCTGCGACACTGGCGATACAGCAGCTTGCAACCAGTCGTGAGCAACGCGCGCGCGCGGAAGAGCGCCTGACTGCTGCCGAAGAGCGCCGCAAGGATACGGAATTACGCATTGCAGAAGCGCTTAACTGCGCGCCGCATGAGGCCATTCGTCATACGGGCCTCAAGCCCGAAGATCGTATGCCTGATCCGGATCAGCTCGAACGCCAGCTTGAGCGGTTGCGTATCGAACGCGAGCGTCTTGGTGCGGTCAACCTGCGCGCGGAAGAGGAAAGTCAGGAGCTTTCTGCTCGTCTTGAGGCGATTATCTCCGAGCGCGAAGACGTCATCGAGGCGATCAAGAAACTGCGTCAGGCCATCCAGAGCCTCAATCGCGAAGGCCGCGAACGTCTGTTGGCTGCTTTCGATGTGGTGAATGCGCAGTTCCAGCGTCTGTTCACGCATCTTTTTGGTGGAGGTACGGCAGAGCTTCAGCTGATTGAAAGCGATGACCCTCTGGATGCCGGTCTGGAAATCCTTGCTCGTCCTCCGGGCAAGAAGCCGCAGACGATGACCCTTCTATCGGGTGGCGAGCAGGCACTGACAGCAATGGCGCTGATCTTTGCAGTATTCCTCACCAACCCAGCGCCAATCTGTGTGTTGGACGAAGTGGATGCACCGCTCGATGATCATAATGTCGAGCGCTACTGCAATCTGATGGATGAAATGGCGGCTTCAACCGAAACGCGTTTCGTCGTCATCACGCATAATCCGATCACCATGGCCCGTATGAGCCGTCTGTTTGGCGTGACGATGGGCGAGCAGGGCGTGAGCCAGCTTGTCTCTGTTGATCTGCAAACTGCAGAGCGGTTGCGCGAAGCGGTCTGATTTTCATTGCTGAGTGATAGTATCACTCTTCATTTTCGCCTTCGTCTTCATCATCGGCTTCAATTACTTGCCAGATAAATGCGTGAAGACGTTCTTCAATGCTTGCTCTGGAAGCACCTGATGCTTCCATCTCACGCTTGATTTTGAAGACTTGGTCCTTGTCAGATTGCGACAGATATTTGGCGGCGGATTCAAGTGATGATAATGAACTGGACATTGCTGTTGATACTGTTTTGTTTGGTGAAATGCTATAGCGCATCCCGAAAAGTGCGAAGCGGTTTTCGGATAAGATGCGCGTTGGCTTAAGAGGCTGCATCCCGAAAAGCGCGAAGCGGTTTTCGGATAAGATGCGCGTTGGCGTAAGAGGCTGCATCCCGAAAAGTGCGAAGCGGCTTTCGGGATAAAGTTCTCGTAAACATAAATAGATAGAGCATTTCCAACGATTCAATCTGAACTGGAAATGCTCTCGTTTTGCGTCATTCTTGATCAGCGAGCCTTATAGGTCACGCTCATTTTTGCGCCTGTCAGCGCGTGTTGTGCAAGTTTGCCCGGCTCCAAGTCATTGAGGCCGATTGGCATTGGCTTGTCGAAATGCACATCCATTGTGAAGAAACCGGTCGGATGTGGCATATCCTGAACAAAACGCAGAAGTGCTTGTCGAGAGGTCGCATCAATCTGCTTGTCAGGCATCGCTTCGACAGATTTACTCACGATATCACGTAGACGAGCAATATCGATTTCCGGGTCGCTTTCACCGGTTTCAGATGGCAGTGCGGCGTAATTTGCAAGAACGGGCAGGGCAACACTCTCCCACAGCCCCTGATTATCAAGCCGTAAGCGCAGATGCGAAAGCGTTGCGGTTGGATTAACCGTAAGGCTCGCAACCGATGAATCGACGGGCAGGTTGATTTCCGCAGAAACTGAAGCCTTACCCATCTTTATGCTGCTGATTTCTGCGTTCTGAATGTGGAGATATCCGCTTTCCGGATTGAAGCGATAAGAAGCAGCGAAATCCATCGGCCATTGCTGAATTGAAGTAATGTAATCCGATACTTTGTTGCCGCTTTGCAGCGTCATGCGTACGCCATCCACCGCCAAGCGCCCCCACTGCGGTGCAGTTTTGCTCAAATCAGGGGCTTCAGAAAGATAGTCCTGCAGGCGATCAACTTCCAAAACGGCTCTTTCGACTGTCCACCCCATAATGCTCATGGCTTGATAAATGCCGTTCGAAACAACGCAGCCATCGGGAATATCTCTGACCATATAATCTTTGCCGGGCTTGAGAATACTCATGCCCTTGAGAAATTCTTCGCACCGGCTAAGCGGTGCGTTGTCAGGTGCAGGCGCGGTTGTTTGCGCTAATGCTGACGTGGCGGCGAGGGAGAGCAGGACGGTTGGAAGGATAAAGCGCATGTCACCGAATTCTATGTTGAACCAAATAAGATACGCCGCATCATTTCCATATGGTCGCTGCTGTCAACCAGTGACAATGAAAGTTGCTACTTGTCGCTCCAGACCGCAAGCTCGTTGCCTGCAGGGTCGGTGAAATGAAAGCGACGCCCACCAGGGAAGGCAAAGATAGGTTTCACAATCGTTCCACCAGCCTCGGTCACGGATGCCAGCGTTTCTTCAATTTTTGCCGAATAAAGTACGGGCAAAGGTTTGGCGGTGGCTTGGGGATCGGCATCAAAGCCACCATCAAGCCCTTCGGCAAAAGCGGAATAGGTCGGGCCGTAATCAACGAATGACCAGCCAAACGCACGCGCATAGAAACTTTTCGCGGTGTCGAGCGACCCATTGGCCGCAGGCATTTCAAGATAATCGAGCTTGCCGGTGATACGCATGTCCAACTCCAAATGTTCGATATTTGTTCTTATATTGGAGGTAGGCCCGCCAATTTGTCAAGTGATATTGGATTTCGATTAACAGGCCGTTTTGATTATTAAAAGTGAAGTCGGCCCATCAAGATGCAGTCGACAAACTGTCCGTCTCTGAAGGCATCGGATCGCAGAACGCCTTCGCGTTCGAAGCCGAAGTTTTCATATAGCTGAATGGCGTGAAGATTGTCAGCAAACACTGTCAGATCCAGTCGCTGAAGGTTGAGCCAGTTGTCTGCCACGTCAATAATTTCGCGCATAAGGCCAGTGCCGATGCCTTGGCCGTGGTAGTCATCATGCACGCCAATACCGATAGTCCCTGCGTGTATTCGCCGGCCATCTGCGCGACGAATATCGCAGCTTCCAACAATCTTTCCGTCAAGTGTGGCTACTATGACGATATGTTTATCTTTGAGGTTTGAAAGCCATTGGCGCGTGTTTGCAACGCGCGTAAACGGCAAACGGGATGTTCCCGCTCGAAACTTGGGCATGTTGGTCATTGCACATATTTCTTCCGCATCCTCTACGTTTGGAGCGCGATACGTGAGTGCATCTGGTGCTGAAATCATGGAGCCTCCGGTAAACACAGTTCCGAAGCCTAACCGCTCAACAGGCAGCCAGCCATTGCAAGAAACCAATCCCTATTTGTCTGGTTTCCTCATTAAATTTGCGTATCATGACTACCGCATCGACCCAAAATCGAGTGCGATTTTTGGAAAGCACAATGCGTAGATTCAATGAGTTAGAGCGGCCTTTGTGCTCCGAAGGGACGTACGGCGCTATAGAGCGTGTTGCGCTTAATCGCACCCACAACGCTCGCTCTAGATTCTTTTAATTGCCGCATGTTCGCGGGAACTCAAATGAATCCATTTGAGCACGACATGCTTTAGCCTTAGCGGTCTAATCGATTCTATTACGGTGCTTTGTCTTTTTTGATTGGCAGGCAACGACTTGATCGCATAAGCACGAAGATAATTTCTGCAGGCCTGTGGAAAAAGCACAGGCATTGCGGACCGTTACCTGCGCAAGGGAGGCCAGCATGGCGAAGTGGGTGTACGCATTCGGTGATGGTAAGGCAGAGGGCGCTGCGAGCGATCGCAACCTTCTCGGTGGCAAAGGAGCGAACCTGGCTGAAATGAGCAGCCTTGGTCTGCCAGTGCCGCCCGGTTTTACAATAACGACCGAAGTGTGCACCTCCTATTACGACCATGAACGCACCTATCCCGACGAACTCGATGGGCAGGTGCAAAAGGCACTGAACCATGTTGCAGATCTGACCGGCCGCGCATTTGGCGGCACGGAAAAGCCGTTGCTGGTTTCGGTGCGTTCTGGCGCGCGCGCCTCCATGCCAGGCATGATGGATACGGTTCTGAACCTTGGCCTCAATGATGAGACCGTTCAGGCTATCGCGCGAGAGGCTGGTGACGAGCGTTTTGCTTACGACAGCTATCGCCGCTTCATCCAGATGTATTCAGATGTGGTGTTGGGTGTCGACCACGGTTTCTTTGAAGAAATTCTGGAAGACAAGAAGGCCGATCTTGGTGTCGAAGTCGATACAGCGTTGAGCGCTGATGACTGGAAGGAAGTCATCGGGCTTTATAAGGCCAAGGTCGAAGAAGAACTGGGCGCGCCATTTCCGCAAGACCCGCGTGAGCAGCTTTGGGGTGCGATCAGCGCAGTCTTCTCAAGCTGGATGAATGCGCGCGCTATCACCTATCGCCGTCTGCATAATATCCCAGCGCAATGGGGAACCGCCGTCAATGTTCAGGCGATGGTTTTCGGCAATATGGGCGAAACCTCTGCAACGGGCGTTGCCTTTACCCGTAATCCTTCCACCGGCGAAAAGAAACTCTACGGCGAGTTTCTGGTCAATGCACAGGGCGAAGATGTGGTTGCAGGCATTCGCACGCCGCAGAACATTACCGAGGAAGCGCGAATTGCCGCTGGTTCCGACAAACCGTCGCTTGAAAAGGTAATGCCGGAAGCATTTGGCGAGTTTCTGAAAGTGGCTAGCCGACTTGAGCGGCATTATCGCGACATGCAGGATCTCGAATTTACCATCGAACGTGGCAAGCTCTGGATGCTGCAAACGCGCTCGGGCAAGCGCACGGCCAAAGCAGCGTTGAAAATGGCTGTCGAGATGGCCGCCGAAGGATTGATTACTGAAGAAGAAGCCGTGCTGCGTATTGATCCGGCAGCGCTTGACCAGCTTTTGCATCCGACCATCGATCCTCGTGCCGAGCGCATCGTTATCGGCCAGGGACTGCCAGCTTCGCCGGGGGCTGCGACAGGTGAGATCGTGTTTTCGTCGGAAGATGCTGAACAGGCCAAGTCTGAAGGCCGCAATGTTATCCTCGTGCGCGTTGAAACGAGCCCGGAAGATATTCACGGCATGCACGCGGCCGAAGGCATTCTGACAACACGCGGCGGCATGACCAGTCATGCCGCAGTTGTTGCACGCGGTATGGGTAAGCCTTGTGTGTCTGGCGCAGGATCGCTGCGTGTCGATTACCGCAACGGCACGATGCTGGCCGCAGGTCAGACGTTCAAAAAAGGCGATATTATCACCGTTGATGGCGGCAGCGGTCAGGTACTGAAGGGGGCGGTTGCCATGTTGCAGCCGGAGCTTTCCGGCGACTTTGGTCAGCTGATGCAATGGGCGGATAAGACACGTCGCATGAAAGTGCGGGCCAATGCGGAAACACCTGCAGATGCCCGAACAGCACGTTCATTCGGCGCGGAAGGCATTGGGCTCTGCCGTACTGAGCATATGTTTTTCGAAGGCGAACGCATTATAGCAATGCGCGAAATGATCCTTGCCGACAAAGAGGAAGGTCGTCGCACGGCTTTGGACAAGCTTCTGCCGATGCAGCGTTCGGACTTTGTCGAACTGTTCGAGATCATGAAGGGGCTGCCGGTTACAATCCGCTTGCTCGATCCGCCGCTCCACGAATTCCTGCCGCGCACGGACGAAGAAGTCGCGGAAGTTGCAAGTGCTATGGGTGTCGATGCTGATAAGCTGCGCGAACGTTCCGAGAGCTTACACGAATTCAATCCGATGTTGGGCCATCGCGGATGCCGTTTGGCCGTGTCTTATCCAGAGATTGCTGAAATGCAGGCGCGAGCGATCTTTGAGGCCGCAGTCGAAGCTGGCAAAAAGACCGGCGAACCGGTGGTGCCGGAAGTCATGGTGCCGCTGGTTGGTCTCAAGGCAGAGCTCGATTTTGTCAAAGCGCGCATTGATGCTGTGGCAAAAGAGGTTATCAGCGAAGCTGGCGTTCAGATCGATTATATGGTTGGCACTATGATCGAGCTGCCACGTGCGGCTTTGCGTGCTGCCGAGATTGCAGAGACCGCAGAGTTCTTCTCATTTGGTACGAACGATCTCACGCAGACGACATTTGGTATTTCGCGTGATGATGCTGCTCCGTTTCTTTCGACTTACCAGAGCCGTGGTTTGATCGAACAGGACCCGTTCGTCTCGCTTGATTTAGAGGGCGTGGGTGAACTGATCCAGATCGCCGCCGAACGTGGACGTAAAACGCGCGACAATCTCAAGCTTGGTATCTGTGGCGAACATGGCGGCGATCCGACGTCGATAGCTTTCTGCGAGAAGACCGGGCTTGATTACGTGTCCTGCTCGCCTTTCCGTGTGCCGATTGCACGTCTGGCGGCAGCGCAGGCCTCAGCACGAAATAGCGCGTCCCGAAAAGTGTGAAGCCGTTTTCGGACAAGATGCGCGTCAATTGAAGACTTGAGAAGGCCCATCTGATTGAATCAGATGGGCCATAAAATTATGTGCCATAATTCGGCTTTGGTTCTGGCGCTGTAAACTGTGAGTCTTAATGCCAGAACTTTGTTTATCGGGGCAGATATGTTGCGTCAGTTACTTGCGGCGGGGGTCGCGCTCATTTGTTTGAACACTGTGGCCAGCGCATATGATGCGCTTCCGCAGCCGGAAAACAACGAAAAAATCAGAATTGTTGAACCACAATTGCGTATTGCAAAGGGTGGGGCGGCTGCGCCGCAAGTGGCGCTGACGCTCGATGCCTGCATGGGGAAAACGGATCACCGTATTCTCGATGTATTGGTGCAGAAACGCATTCCGGCGACGATTTTTGTTACTGCACGCTGGCTGAAGCAGAATGCGGAAGCCTTTGCGCTGATGAAGGCGCATCCTGACCTCTTCGACATTGAGAACCACGGCAATATGCATGTGCCAGCCATAACCAATGTGCAGACCATGTATAATATCAAAACAGCGGGTTCACTGGATGCCGTTCGTTCGGAAATTGATGGTGGTGCCGATGCAATCGCCAAGTCAGGCGCTTCAAAACCGCAATGGTATCGTGATGCAACCGCCCGCTATTCGACCGATGCGGTTAAACTCGCGACGAGCATGGGCTACAAAATCGGCGGTTATTCATTGAACGGCGATCAGGGTGCATCGCTGCTTGCGCCTGTCGTTGCACGGCGCATTTCGGCTGCACGCGATGGTGATGTCATCATTTCGCATATCAATCAGCCAACGCGCTCGGCAGGTGAGGGCGTGGCCAAGGGCATTCTGGCACTTCAGGCCAAGGGCATGAAGTTTGTGAAGCTAAGAGACGTTGAGACGTCCATGACGCTCAACCCGGTGCCGGACCATAATCTGCACGCAGGCGCACCTGCGACACTTGCAAAGCCGCCCGCAAACAAGTGATGGTTTTAAGTTCTAGAGCGTGTCGCGCTTAATAGCACCTATGACGCACGCTCTAGATTCTTTTAATTGTCGCATGTTCGCGGGAGCTCAAATGAATCCATTTGAGCACGACATGCTTTAGCTACCGTTTGTCTTGTCCTTTGGGGACAGGCTTTTCATGACTGCTGCGTAATTGCGTCCAAGGCTTTCAAACAAAGCATTCTCGCCAGTCAATGGGGCAACGGAAAGCGTTGTGCCGTCATTGCCCAACGTGACAAAAACAACCTGATCTTGTGGTTGGCCTGCAATAGCAATAGCGCCAATACGTTGTGTTTCACTGGTGTCGAGCGCAGGCATGTTGAACAGAACTTCTCCGCCCACGCGTTCTGCTGCCTTGGCAAGGGCAGTGTCAAATCCTTCGATCAGAACGTCGATGGCTCCGAGCGCAAATTCAAGCTCGACTGCTTCCAGCGTCATTACATCCTGATCGGCTTCAGCAGCGCTGGATGTAGCTGGCTCATGGCCATTATGAAGGGTGCGATCCATGTCGTCCTCTCCGACGAATCCGAAAAAAGCCCCCATATACGCGATCATGCCCTTCGTTAGAAGTTGCTGCAATAGCTTTTATATTGATTTCACTCTATTTTTCCCGCTCATTCTTTGTAACTGGATGAATTGACAGTGCGTGCCCTGCCTTTTCCTTTTGCGTCCGAGCTCTCTCTGTTATGCATGGAAGCGCTCTGAAACGCGGTTGGGATCCTGCATGAGAAAACTTCGCTATCAACGCCGACAGTCTGGTTCAGCCCTTTGGGCTTTGCGTTTTGGCGTATTTGCGGCCGTGCTTTCAGCGCTGGGTCTTATCCTGCACAGGTTCGGCAAGCTGGAAACGCCGGATTTTGTTCTGGTTGCTACCCTCGGTGGTGGGCTTGCGATACTCGCGCTGTTATGTGCCGCAAAAGGACTACGTAATTTGTGGGTCAATGGCGACAAGGGTGGAGCACGCTCTTTCTGCGGCAGCTTTCTGGCTTTTGCAGTTCTGCTGCCGCTCTGTTTTGTAGGCTCTCTTTGGTATGGCTCGCCACAGCTTTATGATCTGACAACTGATTTTGAGACGCCGCCACAGTTTCCATCGACAATGCCAGCCCGCTTGCCGGGCATGAACGCGCTCTCAGTTGATGTTGCCGCAGATATGATAGGGCAAATGTCAGCCTATCCGGATGTAATGGGGCGCCGTTATCCCGCAGCTCCAGATCGGGTTGCGCAAGGGGTAGAAAATACCCTCAAGGCCTTTGGCTGGACGCAGATTAGTCGCGACATTCCTTTGCCAGAGCAGAATGCTACGCGTTTTGCTGCGACGGCCCACAGCACTTTTCTTGGCTTGAAGAGCGATGTGGTTATCCGTCTGCTTGATGAAGGCGAAACCACCTATGTCGATATGCGATCCTTGTCGCGTTACGGCAAGCGGGACATGGGGCTGAATGCCGCCTTCATAACCGAGTTTTTGTCGGCACTCGAAGGCGAGGTCAACAAGGCTCCAGCCGATGTTGAATGATCAGCGCGGCTGATAGATCCCATTCAGGGATGGATAGCCATCAGTGATGATTTCCCCGCGTCCGACGAGATCTTCGAGATGCGCCAGTACCGAGAGTGCTGCAGCACCATGCAGACGCGGGTCGGTTTCGCGATAGATCGCTTTGACCATATCCGGGATCGTGCGATCGCCTTGAACGATCCGCTCCAGTATTGCGCGTTCTCGCATTTTACGATGTGCACGCAATCCCCGCACAAACGCCGCCGGCTTTGTGACTGCACCTCCATGGCCAGGCAGATAGATATCATCATCGCGTTCAAGCAGCTTCTCAAGCGAAGCCATGTAATCGCTCATTGAACCGTCTGGTGGCGCAACGATAGACGTCGCCCATGCCATCACATGATCGGCAGAAAACAGGATGCCTGTGCCTTCTAGGCCGAAGGCCATGTGGTTGGCTGCATGGCCGGGGGTGTGTATGCCGCGCAGCGCCCAACCGTCGCCGTCGATCTTTGCACCATCGGACAGGACCAGATCGGGTGCGAAATCGGTATCGGCACTTGCCTCAAGAAAGTTCACTTCGCCGCTATAATAAGGACGGGCGGGGCGATGTGGACCCTCGGCAACAACAAGCGCACCAGTCTGTTCCTTCAGCCGCCTTGCGAGGGGGGAATGGTCGCGATGGGTATGGCTTACAAAAATATGACTCACAGGGCGCTTGGCGATTGCAGCGAGAAGAGCCTGAAAATGCGCTTCGTTCTCTGGACCTGGATCGATAACGGCGAGCGTATCTGTCCCTATGATATAGCTGTTTGTGCCATGAAATGTAAAAGCGCTCGGATTATTCGCAGTCAGGCGGAGCAGGTCTTTACGCAAGGCAACCGGCGCCCCATATTCCGGGGAGAAGCTGCCGTCGAAATCAAGCGCCATTGAATAATCCAACTCGTTTTGGTTTGTCGGTTTGTATTGTTGCAATTCTTCGAACGGCTTAGGACGAATATAGTCCGGTTTCAAATGATTATCTGGTGAAGCGATACTCACAGCGCCGATTATAGGAGTGAGACAAAGATGCGTCAGAGAAATAAATCAAAAATTGCCGTGGCGTCTCTTCCCGCTGGCTACTTGCAAACCAAGCAACTGACACGGGCTTTCCGGTTTGTTGTGCTGGCAATTCTTGGTAGCGCGGTTCTCACGCTCTCGGCAAATATCAAGGTTGATCTTCTCTACGTCAATGTGACGATGCAGACTGCAGCACTGTTTGCAATTTCTGCGCTTTATGGTTCACGTCTGGCTGTTGCCACTGTCGCGCTTTATCTGCTTGAGGGTGTGCTCGGCATGCCTGTTTTCACAGGAACACCCGAAAAGGGCGTGGGCCTTGCCTATATGATGGGGCCTACTGGTGGCTATCTGCTTTCTTATCTCGTTGCCGCATGGATGATTGGTCGAGCTGCGGATAAGGGGCTCGCACACAAGCCGCTTGCGCTTGGCGGTGTCATGCTGCTTGCAGAAGCCGTCGTGCTCGTCATGGGCGCGGGCTGGATGGCTTATTTGTATGGCATTGAAAAAGGTATCGCCTTTGGCTTTGGTGCCTTCATCATCGCCGATCTGGTCAAGCTTGCACTTGCGGCCTGTAGTGTCCCGGCAATGTTGGCACTATTCAAGCGTTGATCAGCACAATCCATTGATAAATCTCAAGGTCCGAGTTCGTTGCGCGGCCTTTTTCATGACTTTGTTGAAACTGCTTTGCGATTGACAATTAGTCGGCGGCAAAGCTTTGTTAGACTGCATAAAATCAGGTTTGTGGGGGAGAAAAGCGTGAAGTTTGAAGTGCT
Source organism: Ochrobactrum sp. AN78 (assembly GCF_029909885.1). Classification (NCBI taxonomy): domain Bacteria; kingdom Pseudomonadati; phylum Pseudomonadota; class Alphaproteobacteria; order Hyphomicrobiales; family Brucellaceae; genus Ochrobactrum; species Ochrobactrum sp. AN78. The sequence continues at coordinate 124,734 of NZ_JASAMU010000011.1, forward strand.
GGAAGTTGAGCCGCTGACAAAGGCGGCTTTTGCCCCTTTTGGGGATGTTATCGAGGTGAACGGTGCTGAGCGACGTCTCATCAACAATGGCACGACGGAACGCTTCCACGATCTTGCCCGCGTCGAGGCCGTTGGCACTGACGCACGTGTTCTGATCAATATTTTTCGCGGACAGTCTTTCTCAGCACCAATCGACATCGTGATGATGGAGCGCCATCCTTTCGGATCTCAGGCCTTCATACCCTTAAACGGCAGGCCGTTTCTGGTGGTGGTGGCAGAAGATGCTGAAGGCAAACCCGCGCGACCGAGAGCGTTTTTGGCGCGAGGTGATCAGGGCGTCAACTATTGGCGCAATGTCTGGCATCATCCGCTTGTATCCCTTGAGCAGACGTCAGATTTTCTTATTGTTGACCGCGCAGGCAACGAGGATAATCTGGAGGAGTATTTCCTTCCGGATGTCGCCTATCGCATCGAGACAATCCCGGCTTTTGAAACGCAAATCTGAGGATCAAAATGGGCAAGCTATCTACACATGTTCTCGACACTGCGCATGGTAGTCCGGCGGCAGCGATGCGGATTGAGCTTTATAGGCTTGGAGCCTTGGGAAAAACGGAGCTGATTAAGCGTACTGTCACCAATCTCGATGGTCGCACAGATGAGCCGCTGCTGAGCGGGAGTGAAATGCAGGAAGGCACTTATGAGCTGCAATTTCATGTCGCTGAATATTTTGAAGCACGCGGCGCAGACGTTGCCAATCCTCCGTTCCTTGATCTCATCCCAATCCGTTTCGCGATCGCGGATGAAGACGGCAATTACCATGTGCCACTTCTGGTCAGCCCCTGGTCTTATTCGACCTATCGCGGAAGCTGACTTATCCCCCTCTACCTGAGAGCCATTAAGCTCCCCGCATTACCAACGCGAGGAGCTTTTTATGGATCAAACACCAAATCTGAAACTACCCTATATCATGCCCAGTCAGGCGCAGAAGCATGTCACGCATAATGAGGCGCTGCGATTGCTTGATGCCGTCGTGCATCTCAGTGTGAAATCGCGCATACAAACTGGCGCGCCCATCGGACCGCTCTCAGGTGAGCGGCATATAGTTGCAAGCCCTGCAACCGGCTTGTGGGTTGGAAAAGACGGAATGATTGCCTTCTTCATCGATGACGGCTGGTCTTTTGTTACGGTCGCAAAAGGCTGGCTTGCCTATGTCGAGGATGAAGGCAGATTGCTGGTGTTCAACGGCACTGAGTGGGAGGTCGCAGGCTCGGTGCCCGATAGCCTGTCGCTCTCGATGCTTGGTGTGCAGGCCACAGCGGATGCAATCAACCGTTTTGCAATCTCGTCGGAAGCAAGCCTCTTTAACAATGCGGGTGCCGGCCATCAGATCAAAGTGAACAAACAGGCGGCAACAAATACAGCAAGCCTGTTGTTCCAATCAAACTGGACGGGCCATGCAGAGATGGGCCTGAATGGCGATAATAATTTCAGCATCAAGGTTGGCGACGATGTGGGCAATTGGCGCGAAGCTGTTAAGGTTGATCGAGCAACCGGCAATGTCGCAGTCGGCTCCATATGGCCGGAAACTCGCCTGCATGTCGACGGACCGATACGTCCTGCATCTTTTGCGATAGCAGATTTGCCATCGGCAGCAGCGCATGGGGCAGGGGCGATGGTTTTTGTCAATAATGCAAGTACCGTCCCCCAAATGGTCTATTCAAACGGTTCTGGCTGGCTCAGCATGCGAACGGGCGCAGCAATCACCTGACGCACTATCGATTAGACGCAACGGTTTAGCTGCGTCCTCTGATCGCAATCTGCCGCATTTACAGCGGTTCCAGTTAATATTGAATCGTTGGAGCCGCTTTAACTAATTGTTTTTACGCATTTCCGAACGCAAAGCCGGTTCCCACTTTTGCTGGAAATGCTTTAATTTTGGAGAATACCGGCCTTTTTGGCCTGTAAGGACAGATGCTCATGAATAGTCAGAGTTCCACCGTCTCCCTGTAGTGGTATGGGATCTTGAGCTTCGCGCGCTTCCTTCGGTGTAAGCCCGAAACGGGCTTTGAAAGCCTTCGTGAGCTGCGTTCCATCGTGAAATCCGCAACGATAAGCGACCTCCTTCAAGGAAATTGCCTTGCCCTTCTTGTCGATAACAATCCGGTACGCGAGATCCAATCTTTTATCGCGAATAACCTTTGCCACGCCTTCATCCGGCTCAAAGGCGCGATAAAGATGCGACCGTGACATGCGGAAATGCTGCTGTATCGAATGTGGTCCCAGCAGCGGATTTGTGATGTTCTTGTCGATGTAAGCAAGGATACGGTTGCGTATGGGCAGGTTGATCGGGACATTCTCAACTGAACCTTTGTCGGCACCCTTGATGCATGAAGCAAGCAGCACCAACAAAGCATCCTTGGCGGCAATAGATTCCATCGCCGAAAGCTCCTGAACAACATCATTCAAGCCACGCAGATATTCAAACAAAAGCTGTGTCGTGGGAGCCTCGGCTTTAAGAATCATCCCATGCAGATTGCGCCAGCCAACAAGCTTCTCAAGTTCTTGACGAGGCATGATCACGGTCAGACGCGCGCCTGCTTCAGCTTGACTGGATATGACTTGGGCCATGTCGAGAATGAAAATATCACCGGGCTTCGCAGAGACAGCAACACCATTGAAGTCGCCGCTCAAAGTACCAGCCAGCATGGCCTGAAGGACATAATGATCAAGACCACTCTGGGCGATGATACTCGTTGTGCGCTCATAATGTTGACTGTTGAACGTTGTAGAACCGACCAACATATTGCCGAAGGGGTAAGAACGTAATGTTCCTATAAAGCCTCTTTTATTTTCATCATCGAGCGACGACACTTCGTAAAACAGCTTTACGGCGTCACGCCAGAAATCGTCACGAATTTCGGCATCGACCATATCTGTCGATAAAAACAGCTCTTTTGTCATTCCTACCCCGTCGCGGGAAGCTATTATCATGTTTCCCGCGCAAGGGTATTCGATAAAAGCAATCAATTAGTCGTTAAAATTCAATATAATAAGAAAAATAGTGATCAATATTTCGAGAAGCCGAAGTTTATCTGCCAATATTGTGTCGTAAATATAATGTAAGATGACAGATACAAAAGCCCTGACAATATTAGTGATTGCTAATATTGTCAGGGCTTTGCAGTTTCAACTAAAATGAACTTTTAGTAAGGGCTGTCGACCTTGCCCATTTCTACATAGACGGTCTTGATCTGGCTGTAATGCGTCAGGGCTGCGATGCCGTTTTCACGCCCTATGCCGGATTGCTTGTAACCACCGAATGGCACTTCCACAGGTGTCAGATTATAGGCATTGATCCAGCAAGTCCCGGCCTTGATTTGGCTGATCACGCGATGGCCACGTGCGATGTCAGCCGTAAACACACCAGCGGCCAAACCAAATTCAGTATCGTTGGCGCGTGCAATCACCTCATCTTCGTCTGTGAACTCCAGAACGCTCATGACAGGGCCAAAGATTTCTTCACGGGCGATCATCATGTTGTCGGTTACGTCTGTGAAGATGGTCGGCTCGATGAAACAGCCCTTATCGAAACCCTGCAGCTTTGGAACACCGCCACCATAGGCGAGGGTCGCGCCTTCGGCTTTGCCTTTTTCGATATAGGAGAGAACCTTGTCGCGCTGTGCACCATTGACGAGCGGTCCCATCTGGGTCGCTTCATCAAGCGGATCGCCAATACGAATCTTGCGCGTACGTTCGACGAGACGTTCAACAAATCGTTCACGTACATTCCTATGAACGAACACGCGGGTGCCGTTTGAGCAGACCTGACCGGTTGAATAGAAGTTGCCGAGCATCGCGCCGCCAATGGCACTTTCAAGATCTGCATCGTCAAAAACGATAATTGGCGATTTGCCACCAAGTTCCATCGTGACATGCTTCAAATGCTCGCCAGCCTGCGACATGATCCGCTTGCCTGTCGGAACCGATCCGGTCAGGGAAACCTTGGCAGTCAGGCGGTGATTGACGAGTGCAGCACCCACATCACCAAAGCCCTGAACGACGTTGAACAGACCATCCGGCAGGCCCGCTTCCTTATAGGCTTCAGCCAGCGCGAGCGCGGAGAGGGGCGTGTTTTCTGATGGCTTGAAGATGAATGCATTGCCCATGGCGAGCGCCGGGGCAGATTTCCATGCGGCGATCTGAATCGGATAATTCCATGCGCCAATACCGACGCAGATGCCGAGCGCTTCACGACGCGTATAGGCAAACGATCCACCAAGCTCCACGAACTCGCCATTGAAACCGGAGATGATGCCGCCGAAGAATTCGAGAGCATCTGCGGCGGACGCTGCATCTGCAACAAGCGTTTCCTGAAGCGCCTTGCCGGTGTCGAGTGTCTCAAGCTTTGACAGTTTCTTGTTTTTCTCGCGTAAAATTTCCGCCGTGCGGCGCAGAATGCGGCCGCGCTCGACAGGCTTGAGTGCCGCCCATTCGACCTGTGCTTTGAGGGCTGCCGCATAGGCGGCCTCAATCACATCAGGCGTTGCCGAATAGAGCTTGGCGATTTCTTCACCAGTTGCCGGATAGAAAACGGGAAGCGGCTTTCCCGCTTTGTCTTCGACGAATGCGCCGCCGATGAAATGCGAGGCTTTGGGTTGTACTTTCATTTTATTCTCCTCGGGTTTCATCCTTGCATTTGAGCCAAAATTATAAGGCGGTTTTGCGTGGGATAATACGTAAAAACAAATAGTTAGAGTAGCTTCGGTAATCCGGCTTCAACAGAGTCGCTTTAACGATCGGAAACTTGCCAACGTGGGTTAATCCAGGGTTCCTGATTGGAGCGTGCTAGGGGCGTGCGGCCAAGAATGTGATCGGAAGCCTTTTCACCGGTCATAATCGACGGCCCATTGAGATTGCCGTTGGTTATACGCGGGAAAATAGACGAATCTGCAACACGCAGGCCATCAATGCCGATAACACGACATTCAGGGTCAACGACGGCCATCGGATCGTCAACTGCACCCATCTTACAGGTTCCGCAAGGATGGAATGCACTTTCCACATGTTCGCGGAGGAAGTTGTCGATCTCATCATCCGATTGCACATTTGCGCCGGGCTGAATTTCGGCGCCACTAAAGGGCGCGAAGGCATTCTGGCCGAATATTTCTCGGGTTAGCCGCACGCAATGGCGGAAGTCTGCCCAGTCATCCTCGTGCGACATATAGTTGAACTGAATCCGTGGCTTGTCTCGTGGGTTGGCCGAGCGAAGCGTCACACTGCCGCGCGATTTGGATCGCATTGGCCCGACATGTGCCTGAAATCCGTGAGACTCTGCTGCTGCCTTGCCGTCATAACGAATGGCGACTGGGAGGAAGTGATATTGAATATCGGGATATTCCACCCCTGCTTTCGAGCGCACAAAAGCGGCAGATTCAAAATGGTTGGTGGCGCCATCTCCCGATTTGAAGAACAGCCATTGCGCGCCGATCATCGCTTTCGAGAAAAGGTTGAGCTTCGAGTAGAGCGTGATGGGCTGCGTGCATTCCTGCTGGATATAGACTTCAAGATGATCTTGCAGATTTTGGCCTACACCGGGGCGGTCTGCCACTACATCAATTCCATGCTCTTTCAGCTGCACTGCAGGGCCAATGCCCGACAGCATCAGAAGCTTTGGTGAGTTGATAGACGAAGCCGCTATAATGACTTCGCGTCGTGCACGAATGGTTGAGAAGGTGCGACCTGCTTCGATTTCGACGCCCACGGCGCGTTTGCCCTCAAGCACGATCTTGCGTGCGAGGCCTTTGACGAGTTTGACATTCGGGCGCTTTAAAGCCGGTTTCAGATAGGCATTAGCCGCAGACCAGCGGCGTCCATTATGGATCGTCTGCTCCATCGGGCCGAAGCCTTCCTGCTTTTGGCCATTATAGTCTTCCGTGACTTCAAAACCCGCTTGATGTCCCGCATCCACAAAGGCCTTGAATAGCGGATTATCGCGTCTGCCACGCTGAATATGCAACGGACCATCCGTACCGCGCCATCCGTCTTGTCCGCCATGCGAATTTTCCATCCGCTTAAAATAGGGCAACACATCGGCATAGGACCAGCCCCGCGCGCCACTTTCTGACCAATGGTCGTAATCACGGGCATGACCACGCACGTAAACCATGCCGTTGATCGAAGAGGAGCCGCCAACCACTTTGCCACGCGGCGTGACCAGGCTGCGTCCACCAATATGTGGTTCAGGTTCGGTAGAAAACCCCCAGTCGTACGTTTCCATATTCATGGGGAAGGAGAGGGCGGCAGGCATCTGGATCAGCGGTCCGATGTCCGGTCCGCCAAATTCGATCACGATAACCGAATGTCTGCCATCTTCGGAGAGGCGGTAGGCCATAGCTGAACCGGCAGAGCCGGAGCCGATGATAACGAAGTCCGCTTCCATGCTCATTTCTCCACTGACAGCTGAACGGCAATGTAATCTTCCACGAGAGCGATCGCAGATGCTGCATTTGGTGCGTCGGCACCCAACGCATGCCGGATATAAAGTCCGTCAATCAGCGCACCTGCACCTTCGGCAATGCGATTTGCACGGTCGCGGCTGGTCAGTTGTTCAAGTGCAAAGACGAAATTTGAATGCAGGCGGCGCGCATAAATGCGTAAGAGCCGTTTGGTGTCTTCCGACTGCTGCGCGTGGACATAGAAGGTCAGCCAGGCGGCAATCGTTTCCTGTGCGAACTGCGAAGCGGAAAAGTTCACCGCAATAATCGCTGCAATGCGTTCTTGCGGCGTTTCAGCAAGCTTCATTGCGGCGTTCAAGTCACTTCCAAGCTCGCGAAGCAGATGACGCATGGTGGCGAGGATGAGTTTGTCTTTGCCGCCAAAATAATGATGCGCGAGCGCAGGCGATACACCTGCTTCATGAGCAATCTGCGCAACAGTTACGTCCAGTGAACCGCGCTGGCCGATTGTGCGGATGGCAGCATCGATCAGTTCGCGCCGCCGTAAAGGTTCCATCCCGATCTTGGGCATAATCGTTGTTCCGTTTTGAGGCCTTTGATCTCTATTTTATATTTGATTGACTGATCAATCAATAAAAACTCTGACAAATGAAGGTCAGAGTTTGTGGCAATGGAAACGTCCGCGAATAAGGTTGCGGGCTTGCGCGTATTGTCCGCTCTGCATACATTTGAGAGATGAGCAGAGCTTTTACCAAGGAACAGGATGACGCTCCGACTGATCTCGGTGAGCGTCCCATTAGCCCGCATCGTAATCTCGTCACGCCGGATGGCATGACGCTGATTGAGGACGAACTTGCGCGGCTGCACCGCGAATTGGCTGAGGCCAATGTCGCGGGAGAACGCTCCACAATTGCGCGTCTTTCACGCGATTTACGCTACTGGACAGCGCGGCGCGAAACGGCTGAGCTGTCCGTGCCGGAGCGCGATAGCAACGTTGTGCGTTTTGGAATGACGGTCGAACTCGAAGATCTCGACGGAACGGCCCGCACATGGACCATCGTCGGCGAGGACGAAGCTGATCCGGCCAAGGGTAAAATATCTCACATGGCCCCGGTCGCCATCATGCTTTTTGGTAAACCGGTAGGTGACGTCGTCATGATCAACGGCAAGGAGTGGGAGATCGTGGCTGTTAGTGGTTGAACTACAACCACCCCTTCCTGCGGAAATAGAAAAGCGGAAGCAGGGCAGATGCAACCATCAGGCCAAGCGCCATTGGATATCCCCACGGCGAATTCAATTCCGGCATGAAAGAGAAGTTCATGCCGTAAATGGACGCAACCAGTGTCGGCGGCATGAAGCCCACAGCCGCAACGGAGAAAATCTTGATGATGGCGTTCTGCTCGACGGAGATGAGTCCAACAATTGTATCGAGTAGGAATGTGACCTTATTGGATAAAAAGTCCACGTAAGCGACGAGTGATTGCGCGTCGCGTTCGAGCGACTTGATCCATGATCGGGTGTCTTTCTTGGTGGCGACAGGACTGTTGATTGCAGAAAGATAAACCAGCATACGGCTGACACCAGCCAGGCTTTCACGCATTCTGGACAGGAATGTTCCTTGTCCACCGATCTGTGTGAGGATGTGCCGGAAATCCTCAGTCGTCATTGGTCTCGCCTTCGGCTGGCGGCGATAGATGGAATGCGAAGCTGCATCGATCTTACCAGCCACACCTTCCAGAATATCCGCGAGCCTATTGGTGGTGGCCTCGATAATGCCTAGCATGATGGACAGGCCAGAGCACTTGGCCGGGATCAATCCGTTACCTGGCTTTATTGCGCGCGCAATGTAGATGCTGACGGATTTGGGATTCGCGTAACGCACGGTGACGAGCCGCGAGCCGTGCAGGATGAAGGTGACCGGTGCCAGTTCGCGGTGATCGAGATCAACAGCATGTAGAATCGGAACGGTCAGATATTGTGCACCGCTTTCCATGTAGAAGCGGCTCGATTCTTCAATTTCCGTCATATCTTCGCGTGTAGGAATGGAGATGCCTGTCCATGCTTCGACGATGTGATCTTCATTGACGCCCGGCGCGAGCAGGTCGATCCATATGACATTGTCGGGCAAGGGGTTCCCCGGTTCCACCTCGACGCTTTCGAGATGATCTCCGTTAAGGCAGTAAAGCGTAATCATGCGGCACCCGGTCAAACAGTCTCAATTTTAGCCTGCTACATTGCGCGATAATTGTTAACGGAATGCGGCAAGCACGGTTAAAGCAGATTGGGCGCATCGCGAAAAGTGTGAAACGGTTTTCGGGATACGCGTTATGCGCCCATGTAATCCACATTGACATGAGAGATTGTGACATATAAATGATCAAATCATCTGATGACTTTGGTGAATTATGGAAGCATTATCGAGAAAAAGCCTGGCGGAAGCAGCCGAGCAATCCATTCGGTCTGAAATTACAGCCGGCAATTGGCGCGTGGGCGAGCAATTGCCCAATGAAGCGAGCCTCTCTGCCAGACTTGGTGTCAGCCGTGGAACTGTACGTGAAGCTGTGCGAGCGCTGGTCGCTCAAGGCATGCTGGAAACACGACAGGGGTCTGGAACCTATGTGTTATCCGCATCCGACACGAGCCGCAGCTTTGATCGCATTCGCCATACCAGTCTGCGTGATCGTTTTGAAACGCGGGCTGCCCTTGAAGTTGAAGCGGCGCGTCTTGCCGCGCAACGCGCAACATCGGAAACGATCCGCCATCTTGAACTGAAGCTGGAGCAGCGCAATAAACGCGCTGACGAGAACAGAACCGATTTTGTTTTGCGGGATTTTGCCTTTCATGAAGCCATTGTTGCAGCATCGGGCAATAGCGCGCTGGTTGCGGTCTATGCGTTCTTTTCCCAGTCCATCCGGGAATCGATAGAAGCCACACTCGACGGAGAGTTGCCGGAACCAGATCATGAAGAACATCGCGCCATTATAGAAGCCATAGCAACCGGCAATCCCGATTTGGCGGGCGCTGCGGTGCGTCGATTTATGACGCCTCTGATTGAAGAACTTGAAAGGCTGTTGGCATCATGAGCCACACAAATGAAGTTCCGTCGCGTCCCGTGGCGGAGGAAGAACTGGCGCAACATGCAGAGCCATTTGTCGATGCGGAAGCCGATAGTGTGCCGCAGCCTGCCGCACAGCGCCTGCCAAGTCCTGCTTTGCGTGTGCTGCTTGGTCTGAGCCTCGTGCTGATTGCAGCTAACTTGCGCCCTGTCTTTTCAAGTGTTTCCGTCCTTCTGCCCGAAATCATAGAAGCCACCGGCATGTCGGCAACTGCTGCAGGTCTTTTGACGACCTTGCCGGTTGTCTGTCTCGGTGTATTTGCACCTTTTGCACCTCGTCTCGCACAGCGGTTCGGTGCTGAGCGTGTATTGCTTTTTGTGCTGATTGTTTTGACCATAGGCACCGCAATCCGCGGCATCGGCAATTCGGCTTCCCTCTATATTGGCGCAATATTAGCTGGCGCTGCTATTGCGACCGGCAATGTTTTGCTGCCCGGCGTGGTGAAGCGCGACTTCCCGAAAACGGCTGCGATTATGACTGGCTTTTATACGATGGCGCTGTGTGGTGGCGCTGCTGCAGCTGCGGGCTTTACCATTCCGATTGAACATATGCTCGGCGGTTCATGGAACTTGGCTCTGGCCTTCTGGGCTATTCCGGCAGCTCTCGTGCTTGCTCTGTGGTTGCCGCAGGCGCTGCGGGCAAAGCACAATGTTGCGCATTCCGGATTTAAAGTCATCGGGCTGTGGAAAGATAAGCTTGCCTGGCAGGTCACACTCTTTATGGGGTTGCAATCCTCCATGGCCTACGTGGTTTTCGGCTGGCTTGCTCCGATCTTACGCGAGCAGGGCTTGAGCGCGACCGCAGCCGGAGGCCTGGTCTCGTTCTCAATCATGGTGCAGGTCGTTACCTGTCTTGCTATCCCGTCGATTGCTGTTCGACAGAAAAGCCAAAGCCTGCTCAATGCAGTGCTTTGCATCAGCGCGGCCCTTCCGCTGATAGGCTTTCTTTATCTGCCGCAATGGAGTTTCTGGATACTTGCAGCCATTCAAGGAATTGGGCAGGGCGGTCTGATTGCCGCTGCGATGATGGTGATTGTGCTGCGTTCGCCAGATTCCCATACAGCCGCGCACCTCTCAGGCATGGCGCAATGCGTAGGTTATACGCTGGCCTCCATCGGGCCACTGGTCGTGGGAATGATCCACGGTGCTACAGGCAGTTTCGAAGCTTGTGGTATCTTCTTCGCACTGCTGGGCGTGGGCGCTGCAATCAATGGCTGGGGTGCTGGACGGGCGCAACATGTTGGCGTGAAAGTTATAAAAGAAGCATAAGAAAAGCCCCGGTTCTCCGGGGCTTTTCTTCATAATGTGAACTCAGATAAACTGTCCGAGGCCTGGGATCGAGCCGACCACTGCATCGACGGGTTCGTCGCCAGCCTTTTCCTTGGCAAAGCGGATGGTTTCTTTGGCAACGCCAGAGATTTCACCCATGCCAAGACCTGCACCCATCAACTGAGTACCAAGGCCCATCACGCCGCCCATAAGTCCGGAAAGCAGACCGCCACCCTTCACTTGTGAAATGGCTTCTTCGGCACCCGGAAATGCTGCGAGTAGCTGCTGTACTTTGTCAGCTGGCCCTTCCTTCTGCAGAAACGCCAAAATCATGCCAACAGCTTTCTGCGCTGTTGCCGCATCGATGCCGACATTCGAGGTGATGCGCGCGATCAGTTCATCCATGAGAGTCTCCCAAATTTCTTACGTTTACGTAATATGCATTCTCGTTAGCGCTTTGCAAGCTTTCCTAATTCAAAATATTGGGAAATTTCTGCATTCCTATGACGGCAAATAAAGTATCCAAGCCAGAATTCGGCTTTATCGTTGTTGCGCGACGGTGGTGCTAGTATATCGTAAAGGAAGCAAACCTTTTACGGAGCGACCTGCCTAATGACCGCCGACGATGCAATTTTCCTTGGTGCAAGCCGCAAACCAGATGATTCCTACCAGCAGCCGGAATATCTGGCACTGAAATACGGGAACAGGCACGGGCTTGTAACCGGTGCAACGGGTACCGGTAAGACGGTGACATTGCAGGTTCTGGCTGAGAGCTTTTCAGCAGTCGGCGTTCCGGTTTTTTGCGCCGACATCAAGGGTGATCTTTCGGGGATCGCGGCGAAAGGTATCGTTAATGATAACCTGACCAAGCGCGCAACAGAGATTCGCCTTGACCCTTATGAAATGCGGGCTTCTCCGGTTATTTTCTGGGATATTTTCGGTGAGCAGGGCCATCCGGTTCGCGCGACCATTTCCGAAATGGGACCACTGCTGCTTTCGCGCCTGATGAACCTCACGGATGCGCAGGAAGGCGTGCTTAATGTTGCTTTCCGTCTCGCTGACGAAGAAGGCCTGCTTCTGCTGGATTTGAAAGATCTGCAGGCAATGCTTACAGAAATGGCAGAGCGCTCCGCTGAACTCTCTGCAAAATACGGCAACGTCAACAAGGCGTCTGTCGGTGCAATCCAGCGTTCATTGCTTGTGCTTGATCAGCAGGGCGGTTCCAAGTTCTTCGGCGAACCGGCGCTGCGCATTGCTGATCTGATGCGCACCACGACCGACGGACGTGGCGTGATAAGCGTGCTTGCGGCTGATAAGCTGATGATGAGCCCACGTCTTTATTCGACATTCTTGTTGTGGCTTATGTCGGAATTGTTCGAGGAACTGCCGGAAGTCGGCGATCCGGACAAGCCGAAGCTCGTATTCTTCTTCGATGAAGCGCATTTGCTGTTTGATGAAGCGCCAAAGGCGCTGGTCGATCGTGTGGAGCAAGTGGTGCGTCTGATCCGCTCTAAGGGCGTCGGCGTTTATTTCGTGACACAGAACCCGCTTGATGTGCCGGAAACTGTTCTTGCCCAGCTTGGTAATCGTGTGCAGCACGCGCTGCGTGCCTATACGCCGCGCGAAACAAATGCAGTGAAGACGGCAGCCGATACGTTCCGTCCAAATCCTGATTTTAAGACTTTTGAGGCAATCACCAATCTTTCGACCGGTGAAGCACTGATTTCAACATTGCAGGCCAAGGGTGTACCTTCAATGGTGCAGCGCACGTTGATCCGCCCGCCATCGTCGCAGATTGGTCCATTGACGCCAGAAGAGCGTGCAAAGATTATAGCAGCGAGCCCTGTTTCTGGTCAGTACGATCAGACCGTCGATCGCGATTCAGCATTTGAAATGCTGGCCAGAAAGGCACAGGCCGCAGCTGTGGCACAGCAGAAAACCAAGGAAGAAGAATCCGGGCAAGGTGGCAGCATTCTTGGTGATCTGGTGGGAACCGCACTCGGAACTGGTCGCCGTTCAGGGCGTCAGACCGTTGCCGAAACAGCAATGAAGTCTGTGGTTCGCTCGGTCAGCAACTCACTCGGCCGTGCGCTGGTTCGCGGTATTCTGGGTAGTTTCAAGCGCTGATTTATGCTGGTTTGAAATGAAAAAAGCCCCGGACATCCGGGGCTTTTTTAATGCATTTCGCGAGTTCCAGATTACATAACCAAAATAGGCGACTTAGCTGGTACGCGATTATAAAGATCGATGATGTCCTGGTTCATCAAGCGTACGCAGCCTGACGAAACGGCCTTACCGATCGACCACCATTCTGGATTGCCGTGCAGACGATAAATCGTGTCCTTGCCATCCTTGAAGATGTAAAGAGCGCGTGCACCGAGCGGGTTTTTGAGACCTGGGGCCATGCCGCCATTGCGTGAGCTATATGGCTCGAGTTCCGGCTGACGGGCGACCATCTCATCCGGTGGTGTCCAACGTGGCCATTCGCGCTTGTACTGAATAACGGCGCGGCCCGACCATGCAAAGCCGTCGCGACCAATGCCGACGCCGTAACGCATTGCCTGGCCATTGCCCAGTACCAGATAGAGGAAGCGGTTGGTGGTATCGACAACGATCGTTCCCGGCATTTCGCCCGTCGGATCCTGAACGACCTGACGCAAATAGCGCTTATCCATTTTCTGGATCGGAATAGCAGGCAGCTGATAGCCATTGTCTTCCACTGCGGCATACATTGATGCCCAGCTGCCGTACGAGGCGTCTACATTCGCCTGCGGGGTCCTGTTAATAGGATTGCCTGAAGCATCCACATCGACAATTGGAACATTCTGCCCCAACTGAGCACAACCGGCGAGGCCGGCCGCCGCTGTTGCTGTCATGGCCGTAAGAAAAGAACGGCGGGTAAGGGTGGTGTGCATATGAAAACCAGATTAGTGACGGGAGGAGCTACAGATACAACGGTAGGGTTAATGAAGTGCGACCAACCCGTTGTTTTGATCACAAGTTGCGGTGTTATAGGGATGCCAAACGCATTTGTTCGGCGATTTGTGGGAGCAAAACGCCCCATAATTATGGCTACCAGCCGTTCGTAATAAGGCCTAAACGTGGCTAAAAGCCCGGGATAGGCCTCGTGTTGCCGTTGCGACACAATTTTGGTCACAACAGACGGTTGTTGCACAAAGTTGCCCGTTCAAGTTTTAGTGAGATTCAATCAAGGAGCTGAAGGCTCGGCAAAATCAAAGCGGGCGGATACTGCTTATATTCGTCGGGCTGGTTGGATCGATTGATCCAGACGGAGCGCATGCCGAATCGCGCGGCCCCTGCAACATCCCATCTATTGGACGATTGAAACGAAATTGCAGACGGGTAAAGCCGCCACTGCGTTGTAACCAGTTCATAGACCGCAGGTGCGGTTTTGTAGCGCTGCACAGTGTCTACAGAGATCACATCGTCGAGCAGGGCATCAAGCGCCGCTGATTTAACCGCAGCCTCCAACATGGCTGGAGAGCCATTGGAGAGAATGGCTAACCGCGCGCCGCGGCTCTTGAGGTTTTTGAGTGCTGCTGGCACTTCAGGATAGCAATCGAGTTTCCAGTAAGCATCAAGAAGATCGGTGCGAAGGGTCGGGTCTACGGAAGGATATCTTGCAAAAGCAAAATCCAGAGCGTGTTCCGTCAGTGTCCAGAAATCTTTGTAGGCTCCCATCAGGCTTAAAATCCACGAATATTCCAGTTGCTTGGCGCGCCAAAGTTCCGAGAATAAACGTCCATCAGGTCCTGCTTTATCCTCATGTTTACGCACGGCTGAGTGCACATCAAACAATGTGCCATAAGCGTCGAAAACATAGGAACTATAAGACACCGATTTTCTCCTTTCGTGCATCAATCTTAAAAAAAGTAAAGTGGACCTTATCCTTATGCAATTTCAATAAAAATTCATTGCGTTGAGCAGCAAATTTAGAATATGCGCCATTGCCGCCTGAAGCGTTGCGGCCTATGTAAGTTGCGCACGCAAGTTTTCGGGTATGTATCCGCTCTGCCCGCCGCAAGCTGAAAGACAAAGAGGAGAGTTCCAATGGCTTTTGAACTGCCCGCCCTTCCGTACGATTATGACGCACTTGCCCCGTTCATGTCGCGCGAAACGCTCGAATTCCACCACGACAAACACCATCAGGCTTACGTTACCAACGGTAATAAACTGCTTGAAGGTTCAGGTCTTGAAGGCAAGAGCCTCGAAGAAATCGTCAAGGAAAGCTTTGGCAAGAACCAGGCGCTCTTCAACAATGCTGGCCAGCACTACAACCATCTCCATTTCTGGAAGTGGCTGAAGAAGGACGGCGGCGGCAAGAAGCTGCCAGGCAAGCTGGAAAAGGCGATTGAATCTGATCTTGGCGGCTACGACAAGTTCCGCGAAGACTTCATTGCTGCCGGTGTTGGTCAGTTCGGTTCGGGCTGGGCATGGCTTTCGGTCAAGAATGGCAAGCTCGAAATCTCGAAGACTGCAAACGGTGAAAGCCCACTCGTTCACGGCGCAACACCAATTCTTGGCGTCGACGTATGGGAGCATTCCTATTACATCGACTACCGTAATGCGCGTCCGAAGTATCTTGAAGCTTTTGTCGATAGCCTCATCAACTGGGATTACGTGCTTGAGCTGTACGAAAAGGCATAATCTGCCGCGTCAGTATGAGATATGGAAAGCCCCGCGAAAGCGGGGTTTTTCTTTTTCAGAATTTATGAATAATCGAAAACATGATTATTATAATCAAGAATTATGCCTGTTTAAATTGTGGGTACGGCAGAATATCGAAGCTGTTAAACAATAGTATTTTTATCATGTTTTTCACGTTCTCGTGAATTATCTGTAATAATCGATATAAGTTCATCATGTTACTTTTGATTGTTGGAATTTATTCGGTGCCTTTGTTGCAAAGGTGACGATTGTATCGGATATTTGTACCAAGAGACGAATTTTGTTCAGTTTTTAGATGCGGAGGATCGCATGCGTTCATTTTTCCTTGTTGTCAGTTCAGTTGCGACTTTGGCCGCTGGTGTGGCTCATGCCGATGTGATTGCCGACCGCCAGGCGATCATGAAGGATATGGGGCGTTCAGTTGGACAGCTTGCACCGATGGTCAAAGGTGAGAAGCCTTTCGATGCTGCTGCGGCTTTGGCTGCACTTGAGAAACTTGATGCTGACGCAAAGAAACTAGACGTCGACACGCTGTTCCCCGCTGGTTCCGATCAAGGGGACACAGAAGCTTCACCCAAGATTTGGGAAAACAAGGAAGATTTCGTCAAGCATGTCGAAAAGTTCCGCTCAGATGCCGCTGCTGCGCTTGCCGCAAAGCCACAGGATCTTGTTGCGTTGAAACCAGCGTTCCAGCAAGTCGCTGCCAATTGCGGTTCATGCCATCAAGCTTATCGCGTAAAGAAGAATTAATTCAGAAAACCATGGTCCGTAAACTCGCATATGCCGCAGGCGCTATAGTCATCATGGGTGCTGCTACCTTCTGGGTGCTGACAACGCCTCAGACGGTGGACCAGTCGGTAATCGCATCCATGCAGCCGGGTGATGCAACAAAAGGTGAGCAGGTGTTCTGGGCAGGGGGCTGTGCTTCCTGCCATGCTGCGCCCGGCGCATCGGGTGATGACCGCAAGGTGCTTGCGGGTGGGCATGAGCTGGTTTCTGATTTTGGCACATTCATTGCGCCCAATATTTCTCCTTCAGAGCAGGGGATCGGTAACTGGACCCTGCATGACTTTGCAAATGCAATGTTGAAAGGCACAGGGCGGGCAGGGGAGCACCTCTATCCGTCTTTCCCTTATACATCTTACGCAAAGATGCAGCCGCAGGACGTTGCGGACCTCTTTGCTTACATGAAGGCCCTGCCTGTTTCTGATAATGTGGCAGCGCCGCATAAGCTCGACTTTCCCTTCACGATCCGTCGTGGATTGGGGCTTTGGAAACAGCTCTATCTTTCGGACAAACCTGTCGTCGAACTTGCAAGCGCATCCGATCAGGTGAAGCGTGGGCAATATTTGACGGAAGCTCTTGGCCATTGCGGCGAGTGCCATACGCCGCGCAATGTCATTGGCGGGCTTGATAATAAACAGTGGATGGCCGGTGCCCTGTCGGCTGAAACAGGTAGCGACGGCCGCAAGGGTATCGTTCCCAATATAACGTCTGGTGAAGGCGGCATTGGTGAATGGGGTGAGAATGATATTGCTTATGCATTGCAAAGCGGCTTCACACCGGATTTTGATTCGCTTGGTGGTTCAATGGCAGATGTAGTGGCCAACATGGCGCATTTGACGGATGCGGATCGTGCCGCAATTGCAGCATATCTCAAGGCTATTCCAGCGCATAAGAATGGCTATCCAGCACGTTAATACCAACGCGGCTCAATATGCTGACGCATCACGCCTTGAAAATGTTCAATCGCCACACAGGCTTAACCAAAGTCCGATGAGTCTTACTCAATGAACTTTGGTATAAAGCATTCGAGCCAAAAGTGAGACCACTTTCATCGGGAGATTAGGCTGTTCTGATCTCTTCGAGTTCAAGCTCCTTTATCATCACTTGCCGCATGACGAATTTCTGAATCTTGCCTGTTACAGTCATCGGAAACTCGTCTACGAAACGGATATGCGCCGGGATTTTGTAATGTGAGATGCGCTGCTTGCAGAATGCCAGCAGTTCTTCTTCACCGAGTTCATGGTCTCGATGTAGTTTGACCCAAACGCAAATTATCTCACCGAACTTATTGTCTGGAACACCGAAAACCTGGGCATCGCTGATGGCCGGATGGGTGAATAGAAACTCTTCAATCTCCCGCGGGTAGATATTTTCACCTCCGCGAATAATGAGATCCTTAATGCGCCCGACAATGTTGCAATAACCTTCCGCATCAATGGTCGCGAGATCACCTGTATGCATCCATCCCGCATCATCAATTGCCTCGGCAGACGCGGCTGCGTCGGCCCAGTAGCCGCGCATGACACTATAACCGCGGGTCAGCAATTCGCCTTTCTCGCCGCGTGGTGCGATCGTGCCATCTGCATTGATGATCTTCACTTCAAGATGCGGATGGATGCGACCCACTGTCGATACGCGCTTTTCCAGCGGGTCGGTCGTTGCACTCTGAAAACTGACCGGGCTTGTTTCGGTCATGCCATAGGCAATCGTGATTTCGCTTTGATGCATTTCGCTGACCACCCGGCGCATGATTTCAATCGGGCAGGGCGAACCAGCCATGATGCCAGTGCGCAGACTGGTGAGATCAAAACGCGCAAATTCCGGATGGTCGAGCATCGAAATGAACATGGTCGGCACCCCATGCAGGCCGGTACATTTCTCGTCTTCGACTGTTTGCAGTGTCAGCAGCGGATCGAAGCTGTCATTGGGGATCACCATACACGCGCCGTGCGTCACACAGGCCAGATTGCCCAGAACCATGCCGAAGCAGTGATAGAAAGGAACCGGAATACACAGCCGGTCCTGTTCACTGAGCCGCATCGCCTCGCCAACGAAGAAACCATTATTGAGGATGTTGTGATGAGTGAGCGTCGCACCTTTTGGGCTGCCTGTGGTGCCACTGGTGAACTGGATGTTGATGGGATCGTCAAATTGCAGCTCGTCTGCAAGCTGTAGTCGCTGTTTAATCGTGGTAGTGTTGCCGGAGATTGCGACTTTATCGAAATTAAACATACCAGACGTTCGTTCCTCGCCTAGGCGAATAACACAACGCAGAGCCGGTAGTTGTTCCGCGCTCAGATATCCTGGTCGAGCATCGTCAACCTCTGGAACGATGGAGCGCAGGATTTCAATGTAGTCGCTGGTTTTGAGCGAAGGCGCGAGGATAAGCGCTGCACATTCCACCTTTGCCAGAACATGCTTGAGTTCATGTGCGCGATAGGCCGGATTGATATTGACCAGAATGAGAGCGGCCTTCGCACTGGCAAACTGCGTGAGCAGCCATTCCACATTGTTGGGTGACCAGATACCGATGCGTTCGCCGGGTTGAAGGCCGATGGCAAGCAATCCTTCGGCCAGTGCATCGGTACGGCTCTTCAATTCGGCATAGGTCAGTCGGATATTCTGGTGACGAACCACAACTGCCGGATGATTGGGGTATTTCTCTGCTATCAGGTCGAGGTGGTTGCCGATGGTGTCGCCGATGAGAGCTGTTTCGTTAGCACCGTGGACGTAGCTTGCTTGCTGCATATATCCAATACTCCCAATCGATAAGCTATGCGCCTCTCGGGCAGCATGACATTAAGATGGAGGGCGCAAAATCACAGTTTTGTCGTTATCGTTTCGTGCAGCGCACTACGGTTGGCAGTCCGGCGTTGGTGTATTTGCTTTGCATTGTATAGAGCCAGCCTTTGCATTCCGACATGGTTTTGAAGCAGCGGAAGCGGTCAATGGGCACCAACCCGTCACCGTCACTCACAAAAGGGGAATCATCCACACCGCTGAACTGGCCGATGATAACGCCACTGCCGCGCGGCGGCGTATTGCAACGCTGACCCGCAAATTCACTAACGTTTTTGCGAACCTGAGCATTTGCGGTAGTAACGAAAGACAACGCAACAAAGGCAGAGACGATCAAACTCATTAAAGCTATTGAAATGGCGATTCCGGGACGCAACATCGGGTTCTCCCTTGATCCAAAGGTATTTAAAGCATTTCCAGCAAAAGTGGGAACCGGTTTTGCGTTCGAAAATGCGTAAAAACAAATAGTTACAGCGGTTCCGACGATTCAATATTAACTGGAACCGCTGTAACTGAAGTGATTATACGGCATCTGGGGAAGTTTTCTAAGCCCAAGTTTTCGTGCAAGTTCAGATGATTGTTCGCTGAATTAGAGCGCCGTGCGCCCATTTGGGCGCACAAAGGTCGCTCTAACACTTTCAAATGAGAGCATAATTTTACCTTAAACTGATCCAAGTTTAAGGACTTATGCTCTAGTATCTCGAACTATTCTTGATCTTTCTTTGCGTGGCATATTTGTTGACAGAAGGGGATATTTGTCACTAGACAACGGCAGGTTCCGGCACCTGCCGCCTGCAGACTGATGTCTCGGTGAAGTTCGGCGATTTGATTGTTTCACCCTCGAAGCATTTCGTTGGTGGTAATGCAGGCATCCATCGCAATTGAAATGTGATTTGAGGAGTCTGTGATGCCTTCGGGACAATCACTCGATAATCGTTTTTTGCATGCTTCTCCGGCGCGCGTATTCTTGGCCAATGTGCTGCCCATGACACTCATCATGGTTATGAACGGCTTGCTGAGCGTTGTTGATGCCGTTTTTCTAGGTCATTTTGTTGGCGCTCGTGCGATGGCTGCGGTCAGTCTGGTGTTTCCTGCCGTCATGCTGACAATCGCGATGTCCACGCTTGTGAGTGGAGGCATGTCGAGCCAAATAGCAAGACAATTGGGTGGGAGCAGGATTGCAGAGGCTTCAGCAACGTTTGCCCGCGCTCATGGTCTGGCACTTGTTATTGCTCTGGCTTTGATTGTGCTCTTTTTTCTTGTCGGACGACCGTTGATCAATGGCATGGCGGACGGAGACGTGCAGCTTGCAGAAATGGCTTATCTTTTTCTGCTGATCACCATGCTTACCTTGCCTCTGCAATTCATACTTGGGCTTCATGCCGATGCATGGCGCAATGAGGGTAGGGCCGGCCTGATCGCTGTGATGTCTGTCGGGGTGACGCTCGCAAACATTGTGCTGAACTATATCCTTATTGCGCAAATGGGACTTGGTATAGCGGGATCGGCGCTGGGTACGGCTTTTGCGCAGGCGCTCGGCTTGCTGTTACTGCTCGGTTTCAGGCAATTCAGGCGAGGTGCAATATCGCTGGATGTTTTGTGGCGTAATTCTTGGGTCGAGGGCTGGGCACGTATTGCCGGACTAGGCGCCCCATTAAGCTTGAGCTTCATCGGCATTGCATTGAGCACAGCCTTCGTGATCTGCGCGCTCCGGCTTTCTGAAGGCATGGATTACGCTTTGAACGTCGCAGCCTATGGCATTGTGATGCGGATTTTTGGCTTCACTTATCTGCCTTTGATGGCGGTGGCGCTCGCCATGCAAAGCATTGTTGGTAATAATGTTGGCGCGGGGCTTTATAAACGCTCGGATACCGTGCTGCGCATCGCGCTTACCACGGTATTCATTTATTGCCTCATCATCCAGATTGTCGTTCTGACGGTGGGCAATTCCATAGGCCTGATCTTTGTCGATGATCTTGCCGTGAGCCATGCCGTTGGAGAGATCATTCGTCCGATGACCTATGTTTATCTCTTCATTGGGCCGGTTTTGGTTTTCGCGCTCTATTTTCAGGCAATTGGTCAGCCAGCGCGGGCAGCGATTTTGACACTGAGTAAACCGTTTGTGCTGCTCCCTGCTTTTGTCACAACACTCACAGCGTTTTGGGGTGGAAAAGCGATTTGGTTCGCCTTCCCACTGGCAGATTGCATGATCGCGGTTATAGCTTTTGCGGTTATGATCAGTGCTCTTAAAAAGCGAACGCCTGCCGGCGGGCTGGGCTTATCGCCCATAGCGTAGTTGTTGGTCGAACATAAAAACTAAAACTCCCGCCGGATCTTCATCAGGCGGGAGTTTTTAGTTTCATGAAGCTTAATAATAAGAGGCTAAGCTTTTCCGACTGCCTTCAGCGCAAATGCATAGGTGTAGGCGACTTCTTCCAGTCGAGAGAAGCGGCCTGATGCACCGGCATGTCCTGCATCCATATTGATGCGGAAGAGAACCGGATGATCATCGGTTTTGAGTTCACGCAGCTTGGCAACCCATTTCGCTGGCTCCCAGTAGGTAACGCGCGGATCGGTCAGACCAGCTACTGCCAAAATGCGTGGATAGGCCTGCGCGCTGACATTATCGTAAGGCGAATAGGCTGCAATGTTACGATAATCGGCCTCAGCGGTGATCGGATTGCCCCATTCCGGCCATTCTGGCGGCGTCAGCGGCAGCGTATCATCGAGCATGGTGTTGAGCACATCCACGAATGGAACTTCCGCGATGATGCCGCCAAAGGCTTCCGGTGCCATGTTGGCGATTGCGCCCATCAGCATCCCACCCGCCGAACCGCCATGAGCAACGATGCGATCATGGCTGGTGAAGCCTTCTTTGACGAGATGCTCTGCTGCGGCGATGAAATCTGTGAACGTGTTGGTCTTCTTTTCACGCTTGCCGTTTTCGTACCACGCAAAACCTTTGTCTTTGCCGCCGCGAATATGCGCAATGGCATAAATGAAGCCACGATCAACAAGTGAAAGCCGTGATGTGCTGAAGCTCGCCGGAATGGTGATGCCGTAAGAACCGTAGCCATAGAGCAGGCATGGTGCAGAGCCGTCAAGCTGTGTGTCCTTATGATAAATCAACGAAACGGGAACCAGTTCGCCGTCAACCGCAGGCGCAAGGATACGCCGTGTTATATAGTCTTCGATATTGTGGCCGGAAGGCACTTCCTGCGTTTTGAGCAACGCGCGTTCACGCGTGTCCATATTGTAATCAAACAGCTGTTCAGGCGTTGTCATCGAAGAATAGGAGAAACGAATGACATCCGTATCGTATTCCGCGCTGCCATGCAGGCCGAGCGAATAGGCTTCTTCATCGAATGCTATGGCGTGTTGCTCGCCGGTTTCACGATCACGGATAACGATGCGTGGCAGGCCATTGTCACGCTCCATCCAGACCAGATGTCGCTTATAGGCAGAATGCGAAAGGATCAGCCGTCCCGGTACTTCGGCGACGACTTCTTCCCAGTTTTCCTGCTGTGGTGCCGATGCAGGTGCGCGCATGATTTTGAAATCTTTGGCGCCATCGATATTGGTCAGAATGAAAAACTCATCGCCACCGGGCGCGATATCGTATTCGACGCCCGTTTTGCGGGCCATGATCAGCTGCGGTTTTGCAGATGGATCGTTGGCAGGCAACGACCAGCATTCCGAAGTCTCGTGATCATGAATATCGATGAAGATGAAGTCATCGAGCGCAGAGCCTCCGACGCCAAGGAAGAAACCGGGATCCTTTTCCTCAAAGATCAGCTTGTCCTGCGTCTGTGCCGTCCCGATCTCATGGTAGAAGACCTTTGACGGTCTGTGATTTTCATCCAGCAAAGTATAGAAGAAACCTTTGCTGCCAGCATCCCAACTGCCTCCGCCATTGGTATCAGTAAGAATGTCTTCAAGATCTGACATGCTGTCGAGATCACGTACCTTGAGCTTGTAGAACTCTGACCCCTTGTCGTCATATCCCCAGATCAAACGATTGTGATCGGGAGAATGGTCCGCAGATGCGAGGCGGAAATAGGCTTTGTCTTCTGCTTCCTTGTCGCCATCAAGCAGAATGGTTTCATCGCCGCCATCGCGTGGTGTCCGAATGAAATAGGGCTGTTCGCCGCCAGTCCGATAAGAGACGCCGTAAGCGAAAGGGCCATCCTTTGACGGAATGGATGAATCGTCTTCCTTGATGCGTCCGCGCATCTCGGCGAAAAGTTCTTTCTGAAGCGCATCCGTGTCCTGCATCAAAGCAGTCTGATAGGCATTTTCTGCGTCCAGATGATCGCGAATTTCGGGCGCCAGAACAGAAGGGTCTTTGAAGACTTCCTGCCAGTTGTCAGCGCGGAGCCATGCATAGTCATCGGTGCGGGAGATGCCGTGACGGTTATCCTTCGCTGGATGCTTTGGTGCTTTGGGTGGCTGAGGAGAATTGGTGTCGTGTGGCATGTAAAATCCAGTAAGAAGCAAATGAAATCAGTCCGAACTGTGCGAAGGTTCGGACTGTAAGAGCTAAGTTATTATTCTTGATCGAAGATCAGTGCGTTTCCGTTCATGCAATAGCGAAGACCAGTTGGCGCTGGGCCGTCCGGGAAAACATGCCCCAGATGGGCGTCGCAGTCGGAGCAGCGAATTTCGGTGCGGTTCATACCATAGGAATGATCTTCAAAGGCCGCCACGGCACCTGGCTCGATTGGCTGATAGAAGCTCGGCCAGCCAGTCCCGGATTCGTATTTCGCTTCCGATTTATACAGCGGGCGATCACAGCAAACGCAGCGGTAAGTACCGTGTAGGGAACTGTCGAAGTTCGGACTGGAGAACGCACGTTCAGTGCCGTGCTGACGGGTGATCTGGTACTGGATCGGCGTAAGCTGCTCGCGCCATTCCGCATCAGTCTTTATGACCCTCAGTGTGCGGGATTGATCGGCAGAGTTAGACATTTATATCTCCTCTCTTGTGCGAAGCCGTATGGATTGGACAGACGCACAGTGCAAATTGGGCATAAACTCTTCAACACACTACTAAATTGCTTGTGCATCTGAATGCCGGCATGTGCTCTGTGGTTCGTGGCAATTATATAGTTGGTGGATAAGCCAAATGCGAGCTGATCTGAGTGAAATATATTTTAGTTATGCCTTTTTGCTGCCCGACTCCTTATTCAAGGTCGTAATCAATAAATTGTGTTTGCAGTGGCAGTGGTAAATAGACTTGGCGGAAAAAATCTATTGCTTATGTGTGAGCTACAAATTAAGGAAGCGGCGGAAAAGAGATGCTAATCCCCCCATCTTCGAGAATATACGACAGAGCTGACAACAGCGCCGAATGCGTTTGGCTAGTTTGAATAGCGCTTGACGTTTTGTGTTTAAGTACACTGTATTTACACATCCAAGAAGAATTCAATTCTGTTAATGTAATGTGGTTTGACAATTCTATTGCAAATGGCACTATTCATTGTTATTTGCATCGCGGAATGAGTTGGGCAGGGCATAAGAATTTCGTGTAGACGGCAATCGGTTCTGAGAGTCGCAGTCTGCTTGAGCCAAAGCAAAGACAAAAAAAGGAAAAATAATGGAAAACCCTGAAATCTTCGACGAAAGCGCAGAGTTGCTTCTCAGCCTTACTGCTGATGTTGTTGCTGCTTATGTCGGAAACAACTCCATTCGTGCAAGCGAACTGCCTCTCCTGATTTCGGAAGTGCATTCTGCTTTCAAGCGTCACGTTGAGCGTGAAGAAGCTCCGGTCGTTGTGGAAAAGCCGAAGCCAGCCGTTAATCCGAAGAAGTCGGTTACTGACGATTACATTATCTGCCTGGAAGACGGTAAGAAGTTCAAGTCGCTTAAGCGTCACTTGATGACCCACTATAGCATGACTCCTGAGCAATACCGCGAAAAGTGGGACCTTGATCCTAACTACCCAATGGTTGCCCCTAACTACGCAGCAGCCCGTTCGCGTCTTGCTAAGAAGATGGGCTTGGGCCGTAAGCCTAAGGACGCGTAATAAGAATCTTGCTGAAGTGTGAAGCTTCGCTTTCGATATCGCAGTGATCATATTTTAGAGCGGCTCCAATTGAGACTGAATCGTTGGAACCGCTCTATGTATTTGTTGTTACGTATTATCCTGAGCAAACCCGCATCACGCTTTGTTGGGAACGCTTTAATAGTGGCCCGGAAAGCATGGAATTTTCTACATGCGTTTCGGGCCATTATTTTAAGTTTGGTTATTTTGCCGGTATCCGCCGTATATGTCCCCCGCCAAGACGATCAAATGCCTGCTTTAAGGCGATGTGGCGGTTGAGATCATAGCTCCAGTGACTGTTGATGCCTCTTAGACGTTCACGTTCAATCAGCCGACTGAGCTTGGTTTGTGCCTGCGTCCGCTCTGCGTCCGGTGCGCCTAGCAGCTTATCCATATCAATCCCAGCAATCATTTGAAGTGCTACACGCTGCATTGCGCACATGCGTTCTTCTTTTCGAGCAGTTAGAAAATTCATGCTCGCTTCTTTCAGTGCAACTTCCATCATTTTGACCCTCATCAGTTTGTTTCTGGTTCGGGTGACAGGATCACTCATATTTGGTTCTGTTGGATAAGATTCCTATTTTATTTATTTTCAGTGGATATGCGTTCATTTGCGCGTTGTAAAAAACTTATCCACGCTTGCAATTTCCTCATTATAAGAAGATATTCCTATTACGGTGAGGAAAGATGAATGTCTTTGGAACTAACAGATATCATCCATACCCGGGCTGAGGCTCTTGAGGTTCTAAACGTGATCGCAACGCGACACGGACGAGCGCTCAAGATCGATAATTCTGGTCGTGCGTTGGGGCGGAGGCGACAGGAAAAAAGCGTGGAACTTTGTGATGCACTGATCGATCTGTTGTCCGCATATTTTTCTGTTAGCGGTGCAGAACTGCGCTCGCCCTTGCGATGCAGACGGGAAGTCGCACAAGTCAGGCAGTTGGGGATGTATCTCGCACACACGTCGTTCGGAATGGTGATGAGCGAAGTTGCGGTCGGGTTTGCACGGGATCGTACCACAGTCATGTATGCCTGCCATCTGGTCGAGGACAGGCGTGATGATGAAGGTTACAATGCTATTGTTTCCACGCTGGAAAAGGTAGTCAGTTTGGGATTCTCGGCTTGGAGAATGGCGGCATGAGTGAAGTGTTTTCAACCTCCGAAGCAAGAATCCTTCGCTTTTTGAAGCAAGGCGGATGTGATGTTCAGGACTCTGTACGTGATACGCACGTCCTGCTTGTGGGAGAACAGGGTACGATCGCTGCAACGCGTGTGGAACTTGAGGCGATGCAGAAGCGTGGCATCCTAAAGTGCGAAGGGCAACGCTTGGTGATCTCTGGGGCTACCCGTAGGACAGCGAGTAAAAGCTTAAAAACTGCGCGCAAGACAGAGACCGTCGAATTTGAACATGGGGAGAGGATTGAAATCAATCCGTCTGAATCCCCTTTGGCTAAGCTCTATCGTCTCCGCAATAGCGATGGCGAGACTTTCATTTCTGACGATGAGTTTCGGGCAGGCGAACGGTTGCGCTCCGATTTTACCCGCGGTTCCATGATGCCATCGATTTCGGCTCGATGGGATGTCGGCATTAGCAACTCAACGCGGTCGGGCTCAGGCGGAATGGCCGAACTCACCGATATTGCGCTTGCAAGTCGGATGCGGGTAGAGCGCGCATTGGAAGCAGTTGGACCTGAATTAAGCGGCGTCCTGATCGATGTGTGTTGTTTTCTCAAAGGTCTTGAGACTGTCGAGCGCGAACGTCAATGGCCGGTGAGGTCAGGAAAAATGCTGCTCAAGATGGGGCTTGCAATGCTGCATAGACATTACAATCCGCAAGGAAAAGAGCGTCAATCTCCCACGGTTCTGCATTGGGGAGCGAGTGATTATCGACCAACTGCCCATCCTGGCCAGGGTTGAATCGGAACGCATCCCGAAAAGTGTGAAACGGTTTTCGGATAAGATGCGCGGATTGACTGCATTGACCTGACCGAAAGTTTAAATAAAAAGCAGTCAAATACGGGGGTGAGAATGCAAAGCAGTCGGCAAAATCTGGAACGAGTTCTGTCAAAGCTGGAGGCGCGTGCGGGCGACGAACAGGTGTTCGGCACGGTCTATGCGAATGAAGCACGTGCTGAGGCCGATGCTTCAGACAAACGCCTGCAAGAAGGGTGCTCGCGCGGTCCACTCGATGGTCGAATTGTTTCGATCAAGGATTTGTTCGATGTGAAAGGGGAGCCGACATTAGCGGGTTCCGTCATTCGCAAATCGGCTTTGCATGCGCAGTGCGATGCAGTCGTCGTGCAGAGATTGAAAGATGCTGGCGCCGTCATTGTCGGCAAAACGCATATGACCGAATTTGCATTTACCGCGGTTGGATTAAACCCGCATTACGGCGTGCCGGGTAATGCGATTGATTCAAATAGAGTCCCCGGCGGCTCCTCCTCAGGAGCTGCGGTTTCTGGAGCTGAAGGCACCAGCGAGATTGCCATCGGTTCCGATACAGGAGGCTCCATTCGCATCCCTGCGGCTCTGAACGGCTTGGTCGGTTTTAAGCCGACCGCGCGCCGCATTCCCTTGGATGGTGCTTTTCCGCTCACGCCCGCTCTTGATTCAATCGGACCTTTGGCAAAGACTGTTGCCGACTGCATTCTTGCAGATGCTGTAATGGCTGGTGAAGCGCCCAATCTGCCAGAGGCAGCATCATTAAGCGGTCTGACTATAGGATTGCCAAAAGGGCTACTTTTGTCAGAGTTGGTGCCGGAGGTGGCGGCTGCGTTCGATTCCGCAATTTCAGTTCTGGTTGCAGCTGGTCTGCTGATCGTTGAACTGGAATTGGATGATCTCATTCTTCAACTACGCGATGCGACGCGCATCGGTTCGATCGTTGGCATCGCGGCCAGTCGTATTCATGCCGAAACATGGCTCAAAGACCCAGATGCGAATGTCGATGACAGGGTAAAGCATACGCTTTCAAAGCGGTTGAACGTCTCCGATGAGGACTTCGCGGCGTTGATGCATACGAGAACAAGGCTCGTATCTGAAGTGGATCAGCGGCTCGCTGGTATCGATTTTTTTGTGACGCCGACAACGCCGATTGTCGCGCCCACAATTGCATCGGTCAGCGAGGATGCTGCGGAATATGATCGCGTTGAGGGGCTTTTGTTGCGAAATACGCAAATTGCCAATCAGTTCGATCTTTGTAGCATAACACTACCCCTACCAATTACGGGAATGCCGGTCGGTCTGATGATGACAGCACGCAATGGAACCGACAGGCAGTTGTTGTCCGCAGCACTTTTAGTAGAGCAGTTGCTAAAGCATGTCGCAGTTAAATGAACCCATTTGAGCGCGACATGCTCTACAGCATAATTCCTTAAACTTGAATCAGTTTAAGGTAAAATTATGCTGTAAATATAAAGTGTTAGAGCGACCTTTGTGTGCCCAAGGGCGCGCACGGCGCTCTAGGCTGAAACTTTCAGCGCTTCGGCATCACGACGGATACGCGCAACCATGGAACGCAGACCATTTGAGCGCTGCGGTGTGAGGTGCTCATCAAGCCCGAGTTTTTTGAGCACTTCTTCTGGATCAGACGAAACGATTTCTGAGGCCTTACGGCCCGAATAGAAAGCCAGCACAATAGCGACCAGACCCCGCACGATATGTGCATCGGAATCACCAAGAAATTCGATAACCGGATCGTTGCCTTCATGCGGAATGGTTTTGAGCCACACCTGGCTGACGCAGCCCTGCACTTTGTGCGCTGCATCGCGGGCGTCGTCTGGATAGGCTGGTAATTCCTTACCCAGATCAATCACATAACGATAGCGGTCTTCCCAATCGTCGAGAAATTCGAAGTCGGAGATGATGCTGTCGATGGTGGTAGTCATGATACTTGCCCGAAATCCATTTGGTATATGCGGCCTATATAGTGATAAAAGCCGCAAACGTCACGGAAAACCGTTAGTCTTTGTGGGAATTGCGCCGGTTGGATAATGCGTAAGAATAGATAGTTAGAGCGGTTCCGACGATTCGATCTTAGCTGGAACCGCTTTAAGCGTGCGCAGTGCCACTGAACGCGGCGTGGGAATCGGAACAACGTGTGATGGGCTTTGTGTCGGCTCCGCTGGCAGCTCGTTCTTTGCGATAGTGGGCTCATCCGGTAGAGGCGCTTGTTGTTTCGCGCCGAAACGATCACTCAGATATTCGAGTATGCCGCCACTACGTTGGAGCATTCCGCTTGCGGCGTTCGAAAGGATTGATGTTCCGTTTTCACAGAATGATGGGTTGTTTACGCAGAGCTTGCCGATTTCCAATGCTGTTTTGCCATTGGCCAATAGCTGATCAACGGAGTCGGGCTCGCCTTTGGCCTGTACTGGAGCCTTTTGAGGTGGGGTTTTTTCGTCCGCAGGAAAGAAGTGCGGCATTACCATGAATGCCAGCGACAGCCAGATTACGGATTTGATGAGAAAACGGATCATTACGCTCGGGGGTTGTTGGCCGGGATTGGTGGGATCATTGTCCTCTCAATTTGAAAAGATTCCGTAACCAAGTCGTTAGAGCATAATTCCTTAAACTTGGATCAGTTTAAGGTAAAATTATGCTCTCATTTTAAAGTGTTATACCAATATCCGATGAGTGGGACTCATGGGATATTGGTTAAGCCCGTGTGGCGATTGAACCTTTTCAAGGCGTGATGCGTCAGCATCTTAGCGCCTTGGTGTTAGAGCGACCTTTGTGCGCCCAAATGGGCGCACGGCGCTCTAGAGCCTGTTCGAGGTGTTTTGTTGGCACCTCTCAATGTGTCGATATCCACCATCTGTTTACCATAGCGGAAAAACTCGGGCTCTGATCTGTCAGATTCTGCATAGAGACGCTCAACATGCTCTCGCTTTATCGTTTCTTTAAAGCCTCACCTGCAATTCTAGCGTCAACAGGCAGATCCCTGATGGACATGCCACGCGAGTATTGAGTGAGTAAGGCAAGTTGAACGCCATTCTTTTAAACGTAGCACAGACCGTAGGCACGCAGGTGCAGGCGCTTGCGCGTTTTCACGAACGTTTTTGCCAGCGCTGGACCGAGCAGTCAGATGCTTTGGCGATTCGTGTCGTCGGTTCGTTTATGCTCGTTCCTGTTCTCCTGTTTGCAGCAGTGCTTGCGTCGGGCGTTACGACTGATTTTGCAGCGCTTGCTGTGCTCGCCGCCAGTTTTGCCGGTGCGGCGATGATTTTCTGTGCGGTGAGCCTTATGGGCGTAAGCGCCGGTGTTCTTGGTACACTGAACTTTGCAATCTATGGAGCGGCTCTTGCCGCGATAGGTGCGTTTGCGAATACCAGCAATATTGCTCTTTGGGTGATGGCAGCAGCATTGCCTCTTGAGGTCTGGTTTGTAAGCCGCAAGCCTTTGGCAACGTCCGCAGCTGTTGCGGCTGCAGGCTTGGTTCTCAGCGTTTTAGCACTGACAAGCAGTATTGCAGTTGCGGGTGGATCATTGGCCTCGCTGATCGTCGTGATGCTTTATATGGCGAGCCTCGTTGCTCGCAGCTTCACAATCAAAAGTGCTGTTGTCTCGAAGCCGCTCAATCAGCAAAAGCCAGTGGTGTCAAAAGGCGATGTTCAGCTCTCAATGGATTTTGAGGGTGTCATTTCCGAAATTGACGCACAGTCGGCTGCACTTCTCGGCGTCGAACCTAAGATGTGCGAAGGCGTGGCATTCATCGACCGCGTTCATGTCGCTGATCGGGTAGAATATCTTTCACTTCTTGCAGACTTGCGTTCTGGGCGTTCTACGCGCCCGGCGGATATCCGCCTGCGTACGCTTGAAAATGGCAATCCGGTTTTCCTCACTTTCCGCATGGAAGGCGTAGCTAGCAATGGCGTCATTATACTCGTTGGGCGCTCGCTTGAGGGTGAACAGAAGCTCATCGACGAAATCAATACGCTGAAGGCGCAACTTGAAGCCGAACGCATCGGCAAAGGCCGTTTACTGGCAACGGTAAGTCATGAACTGCGCACGCCGCTGAACTCGATCATCGGATTCTCAGATATGTTGTCGCATGAAATGGGCTGTCAGCTGCAGAATGAAAAGCAGCGCGAATATGCAGGCCTTATTCATAAGTCGGGCCATTATCTGCTCGAACTGGTGAACTCGGTTCTTGATAACTCGCGGCTTGAAACCGGCACTTATTGCATTGAACCGCAGAGCTTCAATTTCCGCGATGCGGCTGAAATGTGTGCCGCGGTCATGCTCCCACAGGCTGAAAAGAAGGGCATCGCTCTTTGCCATCGCGTGAATGCGACTACGGGAGAAGTGGTCGCGGACCGTCGTGCAGTGCAGCAGGTTTTGCTCAATCTCACAGCCAATGCGGTAAAATTCACGGAACCAGGCGGTTGCGTCACAATCGATGCGTCCCGTGTGATGGTCGGTGGCCGGCCTCAACTCGAAATCGTCGTTTCCGATACTGGTATTGGTATCGATCCAGAAGATATGCAGCGCATTGGATCGCCATTCGTGCGGGCCGACAATAATTATACACGCGCGCAAGAGGGAACTGGTCTTGGCCTGTCAGTGGTCAAGGGCCTGGTGGAACTGCACCAGGGCACAATGCAAATTAAAAGCTGTGTCGGCGAAGGAACGGTCGTAACCGTTCACTTGCCAGTGGCCGGCCCGCAAAAACTGTACGAACAGGAATCTTTGGGAGCAGAAGATCAACAGCAACTTGGCACGGTGATTGATATGCACCGTCACCAGGGAGAACGGAATAATGAGTGGCAGAAAGACGAAGTCCGGGAACAAAGCCCAGAGCGGATCGATGCGCAAACCCGCAAAACAGCATAGGCTCGGTCGCCGCCTGCTCAAATTCTTTTTCAGCTCGGCTTCCGCGCTGGCGATTTTCGCTGGCGATTTCATTGTACGTAATCCCGTCTTAACCGGCGGCGCAACTGCGTTTGCCGTAGTATTGGGCTTTGTTTCGGCCAATGCGCTCTGGTATCAGCCCGAAGCACATAATGCCGTCTTCTTTAAAACGCGGGCGGACTTCGTCTTCAAGGCGACACCGCGTGCAGTTCTGCCCGGAACGGCTGCTGTAACTAAAACCGAAGAGACACCAACGAATACTGTAGGTGAAGACACGCCTGAGTCGACCCCGTCGCAACCACAGACCGAAGCCGCAGAACTGTCTCCGGATCGCCTGCAAGTGACTGGCTCTATCGATGAAATGCTGCCTGCACTTGCGCCTAATGCCGATATTGAGATCGCACGGCTGCAGCAAAGATTGCTGACGCTCGGTATCTACCAAGGCGCAGTTGATGGCTTCACTGGGCCGCAGACGCGTGAGGCTATCGATCGTTGGCAGGCTCTCCAGAAGAAGGTCGGTGTTCCGGCGCAAAATAGTGCAACTCAGATGGCAAATGAGGATGATGTGGCCAAGGTTATCGACCTGGCCGTACCGTCACCCCGTCCTGAGCCTGCAGTTATGAAAGTCGATGCAACCGCCAAACGCGCGCCGGATCTTGCTTCGCTGGAACGCAAGCCAGCACAAGAAAAGAAGCAGATGGCGGTCACGCCGGCTGTGCAACAGCAAGCTAAGATTTCCTCACAGGACATCGTTCGCGTGCAGGCCGGTCTGAAAGCCTTTGGTAATGAAATGGTGAGCGTTGACGGTGTGCCCGGTAAATCCACACAGGATGCTATTCGCGAATTCCAGAAGCTGTTCAACTTGCGTGTAACCGGCGAAGTTGATGCCGCGTTGATCTCTAAAATGCGTGAAATTGGTCTCATAAGTTAGGGTCTGTTGAGAATTAGGATTTGGAGCCCGGTATGAGAGAAAATCGTTCAGCTTCAACAGCAAAGCCGATGGTGGAGCATATCTCCATCAAGGCTTTGCGATGCAAAAATGGGCGATTTTCACCATATCCTTCGGACGCGGCGAATTTCACTGCAGAATGCGTCGAACAGGCCCTCATGGTGTTTACACCACTTCGGCCGTTTCGTCAGTTCTGCAACAAAATGCGTGCATGCGACGCTGGAAACCCAGAGCATTTCCTGTTTAAGATGAATCGTTAGAAATGCTTTATCTTTTTGTTTTTGCGCATGTCTTTTTCCCAAAACCGGTTCTCACTTTTGGGGGACATGCTCTAGTTTTCAACAAACCCTATGCCGGGTGACACATGCGTCTGACATCGGATTTCTGGGTCTCAGCATTGATACGCAAAGTACAGGGTGAGGGCGGTTTTGCGTATCTCGCCCGCCGAGGTTCGAAGGAAGCGGGCGCGATCTTCATCAAACTCAGTTCACGCTTCGGCACCTGCGACCTCTACTCGCCAGCTCCGCAAACGTCCTATGAAGAGAATACTGATGGAGAACGCATGTTTTTGCGCATTCTCCATGATGTTGACGACATCAGAGCAAGCGAGCGCATGGAGCGCGAAGTTCGCTTTGATCCTGATCTGTGGCTGATTGAGTTAGAAGATGTAGCCGACCCGGCGAGCCTATTTTCGATTTCACCGGATAATTTATAGGCTCGTGCGCATTGTTGCCGGGCTTTCGTCGGCAGCGGTTGCCATCTCGCGTAACTTACTGCGCAGCAGTTTCGACATATCATCGGCCTTCCAGCGACGGACAAGCATCATCGCTTTCTCGCGGTCAATGGAACGGTAGATCTGAATGAATTCGCGCAGACTATGGCGGTCCGCCGCAACTGGACCCAGGATTGCTGACATCGTCATGAAGCATTCGGCAGCTGAAAGCCCGAGTGCACGCAAAGCTATAGGCAGGTGTGATTCCGGCCACTGACCGATAATGCGATCCGCACGTTCAAACGATACGTCCAATGAATCGGCCAATGCCGTGCGGAAAATCTGATCATCAATCAGCAGCGCCGTGTCTATAAGATGTTCAGGTCCTGAAAGCGCACTCGTGCCAAAAAAGGACGGCTGTTGGGATGAACCGTCATTTGCTTTTTCATTGATGCTTAAACCGACCGAAGTGCTTGGCCTATCGGTTTCAAGGCCGGCAAGGTTTTCCTGCAACGCCAACAAGCGATCAATCGCCGGATCAGCGAAGCTTCGCAGGACACCTTTTAGAATTGGGTCATCAGATTGCCTGCGCGCGATGGCACGGGCATGGGCAAGGCCATTCTTACCGATGATCTCGACGAGATCTTCTGACCGGAGAACTAGAGAACGCAAAAGGATAGGTGCGGATATCTCAACAGGTTCGTTTGCCAGCGACAGGACAAGACGGCGCGGTGCGTCTTCGATATGCGCGAGCGCATGTGCTGCTTGCCGTTTGCCGCGCATGGTAGCGCGTTCAAGAAGCGGAAATGTCAGGTCTTCGAGCTGATGAGCTTCCTGGCGTCCGGGGCGCGTGATCGAGGCAAACGCAGCTATTGCAGCGACCAGAAGGTCGTCTACTTTGCTGCCATCAGCTCTTGATTTTGATTGGTTCCGATTACCTGAAATCTCTTCCAGGACGCGGAACTGATCGTTTGTCACGCAAGGTACTCCGGTAGGCTAAAACTATTAACGCGGCCTGCCGCATGTCGGCAGATTGGATAATAGGTACGAAGCCTTAGCAACTCATTAACCGTGAGTGAGAAAGCGTCTGTTTTGCAGGTAGTTAGAGCGGTTTCAGTCCCGCTTTTGGCTAAAATGCTTTAACCCGCTTCATATGGTAGACAACTGGCTTGGGTGAAGAAGTTCTTCACCTGTTGCTGCCAGCTTGCATCTGGAATGAAACTCCGCAGGACAACTGCTGCCTCGCTAACATCCTGTTCGATAATGATGGAGCGACCATCATTCTGCACGCCCTCGGCGCGAAGAGCCGCAATGCCGATCGGATCAGCGATGATCAGATCAAGCTCGCGGTCTGTCGATACATTGTCGTTGAGGCTGTAAAGATTATCGCCATTGGGCGCATAAACAGACAGCGACCAGAAAGGCAGATTGCCCTCCGCGGTGATATGTACCGGCCCATCCGTGAGATCGAAGCGGCATGCTGCCTGTTCCATCAGCGGATCCTGATCACTTACCAGTCCTGATTTCTCAGATAAATGATGAAAGCGATAGGCATCACCCAAAGCTTCTAAATGCGACCAGGCATTTTTGCTGGAGTATAGCGGGACGAGCAACAGAACGGCGATATGTACGATAGCGGCACCTACCAGACCAAGAAGCAACAGACGGAGGAGTTTAGCCACGGCACGCCTCCACATTTGCAACAGGCACAATACGCGGCATGACAAGATCAACCAGTCCGGAAGAGCTTGCAGCGGGTGTGTCGTAGAGCGTCATGACCAGCACAAAATTGCCGCTTCCTTCGACCGGAAGCCAGTTGTCGGGGCTGGCATTCGGCCCGATGGTGACTTTTACGCTACCGTCGTTGTCGTAAAGCACTTCGCGTGAGTGGAGTGCTGGCTGGAGGCCAGCGCGGGGTTTTATCGGTTCCAGATTGGAATTGGCCGGATAGAGGGTCCAGAAACGCGCGGACGGTGTGAAACCGCTCAGACGGTAGCTGCATCCGCTTTTAAGCTCACGTCCGTTGCTATCGCGGCGCGCATAAAAGGGAAGCCCTTCCGCAGTTCCCAGTGCGAGATAGGCTTTGCGCGCGGCACGTGCCTTGGAATAAGGGTCAGCATCGGTTGTGCCAGACGCCGGATAGGCATTCCATGCCCCAAGCTGCAATTCGCCGAAGCCGTCAAAATGGTCGAGTGTGTAATCGGTTGCCCATATGCCGCCGCCAAGCGCAATAGCTAATACCGTCAAGACTTTGAGAATTGTTTTCAGCATTCTAGAGCGTTTTTGGTTTAGTTTTGGTCATTAGAAATGCTCTATCTCTTTGTTTTTGCGCACATCTTATTCGGAAAACCGGTTCCCACTTTTCGGGATGTGCTCTATGCTCAAAGTACCGATACTTTGGTGCGTCCGGCAAGAGCCGGAACAGGCGGTGCGTTGCGGAATTTGTCGTTAAGCTCCTTGAGCGCTTTCGTGGCTACTGGGGAGAGGACACGTGGTGGCGCCACCATCATTTCGTCCGGCTTATCTGTCGAGGCAATTTTGGGTGCAGTCGTCTTTACTGGTACCGGGAAGGCGGGCGTAATACCCGGTATCGGCTTCAGATCGATATTCTGATGGGCATAGCTCATCATCCGCTGCCAGGCCATGGCAGGCAGAACGCCGCCGGTCAGATCTTTCATTGGAGTAAAGTTGTCATTGCCAAACCAGACTGCGGCAGTGAAGTTGCCCGTAAAACCTACAAACCATGCATCGCGATAATTCTGCGTCGTTCCGGTTTTGCCGCCGACGCGCGTCATCGGCAATGCCGCACGGCGAGCCGTGCCGCGTTCAGGAACCTGCACCAGCATGGAATTCATCTCGAAAGCGGCTTTCTCGGACAAAGCGCGATGAGGCTTGGGTGCATCGCGGGTGAAATCCCAGAGTACCTTGCCCTCCGACGAAACGATTTGCGTGAATGCGTGACGATTGCCAGCCATGCCGCCATTCGGGAACACGTTGAAGCCTGTTGCCTGATCCATCACGGTCATTTCGGATGTGCCTAGCACCATCGTCTTGTGCGAAGAAATCGGCGATTCCACACCCATGGCTTTAGTCAGCGCCACAATAGGAGCTGTGGTTAGATGATCGCGGGCTAGTCGCACTGGAACAGAGTTCAGTGATCGCACCAGTGCAGTTGTCAAATCAACACGACCCGCGAAACTGCGACCATAATTGCGGGGAGACCAATTGCCCCAACTAATCGGTGCGTCGGAAACAATTGTGCTAGGCGTCATGCCCTTTTCCATTGCTGCCGCATAAACGTAGGGCTTAAACGATGACCCAGCTTGGCGGAGTGCCTTTGTCGCGCGATTAAACTGGCTTTCGCCGTAATCACGTCCACCGACAAGCGCGCGCACCGACCCATCATTTGCGATAACAACGGTTGCAGCTTCGGAAACATTATATTCCTTGCCGTGCTGGCGGAGATGAAATTCGAGTGATTCTTCGGCAGCTTTTTGAAGGTTGCGGTCGAGTGTCGTGCGCACGGTCAGCGTATGTTGCGGTAGTTTCCCCGCAACCTTTTTCACTTCTTCAAAAGCCCAGTCGAGGAAATAATCTGGACTTTCATTCTTGGCGCGATCGATCACACTTGCTGGATTGCGGCGCGCAACTGCGACCTGACCATCGCTCATCAAGCCGCTTTCCACCATGTTGGAAAGAACGACGTTTGCGCGTGCACGTGCGGCCGGAAGATTGACATGCGGTGCAAATTTGGCGGGCGCTTTGAACAGACCTGCCAGCATTGCAGCTTCGGCAAGGTTCACATCCTTGATATTCTTACCGAAATAAAACTCGGATGCTGCCGCTATCCCAAAGGTGCCGCCGCCCATATAGGCACGGTCGAGGTAAAGCTGGAGGATCTCTTTCTTGGTGAGATTGCTTTCAAGCCAGAGAGCGAGAAACGCTTCTTTGATCTTTCGCTCGAGGGTGCGTTCGTTGGAAAGAAACAGGTTTTTGGCCAACTGTTGCGTGAGCGTTGAGCCCCCCTGAACAACACCATTGGCACGGAGGTTCTGGCTCAGTGCACGACTAAGGCCCCAGAAATCGATGCCGTAATGATCGAAAAAGCGTCGGTCCTCTGTGCCGAGGACGGCCTTGATGACATGATCGGGAAGTTCATCAATCGGTACAGCCTGGCGATGCAAGATACCGCGCTGGCCAAGCTCGTTGCCGTAGCGGTCGAGAAATGTAACGGCATAATCGTCCTGCGCGCGCCAGTCTTTCTTGGTTTCTTCGAATGCGGGCATGGCAAGCCCCAGCATAACGACAGAACCTATGACGCCGAGGGT
This sequence comes from Ochrobactrum sp. AN78, assembly GCF_029909885.1. Classification (NCBI taxonomy): domain Bacteria; kingdom Pseudomonadati; phylum Pseudomonadota; class Alphaproteobacteria; order Hyphomicrobiales; family Brucellaceae; genus Ochrobactrum; species Ochrobactrum sp. AN78. The sequence goes on from NZ_JASAMU010000011.1 coordinate 162,733, forward strand.
GAAACTCTCATCCAGAACTTCCACGACAAGGCGCCGGAAGCCGCGCACACGAAAGCGACGAGAGAAGATGGTGATATTTTCCCACCACTCCCCGGCGTAAAAACGAAGATTGTAGAGACCAGAATCGATCCAGGCATCAAGGCCAATCAAACGCGAAACCCGGAATGGTTTGCGCTTTTGCTCTTCAGGATCTTTTTTCGCCGTTTTACGCATAAACTCTACTTCGGCACCGAGAAAATTGGGAGACGAGCAAAACCTGCCCGTCAATCATAACAGATTAATAAGCGAGAACTCACGTTAATTAGTAAACGAAATCCATAAAACTTTTGGGAAAAAAATCAGAAATAGGAAAATAGTCCTTGACGGCGTAACGGTGGTTTGCTATCAATCAGATACAGTCAAGAAAGTGTGACTGATGCTGATACAGCCTCGATACCCCCGGCTTTATCAGCACCCAAAACCCCGGAAGCAAATTGCTTTCGGGGTTTTGCGTAAAAAAGAGGTTCAAACTTACTGCAAAGCATATTGGGCAAAGCTCTTTGAAAACGCGGAAAATTGACGAGTGCCGTGAGGCTCGGGTCAGGCTGGCTTTTCGCCTGCAAATGAAACACGCCGTTGCCGTCAATGAGATCGCACAGGTGATGGGCTGTTCTGAAAGACAATATCTTTACTGGTTAAAATGTCTTGGTCTGGATGAGCAGATATTCACCAAGCCATCCGGTACGGAAAGTGCCCTGCAACGGTTGCAATCGGAACTCAACAAACTGATCGATGGCGATGAACTGCCGGATAGGTGTCAATCGGAACGGAATATTCACCCCTTTTACTTATCCAATATTGACCCCCTGATTACGGATTAGCACTTGGCCTGCCCGACGCTGGCCGGGGT
>NZ_JASAMU010000012.1:0-148471 GCF_029909885.1 Ochrobactrum sp. AN78
CGTTTGAACTCTTCTGTAAATTCTCGCTGCTTCAATTCTAACTCTCCTGTCACTTTTATTTAACAGAAGCCCTCCACTTTTGAAGGGGAAGTCCATAAAGCGCCGGTTTTCCATCGGGATTGCCAGATGCTTCCCAGTAAATCTCATTGCTGTGCGATACGGCAAGAAGGCCGCTGTCGAAGGGGTGGTATTGGGAATAGGACATCGGCGCTCCGGCTATAAAACCGGGCATAAAAAACCTCACCCGGTGGGATTCCGGGTGAGGCTTCTCATAAAAATATCAATTGCTTATGACAGCGTTCCGGCAAGTGCCTTCTGGATCAGAGCGCGGGTTTCGTCGATACCATAAAGAGCGACGAAAGAACCAAAGCGAGGGCCGCGTTCCTGGCCGATCAGTACTTCATAGAGCATCTGGAAGAAGGAAACCGATACGCCGGGACCACCTTCAGGGCTCTTCTTGGTGTGATCCTGATATCGTTCGATTGCGCGAGCCACGTCCAGAATAGCATTCTGAATGTCATTGCCATCGGTGCCAGCAGGAAGAGTTGAGAGTTTCTCATCCAGCGCTGCAAGTGCTGCTCGTTCCACATCGTCCGGTGCGCGGAACTGCTTGGTCGGCTTGACGAAATCGTTGAAGTAACGGATCGCATAGCCAACGAGCGCGTCGAGTTCCGGATTGTTTTCAGGTGTAACACCCGGCACATGACGCGAGATGAAGCCCCAGAGAACAGCCGGATTTTCGGCATTCGATGCGCTCACCAGATTGAGCATCAGCGCGAATGTAATCGGCAGGTTCACCTTCGGCGGGTTGCCATAATGAATATGCCAGACCGGATTGTTCAGACGGTCTTTCCACTCCTGACGCTCATAAGCAGCGAGATAGGTGAAATACTCGTCCACGGCCTTCGGGATCACGTCGAAATAGAGCTTCTTCGCGGTCTTAGGCTTCTGGAAATTGTAGAGCGCAAGGCTTTCGGTCGGCGCATAGGCCAGCCATTCGTCGATGGCAATACCGTTGCCCTTCGACTTGGAAATCTTCTGGCCAATCTGGTCAAGGAACAGCTCATAGACGAAATGTTCTGGCGCACGACCGCCCAGAATTTCGCAAATGCGGTCGTAAATGCCGGCATTGGTCTGGTGATCCTTGCCGAACATTTCGAAGTCAACACCAAGAGCTGCCCAGCGCATGCCGAAGTCTGGCTTCCATTGCAGTTTCACATTGCCGCCAGTGACAGACAGGGTGGTTTCAACGCCATCTTCATCGTCAAAAGTAACGGTGCCGGCCTTGGCGTCCACGCTCTTCATCGGCACGTAAAGCACGCGACCAGACTTTGGCGAAATCGGCAGGAATGGGCTGTAAGTCGCCTGTCGCTCTTCACCAAGCGTTGGCAGCATGACTTTCATGATGTCGTCAAAACGTTCGACGGCCTTCAGCAGTACCGCATCGAACTTGCCTGACTTGTAATATTCGGTAGCACTTGCAAACTCGTAATCGAAACCGAAGGTATCGAGGAAGCGGCAGAGCATGGCATTGTTATGTTCTGCAAAGCTCTTGTATTCACCACCAAATGGGTTTGGCACAGCAGAAAGCGGTAATTGCAGATAAGGCTCAAGTGCGGACTTGTCTGGCACATTGTCCGGGATCTTACGCATGCCGTCGAGATCGTCGGAGAAGCAGATAAGGCGCGTCTTGACCTTGTCTTCCGTCAAAATGCGAAATGCATGACGCACCATCGAAGTGCGGGCCACTTCGCCAAAGGTGCCGATATGCGGCAGCCCCGATGGGCCGTAACCGGTTTCGAAGATCACCGTTTCCGGCATGCCGGTCTTTGCATAACGCTTCAGGATTTTTTTAGCCTCTTCAAAAGGCCATGCTTTCGCTTCCGCGGCCGCCGCGGTCAGTTCCGGGGTCAGCGTAATGTCGGGAAGGCGATGCGAAGTCATGGTTATATCCTGATATCCTGTGAAGGGCTTTATTCGTTGAAAACGGTGTATGTATACACGCTTATGCTCTATGGCGCGCCCCGGCGCGCGCGTCAATCTTTGCTAACCTTATTGCTACCGAATTTCCTTGCGCAAGTGTGATAGGCTTCCTACGTTTCCCGTCGATTGACCTTAAGTTTTGATTCCGATCGCATGGTGCAGGAGCATTTGATGAACAAGATTTCACCGCAGGACGCTCTCGTCTACATCATGGTGACGACATCCGCAGCCGATACGGCGATGACTGACGCAGAGCTTGCTTCCATCGGCAATACGGTTTCGCGCTTGCCAGTATTCCAGGGGTTTGACTCCAAACACCTGCCGAAACTTGCAAGTGATTGCTACGCGCTTTTGGCCGATGAAGACGGCTTGGAAAAAATTCTCGATCTTGCGCATGAGGTACTGCCTGAAAGGCTTTATGAGACGGCTTATGCATTAGCCGTTGAGGTGGCCGCCGCCGATCTTCATGTGGAGCAGGAAGAACTGGAGTTTCTTCAGATGCTGCGTGATCGCTGGGATCTTGACGAATTGACGGTTGCGGCAATTGAACGTTCTGCGCGTGTGCGTTTCCGCAAACTCGATCCGGCAGTCTAACTCAGGCTCTATGCGCCGCCGATTTGTGTGGCGAAGCGCTTGCGATATTCAGCGGGCGTTACGCCGACATGGCGGACAAAGGCGCGGCGAAATGTGTCCGCGTCTGAAAATCCGCAATGGGCCGCAACCTGTTTTGGGGCTTCATGTCCCAGTTCCAGAAGCTTTCTTGCTGTGTTCACGCGAGCCTCTTCAACCCATATTGCGGGTGTGACACCGACTTCGCTGCGAAACAGTCGCGAGAAATGGCGGGGGCTCAGGTCCATCCGCCCTGCAAGGCTGGCGACACTATGATCAAGCGCGGGATTGGCGGCGACCCAGCGCTGAAGCTCTTGCAACGCGCCGCGACCCGCCGGAACCGCTTCGCCTTTCCGGCTGAATTGCATCTGACCGCCAGGGCGCTTGAAAAACATCACCAGCTGGCCTGCAACACGCATAGCGATCTCGCGGCCAATATCTTCTTCAACAAGCGCCAGCGCGAGATCAAGGCCTGCTGTCACGCCTGCCGCCGTGCGTACGGGTCCGTCACTCACCTGTATGGAATCTTCATCGACATGGATTTGCGGATATTGGCTTGCAAGCATTTGTGCAACGGCCCAGTGCGTGGTGACGCGCCGTCCGTCGAGAAGCCCTGCCGCTGCCAGAAAGAAAGCGCCGCTGCAAACTGAACCATAGCGCCGAGTTTTCGGTGCATTGAGGCGCAACCAGTTTATAATGGACTTGTTAACCGGGCGCTCAGTGATATTGGGGCAACCGGCAACAAGAAGAGTATCTATGGGTTCGTTTGGCGCGTCATCGATTACCCAATCCGGTAATAGTTTTACCCCTGATGAACTGCGCAGTGGGCCGGGCGTACTTGCTGCGACCGCAAGCTTATAAACCTCGCGTCCTGCCTGCGCATTGGCTTCCGCAAAGACGTCGAGCGGACCGGATACATCGAGCAACTGGACACCAGGCAGTGCAATCATAACTATGTTTTTTGTCTTAGCTGGCGCTGGCGTCCGCATTTATCTCTATTTGTCCGAATTTAAAGTGTAGCGACGATTGCAGACAAAATAGACCAATTCTATCCTCCTGACCAGTAGCAACCCTCAAGACAACAGGAGAAACCAATGTCCTCTATCGATAAGGGCGCAGCGATCCCGGATAGTAAGCTGGCGAGGGCGATCACAGATTACATCCGCGACACTGAAACAGACCTTCTGTTTAATCATTCCAGCCGTGTCTATCATTTTGGTGCACTGGCTGGCCTCCAGCGCGGACTGAAGTTCGACCATGAATTGCTCTATGCCGGGGCGATGTTCCACGATATCGGCCTCATGCCGAGCCACAGCAGTGACCATGAGCGTTTTGAGGTTGATGGCGCCCATGCTGCGCGTGATTTCCTGCGTAGTCACGGCATTTCAGATGAAGATGCCTATACCGTCTGGACGGCCATCGCGCTTCACACGACACCGGGCGTGCCGCAGCATATGCACCCAGTCGTGGCGCTTGTAACCGCTGGCGTTGAGATGGATGTGTTGGGACTGACCTATGACCAATACACGGATGCCGAACGTGAGGCCGTGGTCAAAGCGTTTCCGCGCTCGCCGAAGTTCAAGGAAGATATCATTCAAGCCTTCTATGACGGCATAAAGCTCAAGCCGGATACGACTTTCGGCAACGTCAAGGCTGATGTCATCGCCGATAAAGAACCGCATTTTCATCGCGGAAATTTCTGTAGCGTTATCCGCTGCTCACACTGGCACGGTTAGCCTATCAGCCAATAAGCAAGAGCGCCCCCATTGGGAGGCGCTCTGTTTGTTTTAGAGCGCCGTGCACCCTCTTGGGCGCACAAAGGTCGCTCTAACGCTTTATATTTACAGCATAATTTTAACTTAAACTGATTCAAGTTTAAGGAATTATGCTGTAGCCGAATTTTCAGCAAACGACCGGAAGCCGTCGAGCTTTGCGCCATTCGATCGCGGTCCGCATCAGGTGGGCAGCATCCGCGAATGTTGCGTTTTCCTTCCAACGCTCCGTGTGGATAAGATTGGACGGAATGATGTCCTTCAATGCTTCAAGCGTATGACGAGGCACTGTGTCGGTACAGCTCCACAAGCGTCGGAAAACGACACTTATACGCGTGACCTTACCGTTGATTGCTACGACTGGTTCTGCTGTTTCCAGGTTCCAGTGCTCATAAGCATCGACTGCGTCCTGAAATGCGTGATGCAAATAGATCGGTGCGTGACCGTCATGAAGTGGGGGCAGCAAACTAGACATTTCTGTTTCCTCTCTTCCAATGGTGGTTCAGCTTCAGGCATTTACGGAAACTTCGATACAGGACTCCGCAAATGCGGTTCAAGAAGAGCTGATATTGGCTCTTCATGCATGTGCCGTATCAGTATTCTCCTCACGAAATACGACAACACATAATTAACCATGATCTATGGAAGAGTGGGTGTTTGGCAAGGAGAAAATTTCTTTAAATGTGCTGAAAGGGGAAAATCAGTTCAGCTGCAAGCAAGGTATTTGAGCTGCATATACGCACAAACTTTAGGAATTTTTTGCGGCTTCCGAATTAGGGTTCACTCTGAAAAAGAGGAACAGTTTTCGATATTTATTGCCATGGTGACAGAATTTGCCCTGCAATTAATTCAAGGCCAGTGTAGACAAGAAAAACGGGAATTGAATTTCAGAGGCAGTGGCATGGCTCGGTTTATTGCATCGCGCAGAGCATTTCTGGTTGGCTCAACTTCGCTGGTGGCTCTGCCGCTTTTAGCGCGATGGGCGGCGGCGGAAGACAAGGCGCAAAAGGGTGGGCGGCTGGTTGTTGCTGCGGATTCTGAACCGCGTAATCTCAACCCGGCTATCGTCGCTTCGAACGGTGTCTTTTTCGTTGCAAGCAAAGTGATAGAGCCACTCGCCGAAGCTTCTTTCGATGGTGAGAATGGTCTTGAGCCACGCCTCGCAACCAGCTGGAAAGGTTCTGACGATGGGCTGACCGCCACCTTCCATTTACGAGAAGGTGTAAAGTGGCATGATGATACGCCTTTCACATCCGCAGACGTCGCTTTTTCTGCGATGGAAGTCTGGAAGCCGTTACAAAACCTCGGACGTGTCGTGTTCAAGACGCTCGAAAAAGTTGAAACACCGGACGAGCATACGGCTGTTTTCCATTTCAGTGAGCCAACCCCCTTCCAGCTTATCCGCAATGCGCTGCCTGCGCTGACTGCGGTTCTACCGAAACATGTTTTTGAGGGCACTGACATTGCTGCCAACCCCGCCAATGAAAAACTCATCGGCACTGGACCTTTCAAATATGCCGAACACAAGACCGGTGAATATTATCGGCTTGCGAAGAATGAGAATTACTGGGGTGAGGGTGAGCCTTATCTTGATGAAATCATCTATCGTGTGCTGCCGGACCGTGCAGCAGCAGCTGGAGCGCTGGAAGCGGAAGAGATCGACCTGGCAGCATTTTCTGCTGTCCCTCTCGCTGACCTCGACCGTATCTCAAAAGTACCGGGGCTGACGGTTGTTTCCAAAGGTTATGAGGCGCTTACCTATCAGCTGGTGGTGGAGATCAATCATCGACGCAAAGAACTGGCAGACCTCAAGGTGCGGCAGGCAATAGCCCATGCCATTGATCGCGATTTTGTGGTGAAGACCATTTTTCTTGGCTATGCCAAGTCTTCGACCGGACCTGTTCCGCAATATGACAGCCAGTTTTATACTGGCGATGTCGCTGCTTATCCCTTCGATGTGGAGAAGGCGAACAAGCTTCTGGACGAGGCTGGCTACAAGCGCGGCAATGATGGCACGCGCTTTGCACTGAAACTGCTGCCAGCTCCTTATTTCAATGAAACCAAGCAGTTCGGCGATTATCTGCGGCAAGCGCTTGCGGTTATCGGAATTGATGCGCGTATCGTCAACAATGATTCAGCCGCACATCAGAAGGCGGTTTATACGGATCATGATTTTGATCTCGCAATCGCGCCAACTGTTTATCGCGGTGATCCTGCTATTTCGACCACCATTCTGGTTGAAGGTGGAATTCCTGCGGGCGTTCCGTTCTCCAATCAGGGCGGTTATGCCAATGCAGAACTGGACGCGGTGATTGCCAAAGCCGCGCATGAAATCGATGAAAAGAAGCGTACTGCGCTTTATCATCAATTCCAGCAATTGGTGGAGGCCGATCTGCCACTCATCAACGCGGCCGAATGGGGCTTCATTACAGTTGCCAATGAACGCGTGAAAAACGTCTCCAACAATCCACGCTGGGCAGTCTCTAACTGGGCAGATATCTGGATTGCACAGTGACGAACTGTAAGGTTGATAGTATCGTCTGGTCGTGACGCAGATTCTTGCTCTTTTCAGGAAACGATTGATCGGCAGCATATTCGTGCTGCTGATTGTTATCATTGGTTGTTTTCTGATGCTGGAAACAGCTCCCGGCGACGCTGTGGATGCTTATGCCGTCAGTTTTGGCGGCGATGCTGCAGCTATTGCCGAAATGCGCGCACGCTGGGGGCTGGATCAGTCAATCTGGCACCGGCTTGGCGCTTATCTTGCCTCCCTTGTTCAAGGCAATCTTGGGTGGTCCGTCAGTTTTAATCGCCCCATTCTCAACGTGATCTTTGAGCGTTTGCCCAACACATTGTTGCTCATGGGTGCTGCGACTGCGCTGTCTTTTGCCGTCGGGTCAGCTTTGGGTATTGTGGCCGGTGCAAAGCCCGGCAGCTTCCGCGACCGTTTTCTGTCCGTCGCCTCGCTTGTACTTTATGCCATTCCCGGCTTCTGGTTAGCATTGGTGTTGGTGATCCTCTTTTCGATCCGGTTGCGCTGGCTGCCGTCAAGCGGGATCGAAACCATTGCGTCCGGTAAAGAAGGATGGGCTCGCGCCATCGATATAGCGCGCCATTTAGTGCTGCCGGTTGTGTCGCTGGCGCTGATCTATCTGGCGCTTTATCTCCGTGTCATGCGTGCTTCGATGGCCGATATCTGGCGCATGGATTTTGTCCGTGCGTTGAAAGCGCGCGGTATCTCGCGCCCACGCATTGTGTTGCGGCACGTGGCGCGCAATGCATTGCTGCCGCTTGTGACCATGCTTGGGCTGCAAGCTGCCTCCATGCTTGGCGGGAGTGTTGTGATCGAAAGCGTCTTTGCCGTGCCTGGTCTTGGACGGCTGGCTCAAGAGGCTGTGGCAAGCCGTGACACGCCGTTGCTGCTCGGCGTCATTCTGACAAGTGCAATCATGGTCATCTTCGTCAACTTCATTGTTGATCTTCTCTATCTCTGGCTCGATCCGCGGATTGCTACGGGAGAGGCGCGATCATGAGCGGGTTCAAACGCTATTTCGGAACTGGCGAGGGCATTGCGGGTGCGATTATTCTGCTTGTGTTGATTACCGCAGCTCTCTTCGCGCCCATGCTCTTTCCCGGTGATCCACTGCGCATTGTTGCAACACCTTTGCTTGCCCCCTTCGACAATGCGTCTTTTCCGCTTGGAACAGACCGGCTGGGTCGCGATGTGCTGGCCGAGCTCTTTCATGCAAGTCGCACATCGCTGATCGTGGGCCTTGCCGCCGCTACCGCTTCCATCTTGATAGGAAGCATCGTCGGTACGTTGGCGGGGTTCGCTGGCGGACTGGTTGATGAAGTGCTGATGCGAATAACGGAAGCTTTTCAGACCGTACCGGGCTTTCTCCTAGCGCTTGCTTTGGTCAGCATTGCCGGACCGTCGCTTCCAGTATTGGTTGCTGCAATCGCCCTGTCGAGCTGGACGCAGGCGGCACGTCTTACACGTGGGCAGGTGCTGTCTATCCGCGAGCGCGACTATGTCGCGTCTGCTCGCGTTATTGGAATGCATCCGCTGGAGATTGCTTTCCGGCAGATATTGCCCAATGCATTGCCGCCAGTTTTGGCGCTTGTGCCGGTTATTGTTGCATCCGCTATTCTGATTGAAGCCGCATTGTCATTTCTCGGATTGGGTGATCCCAATCGTGTGACATGGGGCGGCATGATCGCTGAAGGGCGCACGGTCCTGCGTTCTGCACCGTGGCTGTCGATCTTACCGGGGCTGGCATTGGCGCTTACTGTTGTCGGCGTTTACCTCGCAGGCGAGGGGATTACGAATACGACTGCACGACGAGAGATGCAATCATGAGCCTTCTCGTTCAGCTTGAAAATTTCAGCGTTCACTATGGTCGGGATGCGGCTCTGCACGATGTTGCTCTGGATATAAAAGCCGGAGAAATCCTCGCTATTATTGGTGAAAGCGGCTCCGGCAAGAGCACTCTGGCGCTGGCAATAGCCGATCTTCTGCCTGTCAATGCTACGGTGTCAGGATACATCAATTGGCGAGATGGGCAGCCGAAGCCGGGCCGCGATATCGGGTTTGTATTTCAAGACCCAGCTTCGAGCTTCGATCCGCTGATGCGTGTTGGCGCGCAACTGGTTGAGACAATCCGCGCCCACGAAAAGGTCGACGGAAAAGCGGCAAAACGCAAAGCGATCAGGCTTTTAGAACGGGTTCATATTCTCGAACCGGAAGACAGTTTCTTGCGATATCCGCATCAGTTTTCTGGTGGTCAGAAGCAGCGCATCGCCATAGCTCTTGCCATCGCTGCAAATCCGCGTGTGTTGATTGCCGATGAGCCGACAAGTGCGCTCGATACAATCGTGCAGAAGGAAATCGTGACGCTCCTGCGCGAACTGGTGCGCGCAGATGGCATGACGTTGATTTTCATCACGCATGACATTGCACTGGCCTCAAATCTGGCAGATCGCATTGCCGTATTTCATCGTGGTGAGCTTTTGGAATGCAGCACCGCGCGCGAGATTATTGGCAATCCACAAAGCGACTATACGAAGGCGCTCATCAGTGCCGTTCCCACGCTGGAGCCAATTCATGGATAAGGCTCTGCTGCAGGCAAGCGAACTCAGTGTGCGCTACGGCGATAAGCTCGCACTTGAACGGGTAAGCCTTGAAATCTTCCAAGGTGAAACGCTGGCGCTCGTTGGTCCTTCGGGCAGCGGAAAATCTACGCTTGCGCGCGCATTGTTGCGACTACATACGCTTGATACAGGATCAATCCATTTCGAGGGCGAAGATTGGCTCAGACCACAAGGTTCGGTTCTTCGCAGGCGTCGCGCACGCTTACAGATGGTATTTCAGGATCCGCTTTCCGCATTCAATCCGCGTGCGACTGTGCATGAAGTGCTTCGGGAGCCGCTGCGTATTCACGGGCTGAAACGCGATATTGCCGAGCTTATGCAGAAGGTCGGCCTTGATCCCAAACTGGCGACACGCGGTGTGCATGAGATTTCCGGCGGTCAGCGTCAGCGGGTCGCAATAGCACGTGCACTTGCCACATCGCCATCGCTCATCGTTCTGGATGAAGCTGTCTCGGCACTTGATGTGACGGTGCGTGGTGCAATTCTGAAATTGTTGCAGGAGATACAGAAGGCCGAAGGCACGGCCTATCTGTTCATCACGCATGATCTGGCGGTTGCTGCACAAATGGCGGACCGCATTGCGGTGATGGAGCGCGGGCGGATTGTTGAATGTCGCCCGACGCAGGAGCTGATCGCAGCGCCGCAAGCGCCTGTTACAAAGGCACTTATCGAAGCTGTTCCGAGGATTCTGGTTTAGACCTTCCCAAGCTCGATCGAACGCTTGCGCGCGGCGTCAACGGCCTCGGCAACCAGATTCTTGAGGCGATCTTCTCCCATCAAAATGTCCAGTGCAGCTGCAGTGGTACCTTTGGGGCTTGTCACCTGTTCGCGCAGTTTTGTCGGGCTGTCGTTGCTTGCAGATGCAAGTGCACCGGCGCCCATCACAGTTTGCATCGCAAGCAATGCAGCGGTTTCACGCGGAAGACCAGCGGTGACGCCGGCATCGGTCAGGGCTTCAATGAAATGGAACACATAAGCAGGGCCGGAGCCGGAAACAGCGGTCACCGCATCCATCTGCGCTTCATCATCGATGCTTGTCACCTTGCCGGATGTCTTGAGAAGGCTTTTTACAAAAGCCGCATCATCCTCACTCACATTGGCGTTCTTGTAGGTCACAAGCATGCCCTTGCCGATTGCAGCCGGTGTATTGGGCATGCAGCGCATGATCCGGGCGTCACCGCCAAGATGCTGTTCAAAGAATGAAACCGGGATGCCTGCTGCCACGCTGACAAAGGTCGCGTTCGGTGCAAAACGCTTATAAGCAGGCAATACGTCGCCCATGACCTGTGGTTTGACCGCAATGAGGATCATACGCGGGTTCAGATCATCGGACAGGGAGTCCGCACTCGAGCAGGCATTAACTCCAGCGCCAGCCGCGCGGCTCTGAAGTGCCTCTGATGGTTCGACAACATGCACATTCTCGGATTGCAAAATGCCGCTGTCGAGCCAGCCTTTCAGCATGGCGAAACCCATATTGCCGCAACCAACGAGAATAACTGTATCTTGCATGAGAATGTTCCGCCTTCATGAATCGAGTGTTGAAGCACTGTCGTTTATTGTGTCCGGTATAGCCTTCCGTAGACACAAATCGCAAGGCTGGATGGCAAAAAGTCCGAAGGGTGATACGGCTTTATCAGTCCAAACTTGGGAGAAATTCGTTGTTGAATATAAGTGGTTTTATAGATAACTCTCGTTTCTGAGATTGAACATTGACTGATAATTCTATTGTAAAACATCGCTTTAAAAGGTGAAGCAAATGCTTGGAAGAGCTTTCCATATCGTGCGTGTCGCTGCGATTGCGGCAGGTGTCATGGTTGCCGGTATCATGGCTGCAGGTGCAGCAGCTGCTGAAAAACCTACCGGTCCCAAATGGGGTGTTGAAGAAATCAGCAAACTGTCTGATGCCGATCTTGTGGTTTCGTCACCTGCGGGAAAAGCCTTTATGGACAAGCTGGCTCCAGATCACGAAAAGGCTTGTGGCAAACCAGACGAAAATCGCCCTGATTTTGATGAGTTCTGCTCATGGGCCTTTAATAATGATGAGGCAGATTTTGATATCCTGCTTGGTATCAAAGACAACAAGATTGTCAGCTTTGTAGCATCCTCTGTGCCTGAAAAGAGCGATGTCTGGCTGTGTGAAAAGACGCAGAAGGACATTCCTGAAAGCGATTTGCAGACCTGTAATGTTCGCTCTGCCGATGAAAAGAGTCGCACGCATTGGTCAGCAAGCTGGGAAAGCTTCCTGAACTCGATCAACTAAACCCTTGGGTCGTTGATGGTTATATTGAGCGACGCTGACGCAAGTTAGCGTCGCTCTCAATTTATAATTTTGCTGTGATTTATTGATTGCTTACTTTTTCTGTTCCAAGATGCTGAGCAAATAGCATTGAGGGGAACAATGGATCCGGCCTTAACGACTGGCGTGCCGCCTGCGGAAGCATTTACCCATGTCCGCATCATCATCGGCATCATTCTTGGTCTTTGCGTATCACGCCTTCTGACGGGCTTTGCGCGGTTTATCCAGCATCCGGGGAAGCAGAAAATCTATCCGGTTCATCTGGCGTGGGTGGCCTTCATTCTGCTTTCGGTCATCCATTTCTGGTGGTTCGAGTTCAGTCTGAGAACCATTCATCTTTGGACATTCGAGAAATATTTCTTCGTGATCTTCTACGCTGGGCTTTATTTCCTGCTGTGCACGCTGCTCTTTCCGGACAGCATGGAGGAATATACAGGCTATCGGGATTACTTTATTTCTCGGCGCAAATGGTTCTTCGGCATTCTCGCACTGGTTTATGTCGCCGACGTCGTCGACACCCTTCTCAAGGGGATGGAACATTATCAGCTTTACGGGATCGAGTATCCTATTCGCGTGGGTGCGCTGATTGCGGGAAGTCTTATCGCGATGTTCACCGATAATCGGCGCTATCATGCGATATTCGTGACCGTCGCACTCCTATATGAAATAGCCTTCACACTAAGGCATTTTGCGACTTTATCCTGAAACTTCAGCTTTCGAGATTGTCATATCCATTGATGACGCTTATTGGCATGTCTGCTGGATAAAGGCGATGTATCCCAAGGCATCGCTTGTCTAGAGCGCTTGTCGGTCTGAACGGAACAGACCAGCGCTCTAATTATTTGATTGAAGCGTATCTTATCCGAAAACCGTTTCGCACCTTTCGGGATACGCTCTTAAACGGAGCATTCGATATGGCCCAATTGATCGATGGCAAGAAGCTCGCCGAAGATGTGGTTTCCACGGTAAAGCGTGAGACCGAAAAGCTCGTTAGTGCGACCGGGGTTGTACCTGGCATTGCAGTGGTGATTGTCGGCGAAGACCCGGCAAGCCAGGTCTATGTTGCCTCGAAGGGCAAAAAGGCCAAGGAATGCGGTTTTGTATCCGTTCAGCATGATTTGGCTGAAGATGCAACTGAAGTCGAACTTCTCGATCTGATCGACAGCCTCAACAATGATCCGGCCATCCACGGTATTCTGGTGCAGCTTCCGCTGCCAAAGCACATCGATTCAGGTCGTGTGATCCAGACTATTTCGCCGGAAAAGGACGTCGACGGCTTCCATTTCATCAATGTAGGCAAGCTTGGCACAGGTGAGCTGGATACAGCTTTTGTTCCATGCACTCCGGCTGGCGCAATGATCATGATCGAGCGTGTTCATGGCCGCGATTTGTCGGGCCTGAATGCCGTTGTGATTGGTCGTTCCAACATCGTCGGCAAGCCGATGTTCAATCTGCTGTTGGCAGCAAATGCGAGTGTGACCGTTGCTCATAGCCGTACCAAGGACCTGCCTGCGATTGCGCGCACTGCCGATATCCTGGTTGCCGCTGTCGGTCGCCCGCAGATGGTAAAAGGCGATTGGGTCAAGCCCGGCGCGACAGTAATTGATGTGGGTATCAACCGCATTCCTGCGCCTGAAAAGGGTGAAGGCAAAACACGTCTAGTTGGCGATGTTGATTTTGCAGATGCGGAAAAATTGGCCGGTGCCATCACGCCGGTTCCCGGTGGCGTTGGTCCGATGACCATTGCCATGCTTATGGCAAATACACTGACAGCTGCCTGCCGCAGTGTTGACTTCGAAAAGCCAGTATTTTGACACAATTTAAAGGCGTTTTTTGCGCCTTTTCTTGCGTAATTGTTCAGTTTGAGAGGCAAGGCGGCTTAAAAAACCGCTTTGCCTTGTTTCATTGGCGTCATCTTTCAGAAGACGGAAGCACCTTCATCGGCACGGCCAGCAATCTGACGGAAGGCGCGGAAGAGTTCACGCCCCATTCCGTGCTCGTTGCCCGAAAGGTCCGGGCGCTGTTCGCTGCGCTCAGCAAGAAGAGCATCATTGATAAGCACTTCCAGCGTTCCATTCACCGCATCAAGCCGCACAATATCGCCGTTGCGGATTTTACCGATTGCACCGCCGTCGAGGGCTTCCGGGGTCACGTGGATTGCGGAAGGTACTTTGCCGGATGCGCCAGAAAGACGCCCATCAGTAACGAGTGCTACCCGCTGACCACGATCCTGCAAAATGCCAAGCACGGTCATCAACTTGTGCAGTTCCGGCATACCATTGGCTTTCGGTCCCTGATAGCGGACAACTGCGATGAAATCGCCGGTGAGATCGCCCGCCTTGAATGCGGCCTGCAATTCCGACTGATCATTGAAGACTTTTGCAGGTGCTTCAATAACATGGCGTTCGGGCTTCACGGCTGAAACCTTGATGATCGCGTTGCCGATATTGCCAGTCAAAACCTTGATGCCGCCTGACGGCTGGAACGGCGAATGGATCTTCGCCAGAACCTTGTCGTCACCGCTTTTTTCAGGCACCGGCTCGCGCACGACATTGCCATCGGCACCGAGCTTGGGTTCGATCGCGTATGGTCGCAATCCTTCGCCCCAGACTGTGCGGACATCTTCGTGCAGAATGCCGCCGTCAAGCAGCTCACGGATCAGGAAGCCCATACCGCCTGCAGCATGGAAATGGTTTACATCGGCAAGTCCATTTGGATAAACGCGGGCCAGCAAAGGCACTACGTCAGAAATCTCCGAAATATCCTGCCATGTGAGCTTAATGCCTGCCGCAGCCGCCATGGCGATCAGGTGAATCGTATGATTGGTCGAGCCGCCTGTGGCGTTCAACCCAATGATACCGTTCACAAAAGAGCGCTCATCGAGCATCTCACCGACTGGTGTATATTCGTTGCCGCATGCGGTGATCGCCAGCGCGCGTTTGGCCGCTTCGCGGGTAAGGGCGTCACGCAAAGGTGTGCCCGGATTGATGAAGGATGAACCGGGCAAATGTAGCCCCATGATTTCCATCAGCATCTGGTTGGAGTTTGCCGTGCCATAGAATGTACAGGTGCCCGGACCGTGGTAGGATTTCGATTCAGAGATCAGCAATTCCGCACGCCCAACCTTGCCTTCGGCATAAAGCTGACGGGTCTTGGCTTTCTCATCGTTCGGCAAGCCGCTCGTCATGGGACCAGCCGGAATGAACACCGCAGGCAGATGCCCGAACGTCAGGGCGCCGATGATTAGTCCCGGCACGATCTTGTCGCATACGCCGAGGTAGACGGCAGCATCGAACATATCGTGCGAGAGGCCAACGGCTGCGGCCATGGCGATCACTTCGCGTGAGAACAGCGAAAGTTCCATGCCAGCGAAACCTTGTGTGACGCCGTCGCACATTGCTGGCACACCACCTGCGACCTGTGCCACACCGCCAGCTTCACGGGCAGCCTTGCGGATCAGCTCAGGATAGGTCTCAAACGGCTGATGCGCCGAGAGCATGTCATTATAAGCGGTGATAATGCCCAAATTGGGCACGACATCGGCGGTGAGTGCCGCCTTGTCATTCGGGCCGCAGGCTGCAAAACCATGAGCGAGATTGGCACATCCAAGCACAGCGCGATGCGGTTTCTTGGATGCAGCCTCGCGGACGCGTCCAAGATATGCCTCGCGGCTTGGTTTCGAGCGCTCAACGATGCGCTCGGTAATTTCCTTGATGCGGATATGTGCAGTCTGCGTCGTCATGGGTATCACCTGCTAAAATAGTGCGAGGTTTGCCTGTGGTTTATTCCAATAGAGCGCCGTGCGCCTTCTTGGGCGCACAAAGGTCGCTCTAACACTCTATATTTACAGCATAGTTTTACCTTAAACTGATTCAGGTTTAAGGAATTATGCTGTAGCCCGAATGCAAACTGCTGCGTTCTTAACTGGAACTGATCTAACTGGTCCAGTAAAGCTGGATCGGCTTGCGGGCATGGCGGAAGACCGCTCGCACTGGCATTTCAGTCTCGTCATCGCCAGCCAGCGCTTGCTCAAGTGTCGCCTGCTTGGCAGCACCTTCAATGTGCAGAACCAGCATATCGGCTTCAGCGAGCAATGGCAGCGTAAGGGTCAGGCGCTTCTCGCCAGCACCTTCGGCATGGATTGGCAGAACAACGGCCTTTGTTGTCGGATCAATCGCCTGATCGAGCCTGTCGGCATTAGGGAAGAACGATGCCGTGTGGCCATCATTACCCATGCCGAGCACAACGACGTCAAAAGGACGGCGCAGTGCATCGATACGATTGGCGGCAGCAAGAGCTGCAGTTTCAGCTGTTGCGGCCGGATTATAAAGACCGACGAACTTCGCAACACCTGCATGATCGCGCAATAGATGATCGCGCACCAGCTTTTCGTTTGAACGTTCGTTTGTTGGGGGTACGAAACGCTCATCGACAAGCGTGATTGTGACAAGCGTCCAGTCGATCATCTTGCGCGATAGGATGTCAAACAGCTTGAGCGGCGTTGTGCCGCCGGAAACAGCGAGTGTCGCTTGCCCCCGCTCAGCGATAGCGGCAGCCAGCTTGTTCGCAATCGCTTCAGAAAGAGACTGTGCCAGTTCCGTTCCGCTGGTGAAATCGTGCCGTTCGATGCTCATGCCATACCTTTCAAGTCAGGACAGTCCAGAGCGAGCACCCCTTGTCGGGTATTCGCGCTCGCTCTTTCTTTTTTGGCACAAAGACTGATCCGGAATTTTCTGTCAACGTTTCTTCCGGGTTTGGGGGTCTCGTGCGTAGAACGGTTCCAGTTAAGATTGAATCGTTGGAACCGCTCTAACTATTGGCTTTGACGCATTATCCGGCGCTAGAGCGTGTCGCACTTAATCGCACCTATGACGCTCGCTCTAGATTCTTTTAACTGTCGCATGTTCGCGGGAGCTCAAATGAATCCATTTGAGCGCGACATGCTTTAGAGACTTTCGTGCCAGGTCCGTCCATCGCGCTCGATAAGAGCGATGGAAGACGATGGGCCCCATGTACCTGACGTGTAACCCTGAACCTGCTGGTTGTTCAATTCCCATCCCTGAAGGATCGGATCAACCCAGCGCCATGCAGCTTCCACTTCATCGCGGCGCATGAACAGTGTCTGATTGCCTCGGACAACGTCCATAATTAGGCGTTCATAAGCATCCGGGTTGCGTTCGCTGAACGATTCCGCAAAGCTCATGTCCAATGGAACGTGACGCAGGCGCATTCCGCCCGGACCCGGATCCTTAATCATCAGCCACTGCTTCACGCCTTCATCAGGCTGCAAACGAATGACGAGCTGGTTGGCCACAACCTTACCAGCATTTTCACCGAAGATCGAATGCGGGATCGGCTTAAAAGTGACGACGATTTCCGACACGCGGGTGGCAAGACGCTTGCCGGTGCGCAGGTAGAAAGGAACGCCTGCCCAACGCCAGTTGTCGATTTCTGCCTTGAGCGCCACGAAGGTTTCCGTGTTGCTGGTGTCGCTGCCGAGATCTTCCAGATAACCCTTGACCGGGCCGCCTGCAGACGCGCCGGCGCGATACTGACCACGAACGGTAACATCTTCAACATTGGCGGTTGTGATTGGCTTCAGCGAGCGAAGCACCTTGACCTTTTCGTCATGCACTGCATCGGCTTCGAGTGACGAAGGCGGTTCCATAGCGACGAGGCAAAGCAACTGGAGAATATGGTTCTGCACCATATCGCGCAGCGCGCCAGCGGTATTGTAATAACCGGCACGACCTTCAAGGCCGACAGCTTCAGCAACTGTGATCTGCACATGGTCGATATGCGCTGAATTCCAGAGCGGCTCATAGAGTGCATTGGCAAAGCGCAGAGCCATAAGGTTCTGAACGGTTTCCTTGCCGAGATAATGATCGATACGGAAAATCTGATCTTCGCGGAAAACGCTGCCGATCGTGTCGTTAAGCGCATTGGCGGATTCAAGATCGCGACCAATTGGCTTTTCAACGATGATGCGCGTGTCGCGCGTGATCAGGCCGTGCGTCTTGAGGCGGCTGGCAATGTCACCGAACAGAGTCGGGCTTACGGCAAGATAGAAAGCGCGGATCTTCTCTGGCTTTTTGCCAATGGCTTCCTTGAGAGCGGCCCAACCATCTTCAGACTTCGCATCGACTGCAACATAGGTAAGACGCGCAATAAATGCTTCGACTTCCTTGGCGTCGATTTCCGAAGCCTTCACGTGCTCGTTGATCGCATCCCGTGCAAACTTGCGATATTCCTCATCTGTCATAGCGCTACGCGAAGCGCCGATGATGCGTGTCGGCTCACTGAGCTGACCTGCACGCTGACGCTGATACAGCGCAGGAATCAGTTTGCGTTCGGCAAGATCGCCGGAACCGCCGAAAACGATGCAATCGAAGGGCTCTACCGGTATTATCTGGCTGGTCATATATTGCTCTCTTCCACTTCTAACGCAAATCAGTCTGCTACAGCATCGGCCCAAAAATCGGAATCGATTTTTGGAAAGTACGATGCGTAGATTTAATAGTTCAGAGCGTCCTTTATACACCCAAGAGGGCGCACGGCGCTCTAATAGCAGAATGCGATTTTCGTACAGCCTCTGTCTATAATCTAATCGATTTAAATTCAACCATCCAATGTAACATTCTCGCGAATGTTGCCAATTACAGCTGTCATTGCATCTCGGTTAACCGCATATGCATAGATGACATGTTCAACATAGAGCCATATTCAGGCATGAACACAGCAGTGCTGAACAAAGTTTTTACTGATTTGACGGGCGGATCATATCCTACATCCGCAAAAGGAGAATGACATGAAGAGGCTGCAGGACAAGGTTGCGATTATCACAGGTGCTGGATCTGGTTTCGGTTCTGCCATAGCGCGCCGCTTTGCAGCTGAGGGCGCCAAGGTTGTGCTGGCCGATGTGAATGTGAAACGTCTGGAAGACGAACTTGCCGATATCGGCAAAGATGCGTTGTCCGTGCAGGCTGATGTGTCACGCAAGGATGATATGGAACGGCTGGCACGCGCGGCTTTTGATAAGTTCGGTCGCATCGATATCATGGTCAACAATGCGGGTTTCACGCATCGCAATATGCCTTTGACGGAAGTGGATGAGCACGCGTTTGATCTCATCAATGCGGTCAACATGAAGGCGATCTACCATTCGACGCTGCTGGTCGTGCCAATCATGGAACATCAGGGCAGCGGCGTGATCATCAACACTGCATCTGCAATGGTCAATCGTCCGCGCAAAGGTCTTACGTGGTTTGCTGCGTCCAAAGGCTGGGTTGTAAGCGCGACCAAGGCGATGGCGCTGGAACTCGCCGAAAAGAATATTCGCGTCAACTGTATTTGTCCCGCTGAAAGCGACGGCGAAGCTTTAGGGATGTTTCTCGCAGAAGACACCCCCGCGGCACGCGAGAGCCTGAAAGGCACGATCCCGCTTGGCCGGTTCTCGAAGCCAGAAGACATTGCAGAGGCAGCGCTTTTCCTGGCGTCGGATGCATCATCGATGATTACGGGAACAGCACTCAGCGTTGATGGCGGTTATTCGATTTAGAGCGCAACCCTAAAAGCGTGAAACGGTTTTCGGACAAAGATGCGCGTTAAAACAAACTGTTAGAGCGCCGATCTGATCCAACCAGATCGGCGCTCTAACTGCCTGCTTCACACAGGAAATCGTTGAATATAGCCTCCAGCTTTTCATGGCGCTCCGTAGCCATGCGGCTTCCGGTTTCTGTTTTGAATCCGGAAGCAAGCTTGAACAATTTGGCTCGGAAGTGATCAAGCGCATAGCGTTTGTCATCAAGTGGGCGGCTTTCCGCCTGCGGGTCTTGCCAATCATAAAGCGCGCTGCCCATACGGCCTGCGATGTAAAAGCAGCGTGCTGCCCCAATGACACCGATTGCATCGAGCCGGTCCGCATCTTGTAAAATCTTAGCCTCAACAGTGCGTGGCTCGATATTGGCTGAGAAGCTATGTGCCTCAATTGCATGCGCTGTTGCTGCGATCCGTTCTTCACTCCAGCTAAGTTCACGCAGCAGGCTGGTTGCTTTTTCCGCAGCAAATCTTGAAGCGCGGTGGCGATCAGGTGCGTTTTTTTCTACGCTCACACAATCATGCAGGAGAGCGGCTGCGCATAATACTTCTGCGTCGCCGCCCTCAGTCTGCTGAATGATGGCCGCATTTTTCCATACGCGAGCAAGGTGGGAGAGATCATGTGATCCGTCCTCATGGCTGTCGAGTGCGTGTGGCAAAAGCTTTGCCGCAAGAACGTCATAGGGCGCAAAAATTTGTGTTGTCATGGCTTGTCTCAGAGAATCGGGGAGTGAGGGTGACTATCGCCCTCATGCATCAATTCTGTGAAGCTTTTCTCAGAACACCCCAGTTATAAATTGCTCCTGCCCCCATGAGCGCGCATGTGCAGAGGAATACTGCGGGCATTCCAAAGCGACCGCCGATGAACCCGCCAGCAACTGGGCCTGCGACCTGACCGACATACTGCGCCGAAACTGAAAGCCCGAGCACACTGCCTGCGACCCGGTCGGGAACATTGTGCCGGATGACGCTGCTGATGCAGGGCAGAAGACCACCCAATGCCAGGCCCATTAAAAAGCGCAAGCCTATCAACTGCCAGGCTTGTGTGACGAAGGCTTGCGGGATCAGCAGGAGTGCAGCGATCGTCAGTGCGCCGATGATGACGCGTGTGTGGCCGATACGGTCTGCCAGACGGCCAAGTCTGGAGGCAGAAAGGATGCTGCCGAGTGCGGCAACAGCCATTACCACGCCGGAAATCAGCGTCACTTTGGTCTGATCGTCCATCAGCTGCATCACATAAACGGTGATGATTGGCTCGATCGACATATTTGCGAACATCAACAACATGCCTGTCGCGAGCATGGCGATGATCGGTTTGCGATCTGGAATGGCAGCCCAGACAGATTCCCGATTTTGTTCCTTGCTGCGCTTGGGTGGTTTCCGTTCCTCACGGATCAGAAATGTAGTGGCCAGGAAGGTGAGAAAAATGACGCTGCCCGCCAGCCAGAAAGTTGCGCGAATACCGATCAATGGCGGCAGCGCACCGCCGAGCAGAGGGCCAGCCAGATTGCCGCCCATAATGCCCGCCGAAAGTGCGCCCAGCGCCCAACCAGTTTTGTCTTTTGGTGTTTGCGTGGCGACAAGGATCATCGAACCCGACGAGTAGCCTCCCGCAATGCCGACGAATAACCGCAGGGCCACAAGTTGCCAGATATCTGTGACCATGCCCATCAAAGACATGGCAATCGCCATGCCGAGACTAGCGCGGATCAGCATCAACTTGCGGCCGTAACGGTCACCAAGCCTACCCCAGAATGGGGCGACAATTGCTGCCGCGAGAAACGTCGCACCATAGGCGATGCCCGACCATTGCACGATTGCGGCATGATCAACGACGCCCAGTTGCTCCACATAAAGCGGAAGAAACGGCAGAAGCAGCGACATGGCGACGAGTGTCGTGAAGGAACCGACGAGGCAGATAACAAGGTTCTGCTTCCAATAGCGTTCCTGGTTCTCGTCATTTGCAATCGCGGCTGGCGATTGTGTTGTGGCCTTGCTGCCGTATTCGGCCGGCTGGGTACGCATGCTCTGTTCCGTTGAAATTAGATATGATTGCTTTGTATTCCATTTTGGGATACCAAATTGGAATACACACATGCGCCTGTCGCAGTGGCTTGTCAATCAGCCGTTCGCCAGAATTATCGAGGGTCCAATGTCACAGATGCGGCAAGTCGAAGAACAGCTTCGCGATTTGATCCTCGGGCTTGAGCTGGGGCCGGGCGAACGGCTGACCGAACGCTGGATCGAAGCGCAGTTCAATGCATCGCGCACGCCTATCCGTGCTGCACTCTTACGTCTTGAAGCCGAAGGGCTCGTCGGACGGGAAGGGCGCGGCTGGACTGTTTCACCGATCAATCTTGCGGAGATTGAGCAGATCGGCGTCTATCGCGAGGCGCTGGAAATTGCGGCTCTGAAAGTTACTTGCGCATTGGAAGATCGCAGTGGTGTTGAGGCAATTGCTGAAATGCTCAATAGTTGCGATGCCGCGAGCGCACGCGAGAAATGGCATCGTGTGGGCATGGATTTCCATATCGAACTCGCGCGACTTTCAGGCAATGAATTTCTAAACCGTGGTGTTCGCGATGCCATGCAACGGCTTTCAAGGGCACGCTGGCTAGAAGTGCGCGATGCGGACGCGCTAGCTTGTGCGTGGCAGCAGCATCGTGCAATTCTTGATGCGGTGCGAGAAGGAAATGCGTCTCAAGCCATGGCTCTGATGACATTGCATCTTGGCGGAAGCCGGTCGCGCCTGATCGGTAATCTGCGCGAAGACCGGCGGGGTCTGAAAGCCCGTGGCTTTGCGGTGGTTAGTGGCTAACAGCATTTCCGGCAAAAGTGCGAAGCGGTTTTGCGTAGGATAATGCGTAAAAACAGGTAACTTCACCATTCAGGCAGCTTATGTCCGTCGCGGGTAAATCGGGATGGTCGTCCCTCTTTGATACCTACATCGCGCAGCAGATATTCTGGCGAATTTTCGCTGATGACGTAATGGCTCGGCTTCCGCTTGAACAAACCTGCAATCCACGCACACAGGCCGGACGACGCTATTTTTTCAGGGCAAACAACGGCAATCGCTGATGAGTTGATCTCAACATCACGCATGGTCGATCTCGATTTTTCTGAGCTTAGAGCCTAGTGGGAGGCTGGGCTGTAGGTTAAACTGTGCCTATAGTTATGACGGAAAAACGCGTTGTTTTCCAATTGAACGTCGATTATGATGCATAAGGAGAACTTATGTATTATGACGTCGCCCCTGCCGCCGCTCTCAGCTATTCGCGTTTTTGAATCCGCTTCCCGCCATGCAAGCTTTACGCGTGCTGCGGAAGAGCTTGGAATGACTCAGGCTGCCGTCAGCTATCAGATAAAATTGCTGGAAGAGCGTGTCGGCGCGCCGCTGTTTCTGCGCAAGCCGCGCCAGGTGGAACTGACCGAATTGGGCATGCGTCTTGCTCCTGCCATCAATGAAGCCTTCGAAGCCATGCGGACGGCATTCGCATCGGCGCATGAAGACACGCAGGGCGTTCTGACGATCAGCGCTGTCGTCACCTTCGCGTCAAACTGGCTTGTGCAGCGGTTGGGGTCGTTTCAGATGAAGCATCCTTCGCTCGCGGTGCGGTTGGATACGTCCAATGATATGGTCGACTTCTCGACGTCGAATATCGATATGGCTATTCGCAGCGGAAGAGGTGATTGGCCGGGTATGATCTCGCATGAACTCATTAAGGCGCAATTCTCGCCGATGCTCAGCCCGAAGCTTATGGAGTCGGTGGGAGGAATTAACGAACCTGCCGATCTGCTGCGTCTGCGCGCGGTAGATCCAACGGATCCATGGTGGAAAATCTGGTACGAGGCTGCCGGAATTGAAAACCCGGAAATAAAGGGCAATGCATTCAGCCGTTATGGCGCTCAGCACCTCGAAGGGCGTGCAGCCGCTGCCGGGCAGGGCGTGGGCATCCTAACACCTGCATTCCATACTGCTGAATTGGCATCAGGGCAATTGATTCAACCCTTTGACCTTCTTTGCGATGACGGACGGGCCTATTGGCTGGTTTACCCAAAGGCGCGAAAGAATATGCCTAAAGTCCGCGCCTTCCGCGAATGGATTTTGGGCGAGTTAAGTTAAAGCTTGAAGACGAATGCCAAGGTCTTCAATCTGTGAATCGGCGAAGACTTCTATTCCGTGGCTGCGAAGAAGGGTGGCAGTGACACCGGCTCCGGAATGTTTTTGGCCGATGAATTTGCCGTCATAGATCGAGCGACTGCCACAGGATGGGCTGCCATCAATCAATAGAGCAAAACGGCAATCGTTTGCTTGTGCCACGGCAAGCGCTGCTTGAGCGCCAGCGACGAATTGTGCGGTGACATCGCCCCCATTTTCTTCAATAACACGACCGTGGCCTGAAAGTACTGCCTCGCCATCGTCTCCTGCTGCAATTTCTGCGGGGAGGCGAGGCACGCCAAAACCTGCCATTACTTCTGGGCAAACCGTCACTAACCGTCCTTCAGCACGCCACTGATCGACAAGCGGATGTGCGAGCGGTTTTGCCGATCCGTTGTAACGGACCGGATGCCCGGCGAGGCAGGCACTGATCAGTATTTTGCCGCTCATGGCGAGAAACTCCAATCACGGATGCGGATTGGGAAAACCATGCCGCTCGGAAAGCACTGCGAGAATTGCATCCTTGTCAGAAACAAAAGCATTGCCCCCATATTCACCCGTCTGATGGACCGAGCGATTACCTTTCGTCAATATGAACAAAGGTAACGACTGGTTTTCTTCCCCCACAAGCGCGATGACTTCTTGCCGCGGACGTGGCCAGGCTATGTGCCTGATGTCGAGATTTTTTCCGAGTTCAGGAAATGAAGCCAGAACACCTTCCATCAGGGCGCAATGCTCGCAATAGAATTTTTGACCGGGATAGGCCGGGTCATCAAAACCCGGCTGCAAAAGGTAAAGCGTATCGCGATTCATGATTTCAACTTCCATTATTGGTTCTGAACACGACACCAGAGTCATGATTGAGGGACTCGGCTCAATTCTTCATTCACATTAGCAGCCAGTTCGAAAAAACGCTGACGAATTTGCGGCGCAAAATCATTTGCACGTTCGATGGCATGGAAAACCTCCGGCGCATCGTGACGCACCATGCCCACCGCCTGCATGATCAGGTCAAAGCTTCTGGTCGTCATGCGTGTGGGCAGAGGCTCCATCTGCACCAGCACTTTTGCGATCAGATGCGTCAGCCCCTGAACCATGGCCGCATCGCGATCATGATCTTCTGGAGTGGTCATGATGACATCAAGCGCCAGATGTTTGCGTAAGAATGCACCAACGCGAGGCCCTTGTTTGCCGCGAACCGGACAAATGGCAATCTTCAATCCGGCAATACCATTGCTGGCGCTTTGCGGGCCAAAAAGTGGATGCGTGGCGACAATTTCCACATTATCCGGCAGACCTCTGAGCATCACGTTGGCTGGGCTCACTTTCACTGATCCCACATCCATCACGAGCGCGCCGGGTCGCAAATGTGGCGCAATCGCTTCAACGACGGGCTCAAGATTTGAGACGGGCGTTGCCAGAATAACGACGTCGCAGCGGGCTGCATCTTCTATGCAGGTCAATGTTACGGAGAGAGCACCAGCAACGTTATCCAGCCCTGCAGCAGGGTCATAAGCATACAGCCGGAAATATGGGCTGAGGTAGCGGGCGATAAGCTGCCCGAATGCACCAAAGCCGATAATACCGATTGTTTTATGCTGATGATTTTTGTCGCGAGACATGGACTGACCTCTGAATGGCAGCATCGCCAGAGGCACTGTCTTCATACGAAACCGCTGGCAATGCAGCGGTTGAACTATGACAAAGCAAACCCGCCGCTATATGAGCGGGGCGTAATAAGAACGGGTGTTGATGAGCGCTTTAATCATGATGCTTTGCTATTCCTGCGAGGCCGCATTGTCAACAGCTTCAATGCGGCCTTGCGGTTAATTGAGCAATCAAAGATTGGTCACGCCGCCATCAACCCGGATCTCTGATCCCACGACGAAAGTGGATTCGTCAGACGCCAAAAAAACCGCAGCTTTCGCGAGTTCGACAGGCTTACCCATCCGTCCGATTGGCACGAGTTTGCGTATATCTGAGCGTAAGATTTCTTCCTGCGCAGGCGCGAGGCCAAGTTTGCCGAATGCTGGTGTTTCTGTTGGGCCGGGGCTGAGGCCGTTCACACGGATTCCCCGATCTACTAATTCGCCGGAAAGGGTGCGTGCCAATGACAGAAGCCCGGCTTTGCTCGCACCATAGGCGCTGCTTTGCGGAAGGCCAATATGCGCGCTGGCTGATCCGCACAGAATGACTGATGACGGATTGGCCAGAAGTGGTAGCAGTGCTTTGATCAAAAAGAACGGACCTTTCAGGTTGGTCGCCATCAGCCGGTCGTAGGCGTCTTCATTAAAGTCCTGAAGCGGGCTGTGGGTGACGTCGCCCGCATTTATGTAAAGGACATCAAGTTGCGGCCACTGTTCCCGGAGTTTCTGTGCAAGCAGTTCCTGTGCTGCAACATCGCCGGAATCGCTTTGGATTTTCAGGACATTTTCAGGCAGTACGCGGGAAGCAGTCTCCAAACCTTGTGCCTTTCGTCCGGTGATGGCTACCGTTGCACCTTCAAGGGTAAATTGTCTGGCAGTTTCAAGCCCGATACCGCTCGTTCCGCCCGTGATGAGCGCGTATTTTCCTTCGAGACGACCCATAATTCACCTTTCTTCATTCGAAGCATTTTCGCTTCTGGGAGAAAGGACATTGTGTCCATTAGTATCTAATGTATAGTAGGCACCAATTTGGTACTAAAGGAATAATTTTCCAATATCGCGAGGCGGGCTGATGGACGACTTATCAGTAGACGTATCTAGCAACAGCCGGTGTCCCATGGTGGATTTCGTCAACCTGATCGCTGGAAAATGGGCGATACCAATCCTTTATCGGCTGATCGTTACGGATGGCCCCATTCGCTTTGGGGAGCTTCAACGTGCCGTTGCACCGATTACTCAGAAGGAACTTACGCGGCAACTCCGACTGTTTGAAACGCGCGGGTTGATTACCCGTGTCGTTTATCCAGAAATGCCACCGCGAGTGGAATATGAGGTTACCGCTCTGGGCAAGACCCTGCGTAATACGCTTGATTCACTTGCCTGCTGGATGCAGGCAAATGGATCAAAGCTAAAGGTATGAGAATGGTGGTTTAAAGCATTTCCAGTAAAAGTGGGAACTGATTCTACGTTCGGAAATGCGTA
The DNA here is from genome assembly GCF_029909885.1 of Ochrobactrum sp. AN78. Taxonomy (NCBI): domain Bacteria; kingdom Pseudomonadati; phylum Pseudomonadota; class Alphaproteobacteria; order Hyphomicrobiales; family Brucellaceae; genus Ochrobactrum; species Ochrobactrum sp. AN78. The sequence continues at coordinate 26,695 of NZ_JASAMU010000012.1, forward strand.
AAAACAAATAGTTACAGCGGTTCCAACGATTCAGTTTTAACTGGAACTGCTGTAAACAGTCTGGTTAGCAGCACGCATATAGCGAACTGTGGCAAACCAGAGCACGACACCAATACCGAGTAGTACCGCTGCAATAGCATATTGCTCCGTATCGCGGCCGGTCCATGGCCCCGCGAGGAAGGTGCAGCTGATTGCGCCCAACACCGGCAGGACAGTTGGTGTGCGGAAGTGCTTATGATCGACATGATCGCTGCGCAGGACCAAGACTGCAACATTGACCACCGCAAAGACGCACAGCAATAGCAGCGCTGTTGTGCCGCCGAGTGCCGGGACGCCGCCTGCGAAAAGAATGAGGCCAACAGCCAGTAGCGATGTGAAGATGATTGCGATATGGGGAGTACGGCGTCCTTTGTGTACTTTGCCCAAGGCCTCAGGGACAACGCCTTCGCGTGCCATACCGTAGATAAGGCGGCTTGCCATCATCATGTTGATGAGCGCCGAATTGGCGACGGCGAACATGGTAATCACTGCAAATATACTGATAGGAAAGCCCGGCGCGCCTGCCTGAATTACCTTCAAAAGTGGTGTGTCCCCTTCGCCAAGTTCAGCAGCAGAGACCAGCGTAATGGCCGAAATGGAAACCAGCACATAGACGACGCCGGTGATAGCGAGACCGGTGAGCAGCACTTTCGGGAAAAGACGCGAGGGTTCTTTGCATTCCTCAGCCATGTTGACCGAGTCTTCAAAGCCAACCATGGCAAAGAAAGCAAGAGTGGTAGCGGCGATGACGGGCCAGAAATAGCCGCTGCCTTCGGGTGTTTCGAAAGTCCATGCACGAGAGACATCACCTTGACCGCCAGCGATTGCCCAGAGGCCAATGCCAATAATGATCAATAGGCCGGTGACTTCAACGACTGTGAGAACGACATTCATTTTCACGCTTTCGCCGACACCGCGAAAATTTACGGCGGCAATGAGTGCGATAAAGCCCACTGCAATGAGCGGTGTGCCCCAATCACCGAAACCTAAGCCCAGCGATGCTTCGAAGTTTGCTGCAAAGGCGCGTGAGGCAGTGGATGCAGACGTTATGCCCGACGACATGACGGCGAAAGCGACAAGAAATGTGATGAAGTGAATGCCGAATGCCTTGTGCGTGTAGAGCGCTGCACCGGCTGCACGCGGGTACTTGGTGACGAGTTCCAGATAGCTGCAAGCGGTTAGCAGGGCAACCACGAATGCAATAAGAAAGGGTAGCCAAACGACACCGCCAACTTCGGCAGCAACTTCGCCGGTGAGGGCATAAATACCTGTCCCCAAAACGTCACCGATGATGAATAGTAAAAGTAATCCGGGTCCCATCACCCGCTTAAGTTCTGTTTTTTCTTCGCCCGCATTACCGATCGGATTTTCCATCGAGTCCTCCTCATTCCGGGCACAAGCAGCTGTGAAACCGCAGGAAAGCAGAGAGTTGCAGCTGTTTTTGAAACCATTGACAGCAAATCAACCCAGTTATCTTTAATGACGAGAATGCGAAGTGGTTCCGAACGAATGAGGAATTACGGGGCGGGAAAATCTGGTGGTTGCTTAATCTCGATCAACATATTCGGGTTTTCAAAACCCTCAAACCTCACCGAAACAACCACCTTTCGAGGTAGATCCTACGCCTATTCGCGGAGGCTTTAGCCCGGATTGCTGGAATATTTTAGGCCGGGTCATCAGGTATGATCAGATTCGTGATCTTGGGGCGAAGCAACAGAAGCGGCGATCCGCGCAACACGGATTGAAGCTTTAAATTTTTGATTTGGCGCATCGTGCTTTGCAAAAAATCCAAGCTGATTTTAGCCCGATGCCCAGCACTCGAAAAGCGGAGGGATACATGTCACCTGATAATAACCCGCACTCGCCTCGCAATCGTGCGCGCCGACACTTTCTAGGAGCAGCCGCCGGGCTGGCTGCCAAAGCGGCAGCTATTGGCGCTTTGTCTGCTTCTCTATCGTCGCTGCCAGCGCGCGCTATGGGCACGAAATGGTGGGAAAGCGGAGGCGGAGGTTCCGGCTCCAACTGTCTTTTGAAAGGGACGCTCGTTGAGACGACGGAAGGTCCCATTGCTGTGGAAAAGCTCAGCGTCGGTGATCTTGTGAAAACCATCGATGCAGTGATGCCTGTGAAATGGATCGGTCGGCAAAGTCACAGGAAAAGCGGAGCAGAGTGGAACGAAAGCATCATGCCGATCCGTGTCGCGCGCCATGCGTTGGACGGCAAAACCCCTTACCGTGATCTCTATCTGTCTCCGAACCATGCGCTTTACATCGATGGTGTTCTGATCCGTGCAAAGGATCTCGTGAATGGTCGGACCATCACGCGTGTTTTGGCACAAGACGCTGTCGATTATTACAACATCGTACTGGATAGTCATGAGGTGGTTCTGGCTGAAGGGACAGCAGTTGAAACTTATCTGATGCGCGGCGAAAGCTACAAGAGCTTCACAAACTTCGCGGAGTATGGGGAGCTTTATTCAGAAGAGCCGAACGTTGTCATGCAGCCTTTCGCGCCAATCATGGGCTATGAAGGTGCACGTGAACACATGCATGCTCTGCTTTGCCTTAGTGGTGTGCTTCCATTCCGCGATGTCGTGGAAGAAACCTACCAGCGACTGGCTAGAGTATAATTCCTTAAACTTGGATCAGTTTAAGGGGAAAACTATGCTCTGATTTTAAAGTGTTCAAGCGACCTAATGTGCCTAATTGGGTGCACGCCGCTCTAATAGTGCCTGAGTAACAGTCTTATAGAGTAACAGGGCATGAAAACTCACGGGTGGTCTATCAGAGGATATACCACTCTCTTTTTTTAAATCCGATCCATCAGCGCGTACCATGACAGAGCCACAAATAGCAGAGGTGCGCGGAAAGTGCGGCCGCCGGGGAAAGCGGGAATACGTAACTCTTCAAAGAGTTTGAGATTCTCGCGCTTGCCGCTGACTGCCTCTGCGTAAAGCCTGCCCATATAATTGGCCAGCATCACCCCATGGCCGGAATAGCCGCCTGCAGAAATGACACCGGGCATTACTTCGCGCACAAATGGCTGGCGTGGCATGGTTATGCCTACCGATCCGCCCCAGGCTTGCGTGATTTCAACCTTGTCCAGTGCGGGGTAAATCTCCGCAATCTGTCGGCGGATATGTTCGCTTATGTCGCGGGGATTGTCGGCTGTATAGGCCTCACGACCGCCAAACAGCAGGCGACCATCCTTGGATTTGCGGAAATAGCGTACAACGAAGCGCGAGTCATCGACCGACTCTCCGCCGGGGATGACTGGACTGTCATCGCCCAAAGGTGCTGTTGCGCCAATGAAAGACCGGATCGGCATGACGTGGGCGGCACTTGTCGGTTCCAGATCGCCGCCATGAGCATTGACCGCGATGAAGACGTTCTTCGCTGAAATCGTGCCGCGCGGTGTTTCCACTTCGATGCGACCGCTTACTGTGCTGATCTTTGTAGCTTTGGTGTTTTCGTAAAGATGAGCACCAGCTGCTTCGGTAACTTTGGCCAAGCCGATCAACAGTTTCAGCGGATGAATATGGCCTGTGCCCGCATCATAAACGCCGCCATGATAGCGGTCAGAGCCGAGCAGCGTTGCCATTTCCTCGCGTTCGACATAGCGAATATGCGGATAGCTGAAGCGTGTCGCCATCAATTCCGCATGTTCCTGATAGTTCTTGAGGTAGCGCGGCTTATGCACGGCAGAGATTTGGCCGGGCATATATTCCATGTCGATATTGTGCTCGCGCGCAAAACCGAGGAGATGCGCCTTGGCCTCCTCCGCTATGTTGAAGAGAGCTTTCGCACGCTCCAAACCATACTGCTTTTCAAGATCTTCCGCCCATGTGCGTTGACCTGTGCCAAACTGTCCGCCATTGCGCCCGGACGCTCCATCGCCGAAACGAGCAGCCTCGATCAGGACGACGTCAGCGCCTTGTTTCGCCAGATGATAAGCTGCCGACAGCCCAGTATAGCCCCCGCCGATGACGACGACATCGGCCTGCCGAGCGCCATCAAGTTCGGCATATTGCGGACGCTCAGAAACACTCGCCTCGTACCATGAAAATCCGGGCGAGATGGGGCTTTGATAAGGCCGTTGATTGAGCATGTGGAACCGGTCAGACGTTGAGCAGCAGGAACTCACGCTCCCACGGGCTGATGACTTCCATGAAGGTTTCAAATTCAGCACGCTTGATCGCTGCATAAGTGGTTACGAACGAGCTGCCGAACAGGTTGCGCAACTCCTGATCGTTTTCAAACAGTTGCACCGCTTCAATCAAACCACGTGGAAGGTCGATCTCCTTGGTGTTCACGCTTGTCGATGCAGGTTGATCCGCTTCGATCTTGTTCACCATGCCGATCAGACCGCAGGCAAGCGAGGCAGCCAGCGCTAGATATGGATTGGCATCGGAAGAAGGAATGCGGTTTTCGACGCGCCTGCCGCCCGGCTCCGACCGCGGAACGCGGAAGGCCGTGGTGCGGTTGTCATACCCCCATTTGACGTTGACCGGAGCCGAAGCATCTGGCGTCAAACGGCGATAGGAATTTACATAGGGTGCAAACATGACGAGCGCGTTAGGCACATGTCGCTGCATACCGCCGATAAAGTGGCGGAAGGCTTCGCTTTCAGTGCCATCTTCATTGGAGAAGATGTTTCTTCCAGTTTTCTTGTCGACGATCGACTGGTGAATATGCATGGCCGAACCCGGCTGACCCTGAATAGGCTTGGCCATGAAAGTTGCATACATATCGTGCTTAAGGGCTGCTTCGCGGATCGTACGTTTGAACATGAAGACCTGATCGGCCAGTTCAACCGGGTCGCCATGACGCAGATTGATTTCAAGCTGGCCAGCGCCTTCCTCGTGGATCAGCGTATCGATTTCAAGGCCCTGACCTTCAGAGAAGTGATAGATGTCATCAATCAGTTCATCGAATTCATTGACGCCCGCAATCGAATAGCCCTGACCGCCACCAATCGCGCGGCCTGAACGGCCTACCGGAGGGGTCAGCGGATAGTCGGGGTCTGGGTTTTTGCGCACGAGATAAAATTCGATTTCCGGCGCGACCACGGGCTTGAGGCCACGCTTGTGGTAAGCGGCGACAACCGAGCGCAGCACATTGCGCGGAGTAAATTCGACAGCGCGCCCGTCCTGATAAACGAGGTCACAAATCACCTGCGCCGTGGCATCAGACTCCCAAGGCACGGTGCAAAGGGTTGAAAGGTCCGGCAGAAGCTTCAGATCGCCGTCGTCTTCCGGATATTGGAAACCATGGCCGTCTTCCGGGTAATCACCGGAAATAGTTGTCATGAACACTGCCGATGGCAGGGCAAGCGATGTGTTGGAGGTAAACTTCTTGGACGGCATCATCTTGCCGCGGGCAACGCCAGCCTGATCGGGTGTGATGCATTCGATGTCTTCAATGTCACGCCATGCAAGCCACTCAGTGGCCTGCTTCCAGTTTTTCACGCCGCGAAGCGATTTGACATAAGTAGGCGTACGGCGACGCGGCGCGCGCGTTACCTTCTTTTCCGTCGTATCAGCAGACATCCAACACCAAAAAATGATTTCGTATGTTGGCATGATAGCGGGGACGCTCGACAATGACAAATGGCCTTTGAGCAACAACAACATTAAATATCAGGAGTGATAAATGGGTGAAATCGAGTTCATAAGATGCTTGGTATAAACGTGTGGATTGCCATTTTTGTGCAATGTTGGCGCCATGTTTGAGAAGAGAATTCCCAGATGCATTCTTTTGGAGATTTTGTTGATGCAAAGACCAATCAAAGCGGCTTTGGGAATAGCAGGCGGCACCATGCTTGCGGCATTCGTTTTGCAAGGGCAGGCTTTCGCTGCAGGCGAAAAGCTCACCTGCATGATCATGCTCAACGCAAAGAGCGGTGAGGTGATCGCCAAGGAGGGCGAGATTTGTGACAAGCGCAATAGCCCTGCATCGACCTTCAAAGTACCGCTGGCGCTGATGGGGTTTGAGAGCGGCATATTGCAAGACAGTCATAATCCATCCTGGCCATTTAAGGAGGGATATCCAGCTTGGCGTGAGTCTTGGAAGCAATCGGTTGATCCGACATACTGGGAAGATCAGTCGGTGGTCTGGTTCTCGCAGGAGCTGACGCGGAAGCTCGGGAAAGACAACTTCCAGAAATACACAGATCAGCTCAACTACGGCAATCGCGACCTGAGCGGTGACCCCGGCAAGAACAATGGCATGTTGCGTTCGTGGATATCGTCGTCATTGACCATATCGCCGACAGAACAGGCCGATTTTCTTTTGAAAATGGTCAATAACAAGCTGCCGTTCTCGGAGGCAGCGATGACCAAAACCATGGCTATTCTTCCAACCCATTCACTTTCTAATGGCTGGACCGCCCATGGTAAAACCGGTTCTGCATTTGAAACAGGCCCGAAGGGGAAGCCTGATCGGCGTCGCCAGTTCGGTTGGTATGTCGGATGGGCTGAGAAAGGCGATGAGAAAGTGGTTTTCGTTCGCCTTAATCGGAATATGCCTGCACATAACAATGGCATGGGGACCGTAACGAGTGATGAACAATGGGCGATACTTGAAAAGACCCTGAAATAATTAAGAACGCGCCATCTGAATATTTTTGATGGCGCGTCAGAGCGCATCCCGAAAGGTGTGAAGACCACTAGCAAGTTTATGAATCTAGTGGATTTTTCGAATTTGACGTTTGAAACAGCTTGTGTGTCAGTCGGGATTCAAACGTCAAATTCAATCCACTAGAGACCGAAATGCTCTTTGATAGATGGTGCTGCGATGATCAGTTGATCTACCAGATCTGGATCGCGCTCGCGGATATATAAGAACACCTGATTTCCCGCATCGGTGATCTGTTCGCTGGAAAGGCCACTTGAACGTAAGCTGGCTGCGGCTTTCAGCAGGGCACTCATTTTTTCTCCGGCAAATGTATCCATCAGTCCTGAGAATATTCCCATAAAACCGTCACCCCCTGCTGCGAGTACATCATGGTTTGCAGCCAGTGGCTTTGCGTCAGGCAACAGCACAAACACTTTTTCTCCGATTTCAGGTGTGCTGTGCTGCAATACGGAAAAGACCGATCCTGTCAGTTTTTCTGCTAATGGTTGTTCGATGTTGACCCTATTGGCGACAGTATCGACGAGTGATTGAATAGACATGAAGGCTCCTGATTGCGTCTACAACGACGATGGTTGCCATTTTTATTGCTGGTCATTGTCAAGAACGCATCAAGATTTGATCGAGGTGGTAACTTGCGATGCTTGGCGAAGAGGCGCAAAGACTATAAAGACAGTCGGTAACATTCTGGGAAATCCATTGAAATGATCGTTCGTCCGCGCCCGCCTTTGTGGAAACTGTTCTTCATCCTCAATGGCTCGATTGTCACGCGGATATTGCCGCAGATATTTGCAGTTTTCGTGCTCTCGCTCGTTGTGGTCTGGGCACATCGCGCTTTCCCGGGTTGGGTGCCTGCTTTCAATAATGGCACGGCCTTTGCGTTGTTGGGTATCGCGCTTTCGATCTTCCTCGGCTTTCGCAACAATGCTTGCTACGACCGCTGGTGGGAAGCGCGAAAAGTCTGGGGTAAGCTCGTATATGTGACGCGCAGTTTCGCCCGCCAGACAATGATTCTGGATCGGTTGCCGGGAGCAGAAAGCGCCCGTGAAAAGTTGCTTCACTATGTGATTGCATTCACACAAGCGATGGTTCCGTATCTTCGACCGGGTGATGGGCAAGCGAAGTTCCAAAAGTGGCTTTCCGCCGATGAGCAGAAGGCGTTTGATGCAAGCCGCAACGGGCCTGACTTCATCCTTCGCAAGATGGGTGAGACGCTCGCTGAATTGCGTGGGACGGGTCGTATTGAGGCAATTGATTTTCAGACACTCGATCAAACGGTGAACAGCCTTGCTGAAGTGCAAGCTGCAAGCGAGCGCTTACGTTTTACGCCGGTGCCGTTCGGCTACACTTTGCTTTTGCACCGCACCGCTTATCTTTTCTGCTTTTTCATCCCGTTTGGCTTTGCCGATATGCTCGGCTGGGGGACGCCTTTTGCAACCACGCTGGTTGCTTATACCTTCTTCGGCCTTGATGCTCTGGGCGATGAGTTGGAAGAGCCGTTTGGTACGCTGCCCAACGATCTGCCAATTGGCGCTATCGCTGATACCATTGAGATCAATGTGCGGGAAGCTTTGGGGGAAACGGATTTACCGGACATGCCGCAGCCGAAAGATTATCTGCTGATGTAAAAAAAACCCGACTGGCAGGGCCAGCCGGGGAGGTCAGTGGGGCCAGTCCAACATGAATGAACTGGTATATCAAGTTCTAATATATGTTCTTTGGATGAAACGACCGAAGTGCGACTTTTACGCTTGATTGTTTCCGCCGCCACAGCGTTTTCGAAGTGAAAAGCACGGTGGCGACGGTGATTGCGATGACGACCATCATGGGTTTTTGGTGACGATAACCGGGATCAGAAGGTCGCCCCAGTTGCCTTCGTCGTTCCCGTGCTGCCGTAGGCATACAGAAGTATAGAACATGGCGACGAAGGCAATGATCATGGGTACCGTCATGGGTTTCGGGTGACGATGACCGGGATCAGAAGGTCGCCCCAGTTGCCTTCTCCGCCATGATGGCGGGCTGAGCGAACCAGCTCAACGGAAACACCGGCCTCGACTGCATTCATGACCGACTGGTTGAGGCGGTGCAGATCATTGGCAAGCATACGGATCGCGCTTTGCTGATCGGTGCTCATCGAGGTTGACTGCTCTTCTGCTCTTTCCTTAACACGTGCAATCGAAGCCATGGTTGTTCTCCTCTTAAGAGCGCATCCCGAAAAGTGTGAAACGGTTTTCGGACAAGATGCGCTTTAAATAAATATTGGGTGTCACTCCGCAGCTGGGCGGAACTGTGCTGTTTCTGTCGATTCCTTCATGGCGGTGGTCGAAGACTGACCGCCGGTGATTGCGAGAGACACGGCATCGAAATAACCGGTGCCAACTTCGCGTTGATGCTTGGTCGCGGTGTAGCCATTTGCTTCTGCCGCAAATTCCGCCTCTTGCAGCTCTGAATAAGCTGCCATCTGACGTTCCTTGTAGCCGCGTGCCAGTTCGAACATGCCGAAATTGAGCTGGTGGAAACCGGCCAGCGTGATGAACTGGAACTTGTAACCCATCGCGCCCAACTCACGCTGGAACTTGGCAATCGTCGCGTCGTCGAGGTTCTTTTTCCAATTGAATGACGGCGAACAATTGTAAGCGAGTTTCTTGCCCGGGTATGCCTTGTGCACGGCTTCGGCAAAGCGGCGAGCCTGTTCGAGATCGGGCTTGGATGTTTCCATCCAGATCAGATCGCAATAGGGCGCATAGGCAATCGCACGGGCGATGCATGGCTCGATGCCATTTTTCACCTGATAGAAGCCTTCCGCGGTGCGGCCTGCATCATAATCAACGAAAGGTTGATCGCGTTCGTCGATGTCCGAGGTCAGAAGCTTGGCGGCCTCCGCATCCGTGCGGGCGATAACCAGCGTTGCAGTACCCATGACGTCGGCCGCAAGGCGCGCCGCATTCAGGTTGCGGATATGTGCTGCCGTCGGGATCAGGACCTTGCCACCGAGATGACCGCACTTCTTCTCAGAAGCCAGCTGGTCTTCATAATGAACGCCGGCCGCACCTGCCTCGATGAAGGCCTTCATGATTTCAAAAGCATTCAGTGGTCCGCCGAAGCCAGCTTCTGCATCGGCAACGATTGGTGCAAACCAAGTATCGACCGACAGACCTTTGCCTTCTGATGTTTCGATCTGGTCGGCACGCTGCAATGTCTTGTTGATGCGCTTTGCCAGTTCCGGAGCAGCATTTGCCGGATAGAGCGATTGGTCAGGATACATGCTTGATGCCGTATTGGCATCCGCAGCAACCTGCCAGCCCGACAGGTATATCGCCTTCAGACCGGCACGAACCATCTGCATGGCCTGATTGCCGGAGAGAGCGCCGAGCGCGTTGACGAAATCTTCTTCGTGGATCAATTTCCAGAGGCGGTTTGCACCCATCTCGGCCAGCGAGTATTTGATCTCCACCGAACCGCGCAGCCTCTTCACGTCTTCGGCTGTATGTGCACGCTGGATGCCGTCAAAACGACCCTTGGGTGCCGAAGGGATAAGGCTGTAAAAATCTGTCATTTCGGTGTCTCCTCACACTTGGACCAGGTTTTTGAAGAGCAGATTATCGCCGCTCTTTCTGTGACTAGATTTACATTTGTGAGGATCGAACAGCCAGAAAAACCCGTAAAACCGGCTTATAATTGAAGTAACGCTGTCTGAAAATTGACTGTTGTGATCTGTAAATTTGTAAATGTTGTCAAAGCTATCAATTGCAGCTATTTTGTCATGAGTTGTAAAACTCATTGTTCTTGGTTTGGGAGGCCTGATGAGCGAACGCAAGATATTTGCTGGTCCCCGTATCAGGCGCATCCGCAACGAGCGCGGTTTGACGCAGACATCCATGGCCGAGGCGCTTGGTATTTCGCCGTCCTATCTCAATCTCATTGAGCGCAATCAGCGTCCGCTGACGGTGCAGCTGCTGTTAAAGCTAGCCAGTGTTTACAAGCTTGATCTCGATAGCCTTCAGGCAGAAAGCGGCGCGACGGTTGCGGGCCTAAAGGAAGTGTTTTCCGATCCGCTGCTGACGGGAGAATTGCCGGGCGATCAGGAGCTCGTGGAAATCGGCGAGGCAGCACCCAATGCTGCCAGCGGGATCGTCAAGCTTTATCGCGCCTATCGCGAACAGCAGCAGCGGCTTTCTGATCTGTCTCAACTGCTTTCTCATGAGGGAAGCGATGCGCAGCTTTCCGCAACGCGTTTGCCCCTTGATGAAGTACGCGATGTGATGGCTCGACGACCTAATCATTATCCGCGTATCGAAGAGGAGGCGGAAAGCTTTTACGCATTGCTTAAGCCCGAAGGGGATTTGTCAGGCGCGTTGAAAGAATGGCTGCGGCGTGAGCACGGCATTACCGTGCGAAGTTTGCCTGTTACGACTATGCCGAACTGGCGCAGACGTTATGACAGGCATTCACAGCGGTTGTTTATTTCGGAACGATTGTCGCCCTTTGACCAGTTGCAGGAAATTGCGATGGAAGCAGCGCTCATCCGGATGCAGGTGATGATTGGTGCCGAAACCGAAGGGCTGAAACTGTCGTCCGGGGAGGCAAAGCGCATCGCAAGATTTGAATTGGCGCGCTATGCAGCACAAGCGTTGACGATGCCCTACAGGCAATTTCGCGATGCGGCAGTGCGCGCGCGTTACGATGTCGATGTTTTGCGCTCGCGTTTTGGCGTGTCGTTTCAACAGGCCGCGAACCGTTTGACGACCTTGCAACGCCAGGGCAATGCCGCTCTGCCGTTTTTCCTGATGGAAATCGACCACGCAGGCAATCGTCTTCGCATGGTCGGCGCTGAAGGTTTTCCAATCCGCTTTAGCGGGCAATGCCCGAAATTGCCGGTCTATGCAGCATTTGCTCAGGCAGGGCAGGTGTTGGTTGAACCTGCAGAACTGCCCGATGGTTCCGCTTTCCTCACAATAGCGCGAACGCTTGAAGGTCCGCAGGGCGCATTCAACGAGCGCCCCCGACGCACGGCGATACTTTTGGGCTGCTCTCGCGAACTGGGTGATGAAACCATTTATGGTGCGCGAAATGCTCTCAGCACGGAAATCGGACCAGCCTGCCGACTTTGTGAGCGTCAGGGTTGCATTACACGCGCCGAACCGCCACTGACCCGACCGCTCGGTCTCGACGAAATGGTGGCAGGATTATCGGCTTTTGACTTCCAGTAGAACCGCAATATTTCGGATCGGGACGTGTGCACCACAACTTTTTATGTTCGTGGTGTCATCACCCGGTTGACGAATGGTTCACAATCTAAAAAGGTATGAAGTTGAAACAGTTTACCCACCCTTGAGCTGTACCGGGAATGACGGTGCAGAATGGAGCACGCGATGAGGATGAAATCCTTTCTTCTGGCGACAACAATGGCGTCTTGCCTTGTGAGCGCCGCCGTATTTCCTGCAAGCGCGCAGGAGCGGGTGGTCAATATCTACAACTGGTCAGATTACATCGACGACTCGATCCTAAAGGATTTCACCAAGGAAACCGGCATCAAGGTCGTTTACGACGTTTATGATTCCAACGAAATTCTCGAAACCAAGCTCCTTGCTGGCGGTAGCGGCTACGATCTTGTGGTGCCATCGGGTGAATTTCTTGGCCGCCAGATCCCTGCAGGCGTGTTCCTGAAACTCGATAAGGACAAGCTCCCGAACCTCAAGAATATGTGGGACGAAATTTCGACCCGCGCCGCCACGTATGATCCGGGCAACGAATATTCCATCAACTACATGTGGGGCACGACCGGCATTGGCTATAACAAGGCCAAGATCAAGGAAGCGCTCGGCACAGACACGATTGACTCGTGGGATGTGCTCTTCGATCCGGAAAAGTCGGCAAAACTGAAAGGCTGCGGTATCTATCTTCTGGATTCGGCCAGCGAAATGCTGCGTCCAGCTTTGAACTATCTCGGCCTTGATCCGAATTCGCCATCACCAGATGATCTGGAAAAGGCGCAGGAACTTTATCTGAAAATCCGTCCAAATATTCGCAAGTTCCATTCATCGGAATACATCAATGCGCTGGCGAATGGCGATATCTGTATGGCAGTCGGCTATTCCGGGGATATTTTCCAGGCCCGTGACCGTGCCGAGAAGGCCAAACAGGGAGTAGAGATCGGTTATTCTATCCCGAAGGAAGGCGCACTGATGTGGTTCGACCAGATGGCGATCCCGGCAGATGCGAAGAATGTGCCTGAAGCGCTTGAATTCATGAACTATATCATGCGTCCGGAAGTTGCAGCCAAGGCGTCGAACTTTGTGTTCTATGCAAACGGCAACAAGGCATCGCAGGAATTCATCGACAAGGAAATTCTCGACGATCCGGCAATCTATCCAAGCGATGAAGTTCTGAAGAAGCTGTTTGTGCCGACGCCTTACGACACCAAGGTACAGCGTGTTGTTACGCGCGCCTGGACGAAGATCGTCACAGGCCAGTAACAGTCGAATAATATGACGGCTATTATTAGCCGATGCGGGCTTGCCCGTTTGAAATCTGAGAGCGGCTCACTGTTCATGCAGGAGGGCCGCTCTACGTCTTGTGACATACATCAATGGCAGGCTGCGGTCTGTGGATCGGGTTCCTGATAAGTCGATAGGGGAACGGAATGGAATCTTTTGGCAGCTTTCGCCGCAAATTCGCACCGTGGAATGATCCGGCAGCGAAACCTTATATTTCTTTTGAGAATGTGACGAAGGTGTTTGGCGATTTTACCGCCGTCGATAATCTGTCACTCAATGTCTTCAATCGTGAGTTCTTTGCGCTGCTGGGGGCGTCGGGGTGTGGCAAGACCACCCTCATGCGTATGTTGGCAGGCTTTGAAGAGCCGACTTCGGGCCGTATAACTCTTGATGGTCAGGATATGCGCGGCATTCCTCCTTATAAGCGCCCCGTAAACATGATGTTCCAGTCCTATGCCCTGTTTCCGCATATGACGGTTGAGAACAACATTGCTTTTGGTCTCAAACAAGACGGAATGGCGAAGTCGGAAATCGATGCACGCGTTGCTGAAATGCTCAAGCTTGTGAAGCTGGAGCAATACGGCAAGCGCAAGCCGCATCAGCTTTCCGGTGGTCAGCGCCAGCGCGTGGCACTTGCGCGCTCTGTCGCAAAACGTCCCAAAGTTCTGCTGCTTGATGAACCACTTGGCGCACTCGATAAGAAGTTGCGTGAGGAAACTCAGTTCGAACTGATGGATTTGCAGGTCAAGCTAGGTATGACCTTTATGGTCGTTACCCACGATCAGGAAGAAGCCATGACCATGTCTGATCGTATTGCGGTCATGGACAAAGGGCGCATCATGCAGGTTGCAACGCCTGCGGAAGTTTACGAAGCGCCACGCTCCAAGTTTGTGGCTGACTTCATCGGCAATGTGAACATCATTGAAGGTGAGGTGGTGAAAGCTGTGAATGGCGAGGCGGAAATCGCCACTGAAAAATTCGGCTTCCATATTCACACCGAAACACGTGAACAACTTAATCCGGGTCAGAAGGTCTGGTATGCGGTGCGGCCTGAAAAGACCCGCATTACCCGCGACAAGCGGGAAGACGCATCGGTCAATGCGGTTGAAGGTGAGCTATGGGATATCGCATATTTTGGCGATATGACGGTTTTCCACGTGCGCCTTGAAAACGGACGCACCATCAAGGCTGCAAGCCTCAATGCCGTGCGCAAAACCGATAATCCACTCGGTTATGATGACCGTGTCTGGGTCTCATTCGATACTGACGCCGGCCTGGTGCTAACGGCTTAAGGAGGGGACGCGTATGCAAAAGCTGATCGCCTCCATAACCAGTCGCCTCGTGATTGCGGTGCCATATTTTTGGCTGCTGCTGTTCTTTCTGGTTCCGTTTTTCATCGTCTTCAAAATTTCTCAGTCTGAAGTCACGATGGCGATCCCGCCCTATATGCCAGCTTTTGATTGGGCTGACAGTTTTGCGCAAAGCTGGGAAAAAATTAAGCAGTTGTCATTCGATAATTATTTATGGCTGCTTGACGACCCACTTTATTACAAGGCTTATCTGTCGAGCGTTCGGATTGCTGCCATTTCCACCGTTTTGGCGCTGCTTGTTGGCTATCCTATGGCTTACGGCATTGCGCGCGCACCATCAACGATCCGTCCGACACTCCTGATGATGGTGATCCTGCCATTCTGGACGTCATTCCTGATCCGCGTTTATGCGTGGATTGGCATTCTGAAACCAGAAGGCCTGCTCAACCAGTTTTTAATGTGGCTGAACATCATCGATACGCCGCTGACCATCCTCAATACGGATACGGCAGTTTATATCGGTATTGTTTATTCCTATTTGCCATTCATGATTTTGCCGATCTATTCATCACTGGAAAAAATGGATTATTCGCTGATCGAAGCTGCACAGGATCTTGGCTGTACTGCAATTGCTGCTTTCTGGAAAATTACATTTCCTCTGTCGCTTGCGGGCGTTCTTGCCGGCTGCTTCCTTGTCTTCATTCCAGCTGTGGGTGAGTTTGTTATCCCTGACCTTCTCGGTGGATCTCAGACATTGATGATCGGTAAGACGATCTGGAGTGAGTTCTTTTCCAACCGCGACTGGCCGGTCGCATCGGCTGTAGCTGTCGTTCTTCTGTTGATACTGATCATACCGATTGTGATCTTCCAGCAAATACAGGCGCGTCAGCAGGAAAAGGGGAAATAGGCCATGAACAATAATTGGTCCCGTTTCAATATCGCCTCAGTCGCACTTGGCTTTGCCTTCCTTTATCTGCCGATTGTTCTGCTGGTCATCTATTCGTTCAATGAATCCCGTCTGGTCACTGTCTGGGCGGGTTTCTCGACCAAATGGTATGTTGAGCTTTTCAGAAATCAGGCTTTGATGGATGCGGCGTGGGTGACAATCCGCGTTGGTCTTCTGTCGGCAACAATTGCAACCGTGCTCGGCACGCTGGCAGCACTTGCGCTGACCCGCTACACGCGCTTTCGCGGACGTATCCTATTTTCTGGCATGGTCTATGCACCGCTTGTCATGCCTGATGTCATCACGGGTCTGTCGCTGCTGCTTCTGTTTGTGGCGATGAACTTTGACCGTGGTTTCTGGACGGTCACACTTGCACATATCACCTTTTCGATGTGCTTTGTGGCCGTTGTCGTGCAGTCCCGACTGGTAAGCTTTGATCGCTCTTTGGAAGAGGCGGCGATGGATCTCGGAGCGCCACCGGTGACGACCTTTATGAAGATCACCCTGCCGGTGATCCTGCCTGCGGTAGTTTCTGGCTGGATGCTTGCTTTCACGCTTTCGCTCGACGATCTGGTGATTGCAAGCTTCACATCTGGGCCGGGTGCAACGACGCTGCCGATGAAAATCTACAGCCAGGTTCGCCTTGGAGTGACGCCGGAAATCAATGCGGTCTGTACGATCCTGATCGCGTTGGTGACGACGGGCGTTATCATCGCCTCGGTTGTTAACAAGCGTCGGGAAGTTCAGCGCCGCCGTGATGAGCAGGCTGCATTCAGGCTGGGGTAGTGCTTACAGCGGTTCCAGTTGACACTGATTGTTGGAGCCGCTGTAACTATTTGTTTCTACGCATTATCCCTTCGCAAAACCGCTTCGTACTTTTGCTGGAAATTCTATAAGCGAAACAGAGCGGTTTCATTGCCCCGTGGCTGTTCCTGTCGATGATGGGGAGATGAACGGACGATCCCATGAGCCGCCGACAAAGAAATGCAGCGGTGGCTTGGTGGGGGTCGTTTCGGCTTGTTGTCCGTCTGAGTTTTCTTGTTGTTGCTGTTGGCTTTCAGGGAAGATCACTTCACCACTGAGCGCCAGACTGCGATCAACAAACGGGACAATGCCAGCAAGATTAAGGGTGCCGTCGGTCGTGCCAAGGCGTGCGTTTTCGAGTGTTGCTACTCCGTCCGAAAGATTGGCCTTAAGATCGAGCCGGTTGAAGGCAAGCGAAACATTTTCCTGCCGTTCGAGTGCGAAGAAGCCTTGGCTCTGAGCCTTAGTCAGAAAATCCTGTACCGCGAAACCTTGCATCTGGCCGTTGTTGAGCTGCACTGAAACATTGCCCTGTGCACCGGTCAAGAGTGCCGACCAACGGTTCGCCGGTCCTTTCATGAACAGTGAGACATTTCCTTTGCCGTTGACGAATGGCTTATCGAAACCGAATGCTGCGAAGAGCTGAGAACTATCAATATCAGACGCGTTGAAACGGAGTTCTCCAGTGGCAGTTTTAAGGTCGCGAACGATCTGCAGATTGGCCTGAAGGATGCCGTTGAAAGCTTTGGCATCACCAATATCAAACATCGCACGACCGCCCCTGATCTGCACAGCCGCAGCCACACCCGTCATGGAAACGGGACCGGCGGTAGCGGTTTGCGCCGAGAGGCGAAGGTCGAGTTCAGCGCGATCGATAAAGCTTGTATCGATATTGTCTTTCCCGCTTTGATCGCGCTCATTCGGGGGGCGAGGCCGGTTGTCGGGCAATGGTACGAAGATGGAAAACAGTCGCCGCAGATCGAGTTTATCGAATGCAAGAGTTCCGGTCACAGCCGGTGTATCTTGCTCAAATCCGATTTCGATAACGCCCTTGGCCGGGCTTTCGTCTGTAGTCATCTCGACATTATCGAACTTCAATCGACGCGGCGTCGAGGTGATCGTTGAATCGAGCGAGAAGACGCCAATTTCTGTGCTGCCTGCAACGGGAGGCAGACCAAGCCAGCGAACTGCATTGCTCAGGGAAGGAGTTTTGGCGCTCAACGCACCTTCGAAGAAGCGGTCGTTGGAGATGTTGGCCTTGCCTTCGAATGTAATGTTGACCGGATTGGAAGTGAAACTCGCGGTAACATCAGATGTACCCCCGGCAAGGAGTGGCAAAGCCTGCGATGCAGTCAGGTTGAACTGGGTATTTTCCCCGCGCCAAAGAGCGCTGCCACGCAGTGTTGCCGCGCTCGAGGTGCGTGGCCATTCAAGCGTGGCGTTCAACTTGGTAATTTGTTGATCTTCCTTCGGTTCCTCTTCAGCGTCTGCTCGATTGAATGAGACGGTACCGTCTCGGATAACGACGCGACCAAAAGGTTGTGAGGCTTGCTGTGCAGCAAGCGTTTTGTCGTTTGCACCATTCTGCTGCAATGCGCGTTGAGCGCGGATAGCGGTGCCAAGACGTCCGTTGGAACTTGCGATGGCATCAAGCAGGCCAGAGAAGTTATCGACTGGGCCACCGATGTTGAAATGCGGTCTCACAATCTGTGTTTCTGAGAAAGACAAGCGCCCCATCAACGCATCAAGAGGCGACAGTTCGACCTCGATCCGGCTGGCACTCATGAATGGCTTGGCGCCTTGCTCGGAAAGCTTGCTGAGTGTCACACCTTCAAGCGAGGCTCGCAAAACCGGGAACACGCGCAGACGCGGTGCTTCTCGCAGTTCGACACTATAACCGGTCCAGGCGCTGATTTCCTGCGCCACTCGAACACGGATTGAATCTGTGGAGACGATAAAAGGTATAAGGGCAAGCAGGGTTGCCACGGCTGCCGCGCTAAGAATGATGATCGCAACAACAAGGCGCGTAAATCTGGGCCAGCGCATCAACCATCCTATCAGTGAGACATATTCTGTAATCTAAACCAGCACTGTGGCAAAGCAAAGCCGTCCATGCTGATTCTGACATATGGTTAAACAATTGTTTCTAGGAAATTAACCCTGATTTTACAGGAGTTTCCAATGTCTAAACTCTGAACCTTAATTTTAACGACCGATTAACCGGCTATGCGTCATAAAAAGTGCAACACTGAGTAATGATCGAGCCGCCGTCAGGCCCTCATTTGCGATCGCTTTTGTGTCTCTTTGTCTCTGAGATTCTCCAACGCTGGTTTTTACCGGCGTTTTTTTTGGTTTGCATATAAAAAGCCCTCCATGTGGAGGGCTTTAAATTGTCAATCTGCGAGAACGCGGGTCGGCGGAAAGATTATTTCCACCACGGTACCGCGTCCGGGCGTCGAGTCTATCGCAAACTGCGCGCGGTTTGCTTCGACCATCGCTTTTGTAAGGGGCAGGCCTAGGCCGGTACCCTCATTGCGCCAGTCTTTTGCGCTTTCTGTCTGTCTGCGCTGCATCGTGTTGACCTGGCGGAAAGGCTTCAGAGCCTGCTCAACTTCGGCCTTCGTCATGCCTACGCCCGTATCACGAACGCGCATGACCACATCACCATTCAATTCATAATTGGTGGAGACGATCACCTGTCCGCCGGTTGCTGTGAAGCGAACCGCATTAGACAACAGATTGAGCGCTACCTGCTTGATCGAACGTGCATCGGCAACAATGTCAGGCAAATTCGACTGGAAACTCGAGCGTATAATGACGCGCTCACGGTTTGCTTGCGGCTGCATCAGAGCAATAGCTTCACCAATCGCATCATTGAGCGAAACCGCCTCAAACTGCATATCGAGTGCACCGGCTTCTATCTTGGAGATATCGAGCAAGTCATTGACCAGTGCCAGCACATGATTGCCTGAACGGTTGATGTCGCGCAGATAATCGCGATAGCGATCATTGCCGATGGAACCGAATTTCTCGTCAGCCATCAACTCGGAAAAGCCAATGATCGCGTTAAGTGGTGTGCGAATCTCGTGGCTGATACGGGCCAGAAAGTCAGTTTTCTGGTTGGATGCACGTTCAGCTTCCTTGCGCGCATTCGTCAGCTCTTCTTCTGTACGCTTCCATTGCGTGATGTCGCGCAACACGGCGCAGAAACCGCTGGTGTGTGGAAGTTTACCCATTGTCATGAAGAGGGGGATAAACCCGCCCTGAGCTTCGCGACCAATCACTTCCCTGCCGTCGTTCAAGACGCTGAGAACACCATTTTCGGACAGCCCGTGCAGATAATCCATCGCTGCACGCTGGCTCTCGATCGCAAACAGCATCGAGAAGAATTTGCCTTCAGTGTCACTCCGGTCGTAGCCGAAAAGAGCAGCGGCAGAATGATTCATCGAGCGAATGCGACCTTCGGGATCAATCAGCACGACGCCATCTGTTGCCGTGTCGAGAATGATTTTCAGTTCTTCGACCTGAGCTTTAAGTGCCTGCTTTTCAGTATGGTCTTCACTGGATATTTCGGCTTTTGCAGGAGCCTCAACTTCGTTGGATGCAGGTGCGACCGGCATAAGGCTCAGCATGAGCGCACGACCGTTGCGCCAGCCAATGGCGTTGAGATGTGCATCTACTGGCTCTTCGCTGCCGTCTGCACGGCGCAGCACCATACCTTGAGGGTTGCTGCCTTCATCACTGTCACTGTTAAATAATGCCTGGACGCCACCCGCGTCACGGATGTCTTCGAGCGTTTCATAACCTGTCAGGTCTAGAAGTGCCTCATTGACATAATGAATCTCGTCACCCGAATGGATGATGACGGGGATAGGCAAATTAGCGAGCAGTGCTGTCTCATCGGTACGGTGTTTTTGGTCTGGTTTTGCAGCTTCAGGTTTGTCGCCCGCCGCAGGCAAATTTTCAGACCCGACCGCAACTGGCGCGTTACGCTCTGCTGCTGGCTGCTTATGTTCAATCTTTTCTGCTGGCTTTTCTACTGACTTTTCGACTGGTGCATCGTCGTCCTGACGAGAATTAGCCAGTCCTTGCTTGCGCAGACGGTCAGCAATTTCTCGAAATGCGTTGCGCTCCGTTGCGGTCAATCCGCCTTCAGGACGCTGTTCTTTGCCCTTGAACTGCTTTGCCTGATCAGCTTCCACTTTTTCGCGTGCGGCTGCATTAAGTAACTCAATGACCTTGTCGGACTCACGGCGACCGGGGTTCGGTGTCAACTCAAAAGGCAACGTCTCTGCAGCTGTGATCTGATGCCGGGTGTCCGGATGGTCGTCATTGGCAACTTCTTCGGAAAGCGCCAACACATCGTCATCACTATCAGCGCTCAGCATTTCCTGTATTGTGGGGGCTGCTTCACGCTTCTGTGGAATGCCGCCAGCAAGCACAAGGCCGATTGTCTCCGGGTCTTCTTCCGCATCTTCAGGGCGCACAAGGCCAAACCCGCGGAAGCCGATGAATTCACGATCACGCGAATAAACGGGCAGGGCGGCAAGCTCGACCGGCACGCGGAGGTTTGTGCCTTCCACGGGCCAAAGCAGTTTTTTGCCAGACCAGGTGTCGCGCTTTTCCAGAAGCGAGCCGATGCTGCCATCCGTATCGAAGGCGAAAACATTGGCGACTTCCGCGAAGCGCCTGCCTATGACATCAGCCGCATTTGGACCAATGATGACACCTAATTCCGGTGAAACCTCTGTAAACGACCCCGCCGCGTCCGTCTTCCAGATGAAACGGGCAGGTGGGCCGTTGCGATCAAAGACAAAGCTTTTCGGCTTGGTTTCTGTTGCCGCAATCTCTACCTCACGCGCGATGTTATCTGCGGCTGCATTTGTTTTCGCATCATTGGTCGTTGCAGGGGTTATGGCTGCTTCTCCGACGATGCAGATAAGATGTAAGACTGGATTGTCGGTAAGCCGTGCGATTGCACCTGGAACTGAGCTTCTGCCTGCGCGAATACGGCGCTTTACGATCCGATCGCTGGTATCGCCTGCTTCAACAATCAGATCTTCAAGCGTTGATGCGGAAATATCGAGGGCTGCAAAGCGTGGGCTTGAGGCAATCACCTTTGCTCTAGCATCGATCAGCGCGACATGCGTCGTATTATCTCCGAGACCGGAAATAATAGCGTCAGGGGTAGCATTCTGCTTCTCGACAGCAAGCAAGAGCGCTTCGATACCGTCAGGCATTGTCAGGTGGGAAACTTGAAGGCGTGTGAGTTCTGAACGCATGCCAGCACCAAGACGCACGGCCACAACGCGCGGCGCAGTTTCAGCTTCGCTGCTCGAGCCCATAATCTGGCGGCGGGTTGAAACAGGCAGATCGAGTTCGTTACCGATGACATCTTCGATCCGTTCAAAACCGAACAACTTGGCTCCTGGACCATTGATCCATAGAACGGTCGAAAGGTCGCGCGTCAGCACGAGCTGCGCATCGCCCTTGGCAAAGCCTTCGCGGATATGATCCAGCGCGGCAATGTCGATGAAGGGGTATGATCCTGACATACCGGTCCTTTACCTGTTCTTCCGACCACCCAAAGTGCTCTTTAACGACCTGTTAATAAGCTTCTTGCGGGTTCGGGTCCATATTGCCATTCGATATGGACCTCATTTTCTGTTCCATTAGTTAATGCGGGTGCGGCAATTTTATGTGTCGAGCGATTATCCAGCTTTGTGCACAGGCATGCATAAAACATGGTAATCAAAACCCGTCCAATTTTAACGATTGGGCCGCTTTGGCTAACAAACGTGGATTTCTTCAAAAAAGATCATTGTAATCACTTGCAATGTGGATCGATTCTCCGTATGTGACCCCCTGTCAGCGGACACCACAAGCGAGTTCGTTGAGATTTAGGTACGCGGTCGTAGCTCAGTTGGTTAGAGCGCAGGATTGTGGCTCCTGAGGTCGGTGGTTCGAATCCACCCGTCCGTACCATCTAATCTCCCAAAGTATATGATTTTATTATACAAACCAGTTTTGTTTAGATCCTTTGCTGGGCAAGCCCATTTTTTGCGCCACACTCACAGTTATGAAATGTCTGGCGCGGGCCCCTTAATTATTTGCAAGAACGCAGCATAGAAGATGTCGAGGCCTTCCGCACCGGGATAATCGAAGTATCGAGCATACAGATAATCTGAAGTCCTTCGCTTCGAATAAATTAGAAGGGGATGGCTCGATAATCCGGGCTGTTAGGTCTAACGGGTTGACTGAGCGCACTTCTTCTTGTTGTGCCAGAGTGCATTCTGTTGCCAGTTCCCCACCATGTTCGGTCAATAAGGGGTGGCTTGGTCAACGATCTCGGCCAATCTGTATTCCCCGATCTGCGCCTTGACCTATTTGGTGTTTCAGTAAGCGCCAGGCCGTTCGGAAACACCGCTGAAGAAGCGAATGTCCACACCATCTGACAAACTGAACTCAATAAATGGATGGCAATTCTGAAGGCGCAATAACATTATCGCGTTGGCAGTTTTGAGCTCGAAATCGCCCTAAAAAAATTTGGCTGAACTTTTAAAGTTTATACGCGAGATGCTAACGAATTTGATACCTTCATCAGTCAAGTTGCAAGGAATCCCAAGGACTTATGAGGAGTAATCTTGGGTGGCATTTAGGAGGAATTTATGAAGATTACTGCGCTGGAAACCGTGCGCGTGGCTGAACGCGCTAACCTGCTCTGGGTACTTGTCCATACCGACGAAGGTATTACCGGGCTTGGTGAAACATTTTTCGGCGCAGAAACGGTCGAAGCCTATATTCACGAATATGTTGCACCAAGGGTAATAGGTCGCGATCCTTTGGAAATCGACCTGCTGGCAGCGGATCTCGTTGGTTATGTGGGCTTTCGCTCGTCCGGCGCAGAAGTCCGCGGAAACTCGGCTTTCGATATTGCGTTGTGGGATATATTCGGCAAAGCCACCAACCAACCGATAGCGCAGCTTCTGGGTGGTTTTTCGCGACGGGAAATTCGAACCTACAATACCTGTGCGGGTACTGAGTATATCAAGAAAGCGACTGGTCAAACTACGGGCAATTATGGTCTTTCAACCGGTCGCGATTACGATGACCTCAACGGCTTTTTGCACCGTGCAGATGAATTGGCCCACTCTCTCCTTGAAGATGGCATAACGGCTATGAAAATCTGGCCGTTCGATGCAGCAGCGGAAAAAACGCGGGGACAATATATCTCGTCAACGGATATGAAAGCCGCGCTTCAACCTTTTGAAAAAATCCGCAAAGCCGTTGGTGATCGCATTGACATCATGGTGGAGTTTCACTCCATGTGGCAGCTTTTGCCCGCTATGCAGATCGCGAAAGCACTAACGCCTTATGGTACTTTCTGGCACGAAGATCCGATCAAGATGGACAGCCTTTCCAGCCTTAAGCGCTATGCAGAAGTCTCGCCTGCGCCCATTTCCGCATCTGAAACACTCGCATCCCGCTGGGGTTTTCGCGATTATCTTGAAACCGGCGTTGCTGGAATTGTCATGCTGGATATCTCCTGGTGTGGAGGATTGTCAGAGGCCCGGAAAATTGCATCGATGGCCGAAGCATGGCATCTGCCTGTCGCTCCGCATGATTGCACGGGTCCAGTGGTGTTATGTGCTTCGACCCATTTGTCACTGAATGCGCCTAATGCTTTGGTGCAAGAGAGCGTCCGCGCTTTTTACAGGACCTGGTATCGCGATCTTGTCACCGCCCTCCCAGAGGTGAAGAATGGCATGATTACGGTTCCTCCCGGTCCTGGCCTTGGCATGGAATTAAATCCGGAGCTGGATAAGGCATTCACAGTGAGCCGCCGTATTTCAGATACGACCTCGATTTAATGTCGGGTGAAAACTCCCAGTTCTAATTGGAGGCTCCATGTCTGCCACAACGCAACAGCAGGGCGGCAGCGCACTTCCGGCAATTGCCGGACCTGCGCTCATGCTCATAGGCATGCTGATGTTTTCATTGAACGATGCAATGGGTAAATGGCTTGTTGCCAGTTACAGCGTGGGTCAGGTCATTCTGATCCGCAGCGTTGCAGCACTTGTCATTCTAGCCCCTTTTCTTTGGCGGGCCGGGCTGCAACCCATCGTAAAAGCAGAGAAGCCGCTTCTTCAGGCAGCGCGTGTTTTCTTTTCGACCTTTGAGGTCTTTGCGTTCTACTATGCTGTCATGTATCTGCCTTTGGCTGACGTCATGACCTATTGGCTGGCCGCACCGATCTATGTGGCAGCGGCATCGCCTTTTCTGCTTGGCGAAAAGGTTGGCTGGCGGCGCTGGACAGCTATCGGCATCGGTTTTGTGGGCGTCATTATCGCGCTCAATCCGTCCAGCGCCATGTTTACTGCTCCAGCCATCATCTCGATCCTTGGCACGATTGCCTTTGCATTCATGATGATTTCGGGCCGCAGTCTCCGCGCCACACCGGACAAGACGCTCGTTTTCTTCCAATTAATGGGTGCGCTGATCGCAGGCGTTATTTTTGCACCGCTGGATTGGCGACCGCTGGGCACACCCGCCGAGATCGCGCTTATGCTGCTTTTGGGTATTGTAGCGATGGCTGCCCATATGCTCGTCAACCGTGCGCTGAAAATCTCCGACGCAGCAACGGTGGCACCACTCCAATATACGCTTTTGCTATGGGCTGTCTTATTTGGCTGGATGTTCTTCGGGGATATTCCGAAAACGAGTATGGTGGTTGGCGCAGCGCTGATCGTCGGATCAGGATTGTTTATTTTCTTCCGCGAACAACGAGTGAAACGGGGAGCGTAAATGGACGAGCAGTTGCCCCATTCATAAAATCCTCTCGAAAAAAAGCCCGCGGTGAGAGATCACCGCGGGCTTTCTTGTGCGTTTGAACCTAAACTTACTTGCGCAGATCGGCAAGGATACTCTGAGCACGTTCCACGATGTCAGTGCCGATATCAGCTTTATGTTTCTCGTAAATCACCTGAGACTTTTCGAGAATACGCGCCTGTTCTTCTGGTGTAATCGTGTTGAACTTCACGCCAGCCGCTTCGATTTTTTCGAGCGACTTTTTGTTAAGTTCGGCGATTACCTTGCGCTCTACATCGCGACCGACGTCAGCACATTCCCTCAGAGCTGCCTGCTCTTCAGGAGAGTAGGTGTCGAAGATCGGCTTTGAGAACAAGAAAAGGAATGGTGTGTAGGCGTGTTTTGTTTCCGAAACATAGGCTTGCACTTCATAGAATTTTGAAGTGTCGATCGTCACGTATGGATTTTCCTGAGCGTCGATGGCCTTGGTTTCCAGCGCCGAGAAAATTTCGCCAAATGCCATCGGAGTGGCATTGGCACCAAAATTCTTGAACGTATCGAGGAAGATATTGTTCTGCATCACGCGAACCTTCATCCCTTCAAGATCTTCCCATTTGTTGATGGGATGCTTGGAGTTTGACAGGTTGCGGAAACCGTTTTCCCAATAAGCCAGATTAACTAGACCGGCTGCCTCGAGCTTTTCATTCAGCAGATCGCCAAACTCACCATCCATGACGGTATAGGCTTCATCGGAATTCGCAAACAGGAATGGAAGATCAAAGATGCCAAGTGCCGGAACAATACCAACCAGAGGCGATGAGGAAGTGACAACAGCTTCCTGAACGCCGGAACGCAGAGCCTGAGTTGCCTGAAGGTCGCCGCCCAATGCGCCGCCCCAGAACGCTGTGAGCTTCAGATTGCCATTCGACTTTTCGTCGAGACATGCTTGCATCGCCTTGATGCCGTCGCCGACAGGGTGATCGGCATTGATACCATTGGAGACGCGGATGTTGCGGCTCTTGAATTCAGCCTGTGCTGGCCCGACGGCAAAAGTGGCAACGGCAGAAACGAGTGCGGTTGTTGCGATTAGGAATTTTCTCATGAGTATCCTCCCAGAGTTAGAGAAAATGAAAGAGTACCAGTGGCTCAATAGAGCCAGCTGGCGGGAACAAGAACGAGATCGGGGAACAGCACCAGAAGGAACAGTACGCAAATCTCGGCAAGCAGGAACGGGAGTACGCCCTTTATGACCCGACCCAGTGGAACGCGACCAACACCTGAAACCACGTTCAGCACGACACCGACTGGTGGTGTGAGAAGACCGATAGATGTGTTCATGATGAAGAGGACGCCGAAGTAAACGGGGTCGATCCCTGCTTTCTGAATAATCGGCATCAGAACTGGCGTTAAGATCAGGATCGTTGGCGTCAGATCAAGCGCTGTGCCGACCACCAGAACCAGCAGCATGATGACGAAGAGCAACAAAGTCGGACGGTCGATCAACGGTTCGATGTAGTTGCTGATTTCGGCCGGAATGTTGGCTGCCGTAATGAGCCATGCAGATACGAGTGCGGCACAGACGAGGAACATAACGACTGAAGTCGTTTTCGCTGCGCGAAGGAACACGTGACCAAGGTCCGTGATCTTCAGTTCGCGGTAAATGAACATACCCACGAAGAGCGCATACATGGCCGCAACCACAGCTGCCTCCGTTGGCGTTACGACGCCAGCCTTGATGCCACCCAGGATGATTACGGGCATACCGAGTGCCCATGCGGCGCGACCACTGGCTTTTAGGCGCTCTTTGCCCGAAACGCGTGGAAGAGTTTGAACTTTGTCCTTACCAACTACCAATAACCAGGTGATAATCAGGGAAATACCCATCAGAATACCGGGGAATACACCTGCCATGAACAACTTGGTGATCGAGACATTGGCGGCCACACCGAAGACGATGAAGGCCATCGAAGGTGGAATCACAGGTGCAATAATGCCGCCTGCTGCGATAAGACCAGCAGAGCGAGGAACATTGTAACCTGCTTTGGCCATCATAGGGATGAGGATAGCAGCCAGAGCAGCAGTGTCCGCGGCTGCGGAGCCAGAAATCGACGCCATGATGATGGCTGCAAAAATGGCCACGATGCCAAGTCCACCGCGAATATGGCCAACACATGCAATCGCGAAGTCGATAATACGTCGGGACAGGCCGCCCGAGTTCATCAACTCACCAGCCAGAATGAAGAACGGAATAGCCAGCAGCGTGAATGTATCTGCGCCTGCAATCATGTTCTGCGCAATGATTTGCGAATTGAACATGTCCATGTGCCACATAAGCGCGACACCACAGAGCATAAGCGCGAAAGCGACTGGAACCCCAATGGCCATAGCGCCGACGAGCGATCCAATGAATACGAGAAGAGTCATCAGGCACGCTCCGAAAGTTGTTCAATGCTCATATGTTCGCCGGCAAATGCCGAAATCTCTTCTTCGGTGATGCGACCTGTCAAAATGCGAAACAATCTTTCAAGCGAGATCAGGAAAATGCCGGCGCCGGTGAACAATCCGATGCCGTAAACCCAGCCCATGGAAAGGCCACTTACAGGTGCAACCATGGAGGAGTTGATGGGCAGCTGCTGCCAGGTGCCCAGAAAGAGAATTGCGGAAACGCCTAGAATAACCAGATTGGAAACGCCCATAAGGACAACTCGGCCCTTTCGCCCGAAGCGAGAAACCACTGTTTCCACACCCATATGCAGGTTTTCACGGTGAGCAACGACCGCGCCAATAAAGGTCAGCCAGACAAAAAAGTATCGGGACATTTCATCGGAAATGGCAATGCCTGAATTCATGCCATAACGAAGGACGACATTGACGAAAACCATCAGTGCCATGCCTGCCAGAGCTAAAATCATAAGCAGCGCCAGAAAGCGAAAGAACAGGTCAATCAGCTTCTGAATCATGGAATTATACCTTTGTGAGAAGGCCGCGAGCGGCAAGGTTCCGGAAGAGCGCCCTTGTGCCGAAGGTCCATTCCGGGCATGCATCGGTACGATCGACCCAATTGACAAGCCGGCCCAGCGACGGCGTCGAAATCTCCACGCGATCACCGATTTCGTGCGTGAAACCTTGGCCGACACCGCGTCGGTCTTTGACGGGGGCGAACATGGTTCCCAGGAACAGGACGGCTCCATCGGGATATTGGTGATTACGATTACGAAGCTGCGATACCAGATTGGCAGGTGAGCGGCTGATGGCTTCCATTGGGCTTTCGCCAGTCATTTCGAAGCCGTCTTCACCCTTTACCAGCAGTGAAACGCGAACCTTGGAAAGAACGTCAAGCGTGAAGGCATCGTGGAACAGGCGGATGAATGGGCCAACTGAACAGGATGCATTGTTGTCCTTGGCTTTTCCAAGCAACAGAGCCGATCTGCCTTCAACATCGCGCAGATTGACGTCATTGCCAAGCGCTGCGCCAAGAATTTCACCGTCGGAACGTACCGCGAGAACTACCTCCGGCTCCGGGTTATTCCATTCTGAAATCGGGTGAATGCCTACCTTATCGCCACATCCTACAGAAGACATCGGCTGTGCCTTGGTGAAAATCTCGGCGTCCGGTCCAATGCCGACTTCGAGATATTGCGACCAGAGATTCATGTCTTGAAGAAGGGTTTTAATGCTGGCCGCTTTTTCTGAACCAGCCGTAACGCCGCGCAGGCTGTCCCCAAGGACGGGAGCGAGCTTTTCACGGATAGAACGAGCGCGAGAAGGATCACCCTTTGCCTGCTCTTCAATGACACGCTCCAGCATACTGTCGGCAAAAGTGACACCAGCAGCTTTGATTGCTTGCAGATCGATTGGAGCCAAAAGGTGGCCAGTCGTACCACTCAGAAAATCGTCCAAAGAGCCGAGATCCGGCAAGTCTGTGGTGGCGGCGAGCTTCGCGGCAATACCATCGATCTCAAACAGGCCCGACACGGTTGCAGCAATAGCTGTCAGGTCGAGCACGCGTTCATCACGGATCAGAACCGGGCAGGGGCCGTCTGCAATCTTAGACCAGACACGTCCTACCAGAACGGCGGTCGTGGCGTCGTCCGGCAAAATTTGTTGTGCACTCAACGAATGCTTTGAAGTCAAGCTGTCCTCCTCCCGGCAGTCTCCATCAAAATGGAAAGCTACAATTATATGGCTCCAGTCCGGCGCAGTGGTTTCAGAAGGTCGATAGTTCCGCAGGGTTTAACCCGTCGGTTTATCTCATCCTTTTCGCCAGTTGCGGCGCCCCCCACTGTTCAGGCAGTGACCCTCCAAAGCCAACTTGCCTTATTGTCAGGATGTCTGACAACCGTATATATCGTTTTAGTTCGAGAATTTATCGCTGTCTAGAACCGAAATCGGTTGTTCAGAAAAATGCAGCTTTCCGCCTTCTTTGAATCATAGGCAGTGCGACCCGTCCTAGTAGGATTCAAGTACCAGCCCGATCCTGGCTGCGGCTCCCATAAGATGCTTGCGCATGGCATCCCGCGCCAGCGCTGGATCGCGGCTGGCAATGGTGTCGCGTAAATTGACATGCTCCTCAATCGTTATATTGACGATTTCTTCCAGAACGGCCTTTGAGCGGGCAACGTTGATTGCATGACTGATGCGCTCAGTAATAAATCCGACGAATGTAGAAAAATATTCGTTTCCGGTGGCATCAGCCACTGCCTTGTGAAAGGCAAGGTCCGCAATGATCCCTTGATCTGTCCATTTCGCGGCCCCGGTCATTTGCTCGAGTGCTTCATCAAGACGTGCCAGATCCTTGGCAGTGTGATGGGCTGCAGCCAATCCTGCCGCTTCGATCTCGAGAGGGAAGCGCAACTGGAACAGGTCGCGAAAACTATCGCGGCTGAACAATTCATCCTCATTTATTCGGATCGAACGTGCCTGTCGCTCGGTTACGAAGGCACCGACGCCTTGTCGAGTATCGACGAGGCCTTCATTGCGCAACTGCGCAATCGCTTCGCGAACAACTGAGCGGCTTACGCCAAAGGATTTTGAAAGGACATGTTCAGTCGGTAGCTTGTCGCCAGGCTTTAAACGCCCTTCATGGATATCGCTGCCGATCTGGGCGGCGATCCGCGCAGGAAGGTGTTCGCTGCGCTTTATATGGCCAAAATCCGTCGACATGTTGCGTCCTTCTAATTGCTCGTCTCTGAACAAGGCGGCAAGCTCAATTGGCAACCGGGGTTCATCATAAGGCTAGGGTCTATCGCAGTCTTGATTGCGGATAGCAATTGGCGCTGCACATTAGGCATACGCTTTTCAAAATCCGGTCGTTTAAGCCGACCAATTCCATGCTCTGCGCTCATGGAGCCGCGATAGCTATCGAGTACATCGTTGATGATGTTTTTTGCTTTGTAGATACGAGCATCGATCTCCGCGCGGTCGAGCGTGTTCGGAGGTAATACATTAAGATGGACATTCCCATCGCCCACATGACCATAAGATACGCAAACACAGTCTGGCAGACCAACATAGACCGCGGTCTCTGCATCACGTACAAAATCCGCAAGGCGCGATAGGGGCACGGAAACATCGGTGCGCAAATGAGGGCCTCTCTTGGCTTGGCCTTCGTTCATGCCTTCGCGGAACAGCCACAGTTTGCGGGATTGGTCGCGGGATGTCGCGATGACGCCATCAGCCACCAGCCCGTCTTCCATAACCTTTTCAAGGAAGCGGCCCATGAGATCTTCGATGTCGATTAATCCAGAACCGGAGATCTCCATCAGAACATAGGCTGAATAATTGCCGTCCATTGGCATGGCCAAGTCCGGCATCGCTTCTCGCGCCAGTGTGAAAGCAAGCGGCGGCATAAATTCGAATGCCGACATCAGATCGCAACAGTCGCGTCGTGCGCGGCGATAAAGAGCGATAGCGTCATCGAGAGCGTTGAGACTGAGCAGTGCAGTCGCTACCTGCTCCGGTTGCGGCATAAGCTTTACCGCGACCGCTGTAACAATCCCCAAAGTTCCTTCTGCGCCAATGAAAAGCTGCTTCAGATCGATGCCGCGATTGTCTTTACGCAAGGTTGAAAGACCATCGAAAATGGAACCGTCAGGAAGGACTACTTCAAGGCCGAGCACGAGCTCACGTGTCATGCCATATCGCAACACATTAATACCGCCCGCATTGGTCGATACGTTGCCGCCGATGCGACAAGAACCCTGTGCACCCAATGCCAGCGGAAAGAACATCCCCGCGGCCTCTACCTTGTCCTTGAATTCGGACAGAATACAGCCAGCATCTGCCACGGCGGAAAAATCATCTACATCGATGCTGCGAATAGCGGTCATACGTTCGAGGCTGATTACGACCTGAGATTCTGGCGAGTCGGGCGTTGCTCCCAGTACGAGGCCAGTGTTGCCGCCTTGCGGAACAATAGACAGGCCACGAGCGCGAACAGCTTTAACACAAGCAGATACGTCCGCTGTGGAGCGGGGGCGAAGCACTGCAACTGCACTGCTCTTCACGTCGTCGTGCCAGTCGCTGCAATAGCGCGCTACTTCTTCACCCGAGAGAACAAGGTCCATGCCCAGGCTGCCGATCAGCGCCTGTATATGCTCATGCGTTGCAGTGTCGACGCTCATCAATTTGCGTTCCTGGGACATGATTCCTCCTGCGGTCTGCCTACAAATGCGAAGTAGGTGGCAACTGCATTATTTTGGTTTTCAAGCGCATGATATAAGGTTATCAGACAACCTTACAAATACTTTTTCGCAATCGGCGTTTTTACGATGGTGAAATCGACTACGGTACATGGTGGAGGAGAAACAAATGCACATTTTGATCATCGGCGCGGCAGGCATGGTTGGCCGCAAACTCTCCGAACGTCTCACGAAAGACGGTTCGTTTGATGGTAAGACGATTGAGGCGCTTACGCTGGTGGATGTGGTGACGCCGCAGGCACCTGCGGGTTTTACCGGACAGGTAACCCTTGAAACTGGTGACCTTTCCGCACCCGGCACTGCTGAAAAGCTGGTCGCAAGTCGCCCAGATGTAATCTTCCATCTGGCAGCTATCGTTTCGGGCGAAGCAGAGCTTGATTTCGACAAAGGCTACCGTATCAATCTTGACGGTACGCGTTACCTGTTCGATGCGGTTCGTGTTGCCCACAATGAAGATGGATATTTCCCACGCATTGTCTTCACCTCGTCGATTGCGGTCGTGGGTGCGCCACTTCCTTTCCCAATTCCCGACGAGTTCCATCTAACACCGCTCACCAGCTATGGCACGCAGAAGGCAATTTGCGAACTTTTGCTGTCCGATTACACCCGCCGGGGCTTCTTCGATGGAATAGGCATCCGACTGCCCACAATCTGCATTCGGCCTGGCAAACCCAATGCGGCTGCATCTGGATTTTTCTCAAATATCCTGCGTGAACCGCTTGTCGGCCAAGAAGCTGTCCTGCCAGTTTCTGATGATGTTCGCCATTGGCACACCTCACCACGTTCCGCTGTTGGCTTCCTGATCCATGGAGCCACAATGGATCTCCAACGCGTGGGCTCGCGTCGCAATCTGTCTATGCCCGGCCTTTCCGCGACTGTAGGAGAGCAGATTGCAGCGTTGCGCCGTGTAGCGGGCGATAAGGCTGTTGCTCTCATCCGTCGCGAACCGGATGAAATGATCATGCGCATGTGCGCGGGTTGGGCTCCGGGTTTTGAAGCCAAACGCGCGCGCGAGTTGGGCTTTACTGCCGAATCCTCGTTTGACGAAATCATCCGTGCTCATATTGAGGATGAGCTTGGAGGTTCACTGTGACGCGTAAAATTGCTTTTCTTGGCACCGGCCTTATGGGCGCGCCGATGGTGCGCCGCCTTCTCAATGCTGGCTTTAGCGTTCACGTGTGGAATCGTGACTCAGCCAAAGCTGAAGCATTAGTCAAAGACGGCGCGGAAGTGGCATCAAGTGCTGCTGAAGCAGTCACGAACGCCGAAATCGTCTTCACCATGCTGTCCGATGGGAGGGCTGTGGGTTCAGTGTTGTTTGATGGCGGGGTCGCGACAGCTTTGAAAGCTGGTGCCATCGTTATCGACACGTCTTCAATCGCGCCGCCAATTGCAAGAGAACATGCCGAGAAACTTTCCTCTCTCGGCATTCGTCACATCGATTGTCCCGTGTCAGGCGGCACAGTTGGTGCGGAAGCAGGAACGCTGGCATTAATGGCTGGCGGTGATGCAGTCTTGATCGAAGAACTGGCAGATGTTTTTGCGGCGCTCGGGCGTGTCACTCATGTCGGCCCTTCCGGTGCGGGACAGATTTGCAAACTGGCTAACCAGCAGATTGTAGCAATCACAATTGGTGCAGTTGCTGAAGCGATGATGCTCGTAGAAGCCGGTGGTGCGGATCGTGGCAAGTTCCGTGATGCCATTCGGGGTGGCTTTGCAGAAAGTCGTATTCTTGAATTGCATGGGAAACGCATGGTGGATCGTAGTTTCCAACCGGGCGGTCCTTCAGGGCTGCAATTGAAAGATTTGAATGCCGTGGCAGCGATGGCCGAGAGCCTTTCGCTGACGTTGCCATTGACTGAAGAAATTCGCGATGAGTTCCGGGCTTTTGTAGAAGCCGGCCATGCGGAAACGGATCATTCGGGAATTTTGCTGCATATTGAAAAGATCAATAATCGCCAGCGGGAAGACGATAAATGAGTGATGATCAAAACACACCGCGCCGTCTGCGCTCGCAGGACTGGTTCGACAATCCCGACCACCTTGATCTGACCGCGCTCTATCTGGAGCGCTTCATGAACTACGGTACGACGCCAGTAGAACTCAGGTCAGGCAAGCCGATTATCGGCATTGCGCAGTCTGGCAGCGATCTTAATCCCTGTAATCGCCACCATCTTGATCTTGCCAAACGCATCCGTGACGGCATTCGCGATGCAGGCGGAATAGTGATCGAGTTTCCGAGCCACCCGCTGTTTGAAAACTGCAAGCGACCAACTGCAGCGCTCGACCGGAATCTCGCCTATATGGCGCTTGTCGAGATCCTTTATGGTTATCCGCTTGATGGTGTTGTCCTCACCACCGGTTGCGACAAGACCACGCCTTCCGCACTGATGGCGGCTTCCACCGTGGATATTCCGGCTATCGTGTTTTCCGGTGGCCCGATGCTTGATGGTTGGCATGAAGGCAAGCTCGTCGGTTCCGGAACGGTAATATGGCAGTCGCGTCGCAAATATGCGGCTGGCGAAATCACCAAGGAAGAATTTCTCGAAGCGGCACTCAGTTCCGCGCCTTCGGTGGGCCATTGCAATACAATGGGCACGGCCTCCACAATGAACGCAATGGCCGAGGCTTTGGGCATGTCGCTCACCGGTTGCGCTGCCATTCCCGCTGCATACCGGGAACGTGGTCAGATGGCATATCGGACGGGTCGTCGTGCTGTGGAGTTGGTACTCGAAGACATTCGACCATCCATCATTCTGACACGTGAAGCGTTTGTAAATGCCATCAAGGTCAACTCCGCCATTGGTGGTTCGACCAATGCCCAGCCACATCTTATGGCGATGGCAAAACATGCGGGTGTGGAGCTGAAGCCTGACGATTGGCAGGACGAAGGCTTTGATATTCCGCTGCTTGCCAATATTCAGCCTGCTGGCAAATATCTTGGCGAGAAATTCCATCGTGCCGGTGGTGTGCCAGCGATTATGTGGGAACTGCTGTGCGCAGGAAAAATCGACGGCTCTTGCGCGAGTGTTACCGGAAAGACAATGGCGGAGAATCTCGAAGGTCGGGAATCATCGGATCGTGACGTCATTTTCCCTTACGACAAACCACTCAAGGAGCGCGCTGGCTTCCTCGTTATGAAGGGCAATCTGTTTGATTTTGCCATTATGAAAATGAGTGTGGTCTCACCTGAGTTTCGTGATCGCTATCTGTCAGAGCCGGGACACGAAGGGATTTTCGACGGGCGGGCTATCGTTTTTGATGGCTCGGAAGATTATCATAAGCGCATCAACGATCCTGCGCTCAACATTGACGAACGCTGCATTCTCGTCATTCGGGGCGCTGGTCCGCTCGGTTGGCCGGGGTCTGCCGAAGTCGTAAACATGCAGCCGCCGGATCATCTGATCAAGCGTGGAATCACGAGTTTGCCAACCATCGGTGACGGTCGCCAATCGGGCACAGCAGATAGCCCGTCTATTCTCAATGCTTCACCGGAAAGTGCAGCGGGTGGTGGTCTGGCCTGGGTGCGTAACGGTGACACCATTCGTATCGACTTCAACAAGGGGCAGTGTGATATGCTGGTGGACGAGGCAGAAATTGCGCGCCGCAAAGCGGAAGGTATTCCGCAGACACCTGCAGATGCAACGCCTTGGCAGATGATCTATCGACAGACGGTAACGCAGTTGGCCGATGGAGCTACAATCCGGGATGCGGATAAATTCCGCCAATTGGCCAAAACTCCGCCGCGCCATAACCACTAGTGAACTGGTGAAGCGGTTGAAATAAAAGCAGGCAAGTATAGCTATCCTATAGCGCCGATCTCATTGAAACAGGTCGGCGCTATAAGCGTCTGATTTAACACGCACCTTATGAGGAGGATAGTTATGCCAAAATTCGTGACGATCGGATATGGCGATCAAGAAGGTTATGATCGGACTCCGAAATCCATTCGGGACGCAGCTCATGCCCACGATGCGAAATTGCAGAAGAATGGGGTGTTGATGGGCATAGCGGGCGCGTCCGTGCAGGTTCGCAATCTTGACGCTGTTCAGGTTGAAACGACGAATGGACCATTCATGAGTTCCTCCCTGCCAGTGGCCGGATTTGCTATAATCGAGGCCGCCAATCTGAAGGAAGCCATAAAATTAGTGTCACAAACGCCCTGTGCTGTTGCTCGCGGTGTCGTTGAGGTTTGGCCACTGGAACGTTCGTCCTAACGCTGCACGGAAAACGTTGTTAAGCAAAGCGCCCGGTAATTTTCAACAGGCGCGTAAAAGTTTTTCATGGGCTCGTTCTATGCACGGCCAAGCATTGTGATCGTTAAAATTTTGAGGGAGACATGCTGGCCAAGTTTTCTTTATCTCAGTATTTAACTTATGGTTGCATCTTTTTGGAAGATAACGCATTTTCTACCAGTTAATTTGTCCGGATCGATAATATAAGCGTTGTATTTCGTCTGTTTTCTTGCAAGAAAAACATCAGCTGGCGATGGAGAAGAGATGCAATGGCCAACATCCCTTTGACGCGTAGCCAGTTTCTTCTTCCTTTCATGGGCATACTTGATGAGTTGGGTGCGCCTACGAGCGCGCTTTTGGAGAAAGCACGGCTACCATCTTCTCTCGAGACAAAGGGCGATCTCTATGTTCCGGTATTGCCAGCAATCCGGTTTATTGAAACTGCCCAAAGCTCTCAGGGCATTACAGATTTCGGTTTCCTAGCCAGCCAGCGGCTGCATTTTTCTCATCTGAGAGAAAAAACCAGAGCACTGATCGCACACTCCCCGACATTGCTTGTTGCATTGCGGCATGCCTGTACCGAGGCTTCGAGGGAAGACACTATCCTGAGCATGTGGATCGAACACGATAGTGACCACGTCCGGGTTTGCAGCAAGCTCGCAATAACAAAAGAGCTTCAGCACCTGGAGCATGCACAATGGCTTCAGAATATTTTCTCGATCTATATTGTG
Organism: Ochrobactrum sp. AN78; assembly: GCF_029909885.1. Classification (NCBI taxonomy): domain Bacteria; kingdom Pseudomonadati; phylum Pseudomonadota; class Alphaproteobacteria; order Hyphomicrobiales; family Brucellaceae; genus Ochrobactrum; species Ochrobactrum sp. AN78. Next base: position 63,398 of record NZ_JASAMU010000012.1, read on the forward strand.
CGGCAATTTACTGGTCCCAGCTGGACACCGCCAGCAATGGCTTTTGAAGCGCACTATACGCCGAGTGAAGCGACGCAATCTTTCTGGCCAAATGTGCGCTTCATGTCTGGACAGCACGCGGCGTGGATCAGCATACCTATCTCATGCCTTAGTCTCTCCAACCGTTTAGCTGGATCGTTTCATCCAGTGCAGGATCAGGAGGATGGGCCCTCGGGCTATGATATCGTGGAACTTCTCAAACTGATGTTGCCATCTTATCTTGACGGAGGCGTTCCCACGCTTGCTGAGATCGCGGAGATGGCAGGCGTCAGTGCGCGTACCTTCCAGCGCAAACTCGCGAATGTTGATTTTGTGTATTCAGATATTCTGGATGCGGTGAGATTTGAGCGCTCAAGCAACTTATTACGTGAATCCGATTCCAAGATCATCGATATCGCATTTGCGTCTGGCTATTCTGACCCAGCTCATTTCACGCGAGCATTTCGCCGTATTTCCGGTGTAACCCCCCGCCAATTTCGTGAACAATCGCGATTGCGATAAGTGTTTCACCTGAAGCACCGTCGCCTGACTAAAGTTGGCACGAAATGGCAAGACTGATGATCTGTCCCTGCTAGAAGCAGTTTGAAGAGAACTTGTCCACCAATCCCTCAATGATTGGTTAGATGTCGTTTGCATTGGTCCGTGTCACGCTCTGCGGCATGGCATCATCTTACGAATACAGGGTAAATTCAGCGTTTGCTTAAAGGGGGAAAGATGCAGGGCATAAATGGTCTGTTCAGTTGGTGCAAGCAATGCGGCACCATGATTATTTCGATCGCTGGCCTTATTACGTTTAATACTGGCGCGGCGTGGTCCCAATCCTCGGCTGATAATCTTTCACAACAATTAGCCAATCCTCTGGCCAGTCTCATTAGCGTTCCTTTTCAAAATAACTTCGACTTTAAGGCCGGGTCTAACAAAGACGGTTTTGCCTACGGTCTCAACATTCAGCCTGTTATTCCATTCAGCTTAAACGACGATTGGAACGTTATATCGCGCACAATTATACCAATCGCTTATCGGGATTATATGCCTGGTGGCAGCGTTTCCGGGTTAGGTGATATAAATGCCAGCTTTTTCCTGTCTCCCAAGAAAACGGGGCCTGGCGGCTTGATATGGGGCGTCGGACCGGTATTTCTTCTTCCTACGGCGACCGACGATTATTTAGGTAGCGGGAAATTTGGACTGGGCCCTACAGCGGTAGCACTTATTCAGGAAAAAGCGTGGACCGTCGGTGCGTTAGGTAATCATATTTGGTCTGTCGCGGGCCCTTCGGGCAGGCAAGACGTGAGTGCCAGCCTGTTGCAGCCGTTTGTTTCCTATAATTTCGGCCAGGGAAGATCGATGTCGCTCAGCGTGGATTCAACCTACGACTGGGAAGCGGAGCAGTGGACAGTTCCAATTAATTTAGGCGCCACGCAGGTTTTCAAGGTGAACGATCAGGCCATGAGCCTTCAAGTAGGTGGGCGTTATTATGCTGATGGTCCTGCCGGTACGCCAGAGTGGGGACTGCGCACGACCCTGACATTTATGTTTCCTGAATAGCGAAATGACAAAGTCGGATGGAAATGTCACAAAATGGCAAGACTGGCAGTTCGCGAGTGTTAGAAGCGATCTGGATAGGGTTAGTCAGCTGATCAAATAGTGATTTGCAGACCGTTTTTGGATTGATCCCTGCCGCAATCTGCGAAGGGGCGCCGTCATCGTTATTATGATTGAATGAAGAGGTATTCCATGTTCCGTTCGTTTGGGATCAGTTTCGTAGTTGCCTCGGTTGCATGGACCGGGGGTGCCTTTGCTGAGACCTCAGGCAGCAAAATGCCGGTCACAGTTGAGAGTTTCGTCCGCGCTGAGACCGACCATTACCTCGCAGCCAATGTGAAGGACATAGGCCGATTGGGAGAGTTTAAACACTCTCGGGAACCCGTGGCGATCGATAAGCAGACCGTCATTCGTATGAACCGCGATACGCTTTATTCATTTGCTGTGTTTGATCTTGCTGCCGGGCCAGCCACGATATCACTGCCGGATACGGGCAAGCGTTATATGTCGATGATGATCGTTGATCAGGATCACTACCTGCCAATTGTCGCCTATGGTACGAAGCCGGTTACGCTAACACAGAAATCCGTTGGTACGAGATATGCTTTTGTCGCTGTCCGGACGCTGGTGGACCCCAACGATCCAAAAGATCTTGATGAAGTCCATAAACTCCAGGATGCCATTAAGGTCAGCCAGAAGGAGCCTGGCAAGCTCGATATCCCAAACTGGGATGACGAGAGCCTGACAGAAATCCGAAATGCTCTGCTCGCGTTAGCAAAACATCAAACGTCATATAACGGTTCATTTGGAACCCGCAGCGCGGTCGATCCGATCCGTCATCTAATTGGTACAGCTTCTGGATGGGGTGGCATTCCAGAAAAAGACGCAATGTACCCGAGTTTTACGCCAGAGAAAAACGATGGCAAAACGGTCTATACCCTCAACGTGCCAAAGACTGTGCCGGTGAAGGCTTTCTGGTCGATCAGCGTTTACAACGCCAAAGGCTTCTTCGAGAAAAACGACTACAATGCCTATTCGATCAACAACCTTACGGCGACAAAAAATACGGACGGATCGGTTACTGCGCAATTTGGTGGTTGTGATGGAAAAATTCCAAATTGCCTACCCGTCGTTGAGGGCTGGAACTACACTGTAAGGCTTTATCGGCCAGATCAAAATGTTGTTAGTGGCGAATGGAAATTTCCAGAGGCCGAACCGCGTTTAAACTAGTTCACATCGGCTAAAAGGCTAAGTTTACAACTACAAAGACGCGTGGCGAAACGCGGAGTGTCCGTTATCTGCACAACTATGACGGACATCCGCTTACGAGCAGCTTGAAACTATAAATCTAGGAGCATTTGAATGTTGTCGAAGGTCGGCCGAATGGCCTTGCTCACCACTGTAGTATTTGCTGGCCAAGCTGTGAGTTCCGCCATGGCAGAAAATGCCGCTGGCCCAAAGGTAACGGACCCGCATTTTCACCTCACACCAGGATATCTGCAGTCGAGTGAGCTTCCCAACAGTCTTGTTTTGCTGGGTTCGCCTCCAGCGGAGGGAAGTGCTGCACTGGCACGTGATGAGGCAGCAAGAGAGGCTACTATCGCACTACGCGGAAAAGCGCGCTGGGATCAGGCACGGACAGATGCTGATTTGCAATTCCCCCAGCCTGCGAAGAATTTCTCATGCGCTATGGGTGTGGATATTAGTGAAGAGAAGACACCGCATCTCTATAATTTGATGCAGCGAGTTCTCACCGATGCGGGTCTTTCGACCTATGGCATCAAGAACAAATATAATAGAACTCGACCTTTCGTCGTGCACAACGAAGGTACATGTCAGCCAGACGAAGAAAATGTGTTGCGTCAAGACGGTTCCTACCCATCGGGGCACACGGCTGCGGGATGGGCATGGGCGCTCACATTGGCCGAAGTCAATCCAAAGCGTGCGAATGATCTGTTTAAGCGCGGATTGTCGTTTGGACAAAGTCGGGTGATCTGTAACGCTCACTGGCAAAGCGATGTCGATGCCGGACGCATTATGGGAGCAGCAACAGTTGCTAAACTACACAGCAATCTTGAATTCCTTGCTGATATTCAGGCAGCGCGGAAAGAATTGGAAGCAGCGAGCAGCCCGACTGTCGATTGTGCTGTTGAGGATCAAACGCTCTCAGAACAAGTTCAATGACAACCCTTTCCCTCAACTGATCACTGAAGCGGAATTTCGGGGGGATAATGCATCACAATAGACTTTTCGCAATTGCGCTGACGGCTTTGATTGGTAGCCAGCATGTGAGCTTAGCTGCTGATATTCCGATGCCCCCCGCCGTCTCTGAGCCTGTAAGGCAAGAAGTCAACCCGGACGGGTGGAGTTTTAGTGCAAGTCCTTACTTCTGGGCTGCAGGCATCAGCGGCACCGCAGGTCAATTTGGGCTGCCGCCGGTAAAAATGAACTCTGACTTCGGAGGCCTCTTCAAAGAACTCGATTTCTCGTTCATGGGTGTCATTGAAGGGCATTATGATCGTTATAGTCTGTTCAGCGATATCATCTATACTAAAATATCAACAGGCGGTCAGACTCCTTACGGGGTGTTGAGCAACAGCGTCGATATTAAATCTGAGACGTTTTCCGGCTTTTTCGGTGGCGGTTACAGTCTTCTTGAAGAGGGAAGAAACCGCCTTGATGTGGTGGCAGGAGGACGTGTCTGGTACGCGAGTACGGAAATTTCTTTTGATGGTGGATTGTTCGACGGGCACAGCGGGCGCGACAGCGCTGCATGGGTCGATGCCATGGCTGGAATGCGCGGCAAGTATTTCCTGACGGACACTTTGTACTTCAGCGGCTGGGGTGTTGTGGGTGCAGGGCAGGCAAAAATTGACTGGGACGTGGCTGGAACATTGGGCTACCAGTTCAAGGACAATCTATCGGCTGTTGCAGGCTATCGTGCGCTTGGCGTGGACTACAATCACAATGGCTTTGTCTACGATGTGGTTCAAAAAGGGCCCATACTGGGAGTGGTCCTGCACTTCTAAATAGCATCTGATGGCCAGCTCTGGGTTGCAACGAAATACGGCATCTGACGTATGTGCCAATCCGTATCTTCCGATTAGTGTCATGCTGGATTGTGAAAACAGTGCCAGCATGATCACCGTTTAATTTGGTTCTTGGCGTTTTCTGGCCTTAGCCAGTATCGGAGGAAAAGATGAAGACTATTTTGTTATTCGCAGCTGGCTCATTGATGACTGCTAGTGCTGCGTTGGCCGCAGCTCCAACCAGCGGTCAAATTGATACATCGACCGCCGTGAAGCAGGAGCAGGGTGCCACGATGCAGTTGGCAGTAGGACCAAACCGGATGGGTAGAACCTCTGGGCCAAGCGGCGGTCTTTCGGGCGGTAGAACTCTCTTTGGTTAAAAAAACTGCAATGCACTGCCTCGCAATTTGCGGGGCAGAATTTTCTAAATCATCCTCGAAAATAATATTTCTCTCTCGTATTTTCTATCATTCCTTCCCCTGCTGAGCGCGCCAGGTCGCAGGGCTTAACGAAGTGACGCGCCGAAATTCCCGATTGAAATTGGATTTGGTCTGAAACCCTGATTCAAACATTATTGTAGTTACGGACAACGCAGTCTCGCGCAACAGGCGACAAGCTTCAGTGATGCGATAATCATTGATGTATTGTGATACATTTTTGCCGGTAATGCGGTTTATGGAGCTTGATATTTGGCGTGCTGGCAGCCCCACTTTTCGTGCAAGCCTTATGAGAGTCAAATTCTCGTCCAGATATAGTCTGTTCTGAATGAGGATATGTTCAACACGTGCGAGATTGTCACGATCTTGCTCATCATAGACCTCATCTTCACTACTTTCGAGTGGTGCAGAAGGCTTCGCGCGACTTGCAACCATTGCTGTGAGGCCCACGAAAAGCAGCCCGAGCAGATTGGCGTTGCTGACGATCAGTGCCGCATTTTTTCCGTTGGTCCATTCAAAATCCATCAAGACTGCCAGATCGAAAAACGCCGATAGGCAAAGCGATACTGCGGCAATAACAAGTGCGCGATGTGCCGAAATCGCGCTATCAAAACGCGCGTTGTCAAGCGCGTCAGGTCCAGTTCTGCCAAGATATAGAAGTGCGAGTGCATATCCGACAAACAGAACAATAAGGCCAAAATCTAAGAGAAGGGGAATAGTCAGGAGAATGACGGTAACCGCCACCGGGAAAGCTGCGATATGCCAAATGTGACGGTCTTTAGCGTTGCTCTGTCCTCGTATCAGGCTTCGAAAACTTGCATAGACAAGTGGAGGCAAGCAGCTCGCGACAATGGGAAGAATGTAGCGAAACTCTGCCAGCCCATAGCCCCAGCGAAGGCCAACTACAAAAGACTGAACCGCGCATAAAGCGATCAACAGTTGGAAGGGGCGATTGGAAGCAGCGTTCTCCTGCCGACGCCACATCTCTACCAACAGGATGAGCAACAAAAGCGCGACGACAAAGGGCAAAGGAACGAAAATCAAAAGCGGTCTCGTAATCTGATGGGCGATATGTTGCCGACCAATGATCTATATCGCGATTCTGAACGACCTGAATCGTGATTTAGAACGCCAGATAATACGATATCTGGAAAGCATGGCTCATCGTATGAAATATGGAGATACACAATGAGCCGCTTTAATCTGTTGTTCTCAGCCATCGCTATGGGCACAACACTCACCACTTTCAATGCATTCGCTGCGGACGTGGGTGTCCGCACATTTGAAGTACCATCACAAGCACGCGGGAAAAATCTTGCTGTAACACTCTGGTATCCCGCAGCGGGAAGCGGCGAGTCGGTACTGTTTGGCGATAACAGGATATTCCAAGGTAGTGCTGCATTAAAAGATGCACCGTTCGACAGCGGGCAGTTTCCACTTGTCATACTGTCCCACGGCTCAGGAGGGCGCACCGAGGCGATGGGCTGGCTTGCCGTGGAACTTGCAAAAGCAGGATTTATTGTTGCAGGCCCCAATCATCCCGGCACAACTTCCGGTGACTCTTTACCCGCTGAAACGCCAAAGCTTTGGGAGCGCGCACAGGATCTCTCGACTGTCATCAATTACTTGACCAGTAATCCCGACTGGTCAGCTCTTATCGATGCGGATCGTATCGGCGTCGTCGGCTTTTCGCTCGGCGGCTCAACTGCATTAGAGATTGTCGGTGCTCGAGCCAGTCTGGAAAGTTATGCGCGCTACTGCGACACTTACACGAAATGGGATTGTGCGTGGTACGCAGGCGGTCGGGGCTATGCCGATGGTGAGGCTGTGGACGTTGAAAAGCTTAATCTGCGAAGTGTCGATAAGGCGCGTTTTGAACAGTCAAACCTCGATCAGCGTATCAAGACTGCTGTGATGATCGATCCGGGGTTGGCGCAAGCCTATGTGGAGCAAAGTCTCAAGGAAATCAAAATACCGATGAGCTTTATCAATCTTGGCAATGCAGGAGACGTTCCGACTGCAGTTCTCGCGGATCATCTGGCAGCACTCATTCCAAACAGTACATATGTGACGGTCAAGGATTCGGACCATTTCAGCTTTCTCCCTGAGTGTAAGGAAGGAGCGTCTGCATTTCTCAAATCAGTCGGAGAAGTTGATCCGATTTGTGAGGAAACCAGCAGGGAGCGCAAGGATATTCATGCTGAAGTGTCCAATCTGGTGTTGATGAGCTTGCAGATGACGCTCAAACGTTAATCGATCTCTATTATGTTAATAGACAATCAAAGCAGCGGGCACGTTTTGCCCGCTGGTGCCTTGTTGAAGGCTTGCCATCTCATCCGATGCACTTTGCGTGATGATCCACGTCAATAATAGCAGGCACATCGCCAGTACGGCGCTGACAACAGTATCCGGTTTCATGGAGTTATTCGTCCTTGGACGTCAGTCTTGCAAACGGTGCCAGGAACTGGTGTCAGCAACAGATATTAGAGCGCTTTCAATTTTCTTTGAATCAGAGGAAACGCACTAAGTATCTGTTTTAGAGCCATCTTGTCCGAAAACCATTTCACACTTTTCGGGATGCGCTCTAAATCATAGCTGTTATGCAATTAGAAGGTCACGCTGAAATGTTTAAAAATCTATTCAAATAATATTATCTATCGTCTGAATGCTGGAAGATGATCAGATCAACTGCATCAATTTCGGGTGGCGTTACTTTTTCTCCAGTGGGCTTTGTAAATATCAGTACTGCAATACAGTAGACGATAAAACACAGTACGCCCAAAGCGAAAATTATGACGAAGATAAGTGGCCAATCAATCATGTCTGGAATAATCGATTGATGCATTTGGTTTTTCAAGAACTATTTGAAAATTCGATGCTTTGCCCGTCCACGAATAGATTTGATCCCGCTGTTGTTGAACATTATTGCACCAATGACGAACGCAACGACACCAAGAATCATCATTCCAACGGCGACTCCTTGATCGCCAAACTGCTGATACAGCCAGCCTGATTTTTCAACGATCTGAGCCGGTTGCCCGAGCCTTAAAATCCCCTGAATGAGCGCGCCAACGCCGACAATCAATAAGCAAACACTACGGATCATGAGGGGAAAGCCTATACGAGATTAACGCAAACGTTCGGACAGGAGAGGCCTCAGCTTTGCGCGCTCGTGAATAAAACTCACAAAGACAGGGGCACGCTAAAGGGCAAATTTTCCGTACTGTTCTGGAAAGCCTCGGAAAACTGGAGCGGGCGAAGGGATTCGAACCCTCGACCCCAACCTTGGCAAGGTTGTGCTCTACCCCTGAGCTACACCCGCTCGCGCCAGTCTTCTCTGAGAGAAGTCGTTTCCGTTAGGCACGCGCTATATGGACTAATGATTTCGGGATTGCAACAGGGAATTTGATGTTTTGGCTAAGATATTTACAAAGATTCACAGGCTGATCCATTCCGCTGTTAACGCTTGCGCCTTGCGATGCTAATGATGGAGGCAAATGCAGCAAAGCCAGCAGCAACGAGCAAGATGTTGGGGATATTGACGATCCCCCAATGGGCGAGCAGAAAGGCAACAAAAGCCGCGCCGAGCGATTGTCCCATCAATCTCGCAGTTCCAAGCATGCCACTTGCCGCGCCACTTCTGGCACGTGGAGCAGAGGTGATAATCATGCGGTTGTTGGGTGCCTGGAAGAAGCCGAAACCAATGCCGCAAATTGCCATTCGCCAGCAAATGTCTTGAATCGTGGGTTGTTCTGGCAAAAGTCCGACCAATGTGAGACCAATCGCAAAGATAACCAATCCAACCAGCCCGAGCGTGGCGGGCGAATATTTATCTGAAAGTTTACCTGACAGTGGGGCGATAATGGCGAGCGCTATTGGCCAGGGCATTATCAGGAAACCGACTTCGATGGGTGTGAAACCATAAACAGATTGAAACAGAAACGGCAGAGAGATGAAGGCCATCATCTGCGCCAGAAATGACATGATCGATGTGCAAAGCGACAAACTGAAAACGGGGATTCGCAACAGATCGAGCGGTAGCAGTGGATCGCTTGTGCGAAGCGACCGACGGATGAGCCATACTGCAGCGAACACGCAAGCAGCAGCCTGCAATAAAAGCCAGCCCGCATCGAGTCCATTGCCAGCACTGTCGATCACCGTTACCAGCAACCCAAGCGCGAGCGCACTGAGGACGGCACTCAGATAGTCGAAACGGCGTGAAGAGCGTTCATTGTCGGGCAGGCTCTTGATGCCCATTGCGACTGCCAGCACTCCAAGCGGAATATTTATGACGAAAAGCCACGGCCAGCTGAGCGAATGCAGGATGATTCCCGCAAGAGTGGGGCCGATGGTCGAGGAAACAGCAACAAAGAGCGCGTTGAGACCGATGGCCGTGCCGAATTTGGCCTGCGGAACCGTATAGCGCAGCAATGCAGTGTTGACGCTCATCAGGCCCGCAGCGCCAAAGCCCTGAATGATGCGCGCTATGGTCAGCGCTTCCAATGAACGGGAGAAAACACAAGCGATCGAGGCAAGTGTGAACAATGATACGCCTAAAAGGTAGACACGCCGGTAGCCATATATTTCACCCAGTGCGGCCAATGGTAAAAGCGTGATGACGATGGCCAGCTGATAACCATTGACGATCCAGATCGATGCTGCAGGTCCTGCGGAAAAGTCCGCTGCGATTGTCGGAAGCGCAACATTGGCGATGGTGCCGTCAATGACGGCAAGGGTGAGCCCCACCATGAGCGTTGCCCAAGCCCAGTATATGCGCGGCTTGGGAAGGCCATCCGGTGCTACGAATGTCCCTTCTTTGACGACCATTTCATGCTTCATTTCACGACCAATTATATGGGTGGCGAGCGACAGATCGTTGCGCTGCGAATAAACGAGAGAATTCTGCCAACCTTATCCGGATTGGGAAGGTCAGCAAGGCATCTACTCCAAAATTCTGCGCAAAACATCGTCTTTGACTCATGAAAGGGGTCAGGTAACGCTATTGTGTGCTGTTTTCCGCAGTAACAGGGAAGTTCATCACCCGTGCATAGTGGCGTGGGTTAAAGCTCAGATAGAGTGGGCAGATGCTTGCGACCAAAATGAGATGCATTATCCAGCCGGAAGCAAAGCTGCCGGTCAGATTATGCAGGAAAGCTGTAGCAATCGGGCCGAGGGCGGCAATCAGAAAGCCACCGCCTTGCATCATAGCCGCCAGCGCGCCAGCTTCTTCCGGTTTTGGAAGGTGGTCGAGCGATGTTATCATTGCGAGCGCGAAACTACCGCCGAGACCGGCTCCACAAATTGCAGACCAGAACATCGGGGAAAGCTGTGGGGTGAAGGCGAGACCCGCAAATCCTATGCCCTGCATGGCCAATGTCAGAAAGAGCCAAGGTCGACGGTCGACGCTGCGTCGTGCAAGAAGTGGGAGGCCAAAGGCCGAGAGCGCCTGTGCAATTGCCATAACTGCAACCAAATTGCCGGTCGCTGAGGCTTCAACGCCAAGCGACTGATAATAAGGTGCAAGCCAGGCCACCATCGATGAGTAACCTGCATTCACCAACCCGAAGGCAGCCATCAGCATCCATGTTCTTGGGCGTTGAAGCAGTTTGATCGTTATACCCGATTTCGAACCAGATGATGCCGTTTCACTGAGGATAGGTATTGCTGCGAACAAAGCTACGACTGTAGGAATTGCGAGAACTGCGAGCGCAAGGCGCCAATTGTGCTCGGAACCCGCAAACCATGGTGTCAAACGTGCGCCAAGCGCTCCACCACCCATGATCATTGCGGAATAAAGACCAGTAACAGCTGCAATACTTGCAGGAAATTTCGCTTTGATGAGCCCGGGCATGATTGCTTGAATCATGGCAACGCCTGCACCGCAGAGGACGGCGGTAAGCACCAATGAGAAACCGTTGGGTACGAAACCGCGCAAGACCGAACCGGCGGCGAGTATCACGAGTGCTGCGAACATGCTTCGGCGAGTGCCGATCGATGACTGAATACGTGGCGCGATAAAGGCACCAAGCCCCATCAACAACATCGGTAGAAACGTGAGCAGCGACAGCGCACCAAAGCCCATTCCGGTGTCGCTTGCGATATCAGTGAGAACAGGCCCCGGTGCCGTGAGGAAAGGTCGGAGATTAAGACCGATCAAAACAACCAGAATTATAAGAGCGACTGAGCTGGCTTGTTTGCCAACGGGCGCGGCTGTGATGGGATTCATGTTTTATCTAGCGCTTTGACTGTTCTTTTTCCTGCCATACACGATAGAGACGTTCGCCATCGTCAGGGGAGCAATGCTCAACCTTGATGCCAGTTTGCTCGCTTATAGGCTTGGAAAGCTCTTCTGCAATCTTTGCAGTCGAGAGATTGTAGGGCGCAGCCTGATCGTTTGAATAGGCAAATATGATTTTGCCTACGCCTGACATCCGCATGGCAGCAAAGCACATGGGGCAGGGCTGACCGCTTGCATAAACGCTGCAACCGTCGAGGCGCGACGATTGCAATGCTTGGCCTGCAGCGCGTAATGCCAGCAACTCGGCGTGCGCAGTTGGATCGCAGTCTGCCTGCATGCGATTTATACCGGTTGCAATGACCTTCTCGTCTTTAACAACAACAGCGCCGAATGGGCGTCCACCGTGCTCGACATTTTCAAACGCAAGTGCGATTGCCTGATCGAGAAATGTGCGGTTCACACTCATTTCGCGCCAGCCTTTTCCAGCATCGCCACCATAGGTGTAAAGCCGCGCTGACGCGCATGCTGCAATGGCGAAACGCCATCATTGTCTGCGAGGTTTACATCAGCACCGGCATCAATCAGCAGTTTTACGATATCGACATGGCGCTGCCCACCATCTCCAAGGATGATGGCTTCGAGAAGAGCGGTCCAACCGAGATTATTGACGTGATCAACCTTCACGCCTGCTTCAATCAGCGTTCGCACGGTTTCTACATGACCACGTTCTGCGGCGGGGATTAGCGCTGTGCCGCCATAGCGATTGGTGCTTTGAAGGTCAGCACCGTGGGCGAGTGTAAGTTTCAGGATTTCGAGATGACCGCGTGCACCCGCGTAAAGATAAGGACTATCCTTGATCGCATCTTTGGCGTTCACATCTGCGCCCGCTTCAATAAGCACGCGAGCGACATCGACATGATTGGCGTGGGTGGCGGCAAGCAGTGCCGTTTCGCCGCGCTTGCCGCGTGCATCGAGCTCGACACCTGCTTTGATCGCCTCATCTACTGCCGAAAGATTGCCGGCTGCTGCTGCTTCAATGAGCGAGCTTTGCGCATATGCAACTGCGTAGTGGCCCGGCAGTGTTGGTTCGGTCATGACTAATGTCCCTGCAATCAATGCCAAGGCACTCAAGCTGAATATTGTTTGACGCATCGGCAGTGCTCCTAATTTGTTGATTAAATACTAGCTACAAGTCATATTTAGAAATTAAATGTTCAACTGGTCCCTATTCAAATTATGAATAACGTATTCAGTCTCGATCTTCTGCGCGCGTTTGTAGCTGTTGTTGATAGTCGGAGCTTCACGGCTGCGGCACAGCAACTGCACTCCACCCAGTCGACTGTAAGTCAGAAAATAATCCGTCTTGAAGAAGCGGCGGGGCAATCTCTTCTGGAACGTGCACGGCATGATGTCCGCCCAACAGATGCCGGCGAAAAGTTGCTCGGTTATGCTCGGCGAATGCTGCATTTGCACGATGAAGCAGCCGCAGCTATGACTGGCAATGCACTAACCGCCGTTCTTCGGCTTGGATTGGCCGAGGATTTTGCGGCAAAGCTCGTGACTCCAGCACTCGCAGCTTTTCTCCGCACGCATCCCAATATGAAGTTGGAAGTGACCAGCGGATTGAGCCGCGAGTTACAAAAGGGCTTTGAAACGGGTGAGTTTGATCTTGTCATGATCAAACAGAGGCGGGGAGAAACTGCTGGAACCATGCACTGGCCCGAACCACTGTCATGGCTGGAGAGCGCGGATTATCCGGTTTCGCACGTTGATCCATTGCCGCTGGTCGTGTTTCCCCCAAACGGGCTTTATCGCAGCGACATGATGGAAGCGCTCGACCGCATTGGGCGGCCGTGGCATGTCGTTTTTACAAGTTCCAGTCTCGCGAGCGTTCAAAGTGCCGTTGCTGAAGGATTGGGCGTCAGTCTTCTCCCCACACGCGTTGCACAGCCTGGGCATCGAATTGTGCCTGTAGCGGCAGGTTTACCCGCTGTTGATCCGATGGAAATCGTCATTCGCCATATGGAAAATGGTCCCGACCAGATAGGCCAGTTGGTCGAAATGCTTGCCGAAATTGTTGGGGAATGATCGAATATTGCTTTAACAGGCTGATTTAATGTGACTCATTGCGTCAAACAACGTGAGACTGCTTGACTCTACCGCAAACGCGGTGTTTTTGCCTGTTCGTAGCGCTACAGATATGCCGACAGGATAGCCCCCACTTTCACCATCTTAAAGTTCCTTTCGCTCGCTGCGACAGCCAAACGGCATGGTTCTTGCTTATTGCAAGCGGGAGGCGCTTTACGGGATTATGATAATGTCCAACACCACCATCACTCATAACGATGGAAACACCCTGTTTCCAATCGTTCTTTCAATCGTTGCGGCTGCTGCAACAGGCGTTCTTTGGGCCTATGCGAACCCGATCCAGCTCGTGCCAGGCGTTATCCAGTGGCGTATCTTCGCTTTCCTTCCGCCGCTTGTTGGCATTCTTCTTGGCCGTAAAAGTGGCTTTATCTGCGGTTATCTCGGTACAGTCATCTGGTCTTTGCTCGCTGGAACTTTCATTCCTGCGCATTCGCTCATCATTGATGGCATCATGGTTGGCTTGACTGGCTTGATCCCCGGCATGTTGTTCGATCCAAAGACGACAACATTTAATCGCACGACATTGATTAAAATTGCAGCAACCTGCCTTGTTGTTGGTCTTTTGATGGTTGCCTCCGTTTCGGCCAGCTTGGCTTATCTCGGTATTTTCCCATACTGGTGGGCAGTGTTGTATCTCGGCCTTTCGGACATTGTACCAATGCTCATTGGCACACCGCTGCTGGTCGTCCCAGCTCTGAAGATCCTCAAGGGCGCTCATCCGTCCGGCTTCACCCGTTTCTGATTGCGAGCCCAGAAAAGTGCTCCAACTACAGAATGTAAAAGTAGGCTTTGGCGATTCCGTTTTAGGCATTGCCGAAGCCAGCCTGAATATTCGTGATGGCGAACGCCTTCTCATTTGCGGCGCTGGCGGCAGTGGTAAAACCACGCTGCTCAACGCGGCGTCCGGCATCGTACCGCGTCTGATCACGCCTCAGGTTTTCGCTGGCGAAATATCGCTTAATGGCAAGCCAATTTCCTCCATGCCGAAAGACGAACTCTTCAGCATGGTCGGGGTGGTGTCGCAGAATGTCGAAGACCAGCTATGGGATTTGAGCGTTGAAGATCTCGTCGCCTTTCCGTTGGAAAATCGCGGTCTTGCCAGAGATATAATCCGTGCGCGGATCGACGATCTTCTGAATGAGCTGGAGCTCAACGCTTTGCGTGGTCGCCGCGTGCTGACGCTTTCAGGCGGCGAACGCCGGATGGTTGCGATGGCAGCAGCTCTGGCCGCCGAGCCGAAACTACTCATTCTTGATGAGCCGACCACAGGTCTCGATCCAGCTGCACGGCAGCGTCTTGTGCGCGTTTTGAAGAAGCTCGGCGCGGAAATCCCTGCTCTGCTGATTGCAGAACAAGACCCAGCATCTTTGCAAGCTGTGGTGACAAATGTCGGTTTGTTGAAAGAAGGAAAGCTGGCGCCTCTCGTGTCGCTTTCCGAAATCATCAATAATGCTGCGGCATGGGAAGATGCGGGCGTTCTCCCACCCATTGGCGTTCGCAAGCGTCTTATTGGTGCCAAGCCTGACGGCACGGTGTTTGTTTCCGTTTCCGGCATCAAGACCCAGCTTCAGCGTCGTGACGGTCAGCCAGTGTTGGAAAACGTGAACTTCCAAATCCGTGCCGGTGAAGTCGTGGCTTTGATAGGCAAAAACGGTGCCGGCAAAACCACGCTGTTTCAATCGATCCTTGGGCTTCAGAAAATTGCAGCAGGTTCAATTATCATCAGAGGCGAGAATGCCGACAAGTGGACGGCCGCAAAGCGTGCCCGGTCGGTCGCCTATCTGCCGCAGAATATGCGCCGTATCCTGTTTAATATGACTGTGCTGGAAGAGGTGGTTTTTGCTATCACCGCAGCCACGCGTGCAGCAAAGGATGATGCAGTGACTGCGCGCGCAACGGCGTGCCTGCAAAAATATGGGCTTGGTGGGCACGAAGAAACCAACCCGTTTGCGCTCTCGTCCCGTCAGCAGGCTCTGCTTGGTCTTGCTTGTGCGGAAGCTGCAGGCGCTTCGGTTGCCATCCTCGATGAGCCGCTTCTGGCGCGTGATCTTAACGGTCGCCGTATGCTGGAACTGTTCCTCGAAACGGCACTTTCTGAAAACCGTGCGGTCATGCTGATCTCTCACGATTTGGAACTCGTGGACGATGTTTCGTCCCGTGTCATGATACTGGATCGTGGTCATGTCACCTATGACGGCGATGTGGATGCATCATGGGAGTCGGACGCCTATCGTGCGCTTGGCTGGCCAAAACCGCGCGTTGTCGAGACAGGAGAAGCAGCATGAAAGTCTTTTATGATCTGAACTTCTTCGTCAAACTTGCGGCGGCATTCCTGGTCATGCTTGCAGCCTGGCTTGTGCCGGGCTGGAAATATGGTTTGCCGCTGGCGCTCCTTACGGTCGCCTTTCTGGTGCTGGTCAAGGTGCCGGGCTTACGTGGCTATCTCAAAGGTGCTGTGCTGCTGACGCTGCTTGTCATGGCGAGCTGGATTCTCAACCTCGTCCTTCAAGGCATGGCTTTCGTTGATACTTTGCCGATTGCGGCAGGCATGGCTGCACGTCTGGTGACAACGACTGCGGCGTTCTATTTTGTGATGGAAACCAGCACGCCCGGCTCCATTCTGGCTGCTGCCAGTGCGGCCCGACTGCCGCCGATGGTGACGCTCGTTTTGTCTCTGACTTTCGGCATTATTCCTATGCTGCGTGAGGATTTTGAACGTATCGCAGACGCTCAGCGCGCGCGCGGCATGGAAATTGATGATGTTTCTTTCCCAATGCGTCTGCGTTTTGCGCTGGCGCGCGGGGTGCCATTGTTGGTTCAGGCTATCCGCATGGCCCATGCGATTTCGCTGTCGCTCGCCATTTATGGTTTTGATACCAAGCGCAAGCGTACCACATGGCGTAACGTCGGCCTGCTGGTCGAATCGAGACTTAATTCCAAGGATGTAAAACGATGACTGAAGACAGCGCAAAACTCTCCGGAAACGGCCAAGTCTGGACTGTCGATGTAGCGGGCAGGAAGGTCGATCTGCCTATTGTGCCGATCAATCCAAACTTCGCCATTTCGTTGATGATGGTCATTGATCTCGGTGTTCGTTTTGGCGAACACGTAGGCAAGGCACTGGCTGAAAAGCTTGCGCCGTTGAAGCCGGATGTGATTGTCGGCGCTGCAACGCTTGGCATTCCTGTTGCGATTGAAGTCTCGCGAGCACTTGGTCTGGACAACTATGTTATTCTGCAGAAATCGCCAAAGATTCATCTTGGCGACGCGCTGGTGCAGACCATTTCTTCTATCACCTCAAAAGGCGAGCAGCGCCTGCTTCTCGATCGTCAGGCGATCCCGCTTCTCAAGGGCAAGCGCGTGGTTGTGGTGGACGATGTCGTTGCTTCCGGCTCAAGCCTCAAGGGCTCGGTAGAACTGGTACGCAAAGCGGGCGGAGAAGTCGTTGGGGTTGGCGTGATTCTTACTGAAGCTAAGGATTGGCAGGAGGTACTTGGTGATGATGTGAAGCTGCTTCACAGCCTCGCGCATATTCCACAGTTCGATAATCAGGATGGCGAGTGGAAGCCGATATCCAAGAGTTTTCTGTAAAGACCGCAGCCATGCTGCCGTTGCGCTCGAAAACGCCGCGCTTGTCGCGGCGTTTTTTTATGCATCTTGCGCCTTGTTTCGCGCGACGGTTACTATCCGGAATTATCCTTCGTCAGCACACATAAATCTTTTCAGAAAACGCGCTGCATTTCGGATTGACTGATTTTGTATCCAGGATATTGTACTCAGAAAAGTTGGGAGGCTTTTCTATTGGCGGCTTTTGAATGGCGCAGTCAGACCCGTTTGTTGGACGAAGTTGCAGAGGCACTTCGCGAGCGAATTTATTCGGGCGTTTATGCGCCGGGCGCGATACTCCGGCAGGAGCACATGGCCGCTGAGTTCGGCATCAGCCGCACTCCGTTGCGTGAGGCGCTGCGTGTCCTAGAACGCGACGGACTGGTTGTTCATCTGCCGGGTCGAGGTGTTCGCGTGGCTTCTGCCGATCTTACCCGCCTCATTGATGCATATGCTGTGCGTGAAGTGCTGGATGGTGTTGCAGCTCGCTTTGCCGCGGAGCGCGCAACAGACGAGGATATCGCAAAGCTGCGTGCCCATGTTGCCGGGCAGGGTGCAGTCGTCGATCCGTGGGACCCGAAAGCCTATACCCAATCCAATGTCGATTTTCATATGGCGGTGATGAACACGGCGGGCAATGCTTCGCTGATTGCATTCGTTCCGCTGTTGCGCATGACCTCGCAGGTATTTGCCCCCTCCTTCTCGCTGTCGGTGGACAGGGCGCGCGATGCGATCCGCGAACATGGCGGGATTGTTGAGGCTATTGCTGCGCGTGATGGCGAAGGGGCCGAGCGGCTGGCGCGGGCTCATATTCGCGCGACCACGGCACGACTGGAGGCTGAAATGCCTCTTCAGGAGAATGAAAATGAAGCATGATAACAAGGCTGGAGGCTCTGGCTTGCTGCGCTATGGCAATTACATAAACAATGAGTGGCGTGATGCGCTGGGTGGCGAACACATCACTTTGCGTAATCCTTCTGATGGCAGCGATCTGGCTCTCATCGCGCGCGGTGCGAAGGCCGATGTTGATTTGGCCGTGGCCGCCGCGCGCGCCGCACTTTCCGGTGATTGGGGCAAACTGACCGCGACAGAACGCGGTCGTGTGCTGCATCGTATTTCAGAAGAAGTGTTGAAGAACGTCGATCTGCTCACCGAGCTGGAATCGAAAGATGTCGGCAAACCGATTACGCAGGCGCGTGCCGATGTGATTGCGCTTGCACGCTATTTCGAGTTCTACGGTGCTTCTGCCGACAAAGTGCATGGCGACACGCTGCCATATCGGAACGGCTTCACGGTTCTTTCAATTTACGAACCGCATGGTGTCACTGGCCATATCATTCCTTGGAATTACCCAATGCAGATCCTTGGCCGCAGCCTTGGTGCAGCACTGGCGATGGGCAATGCAACAGTGGTGAAGCCTGCTGAGGAAGCCTGCCTTACCATTCTGGAATTTGCGAAGATCGCAGAACAGGCTGGTCTTCCGAAAGGTGCACTTAATATCGTGACTGGTCTTGGAGCGGAGGCGGGGGCCGCTCTCTCCGAGCATCCGGATGTCAATCATATTTCCTTCACTGGCTCGGTTCGTACCGGGGAGCTCATTCAGGCAGCCGCTGCGAAAAACACTGTGCCTGTTACGCTTGAGCTGGGCGGTAAGTCGCCGCAAATCGTTTTTGCTGATGCAGATATTGAACGCGCTGTCCCGTTTCTCGTTAATGCGGGTATCCAGAACGCAGGCCAGACCTGTTCTGCGTCGTCGCGCATTCTGGTCGAACGCAGCATTTATGAAGATGTTGTGGCACGCATGAGCGAACGTTATCGCGCGTTGAAAGTTGGTCCGGCGGGCGATGACCTGTCAGTTGGTCCGGTGGTCTCGCCGCGCCAGAAGGCAATCATCGAAGGCTATCTTGATGTAGCGAAAGAAGATGGGCTGGCGATAGCGGCGCAAGGTGTGCTTGTCGATGACGCGCCGGAAGGCGGTGCTTATGTTCTGCCGACTTTGATCCGCGATGTTCCTGCCGATCATTGTCTTGCGCAGGAAGAAATCTTTGGGCCGGTACAGGTCATCCTGCCATTTGATACGGAAGAAGAAGCAATCGCCATTGCCAACGGCACGTCCTATGGTCTCGTGTGCGGAATCTGGACCAATGATGGTGGACGTCAGTTCCGGCTCGCCCATGCGATCCATTCCGGTCAGGTCTTCATCAATAATTATGGTGCTGGCGGCGGTATCGAGTTGCCGTTCGGCGGCGTGAAGAGATCGGGGCATGGTCGTGAAAAGGGTTTCGAAGCGCTTTATGGCTTCGCCTCGCTGAAAACGATTTCCGTTTATCACGGTTAAGAATAGCATTTGGGAGAATGACAGTGTCGCTTGAAGGTAAGGTCGCGCTCATCACTGGAGCAGGTTCTGGATTTGGCGAGGGTATGGCTAAGCGTTTTGCCGCTGGCGGCGCGAAGGTCGTGG
This sequence comes from Ochrobactrum sp. AN78, assembly GCF_029909885.1. Lineage (NCBI taxonomy): Bacteria > Pseudomonadati > Pseudomonadota > Alphaproteobacteria > Hyphomicrobiales > Brucellaceae > Ochrobactrum > Ochrobactrum sp. AN78. Next base: position 82,898 of record NZ_JASAMU010000012.1, read on the forward strand.
TCGTTGATCGCGATCAGGCTGGTGCGGACCGCGTTGCATCGGAAATAGGTAATGCAGCACTTAGCGTTGCTGCCGATATTTCCAGGGAATCCGATGTTGATGCGGCCGTAGAAGCAGCCCTGTCGAAATTCGGCAAGGTCGATATTCTGATCAACAATGCTGGCATTGGCCACAAACCGCAGAATGCCGAACTGGTTGAGCCGGAAGAATTCGACCGCATTTTTGGTGTCAATGTGCGCGGCATCTATCTGATGACGCGCAAGCTGATCCCGCATATGAAGCAGAATGGAGAAGGCGTCATTCTCAATGTCGCGTCGACCGGTGCTGGTCGTCCGCGTCCTAATCTCGCCTGGTATAATGCGACGAAGGGCTGGGTGGTTTCCGTCACAAAGGCGCTGGCCATCGAGCTTGCGCCTGCAAAAATTCGTGTTGTCGCACTGAACCCGGTTGCAGGCGAAACACCGCTTCTCACCACCTTTATGGGTGAGGATACCGAAGAAATTCGCAAGAAGTTCCGCGATTCCATTCCGATGGGCCGCCTGTTGAAACCTGATGATTTGGCTGAAGCTGCGGCTTTCCTTTGCTCGCCCGCTGCATCTATGATTACCGGGGTGGCGCTCGACGTGGATGGCGGGCGTTCGATTTAAATAAGAGATAAGGGGAGCCCAAGAGGAACGATGAGTAAACTGCTGAAAGCCGGGCTGATAACAGCCACGATGCTGGCATCGATCAACGGTGCCTTTGCAAAGGATACGCTGGTGGTCGGCGAAGTGCTGGAACCTCCAGGCCTCGACCCGACGGCAAATGCCGCTGCCGGTATCCGGCAGGTTACTTATGCCAATCTCTATGAAGGTCTGGTTCGTATCGTCGAAGACGGCACAGTGAAGCCACAGCTTGCTGAAAGCTGGACCGTTTCAGACGATAAAAAGACTTACACATTCAAGCTGCGCCAGGGCGTGAAGTTCCACGATGGAACGCCATTCGATTGCTCGGTTGTAAAATTCTCCTATGAGCGCGCGGTGGCTCCAGATTCCACGAATGCGCAGAAGGGTCTTTTTGAGCCAATCGCCAGCACTGAATGTCCTGATTCAGCGACCGCCGTTGTCACACTGAAACGTCCAACCTCGAACTTCCTGTTCAATATGGGTTGGGGTGATGCTGTAATGGTTGCGCCTAATTCAGCAGCCGATAACCGCACCAAGCCTGTCGGTACAGGCCCGTTCAAGTTCAAGCGTTGGGTACAGGGTGATCGTGTCGAACTCGACCGCAATCCAGACTATTGGGGCGAGGCTGCAAAACTCTCTGCAGTTACCTTCCGTTTTGTGAGCGATCCATCGGCTGCAGCAGCGGCCATCCTTGCGGGGGACATTGACGTATTCCCGATGTTCCAGGCTCCTGAACTGATCAGCCGCTTCAAGAGCGATGATAAGCTTCAGGTGGAAGTAGGTGATACTGCAGGTAAAGTTCTGCTTTCGCTTAACAATGCCAAGGCTCCATTCGACAATGTGAAGGTGCGTCAGGCACTGGCCCATGCCATCGACAGCAAGGCACTGATCGAAGGTGTTTATTCCGGGTTTGGGACGCCAATCGGCTCGCATTATGCACCAGTCGATCCGGGTTATGTCGATCTGTCCGAAACCTATCCGTATGATCCGGCCAAGGCGAAGCAGTTGCTGGAAGAAGCAGGCGTTCCTGAGGGTACGTCAATCACCATTACGCTTCCACCTCCGGCCTATGCGCGTCGCGGTGGTGAGATCATTGCGGCCATGCTGGCGGAAGTGGGCATTCAAGCCAATCTCGTTCCAATCGAGTTTGCGCAGTGGCTTGACCAGGTATTCAAGCGTTCAGATTTTGATGCGACGATCATTGCTCATACCGAAGCACGTGATCTCGATATCTATGCCCGTGACAAATACTACTTCAATTACAACAACCCGGAATATAAGGCGCTGTACAAAGCTTATGCCGAAGCCGGTAGTGACGAAGAACAGCTTGAACTCGTGAAGAAGCTTCAGGAAAAGCTTGCCGCAGACGAGCCGAACATCTTCCTCTATGCGCTGCCAAAAATCGGTGTGTGGAATAAGAACGTCAAAGGCCTCTGGAAGAACATGCCAATCCCGGCTGATGATCTGACACAGGTTTACTGGGAAAACTAAAAAATGATCCGCCCCGGCGTTTGGTGCTTAGGGGCGGATATTCACGCGCGTTCCGAAAGGTGTAAGACGGTTTTCGGACAAAAATGCGCGTAGAACAACTTGAATGGCCGCGCAGCGATAATAACCAAGGGGCTGCGGCGCGGTAAAGAATGGAATGCGGAGTGTGCGGCAGACGCCAACACTTCAAGGAGGTCGCTTTGCTGGCTTATATATCCGGGCGGTTAGTCTCGCTCTTGCTTACGACGCTTGCGGCCTCCGTCATCGTCTTTCTGTTGATGCAGGTGCTGCCGGGCGACCCCGCGGCAGTCATCCTTGGTATCAATGCACAGCCTGAAACATTGGCTGCATTGCATAAGCAGCTTGGCCTCGATCAGCCGCTGTGGTGGCGGTACCTATCCTGGATTGGCGGCTTTCTGAAAGGTGACTTCGGAACAAGTTACACCTATTCCGTGCCGATCAGTGAGTTGCTCGGTCCGCGCATCATGGTAACGCTGCCGCTGGCTTTACTTTCCATGGTGCTCTCTGTTGCAGTCGCCATTCCCGTGGGTGTTTATGCGGCTTCCAAGCGTGGCAAGACCGGCGATGTTCTTTCGATGGGTGTGGCACAGGTCGGGGTGGCGATCCCGAATTTCTGGCTGGGCCTCCTGCTCATTCTTCTGTTTGCACTGCAACTTGGCTGGTTCCCCGCATCTGGTTTTGCCGGATGGGAAAATGGCTTCTGGATAGGTATTCGTTCGTTGTTCTTGCCCGCGCTGGCACTCGCCTTGCCGCTTGCCGCCATTCTTGCACGCGTTACCCGTTCAGCTGTTATTGAAACACTCGGCGAAGATTTCGTGCGCACCGCACGTGCAAAAGGTCTCACTCGTAACGCGGCACTCTGGCGCCATGCGGTGCCGAATGCGCTGATCCCGGTCGTGACGATTATCGGTCTGCAATTTTCCTTTCTGCTCGCAGGGACTATCATTATCGAGAACGTTTTTAATCTTCCCGGCCTTGGGCGATTGGTGTTTCAGGCGATTGCGCAACGCGATCTCATCACCGTTCAGTCGCTGGTGACATTGCTCGCGGCTTCCGTGATTGCCGTCAATTTCGTCGTTGATCTGGTCTATGGCTTCATTGATCCGCGTCTTTCGACAGGAGGCAGCCGATGAGCGACGTTCAGAACATCGCCAAACTGAACCGCTTCCGAGTGTTGTTGCTAAGCCGTAGCTTGTTTGTCGGGTCGCTCATTACCGCTATTTTGGTAGCTATGGCCTTGGTGTCTTATTTCTGGACGCCATATTCGCCCACCGCGATGAACTTCCGCGATAAACTGCAAGGCCCAAGTCTGACGCATTTCTTCGGAACAGACAATTTTGGTCGCGACGTCTTTTCCATGATCATGGTCGGCGCGCGCAATTCGATTGCTGTTTCGATCATTGCCGTGCTGGTTGGCGCGGGTGTCGGCATTCCGCTTGGCGCCTTCGCAGCAGCACGCGGCGGTATGGTTGATGGCTTTGTCATGCGAATGACAGACCTTGCGTTCGCTTTTCCGGCACTTCTCACCGCCGTTATCATCACCGCCATTTTTGGTCCGGGTGCGGTCAATGCGATGATTGCAATTGGCATCTTCAACGTACCGGTCTTCGCTCGCGTGACACGCGGTGCATCACTTGGTCTTTGGAAACGGGAATATGTGCAGGCCGCACGCTGTGCTGGACGTGGCGACATCTCGATCACGATTTTGCATGTGCTGCCAAATATCAATCACGTGCTCATCGTGCAGGCGACTATCCAGTTTGCGCTGGCCATCGTTGCAGAAGCAGGTCTGTCCTATGTCGGGCTTGGCACCCAACCACCAATGCCAAGCTGGGGCAAGATGCTCAATGATGCACAAACTTTCATTTATGACGCGCCATGGCTGGCGATTTTCCCCGGCCTCGCAATCACGCTCGCCGTTCTGGGGCTTAACATGCTCGGAGACGGATTGCGCGACGTGCTCGATCCGCGCGTAAGGAGGCAGAGATGACAACACCTTTGCTTGAAATGATGAATATGTCCGTGGAACTACCCATTGGCTTGAAGGTCGCGGATATTGTTTCCGACATCACGCTGACACTTAATCGCGGCGAACGCTTAGGCATCGTAGGTGAATCCGGCAGCGGTAAATCTATTACCGCCCTTGCGGCCATGGGGCTGCTTCCCGATCGTATGCGCGTGCGTGGCATGCTCCGGTTTGACGGTCAAGACCTCGCGTCTTTGCCGGAGGCGCAATTATGCAAAATGCGTGGACGCCGCATGGCGATGATTTTTCAGGAGCCGATGACTGCGCTTAATCCAGTGAAATCCATTGGAGCACAGATTGCCGAAGGTCGCCGTCTGCATCTCGGCGAAAGCCGCACCGATGCCGAGCGGAAGGCTCGCGAGTTGCTCGACCGTGTTGGATTGCCCGCACCGCGCTTCAATCTTGATCTATATCCGCACCAGCTTTCGGGTGGTCAACGCCAGCGCGTGATGATCGCTATGGCAATAGCCTGCGAGCCTGACCTGTTGATTGCTGATGAACCGACAACCGCGCTTGATGTGACGGTACAGGCGCAAATCCTCGATCTCATGGATGAACTGATCGATGAGACCGGAACGGCGCTGATGCTGATCACGCATGATCTTGGTGTGGTCTCGGAAATGACCGACCGTATTGCCGTCATGTATGCAGGGCGGATTGTGGAAACGGGGCGAACCGAAGCCGTCTTTCGTCGTATGGCGCATCCTTATGCACGAGGTCTGTTTGCGGCGTCACCGCATGGCGCGGCACTGGTGCGACATAGCTCCGGCGGGCGGCAACGGTTGAAAGCCATTCCGGGCGTAGTGCCTGATCCGCTTACACGTCCGGCGCATTGCTCATTTGCTGATCGCTGCGCCTTTGTGCAGGATGATTGCCGGCTGACAATTCCGCCTCTTGATGTGTTGGATGAGAACAACGGGATCACACATCGCGCTGCCTGCTTCCATCCTTGCGAAGGCGAGGTGATGGCATGAGCAAGCATATCCTGGAAGTGCGCAACGTTGTGCGCGAATATCGCCTGCCGCGTGCTTCGTTTTTATCGAAGCAGGAGAGCCTGCGCGTACTCCACGGCGTCAGTGTTGACATTGAAGCAGGGCAAAGTCTTGGCATTGTTGGCGAAAGTGGTTCCGGAAAATCCACACTTGCGCGTGCTGTGATGGGGCTGGAACGACCGCAATCTGGGCAGATCCTGATCAACGGGCAGGATATTTATGCGCTGGATCGCGGTGGGCTGCGTGAAGCGCGTAAAGGCTTCCAGGCGATTTTTCAGGACCCTTACGGCTCTCTCGATCCACGCCATACAGTGAGGCGGATTATATCCGAGCCGATTGTCTCGCTGGAACGTGGAACAAGCACTGCTGAACGCAATGAACGCGTTGCGGAGGTGCTGGCAGCGGTTGGTCTGCCGCCCGCATCGGCAGACAAATACCCCCATGAATTCTCTGGGGGGCAGCGTCAGCGTATCGCGATTGCGCGCGCTTTGATTACCAAGCCTGCACTCATCGTTGCCGACGAGCCAGTCTCGGCGCTTGACGTTTCCATTCAGGCGCAGGTGCTGAATCTGATGATGGATTTGCAGGAAAAGTTTGGCCTTAGCTATCTTTTCATCAGCCACGATCTTGGTGTCGTGCGTGCGATTACCGACCGCGTTGCCGTGATTTATCGCGGCAATATCGTCGAAGAGGGACCCACCAACGAAGTCTTCGACAATCCGCAGCACGAATATACCCGTGCGCTTGTTGATGCGGTGCCAAAGCCTTTTTCGGGACGGCGCAAACGGGCTCCGCGCAAGACTGCCAACCTCCAATTACCGGAATGATAAAAGGGAACTTAAATGTCAAATCTTGCAGATTTGTCTGCCGTTGCGCTTGTCGATGCCTATAAAACCAAGACGCTTTCTCCGGTAGAAGTAACAGCAGCAGTTATTAATCGCATTGAAGCCTATGAACCGAAACTCAATGCACTCTGGGCTTATGATCCGGATGCTGCACGTGCAGCGGCAAAAGCATCGGAAGCGCGCTGGGTGAAGGGTGAACCGGCGGGCGTAATTGACGGTGTGCCGCTGACGCTCAAAGAAAATATCGCAACAGAAGGTTTGCCCGTACCGCTAGGCTGTGCGGCATTGCCGTTGAAGCCTGCTGCAGCTGACGCCCCGGCTGCTGCTCGCACGCGTGAAGCTGGCGGAGTGCTGCTCGGCAAGACGACCATGCCGGATCTTGGCATGTTGTCTTCAGGACTATCAAGTTTCCATAAGCTCGCACGTAATCCATGGGATTTGAACACCAATCCGGGTGGTTCAAGTGCAGGGGCGGGTAGTGCTGCTGCTGCCGGTTACGGACCTTTGCATGTCGGCACAGATATTGGTGGTTCGGTTCGTTTGCCTGCTGGCTGGTGTGGTCTTGTGGGCCTCAAGCCGTCCTTCGGGCGTATTCCGATTGATCCGGCATTTTTAGGCCGGGTTGCCGGTCCTATGACCCGAGATGTTGCCGATACCGCGCTTTATATGTCGGTTTTGTCAAAACCAGATCGTCGTGACGGCATGAGCCTGCCTTATCAGCCGATTGACTGGATGGATATTGATATCGATGTGAAGGGCCTGAAGATCGGTCTCTGGATGGATGCCGGTTTTGGTGAAGAGGTTGGCGAAGAAACCAAGGCAGCGGTGGAAGCCGCAGCAAAGCTATTTGCCGACGCGGGTGCCATTATCGAACCGGTTGCGCCGTTCTTGAATCGCGCGATGATTGACGGTCTTGATCGTTTCTGGCGGGCGCGATCATGGTCGGACATCAAGAAGATGACACCTGAAAATCGTGCAAAGATATTGCCTTATATCTATCAATGGACCGAAACCGCAGAAAATCTATCTGGGGAAGAAGTCTACACAGGGTTCGCCCAGATTGATGCCATGCGCAATGCAGCACTTGCTGCATCGAAAGGCTTTGACTTCATCATTTCACCGACGGCGCCAATGGCGACCTATCCGGCAGAATGGGCATCGCCGATCAATGATCCGCAGCGTCCATTCGAGCATATCGCCTTTACGGTTTCGCTCAATATGTCGGAGCAGCCCGCTGTTTCCATCAATTGCGGCTATACCTCAAAGGGTCTGCCCATTGGTTTGCAGATTTTCGGTCAGCGTTTTGATGATCTGGGTGTGTTGAGGCTTGCAAAAGCCTACGAGGATATGCGGCCAGCGCAACGGCCTTGGCCAGTCATCGGATAAGTAAAAAGGCCGCTTAATGCGGCCTTTTTATTATTTTGATCTGAGTGGCGCCCGCTCTTTGTAACGCTCGGTGGCGGTCAGCTTCACGATAAGCGGATCGGCATCACGCCAGCCGTAAATTTCCGTACGCAGATATTCCAGTTCCGTGTCCAGTTCGTCCTCGTCGACTTCCGTCCACCAGGATTTCGGACGACCATCAGTGCCATCAGACCAGCGATAGCGCCGCTCTTTCAGCTTGTCCTTCATTTCGAATGGACTGTTTTCAGCATAGATGCGCAGGCGCGATTTGCGGCTGGCTTTGAGCAGTTCTGAAAATGGGGTTTGTTTTCGGCCTGACGTTTCGCGCAACACCGCCAACAATGCCTGACAATCATCCTCGGCGCGGTGGCCATTATGAAAATAGCCGCTTTGACCGATCAGATAGCCAAGCTTGGTTCCTTCAAAGCCACGTTCGGTCCAATCGATTTCTTTCACCGAGCAGGCCCATGGCTTGTTGGTAAAGGTTGGCGAAAATCGCTCAAGAAATGGTCGGTCGAAACCCGCATTATGCGCGATGATCAGATCAGCGTCTGCGATCAAGGCTTCCAGTTTCGCGCGCGGGATCATCTGCCCTGCCACCATCTCATCGGTGATACCGGTAATGCGCGTGATCTCCGCTGGAATAGGTTTAGATGGTTCCTGCAATGCACCGAAAGTGGCGCAGACATCGCCAATAGAGCCATCATCTGCATAGCGGAAGGCTACCGCACCGATCTCGATAATTTCTTCCTGTGCGGCACTCAAGCCAGTGGTTTCCGTATCGACCACAACACCAAGACGCGGGAAAGCAAGTTTGTCAGCATCGGGCACAATCGGGGCAGGGTCGAGTCTCTGCAAAATCCGATAACGACCACTGTCCTTGAGGCGCTGTACCATTTCCGATTCATCCATACCGGTTGTCTTGCCGGGTTTGGTGCGGGTAGGGCGCAGTTCCGCCTGTTTTCTCCCGTCCACTGCTGGAGGAGTAAAAAGGTCGAACTGATGGCGCATATGTTTTCTCCGCTGGGGCTGTGCGTATTGATAAAATGACATTTCAGAACTTCGTCACCAAGCCCTCAATAAATTTAGTAACAGGTAATGTTGGTATTCTTGGCTTTTCTTGCCATATTTGGCGAGTGTGTAAAATCAATATCTGGGGATAACTGGAAGTCGGTAGAATCCAAAATTCTCTATATACGCAGCGATCCTGTTGATTGTAGGTTATTATTAAAATATTATTATTTTATAATAAATTAATTAAATGGAGTTTCTTCTTATTTATACTAAGAGCCCACTTGATTTAAATCGTTTGTTACCGTTTTAAAGGGGATCAATTTCGATTTTCATGCATTTTTAATTTAACGGTATCGTCTGTCGTGAAATTTGTTCCGCCTCTCTTGATTATGTTGTTTGCGACGACAATGTCGGGCGTTTGGATGCTCGACACCAGACGCAGGCACATATTGCTATTTGGACTGGGATTCGCAACCTTTGCGGCTGGCTTGCTGCTGCAGGTTCTGCATCTTTTGCCGAGCTTAAATGGGACGGTATTTGCAGCGACTACCTTCTATCTTCTGGCCGGACTTTTCTTTTGCGAAGCTGTGATGGTTCGTCTTGGCAAGCAGTTTTCCCCGTTTACGGGTGCGTCGATTAGTGTGCTTACATTGGTGGTAATTGCTTATCTCGGGCAAGCTGGCATTGCTTACAAATATATGGCGGTTGTTTCAAATTTCGGGCTTGGAGCACTGATTGCTGTCCTTTGTATAAAGTCTCGGAGACTAGCGGAAGGCAATTGGATCGAGCGGACATTGCACAGTCTACTTGTGATATTTGCGCTGCATTTCTTTCTCCGAAGCGTGCTAACTTTCAACATGCTCGATGGTGTTCAAAGCACCCAGCAATTGATCAATTCCCAATACTGGACTCTTGTAACGATTTCCGTCTCATTCATCAGTGTATTGCTCGGCCTCGTTATTCTCGTTGTTGCGACCGCTGACGTGATCAACGAACTGCAAGGGGAGCGTGACTCTGATCCGCTAACAGCCGCTCTTAATCGTCGTGGATTGGAACGATCTGTTCAAAGGAAACTCAACACATCGGCTTGCGATAATCGCGCGGTCATCATTGCAGATATCGACCATTTTAAAGCAATCAACGATGAATTCGGTCATTCTATTGGCGATCAGGTGTTGGTGGAGTTTTCTTGTATCCTTCATTCAATGGCTGAAGAGGGCACAATTGTTGGCCGTGTTGGTGGCGAAGAATTCATCTTGATTGTCGAAGGCAGCGCACAGCAATCCGAAATTTTTGCCAATCGCCTGTGTAATCATGTGGCACGCTACAGTTTCTCGATGTTGCCAAATGGGCGCAAAATTACCAGCAGTTTTGGCGTGGCGCTTATGCGCGAGCACGAGACAATTTGGGATACTGCGGAACGCGCAGATATTGCCCTTCTAGGCGTGAAACGCCGCGGGCGTAATCGCGTGGCGGTCGAGGGTTTTGAGTTTCGGAACGTTAGCCATTTCGACTATTTGCTCACGGCATAGTGACCCTGCCTGAGAGCGACAGCCAGACTTTCTTTGTTTCGGCTGAGCGATTGTAAAGAATTTAGTTACCATAATTCTGCATGCTTAGTGTGACTTTCAAGTTAGCACTTTCGCCATGATTGCTTCGCTTTTCCGCCGAACTTTCATGCAAAGCGACAGCGAGAAAACCAGTTATTATTCAGGACGAGTAGTATGGCGTTCGTCACAGAAACGTATAATTTCGCTTTGCCGCGTGGGATTAATATCCCTAACCCCTTTGTATTTAAAGGTATTTTGCGTATTGCAGGTCTGTTGGGTGCCGGCCTTCTGGCAGGTAGCTGTCTTATGACCGCGTTGGGTACTGTAGAAGCCGTTCTGCCGGCTTTCGTGCCTTTAGCACCTGTCATGCGACGTCTTCCGACGGCAACACCCCATCGATTAGCCGTTGTAGATCAAAAAATCGGCATGGGTCATGTTATCCGTCAGCGCTTCATCGAAGCCTATACTGCCGATGCGCCCTATTCCAATCTTGACTGGCGGCGCAACAAAGCAATTGCGGATGCGGCGATCATTGTAGATGTCGGTCCTGAATCGGTCATAGAAGACGTGCCGGTTGCGGTGACCGTGATAACTGAACCGCGCGAGGAGCGCGTGGCACAGCTTGCGCCCATCCAAGATGTAATTTCTCCGACCGTTTTGGAGTCAGCCTCGAAAACGGCGCAGACGGCTGCACAAGATTATATTGAAAGTTCAGTGGCTGCTTTGCCATCCGGCGATGCGGTTCCCGTTCCGGTGGCTGCACCAGATACACAAATGGCGCGTGCGCCTATTGAAAATGATACAGACAGCTTCGTGCCTGACGAAGTTCCTTTTCCTGGCCAGAAGCCCATCATCGATAAACCAGCTGTTGCAAAGCCTGAAAAACAGGAAAAAACACAGTTGGCTTATGCGCCTCCAAGTGGCCAAACCGAGAATATTCAACGCGGCCTTTTTGGTCGGCTCTTCGGTCAGGCAGCGCGTAACAAGACGGCGATTTATGATATCTCCGCAGCGACAGTTTATCTGCCTAGCGGTGAAAAGCTGGAAGCCCATTCGGGCATGGGCCACATGCGCGACAACCCGCGTTATGTTGACCAGAAGATGCGCGGGGCCACGCCGCCGAGCACCTATAAGCTTCGTATGCGGGAAAGTCTTTTCCACGGTGTTGAAGCTGTGCGTTTGCTTCCTGCCGATGGACGCAACCCGTATAATCGGGACGGACTTCTGGCCCATACCTATATGCTGCGCCGCGCTGGCGATTCAAATGGCTGTGTGGTCTTCAAAGATTATAAGCGGTTTCTAAATGCGTTCAAACGTGGGGAATTTGATAAGATGGTCGTTGTAACGAGCATGTCTTCATCATCGAAGTCTGCACGCATTGCTTCCATTTTCTGATCGTCATAGAAAAGAGCGCCAGAGTAAAATCCTGTTCAATTCAGGCGCTCCAATCGGCATCAAGCTCCAATGTTTTCATAAAGCGGAGCGGTGATTTCAAGGATCAGGTCAAGGGCACGATCAGCAGATTGCTGGTGTTCAGGCAATTCAAATTCTGCAAGTTCGATTGCCGCTATCTGCGACGAAGGAATTGCGGCCAGTGCATCGCGCAGTTGTGGCGCGAGCAAACCATTTTCGATTGCATAAGCGGCTGGAATTAGCCCCGGCTCCATGACATCCCAGTCAATGTGTACCCAGACCGGGCCTGCACCTATCGCCGTTAAAAGCGATTGTGCATTCGCGGCTTCGGGCCTGATCACAGTTACATTGTTGCGATTGAGCGTTTCCATTTCATCTGGATCAATGTCGCGCGCTCCGAAAATCACCACCTTTTCAGGTGTTACATTGCCGCCGTGTCCGCTATCCCAAAGTCCGCAGATACCAGCGAGCGCCATTCCGCCCATGTAGCCTGATCCGGTTGTTTCCGGCGTGTTGAAATCGCCATGCGCATCGACCCACAGAACGGTCAGTCCATCAATCTGGCTGGCTGCTTGTGGAATGGTCGCAAGGCTTGCCGAACAGGTGTTGGTGGCAAGGAGCGGTCTGCGTCCAGCGGTCAGTTCTTCGGAAACAGCTGCCGCAAGACCTTTGAGCGTTTCACGCGCTTGCGGAAGTGCTTCGCTCCAGTCATCCGAGACAGCAGGTGCAGGTGTGCCAACCGTCTTTATGGAAAGATCGTAACGTGCTGCCAGAGCTTTGGCGACGGCGAGGGCACCCGGAATAGCGCCGGGAGTACGGTCTGCTACACGGCCTTGCGAGGTGATGATGCTCGATTTCATGCGAGTCGTCCTTGATACTTGAAACAGGCAGAAGTTCTTTAGCGAGTCTGAAGAATTAACTCTATCTCTTTGTTTTTGCGAAGCTTACAGCGGCTCTAGTTAATATTGAATCGTTGGGACCGCTGTAACTATTTGTTTTACGCATTTCCGAACGCAAAACCGGTTCCCACTTTTGCTGGAAATGCTCTAAAGCCATGAAATTCGCATTGATAGAGTTCACTTGAATTTGAGCCGTAGGTTTAAAGTTTGTGCCGTTGATGAAAATGCATTCTCGTAATCGGGGGCAACTTGATATAAGCCTGCGCGACATCGTTCCTTGTTCCGGTTACTGAATTTGTTGGGATCGATAAATATTCTTGCTCACGGTTAGAAACAGGAACCGATGATGTTCAACGGTTTTCGGCTTTTTGTGCCCATATTGGCGGGTGCCAATCTGCGCGACCGGTTAATTGGCAGTCTTGGCGCATTGATCGGCATTTGCCTGACGGGTTTGATAACCGCACTCGTTGTGGGTAAGGGGATTGGACTGCCTTTGATCGTGGCACCAATCGGCGCTTCTGCAGTGCTGATATTTGCAGTTCCCGCCAGTCCACTGGCACAACCTTGGTCAGTCATCGGAGGAAATGTGATCTCGGCGCTTGTCGGCATCACAGTTGTTCGTTTCATAGGTAATCCGTTGATTGCCATCGGGGTCGGTGTTGCTCTGGCTATTGCGATCATGTCGCTTTCGCGTTGCTTGCATCCTCCAGGTGGCGCTGCCGCTTTGACAGCTATTATTGGTGGCTCAAACGTGACCGATTTGGGCTATCACTTTGCTTTCATACCCGTCGGGTTGAACTCTGTGTTGCTGGTTGCCCTTGGCATCGCCTTTCACAAACTGGCTGGGCGGAAATATCCGCATGTGCCCGTTGCAGCCCCTGCCAATACCCATAAAACCAATGATCTTCCTGCTCCTTTGCGGGTCGGTTTTACGTCTGACGACGTTGCTTCGGCGCTGAAAGAAGTCGATGAGACATTTGATATTGACCCGGGTGATCTGGACCGACTGTTAAGGCAGGTCGAGTTGCAGGCGCTTATCCGCACCCATGGTACAGTGACGGCCAAAGACATCATGTCGCGCGATGTTATCAGCATCGCCGAGCACGACAGCCCAGACGAAGCGCGGCGCCTGCTGCTAGAGCACAATATTCGCACCTTGCCGGTGGTTGGCGAACAGGGAAAGCTGATTGGCACTATCGGGTTGCGCGAGCTGAACCAAACTGCGGCAAATGTCGGTGTTTTAATGATCAATGCTGTAAAGGCGCAAAAAGATGATCCGGTTGTTAAACTGGTGCCGCTGCTGACAGACGGTCGCTCTCATGCAATTATGGTTACGGATCAGGACAACATTGTTCAGGGGCTCATTTCGCAAACGGATTTGCTGAGTGCGTTGGCGCGTTCGCTGCGGTTTCAGGAACCAGAGCCGCCTAAGAAACGTAAATCACGGCTTAATCTGCTTCGTGGCGCGGGCATATAACGTCACAAATATTGCACCGACTCCTCCAATGGGCTGGCGTTTTGGGCGGCGATATCGCCGTTGCGCGCCTGCGTTTCGTCGGCGCTCCTAAGATAGGGCCGCCGATCCGCCGGTCCTGGCCGAAATAAATTGCACCTAAGCTGCGCCAACACGATTCCAAAGGAGTAGAGAATGCGCGGCGCAGATATTTTGGTCCAAATGTTGATTGGCTATGGCGTTGAGACAATCTTCGGGGTGCCGGGCGATACCAACGTGCCTCTGTATGAAGCTCTACAGCAGCGGGAAGGCGAAATACGACATATCATGGCGCGCGATGAACGCTCCGCCGGGTATATGGCCGATGCCTATGGACGTTTTACAAACAAGCCCGGGGTCTTTGAATGTCCGTCGGGCGCAGGCGCTATGTATTCGCTGCCGCCGGTCGCTGAATCGAACGGATCGTCAATACCTGTTATTCTCCTTACCATTGATATTCCTTTGCCGGGAGAAGGGCGCGGTGTTCTCACCGAGCTTGATTGCGCAAAACTGTTTGAGCCTGTGACCAAGCTCTCGGTGCAGGTGAAATCGGCCGAAAAACTGCCCGAAATCATTCGTCGTGCGTTTCGTGTTGCCTGTTCCGGTAAACCGGGCGCAGTGCATCTCCAGATTCCCGAAGATATGCTTCTTGCGGAGGTTGATCCGGCGCGGATATCGCTGCATGTCGAAGAAGAGTGCAAAACCTTCCCGGCATTCCCGACACTGCCGCCAAAACAGAAGCTGCAAGAACTGCTCGAACTGATTGCGAAAGCAGATCGACCTTTGATCGTGGCGGGTGGTGGTGTTAATCGCGCCAGAGCCGGTGAACAGATTTCAAGGCTGGCCGAGAAGTATAATATTCCAATGTGCACAACGATGACGGGGCAGGGTGCGATTGACGATGATCATCGCCTGGCCATCGGCGTGATCGGAGATAATGGCTATCATCCTCATGCCAACTGGGCGTTGGAACATTCCGATTTTACATTGTTTGTCGGTTCCCGCATTGGTTCTGTTGTGACGATTGGCTGGACTTTCCCAAAGATCACACTCAACAGACGTCTTGCGCAAATTGATATTTCGCCTGAAATAATGGCCAATAATTACGAAAATCTGCTCTCTATTCAGGGCGATGCATTGCTGGTGTTGGATGAGTTGCTGCAGATCGAGCTGACGATTGAGCCCAAAAAGCACGATAGCTGGATCGAAGAATTGAACGCCCATAGGCGCATCTTCTGGGAACATGCCGAGGAAGCATTGAACGACGAGCGTGTTCCTTTGCGCCCTGAACGTGTTGTGCGTTCGTTCAACGAAGCGCTCAGCCAGTCGAGCCAACCAGCCCTGATTTACTCTGACGCAGGCACACCCACGCCCTATATGACACGTTTTCTCAAGATCAATGATCAGGAAACACGGTTTGCCATTCCGCGTGCTTTTGGTGGTCTTGGATCAGCACTTCCTGCCACTGTCGGTGCTTGGCGAGCCGATCCTGACAAGCGACCGATTGGACTGTTTGGCGATGGATCATTCGGCATGACGGTAGGCGAGCTTGAAACGCTGGTGCGTTTGCAGGTGCCCGCGATCCTTATTTTGTTCAACAATGCGACTTTCGGCTGGATCAAAGGCCTGCATCGATTAAAGGGGCACAACCAGTGCTTCGGTGTCGATTTTCTTGCGCCCAAAGGTCAGGCAATTGCCGAGGCCTACGGCTTGAAGGCATGGACCGCCAAAACCGCCGATGAGGTTGACCAAGCGATGGCGGAAGCCTTTGCCTGGAAAGACGGGCCGTGTTTTATCGACGTCCATGTTGAATCGATAGCTGACCGGGTGCCGCCAGTTTATTCTTGGCTTTTAAAGCGCGGTGAAGATCCGCTCAACCTGAAGCCAGTTGAGCGTTCTTACATCTAAACTGATGACGCCACAGGCAGATAATGTTTGTGGCGTTTTGCTTCTGCAATGAACCAGTCGCGGAACAGTCGGACATTTTGCGAGCCCTGCCGCGCCTGCGCTGAGCAGAGAAAATAGCTCTCGCCAGATGTCTGTACGCGCTCAAGTGCCAGCTTGAGTTTTCCGGACTGCAGTTCCTCCTGCACTAAAATTTTAGGTGCGATTGCAAGCCCCATACCTGCAACAGCACATTCGATGATTACATCATGTGTTGGCAGGCGCGGCCCAAAGATACGCTTGTTGTAATGAATACCTGCACCCCGCAGCCAGTGCAGCCACAGGCTTGGCCTGTTTGAGTTCTGGATCAGCGGAAAGTCGAGCAATTCGACATCTCCGGTCAGTCCGTTCTCGGGTACAATTTCCGGTGAACCGATCACCACCAATTCTTCAGGAAACAGCAGATGGCTGCGCACATTGGCCCAATTGCCAATGCCGCGCAGTATGGCTAGATCGAGATCGGATTTACCCCAATCGAGATCATGTGAGCAGGGAAACACCTCGAACCATATTTGAGGATATGTCCGGGCGAAGGTGCTGATGATGCTCGGCGCCCATTTCCGCATTAGTGTCGGCGGCAGGCCAACTTTGAGCAGGCTCTGCGTTTTATACCCACGCACTGCATCCATAGAAACTTCTTCAAGTTTTGCGAGAATACGCGAAACTTCCTCGTAGTAACTCTGTCCTTCTTCCGTGAGAACCAAACGCGGCCCCGCCCGTTCAAATAGCTTGAGACCGAGAAAAGACTCAAGATTTTGAATCTGACGGCTGACGCCGCTTTGCGTCATGCCGAGATTTTCCGATGCGCGTGTGAAGCTCAGATAGCGCACCGACGCATCGAAAGCATGCAGAGCTGAAAGAGATGGAAGAAAGCGGCGCATGGGTTTCCTCAGATTTTAATCATGAGTTTAATTCATGCTTAATCCAATTTTCAATGCTTTTATTTGATGAGAAAGCGCCGCATTCTCATTACAAATAAACATAAGGGAACACGATGGACTACGGTGATAGTATCGACCGAAATCTGGTCAGTATCCTGGAGGAAAATGCACGTCTCCCGGCGAGTGAACTGGCAAGGCGCGTGGGCCTTGCCCGATCGAGTGTTCAGGAACGAATTGGCCGTCTGGAACGGCGCGGCGTCATCTTGGGATACCGGGCTATCGTCCGTCGAACCAAGGATGACAACAGCATCTCCGCTTATCTGTTCATCACAGCTTCACAACGCATTGTGCAGCGCTTGTTTGCGGCGTTACGCGCTTATCCGGAAATTCTTACAGCAGATGCCATCAGCGGTCCGGCGAACATATTGTGTCGGGTTCATGTCGGATTTCTCGAAGATCTGGAGGCATTGATTGAAGAGCTGGCACAGATCGAAGGAATCGAGAACGTCAGTTACTCAGTGGTACTTTCCAATAAATTTAATAGAGAAAGCAGCCTGGCGCATTCAAGCGCACAGTAATGCTCGGTTCAACAAGAGGGAAACAACGATGAATAGACGTAAGTTTATCCAAACAACGCTTCTGGGCGGCACTGCTGTCATGCTTGCGCCTGGCTTTTCGTGGGCTGTCGAAGACGGCGTGACACTGAAATCCATCAAGGACCGGGGCGCGCTGCGCATCGGCGTATTCAACGGCACACCGCCGTACTACCAGAAAAACCTCGCCACTGGTGAATGGGACGGTTTCTGCGTTTCCATGGGCAAGGACCTCGCCGAATATATTGGTGTGCCGCTGGAAATGGTCGAAACCACCTGGGGCAACTCCGTCATGGACCTTCAGGGTGGCAAGATCGACATTATGTTTGCTCTCAGCAATAATCCTGAACGTGCGAAATCGGTCGATTTCACCGAAGCTATGATGGACAATGTCTTTACCGTCATCACCAGCAAGGATCGTGAGATCAAAAACTGGGAAGAGCTAAACAAGCCTGAAATCCGCGTCACGGTTGATCTCGGTTCTACGCAGGATCTCTTCGCTCGCAAAACGTTGCCCAACTGCACGCTTGTCGCGCTTAAAGGTGCGGATGAAACCGTTATCGCTCTACAATCTGGTCGGGCCGATGTAATCGTGCAGGTCGCACTGATGTCTGTTGTGACGGCGCATAAGCTTGGCGACAAATTTAAAGTATTTGTTCCTGAGCCGCTGGATAGTCAACCCACCACGATTGGCGTGCGCAAAGATGCAAACGGCGAATTCCGCGACTACGTTGACGTTTGGCTCAAAAAACGTCGTGAAGACGGCAAGGTCAATGAATGGATCGTCAGCAGCCTTTCGCTAGTGGGTGTGCAGCCATCTGATTTGCCGCCAACTTTGAAGTTCTGACGCGTCAACCATCATGCAGCATCAGCAAAGATCACTCGGTGTCATCATGCTTGACACCGGCTTTCCGCGTCCGCCCGGAGATGTCGGGAATCCGGCATCATGGGAGATGCCGGTAAGTTTCAAGAAGGTAAGCGGAGCATCACCCGACAAGATCATTCGTCAGGGTGGTGCGGGGTTGATCGAAGACTTCGTTATTGCTGGCGAGGCTCTGATTGCTGAAGGATGCAGGGCGCTCGTTACCTCTTGCGGCTTCATGGCGCGCCACCAAGGCACTTTAAACGGAAAACTGTCGGTGCCGATTGCTACCTCCAGCCTGCTTCAGTTGCCGATGGTCAGCACATTGGTCGGCCCGCAGCGCGCGGTGGGGGTAATCACCTATGATGAAGCGAGCCTTGACGATGCAATCTTCGCCGCCTGTGGTGCCAGCATCGGCACGCCAAGGATTGGCATGCCGGGCGGTGGTGCCTTTCGCGAGTTGATTGAAGGCAGCGGAACTTATGATCGCTCGGCTCTTGAAACTGAAATTACAAACGCCGCACAAGAGCTGAAGTTACGCGAACCCAATCTTGGTGCCGTTGTTCTTGAGTGCACGAACATGCCGCCATTTGCACAAGCAGTCACAAAAACATGTGGCTTGCCGGTGTTCGATGTCCTGTCGCTGGGGCATTGGCTGTTCAGCTCAACGTCTTCCCGTGCCTTCGCCGGGATGTCAGAAAGAGTGAATTAATGGACTATCAATGGGACTTTTCCGGCCTTTGGCAGTATCGGGGATTATTCCTCCAAGGCCTGGCCTACACGGTCGGTTTTACGATTATAACCGTACTCTCGGGCATATTCGTTGGAACAGTCTTTGCTCTTGGCAGGCTTTCCGGCAACAAAATCATCACCGTTCCCATTATGACGGTCGTTGAGATATTTCGCTGTACGCCAGTACTGGTGCAGTTGGTCTGGTGCTACTACGCACTCCCGATGCTGATTGGTTTTGAAATTTCGCCTGCCATGGCGGCTTTCATTACGCTTACCTTCTATGGTGCTGCATTTTATGCGGAAATCATCCGTGGTGGCATCGTTTCCATTGATGCGGGGCAGTGGGATGCCGGCCGTGCAATCGGTATGCGTCGCGGTCAGCTCATGGGAAAGATTATATTGCCGCAGGCACTGCGCCGCATGGTGCCGCCACTGGTCAACCAGTCCGTGCTTCAGCTGAAAAACACATCGCTTTTGTCGGTCCTTGCTGTTCCGGATCTTCTTTATCAGGGCCAGCTTGTAACTTCGGCTACCTACCGACCGCTTGAAACCTACACCCTGATTGCAGTGCTTTATCTCGCTGTCCTATTCCCTCTGACACGGCTCGCCCATGGGCTGGAAGGCAGGCTGAAATGATGAGCCGAATGAAGCAAGCAAGCCTTGTGGAGATAAGCCATGAATGCTGAACCGATGATCGAAGTGCGTGGGCTGAAAAAGTCTTTTGGCGACATTGAGGTGCTGCGCAATATCAGTCTCACAGTTGAGCGCGGGCAGGTGGTTGCGCTGATCGGGCCAAGTGGCTCCGGCAAATCGACACTGCTCCGCAGTCTTAATCTGCTTTCGCTGCCAGATGCGGGTTACATCGCAATTGGTCAGCAGAAGATCGATTTCTCGTCCGGAGACGTGTCGCTCAAGGACAAATATCTCGCGGCATTCCGCGCCAATACCGGGATGGTGTTTCAGAACTTCAATCTGTTTCCGCATATGAGCGTTCTCGATAACGTCATGATTGGGCCGGTCACTGTTCTCAAACAGGACAAAAAGGCTGCCCGCGAACTGGCCATGGAACTGCTGGAAAAGGTCGGGCTTGCAGCCCGTGCGGACGCCAGACCAGAGCAGCTCTCGGGCGGTCAGAAACAGCGCGTTGCGATTGCAAGGGCACTCGCGATGCGCCCCGATGTGATGCTGTTTGACGAGGCAACATCGGCTCTTGACCCAGCACTGGTCGGTGAAGTTCTGGCGGTCATTCGGCAATTGGCCGAGCAGGGCATGACGATGATCCTTGTGACCCATGAAATGGCCTTTGCTCGTGATGTCGCTGACAAGGTCATCTTCATGCAGGACGGTTACGTCGTTGAAACCGGCGATGCCCGTCAGGTGATCAATGAGCCGCATGAACCCGCAACCCGAGAGTTTCTGAGCCATTTCCACGGCGGTCTCGCATAAATGCACGCGCAGAACGGATAAATGTCATGACAGGCAATGTAATTGTCGTCGGGGCTGGCATTATCGGCTCCACCACCGCCTTGCGGCTCGCTGATGCCGGTTTGAAAGTAACGCTTTGCGACGGCTCAGAACCGGGTGGAGAGCAAAGTGCAAGCTACGGAAACGGCGGCTGGATCAGTCCTGCTTCAATCATTCCCATGAGTATGCCGGGCCTGTGGCGACAGGTTCCCGGATTTCTGCTTGATCGCAACGGGCCACTGACCCTTGACTGGAAATCGGTCCCAAGGTTGACACCATGGCTCACGCGGTTTCTGCTCGCAGGGGCCACAAAATCGCGGGTGACAAAAACTGCGGCCAAGCTCAACTGGCTGCTTAATGATGGGCCAAAACGCCATCTTGAGCTGGCCAGCAAGACCGGGCAGGAACATCTCATCGTGCAGAAGGGCCTGCTTTACGCCTATCCTGATCGTGCAGCCTTTGAAGCTGAAGCGCTTAGCTGGCAGCTGCGCCGTGATAACGGCATTCTGTTCGACGAATGGCAGGAAGCAGAACTGCGTGAACGTATTCCGGCGCTTGGAGGCAATTTTCGCTTTGCCATTCATGTAACGGAAGGCGCGCATTGTCTCGATACTGGAGGCTATGTTGCGGGTATTGCAGCGCAAGCGGAAAAGGCAGGCGTTCGTTTTATTCGAAAGAACGTCGTAAAAGTTCTCACAGGTGTTTCGCCGCGTGTTGTGCTCGATAATGATGAGAGTATCGCTGCCGATTATATCGTGCTGGCAGCGGGCATCCATTCCGGGCGCATCATGAGCGATCTCGGCTTGTATGTGCCGATGCAAAGCGAGCGGGGGTATCATGTGACCTTGCCCTTGAACGAGCTTCCCTTTGATATCCCGATCATGCCGAGCACCGGGCGAATGGGCAATACGCCGACCAATATGGGTTTGCGTCTCTCCGGTCAGGTCGAGCTGGCAACGGTGGAGAAAGCGCCCGACTGGCGACGCTCGGAGGTGCTGCTTAAGCACGCATTGGCGAGCTATCCCAATTTGGAAAAGCAGGATCTGCAGCATCTCAAACTCTGGATGGGGCATCGCCCGTCGCCTGCAGATGGCGTTCCGGTGATAGGCAAACTCACGCCCCATCCGGGGATCATTGCCGCCTTCGGTCACGGTCATATCGGGATCGCTGCAGCTCCCAAAACCGCTGAGATCGTTCTCGACGCAATCAACAACGTACCCCCATCAGACAGCGTTCGCGCCTTCTCGCCCGCGCGCTTCGGTTGTTAGAGCGGTTCCAGTTAATATTGAACCGTTGGAACCGCTCTATCTTTTTGTTTTTACGCATTATCCCTACGCAAAACCGCTTCGCACTTTTGCTGGAAATGCTTTGATTACCCATAATTCAGAGGAATGAAACTATGATGCTCAAAGGTGGCTTCACCAATTATGGCCAGCAGATCGGTGTGCTGATGCTGGACACGATTTTCCCTCGTCCTGCTGGCGATATCGGCAACGCGCTGTCCTATGATTTTCCTGTGCGTTACAAGACAGTAAAAGGTGCACATGCCACACGCATCATGGGCAAAAATCCTGATCCAAAACTGATCGAGCCGTTCATCGATGCGGCACGCGAACTCGAAGCGGAGGGTGTACGCGCCATTACCACAAGCTGTGGTTTTTTGGGGCCGTTCCAGAAAGATATTGCCGCAGCGGTCAACATTCCGGTCTTCTCATCATCACTGATGCAGGCACCGATTATTCACGCCATGCTGCCACCTGGTAAAGTCATCGGTGTCTTCACTGAGCGAGCGCATCATATGAATGACGCGCATTTCAAAGGCGTTGGCTGGTCGTCCGATGTAATCCCTGTGCAGGTGCAGGGAATGAAGCAGAATGCCGAGTTTCCACAGACCTATATTGAAGGTCGCGATTATCTCGATACGGAAGTGTTGAAGGAAGAAATGCTGGAAATGACGCGGGAATTTATGGTGAGCTGTGAAAATCCGGGCGCTATTCTGTTTGAATGCACCAATATGTGCCCGTTTTCATCTTATGTTGCGGCGGAATCCGGCTTGCCTGTGTTCGATATCAATACGCTGATCAATACCTTCTATCTGGCAGCAAATCCACGTCGATATCTCTAAATTCAACCCAATGATAAATCACAGCGGCAGTGCATTTTAGCCGCTGTGAGAATTTTCAATCATTTTTCATGAGGAAAGGTGGATCAGACTGTCATCAAACAGTCCGTTTCAACATATTCCACCGACACAGAATAAATTTGCCCCAAGACCGCATATTTCAGTCGCCTGATCTTTGAGATTTTGTCTCGAAGCCGAGAAACTACGCTCGGCTGATCCATGTTCGCGCGCCGCGCCTAAGGTTCTGCCCGAAATTGCGATGGTCAGCGAAAGTGGATGTGCCGATGCCCTATCAGTTAAGCCTTCTCGACAAGAGCCCGGTGGCGCAATCAGGGAGCGCGGAAATAGCGCTCGCGAATACCGTTTCTTATGCGCAGGCTGCGGAGCAGTCGGGTTACAAGCGGTTTTGGGTTGCGGAACACCATCACGCGGATGAGCTGGCCGGGCCCTCACCTGAGGTGCTTGTTTCCTATCTTCTGGCATCGACAAAGCGGATCAGGATTGGTTCCGGCGGCGTGATGCTGCAGCATTACAGCCCTTACAAAGTTGCCGAAAACTTCAACCTTCTGGCAGCCCTTGGGCGCGGACGCGTTGATCTCGGTGTCGGCAAGGCTCCAGGCGGACTTCCATTGTCAACCAAGGCCTTGCAGCAGGAAACAGGCAGCGAAAAACGGCTCGATTTCAACAGCAAGCTTGAACAGCTCAGCGCATTTCTTGGCGGTGACAAGATCGCTTCCGGCCCGTTTGAAGGACTGGCCGCAACTCCCAAACCACAGATATCTGCGGAAAAATTTGTGCTTGGCGCAAGCCCGGAGAGCGCGTTGCTTGCCGCACATTCCGGCTGGGATTTTGTCTATGCCGGTCATTTGAATGGCGATACTGCCAATCTGCAGAAGACGTTCGACGCCTATCGCAATGTGACTGGAAAAGTGCCCGTGCTGGCGCTTGGTGCGGTCGTTGCCGAGAGCAAAGACGCGGTTGATGCTGCGGTTTCGAAAATTAAAATCTTCAAGGTTCATCTCACCTCCGGACAATCAGTTTCGGTTGGCACACAGGACGCAGCCGCCGAGTTTGCGCGGCAGGCTGGAGAGACTGATTATCGGGTTGAAGAAAAACATCCAAATGTGCTCGCAGGTTCAGCAAAACAAGTGAAGCAGAAGCTCGATGAACTGCACGAGCAATATGGGGTGGCTGAGTTTGTGCTCGAGTTTCCCGCTGTTTCTCATGAACTAAGAATAGCTGCCATCGAAAGCCTCGCAGGCGAACGTCTGGCTATTGCCGCCTGATCCAAAGCCACTGGCTATAGGGAGTACCTCAAATGAGTTCCAAGCAGATTAGATTCGGTGTGATGCTGCAGGGTGCAGGCGGACATATGAATGCCTGGAAACATCCATCCGGGCCGGCAGATGCCAGCGTGAACCTTCAGTTTTTCATTGATGCGGCACGCAAGTCCGAAGAGGCTGGCATCAGCTTCGCCTTCATCGCGGACGGGCTTTATATCAACGAGATTTCCATTCCGCATTTTCTCAATCGCTTTGAGCCTTTGACGGTCCTTTCAGCGCTCGCTGCAAACACAAAGCGCATTGGTCTCGCAGGCACGGTTTCGACGTCCTATAGCGATCCGTTTACGATCGCGCGGCAATTCGCATCGCTTGATCTCATCTCCGGCGGTCGTGGGGGCTGGAATGTGGTGACAACACCGCTCGAAGGGTCAGGCCGCAACTATGGCAAGCCGCATCCCGAGCACGCTCTGCGTTATGAAATCGCCGATGAATATCTTGAAGTGACCAAAGGTCTTTGGGATTCATGGGATGAAGATGCGTTCGTTCGCGATCGCGAAAGCGGACAGTTTTACAAACCCGAAGGTTTCCATCGGCTCGACCACAAGGGGCGCTTCTTCTCGGTTGAAGGGCCGCTCAATATCCAGCGCTCGCCTCAGGGCCAGCCTGTCATCTTTCAGGCCGGTGCTTCCGAAGCGGGTGTAGGACTTGCGGGCAAACATGCCGACGCCGTCTTCACCAATGCCGGCACCATCAAGGACAGCCAGACATTTTATGCGCAGATCAAAGCAAGTGCGGTTGCCCATGGGCGTTCTCAGGACGATGTCGGCATTTATCCGGGCATCGGCCCCATTGTTGGACGAACCGAAGCTGAAGCCGAAGAGAAATACCAGGCGATCCGCAATCTCGTAAGCATCCACGAAGCGCTCTCCTATCTCGGACGTTTCTTCGATCACCATGATTTCACCGCCTATGATCTCGATGCGCCTTTCCCTGATCTTGGTGATGTCGGCAAGAACAGCTTCCGTTCGACAACGGATCGCATCAAGCGCGACGCGGCTGCAAACAAGCTCAGTCTGCGTGAAGTGGCGCTGAATGTGGCCACGCCACGCACGTCCTTCATCGGCACGGCAGAGAAGATTGCCGACGAAATCATTCTCTGGAAAGAGCAGAAGGCTGCTGACGGTTTTATCCTTGGCTTCCCGGTGATTGCCGAAGGGCTGGATGATTTCATTGCCCATGTTCTGCCAATTCTGGAAGAGCGCGGATATCATGAAGGCAGCCTGAAACACGATACGCTGCGCGGAAATCTCGGACTTGAGCATCCGCAGAGCCGTTATGCGAAGCCCGTTGAAAACAATGATGCCGGAAGTCACCGAAAGGGTGCGGCATGAATATTCAGCGGTCGCCAGACGTAAACCGGAAACTGGAAATCGAGACAGGTCTTGCCTCGTTTATCGACGAGTTTATCGCTTTGCGTCGCGACATTCATACCCATCCGGAACTGGCGTTCAAGGAAACCCGGACGTCTGCTCTGGTGGCAGATTATCTGAAGCAATGGGGCTATGACGTTACAACCGGCGTTGGCGGTTCTGGCGTGGTTGGCACATTGAAGCGTGGCAACTCGAACAAGACCATTGGCATCAGGGCGGACATGGACGCCCTGCCGATCACCGAGGCAACTGGCCTTGATTACGCAAGCAGCAATTCCGGTGTGATGCACGCCTGTGGCCATGACGGACATACGACCGTTTTGCTGGCAGCGGCTCGCTATCTCGCCCAATCCGGTCGCTTTTCCGGCACGGTGCATCTGATTTTCCAGCCAGCTGAGGAGATCGGGGCAGGTGCCCGACGCATGATCGAAGACGGCCTCTTTGAGCGCTTTCCGTGCGATGCTGTCTATGGTTTGCATAACTGGCCGGGTGTGCCCGCAGGAAAGTTCGGCTTCGTGACCGGGCCCGCGATGGCATCAGTGGATCGCGCAAGAATTCGCGTGAACGGGCGTGGCGGTCATGGTGCAGAACCACACAAGTCGGTCGATCCGGTTGTGGTTGCTTCATCGATTGTTCTGGCCCTGCAAACGGTGGTCGCGCGCAATCTTGATCCGCTTGATATGGGTGTGGTGACGGTGGCCTCCATTCATGGCGGCGATGCGTTGAATGTCATTCCCGCGCATGTCGATCTTGGCATTACCATCCGCTCGTTCTCGCAAACTGTACGTGAAGAGTTGCGGCGGCGGATTGAAGCTGTCGCGCGCTCACAAGCCGAAAGCTTTGGTGCTGTTGCTGATGTCAATTATCAATGGGGCTTTCCTGCCCTGATCAACGCAAAAGCCGAGACGGAATTTGCGCGACAGGTCGCGCTCAGCACTTTCTCCACTGACACCGTTATCGAAGATTTCCGTCCGCGCACGGCAAGCGAGGACTTTGCGTTCATGCTCGAACAGAAGCCTGGGACGTACTTTTTCGTCGGCAATGGCGACAGTGCGGGCCTGCATAGCCCCAATTATAATTTCAACGATGAAATCCTGCTTCCGGCCGCGCTGTTTTGGGTTCGGCTGACCGAAGCCTCGCTGATCTGAGATTGTACTATTTCTTCAACATGGATGGCCCATCATGGCGGATGAATTTCTCTACACTTCAACGACCGATATTCGTGCGGTGCCGCTGATCGAGGCGCTGACAATCGAGTATGACACGCGCTACGGCACCTATTTCAATGAAGAGGGTGCAGCAGCCGAAATGAACAAATATCCGCCGGAAGCCTTCGCGCCTCCGCACGGCAATTTCCTGCTGCTGCTCCGTGACGGTCAGACAATCGGTGGTGGTGCATTCATGCGCTATGACGATGTGACAGCCGAATTCAAGCGCATCTGGACGCATAGCGATCTGCGCAGGCAAGGGCTTGCCAAAAAGGTGCTTGAAGAGCTGGAAGCGCAGGCACACCGTCAGGGTTACACGCGCGTTTATCTGACCACTGGTTTCCGGCAGCCGGAAGCCAAAGAGCTTTATCTCAGAAATGGTTATACGGCGCTTTTCGATGTGTCCGCCGACCCCGAGGTTTACGGGACTTTGCCTTTCGAGAAAAATATCGAGAATATCAGACAAGTTGATTTTAATGCTTCCGATACGACTGCGAAGCACGCGGCATTTGGCTAAGTAAATGCTAGGGTACAAGAGTGGGTGTTATGGAAAAAACATCCACTGATCGATGTTTAAATAGACTTATTTGTTTTGAAACTTGACGCTTCATCTCCGAAACTCAGGTTGAGTGACTTCCATGACAGACACGTCTGCATTGGATCATAAGTTAAATGATATTTCGGAGCGGCGTTGATTATGGCAATTGCTACAGATTTTGCAGGGACAGACGGGGAAGTTAATTCCCGCGTAAGTCCGGGTGACTTCAAGCACTACAAGATCGTTCCGGCGCGCTATCCGGCGCGTGTGATTGGTACTATCTTGGCTGCTGGCCTGATTATCGCCGTACTGCAGTCGGTTCTGACCAACCCCAAATGGGGCTGGTCAGTCTTTGCAGAATGGTTCTTGTCAGAGCCCGTTCTTGTCGGTTTGATGCGGACGCTGTGGCTGACAGCGCTTGCAACGGTGCTTGGATTTGCACTGGGAACCGCACTCGCGCTTGCTCGCGTTTCACGCTCGCCGCTGCTATCCGGTCTTTCCTGGGCCTATATCTGGCTGCTGCGATCCATTCCACTCATCGTCCTGCTTCTCGTTCTGAACAATCTCGGCTATCTATATGAAACTGTTAGGCTTGGTGTCCCTTATACGGATATCACCTTTGCCGAATATCCCACTGTTCAAATCCTCAGTCCGTTTGCTGCGGCCCTTCTGGGCTTGAGCCTCAATCAGGCAGCGTTCTCTTCCGAGATTATCCGTGGCGGTATTCTGTCTGTCGATCAGGGGCAGCTCGAAGCCGCCGCCGCTCTCGGCTTGCCACGACGCAGGCAAGCCTTCCGCATCGTGCTTCCGCAAGCCATGCGCACGATCCTTCCAACGGGCTTCAACGAGATCATCGGTCTCGCCAAAGGCACGTCGATGGTCTACGTGCTTGCGCTGCCGGAACTCTTCTACACGGTGCAGGTCATCTACCGCCGCAACCTCGAAGTCATTCCCCTGCTGATGGTCGCAACCGTCTGGTATCTGATCATCATGACGGTGCTGTCGATCGCGCAATATTACATCGAACGTCATTTCTCACGCGGTGCATTGCGCAATCCGCCTCCAGCCATTCTGACACGCCTTTTCGCTCGTTTCATTCCTGCGCAAGCAACGACATCGACCAAAGCGCAGAACGTAGTCAGCCGCGAGCAGGACGTACAGATTACTGATGCCCTTGCCGTCAGCGGGTTCACAGGTGCGCGACGCGGTGCGGTGGACATTCACGGTGTATCCAAAAGCTTTGGCAACAATCTCGTTCTCGATAATGTCAGCCTGCATATCAAACCCGGCAGCGTGACCGCGATCCTCGGACCATCAGGTTCAGGCAAATCGACATTGCTGCGATCCATCAATCATCTGGAGCGTGTTGACGACGGCTTTATCTCGATTGATGACGAGCTGCTGGGCTATCGCCAGAGTGGCAACACCCTCTACGAGCTTAAAGAAAAAGACATTCTGAAAAAACGCGTCGATGTCGGCATGGTGTTTCAGAACTTTAATCTCTTCCCGCATCTGACCGTGCTGGAAAACATCATCGAAGCACCGATGATTGTGCGTGGACTGAGCCGGGATGGCGCGACGGTGATTGCAAAACGTCTGCTGGCGCGCGTTGGTCTCAGCGAAAAAATCGATGCCTATCCGCGTCAGCTTTCCGGCGGTCAGCAACAGCGTGTCGCCATCGCTCGCACACTGGCCCTCAATCCCAAAGTTATCCTGTTCGACGAACCAACCTCGGCACTTGATCCGGAACTGGTTGGTGAAGTGCTGGATGTCATCAAGGAGCTTGCACGCTCTGGCACCACGCTTGTCATCGTAACCCATGAGATCGGCTTTGCCCGTGAAGTGGCGGATACGGTGGTCTTCATGGAAGAGGGCCGTATTCTCGAAACCGGCAGGCCGGAGCAGCTTTTCAATGCGGCAACGCATCCCCGAACCCGGGAGTTTCTCGCAAAAGTCCTCTGACGCCAGAACGCCCGTTGTTTTTAAGCGCATCCCGAAAACCGGTTTCCACTTTTCGGGATGCGCTCAGGATCCAAACCACAACTCCCGACAATTGCGATTGCCCTGACGAGGCAGTCGACGGGGATTGTTTGTCCAAAATTCAGATTATTCTCAGGAGTCATTCAATGAAATCAGGCAACTACAAGAACGCAATATTGGGCAGCTTTCTGGCAGCCGCAACGCTGTTAAGCGCGCCAGTCTTTTCCGCAGAACTCGATTTGAGCCCGGAGCAACCAAACCGTCTGCGCACGGAAAAGAGCGAAGCCGCCGTCAATGCCGTTCCCAAGGATTTCAAGTTCGTGCAGGACGGCAAGTTCGTCGTCGGCATCAATCCTTGGGTGCCTCCGATCAGCACTTATGCAACGGATGCAAAGACTGTCGTGGCTTTCGATCCTGATCTCATTCAGCTGGTTTCCGATACGTTGGGCCGTGAGCTTGTGCTGGTGCCAATCGCCTGGGCTGACTGGCCGCTTTCACTTGAATCCGGCAAGTTCGATGCCGTGATTTCCAATGTGACCGTGACCGAAGAACGCAAGGAAAAGTTCGACTTTTCAACGTATCGCAAGGATGAGCTTGGATTTTACGTCAAGGCGGACAGTGCGATTACATCGCTGAAAGAGCCAAAGGATATTGCGGGCCTGAAGATCATCACCGATCCCGGTACCAATCAGGAAAACATTCTTCTGCAGTGGGACAAGCAGAATGTTGAAGCTGGTCTGAAGCCCGTCGAAGTGCAGTATTACGACGACGATGCGGTCAAGAGCCTCGCGCTTGAATCCGGTCGTGCGGATGCGGTCTTCAGCGTCAATGCAGTGCAGGCCTATGCCGCATCGCAGCACGGCAAAACCAAGCTTGTCGGCACGGTAAGTGGCGGCTGGCCGCAGACGGCCGAGGTGGCAATCACCACACGCAAGGGCAGCGGTCTGGCCGATGCGCTGACGCTGTCGCTTAATGAACTCATCAAGAACGGCAAATATCATCAGGTGCTTGAGCGTTGGAGCCTGAGTTCAGAAGCCGTCGATGAGGCCAAAACCAACCCTGCCGGATTGCCGAAAAGCGGATCTTAACATCCGCTCGTAACGGGTAAAATCTAAAGAAATCAGGTCATTACACAGAGTTTTACACTCAAGGAGATGGGAATATGACTTATATCAGAAAAGCGGGATACTTCACTGCGGGCCTGATTTCAGGGGCTTTGCTGATGACCAATGCTGCATGGAGTGAGGGCAGATTTGATCTCAGTCCAGAACAGCCAAACCGTTTGCGGGTTGAAAAACTCGATAAGCGTATCGACGAGGTCAAAGACTTCAAATTCGTCAAAGACGGTGTTCTGACTATTGGCATCAGCACCAGCGGGCATCTGCCGTTGCATGACTATGCATCAGATTCCAAGACCGTCATCGGCTACGATGTCGATCTGGCACAGATCATTGCCGATAGTCTAGGACGCGATCTGGAACTGGTTTCGGTTGCGTGGGCTGATTGGCCTCTTGGGCTTGCTTCGGGCAAATTCGACGCGGTGATTTCCAACGTCACAGTGACGGAAGAGCGGAAGGAGAAGTTCGATTTCTCCACCTATCGCAAGGATGAGCTTGGCTTTTACGTCAAGGCTGACAGCGCGATCAAGGAGCTGAAACAGCCCAAGGATATTGAAGGCCTCAAGATCATCACCGATGCAGGCACCAATCAGGAAAAGGTGCTGCTGGAGTGGGATCGTCAGAATGTTGCAGCCGGTTTGAAACCGATTGAGGTGCAATATTATGACGATGATGCGGTCAAGGATCTCGCCATTCAAAGCGGCCGTGCCGATGCGGTTTTCAGCGTGAACGCGACACAGGCCTATTCCGCTGGCATCAATGGCAAGACCAAGCTGGTTGGCACGGTCAGTGGCGGCTGGCCGATCACCGCCGAGATTGCGGTCACCACACGCAAGGGTAGTGGGCTTGCAGCTCCACTGACCAATGTTCTCAACGATCTGATTGCAAACGGTGCCTATACCAAGGTTCTAGATACTTGGAACCTTGGACCGGAAGCCATCACCGAAGCCAAGACAAATCCACAAGGCCTGCCGAAAAGCGGTTCGTGAGGGGCTGGGCTGGCACATGAGGGGACGCATATGCCAGCCCGCTTTAATTTACTTAAATGGAGAACGGTTCATGAGAGCAGGTGCTCTGTTAGTTGCTGCATGGGCGTTGGTAGGCGCTTCATCCCTGTCGGCCTTTTCGGAGGATGGTTTTGATTTATCACCCGAGCAGGCTGGCCGCATTCACGTGCAGAAAGATGCTGCAGCAATCGCTGCCATTCCCGCAGATTTCAAATTCGTCACGCCGGGCAAGCTGACTGTGGCCGTTGCGCCGGGCGGTCCGCCGCTGGCGGCTTACGCCATAGATGCCAAGACCGTTGTGGGTGCGGATGCAGACTATGCGTCCGCAATTGCTGAAAGCCTTGGGCTTGAACTCGAAAGCGTTCCGGTCGCATGGATCGATTGGCCGCTGGGTCTCGCATCCGGCAAATATGATGCCGTGATATCCAATGTTGGTGTCACGGAAGAGCGCAAGGAAAAGTTCGACTTTTCGACCTATCGGCAGGGCTTGCATGGCTTTTTCGTAAAAGCCGACAGTGGCGTTACCTCCATCAAGGAACCCAAGGATGCTGCAGGCCTCCGCATCATCGTGGGTGCTGGGACCAACCAGGAGCGCATTCTCGTCAAGTGGAGCGAAGAGAATGAGAAGGCGGGACTTAAGCCGCTGGAACTGCAATATTACGATGACGAAGCTGCCAGCCTTCTGGCTCTGCAATCGGGCCGGGCCGATGTGATCGTGCAGCCCCACGCGCAGCTCGTGTTCATCGCCTCCCGCGACAAGAATATCAAACGCGTCGGCACGCTGAGTGCGGGCTGGCCGGATCGCTCGGATGTGGCGATTACAACGCGCAAAGGCAGCGGACTTGCCGATGCACTGACCATTGCCACCAACAGCCTGATCGCAAGCGGAGACTATGCCCGCATTCTCGACCGCTGGCATCTGAAGGAAGAGGCTCTCAAACAATCGGAGACCAATCCGCCCGGATTGCCGAAGTTCAAATAACGTTTCTGCGCGCATCTTATCCGAAAACAGGTTCACACTTGTCGGGATGCACTCACATATAAAAGGATAAAACGTGCCAAAATCGATCGACTATTTCTTTTCCATCGGTTCGCCCTGGTCATATCTCGGGCTTGATACGCTTGAGGAGCTGGCAGAGCGGCATGTGGTCGAAATCAAGCCTTATCTTGCGACCGTCATCGAGGAAAATGGCGGCATCTTTTCGCGCAATCGTCCGGAAGCCCGTCGCGCTTATGGCACGCAGGACCTCAAGCGTTGGGCCAAGTTTCGCGGCAAACCGCTTTTCATTGATGACCGACCGGCTCTGAGTGACCCCACGCCTGCTTCATTCAGTGTGATTGCCGCCTATCTTGAAGGTCAAAACTGGCTGCAGCTGACACGTGTGCTTCAACATGCATTTTGGTCTGAGGCTAAGGATATTGGCAAGCCGGAAGTCCGCAGTGCCGTGGCCGATGAAGCTGGCTTTAACGGTCAGTATCTGTTGGGCCGTGAGAATGATCACGACGTTCAGGCCAAATGGAAATCGGATCGCGAACGTGCCGTCGATAGGGGTGTGTTTGGTTTTCCGACCTATATTTACGATACTGAGACCTATTGGGGACAAGATAATCTCGGCTTTCTGGCGAGCCATCTGCGCGGAGAAACCTATTAAATTCAACCGGCTGCATTAGAAACTTCAGATATTGAAGCCAGTTGTTATATAGGCTGTCAGCGAAGCGCGTATCCACCATCCGGATAAAGGTTCGATCCGGTCACAAACCTGTTTCCCATCAGGTAAAGTACTGTATCGGCAATCTCGGATTCAGTGCCTGGTCTGCCAACAAGCGAATTTTGACGATAGTGTTCAAAGGCCATTTCGCGTATTTTCTGCGGACGATTTTGCCAAAGATGGCCGTCGATTGTACCGGGGGAAATCGTGTTCACCCGAATGGGTGCCAGATCAATCGCCAATCCGCGACCGAGCCCTTCGATTGCACTGTTGCAAGCTGCATAAACTGCGCCACCCTTGATTGGCCTTGCACTGGCAGCACCGGCCATCAAGGTGATCGAACCGGCTTTGTCGAGGTGCGGAACAGCTTGTTTCACAGCCCAGTATTGGCCCCAGAACTTTGAACGAAACGGGCTTTCAATTGCCTCTATGTCGTCGCTGTCGAGGCCGGCTACCGTGTAAGTGGCCGCCGGGATGAACAGATGATCGAAAGCGCCGATTGCTCTGAAAAATGTCGCAAGAGATCCGGTGTCGGAGGTGTCGACTTCCAATGCGGTTGATCTCTCTCCCAGAGTTTTATCAGCCTGGCCAAGTCTTGCAGGATCGCGTGCGCCTATAACGACCTTGCCGCCTGCTTCTATTGCCTTCTTTGCAACGGCGAACCCGATCCCGGTACTTCCACCGATCACAACGATTTTCTTATCTTGCAGTGCTTCTGACATTGCTCATCCTTCACAACTCTGAAACTTTGTGAAAGGCAATTTATCATGGAGAAAATTTCGCATTTCTGGCATTATTTATATTCAATCACGACAAAAATTATCGGCTGATGATTTCAAACGAACGGTTTAACGGTATCAGAGCATTTGTTCAGGCTGAGCAATC
The DNA here is from genome assembly GCF_029909885.1 of Ochrobactrum sp. AN78. NCBI lineage: Bacteria > Pseudomonadati > Pseudomonadota > Alphaproteobacteria > Hyphomicrobiales > Brucellaceae > Ochrobactrum > Ochrobactrum sp. AN78. Next base: position 116,463 of record NZ_JASAMU010000012.1, read on the forward strand.
GGGCAGCTTCGCGGCTGCATCAACCGTATTGGGCCTGTCGCAATCTGCAGTCAGCAAGTCTGTTGCGCGGCTTGAAGATCGTCTCGGTGTGCGGTTGTTTCATCGCACGACCCGCAGTCTAAGCCTGACCGACGAGGGACGCGTTTATCTGGAAAGCTGCCGTCGGGCGCTTGAAGAGCTTGCGAATGCAGAAACTACACTTTCTTCCCGCATAGCTGTTCCGTCAGGACGGGTGCGGATTAATCTGCCGGATTTGTTTGGCCGGAAATGCGTTGCACCTTTGTTGATGCAACTCGCACAAGCCCATCCACAGCTGCATTTTGAAGTGTCATTTGAAAACCGCGTCGTGAACCTCATCGAAGAGGGGTACGATCTTGCGGTGCGGATCGGTGATCTGCCCGATAGTACGGATCTGATTTCTAAACGCGTGGGTCAGCAGGACGTCATCATTTGTGCATCACCCTCCTACATATCGGCCTATGGTAAGCCTTCGAAACTGAGTAACGTTCAAGAGCATTTCTGCGTCACGCAGTTTCGTAGTGGGCGGAACGAAGCATGGGTCGTTTTAAACGAGAATGGGGAAAAGGTTCGATGCGATATCCGCGGGAACCATAGCTTTGCTGCTTTTGATATGATCGTCGATGCAGGTATTGCTGGCTTGGGGCTTGTGCAGGTACCCCGCTGGCTGGTCGAAGACGAGTTCTTGTCCGGCGCGTTGGTTCAGGTTTTGCCGGATATCAGAACGCCTTCGTTACCGATCCATATCATATGGCCGGGCGGGCGTGTTCTTGCATCACGTGTGAGAGCAACGATTGATGCAATTGCTGAAGGCTTGCGGTAGATCGCGCCGCGCTTGATAAACGCGGCGCCGCTTAATTTTACTGGCTGGAGAGGCTGTTTCCAGCTCGCGCACCAAGCTCAAAAAGCTTGGAACCTTGCTCGTCACCGATCTCCCGATAACCAATGATCCGAAACCATTTAACGACATCAGGACGATCAAGCCAGCTTCTGGAATGTATCGGACGGTCGCCGGATAGCGCCTGAATTTGCTTGATGTGCTTCCGGCAAAAGCGGACGGATCGCGCATTGAAGAAGTCTTCCTTCGCCGCAAACAGGGTATCTGTTCCATCATCCGCCTCTTGCCAGGCAATGATCGCCACGACCTTGTCGTCTTCAATCAGTGCATGTGCGCGTCCTTCGCGCAGGTTCATGGTAAGGTTATCGTAGGCCGATCTTACGTCTTTCCCGGCCGCGATATATTCCGCTGCCATTCGCTCTGAAAGGTCGTGAAAAACGCTTTCCAGATCACCAACGCTTGCTGTGCGTGCTTTCATCTTTCTGACCTCCCTTGGTTATTTTCCTCCGTGCCCAAAGGGATAAACTGATTATCCCAAGGCTGATCGGATCGATATCTTCAACGCCAAAACGCTGAAGCCGGTTCCACTTTGAAAATATGCCATGTTGGGTTTGTCGAGAAAACCCAATAAAGCCAACGCAAGATATTGGGATAGAGTCTAACATTGCTCTGTGACGGGCGCTTAGCACGATGATCCATGAATCACGGAAATATGAAGCGCAAATTCCTTGAGTGGTGCAGGCAGCGCAATCATATTTCTTAGTTCAATGAGTACGTAGTCGTAAAATCACCGTTCTGACAAACGCTCATCGAGAAGCGCCCACCTCATTTCGCAATAGCCTCAGGAACGATCAATTGAACAAGTCTCTTCATCTTACGGCGTTTATGCGCCCTGTAAGCCTGCATACTGGCGCTTGGCGATATCCCGGTGCCTATGCCGACGCAAATTTCAATTTCAATCATCTGAAGGCTTTCGCCCAGAAACTTGAAGCGGCGAAATTCGATGCATTCTTCATGGCGGATCATCTTGCTGTCCTCAACATGCCGGTCGAGGCGCTGAAGCGCAGTCATACGGTTACATCGTTTGAACCATTCACGCTGCTGTCGGCTCTGGCTGCGGTGACTGACAAGATCGGACTGGCCGCAACGGCGTCCACCACATTCGACGAGCCCTATCATGTTGCCAGACGTTTTGCCTCGCTTGACCATATCAGTCAGGGGCGCGCAGCGTGGAACATCGTCACGACGTCCAATCCCGATTCAGCGCTCAACTTCGGCAAGGAAGAGCATGTCGAACATGCCGAACGCTACAAACGTGCGCGCGAGTTCTATGATGTTGTAACGGGACTTTGGGACAGCTTTGCGGATGATGCATTCATCCGGGATCAGGAAAGCGGCATCTTCTTTGATCCATCCAAGATGCATGTTCTGGATCATCATGGCGATGATTTTAATGTGCGTGGACCACTCAATATAGCGCGTCCCGTACAAGGATGGCCGGTGATTGTTCAGGCTGGTCAATCAGAACCGGGCCGCCAGCTGGCGGCAGAAACGGCGGAAGTGGTGTTTTGTGCGCCGCGTGACATCATTGAAGCCAAGAAGCTTTATGCGGATTTGAAGTCGCGGTTGTCCGCCGCCGGTCGCGCGCCATCGTCGTTGAAGATATTGCCTGCAGCCTTCATCGTCCTTGGCGATAGCCTTGAGGAAGCCAAGCAGAAGCGTGCGAAGCTCGATAGTCTTGTTCATTATGATAGCGGTATCGCATCGTTGTCGATTGCTCTGGGCCATGATGTATCAGGCTTTGATCCAGACGACTATCTGCCTCAAATTCCCGAAACCAATGCAAGCAAGTCGGGCAGGGCGCAGGTTCTTAAATTGGCCGAAGAGGAAAAGCTGACTGTCCGTCAACTCGCCCAGCGTTACGGCGGCTATTCAGGTCTTGCTTTCGTCGGAACCGTCGAAAGCGTTGCCGATGAAATGCAGAAGTGGCTGGAAGAAGATGCCAGTGATGGCTTCACAGTTGTATTCCCCTTTCTGCCGGAAGGCCTTGATGATGTGGCGGAAAGACTGGTGCCTGAGCTACAGCACCGTGGTATCTTCCGCACTGATTACGAGGGCAGCACGCTGCGTGAACACCTAGGCCTCCCACGCCCTTCAAACCGCTTTTTTGATGGCAGCTAAGGTGTCTGAACTCTGAACCGATGCAGCTGGATGGATCGGTATTTTCAAACCGAGATTGTCCCGCAATGTCGGACCATCATAATCGCTGCGGGCAAGCCCGCGGCGACGAAGCTCCGGCAGAACCAGCTCGGCAAAGTCTTCCAGTCCCGCCGGGAAGATAGGCGGCATCACATTGAAGCCATCCGCGCCATAGGTTTCAAAACGCTCTTCGAGCGCGTCAGCCACGTCCGTCGCCGTGCCCACGATTTGCAGATGACCACGCGCGCCCGCAACCCGTAGATAAAGTTCGCGAATGGTCAGATTTTCGCGCCGCGCCAATTCAAACAGAAGCTCTTGTCTGCTTTTGCTGCCTTGAGTTTCCGGCAACTCAGGCACGGGACCGTCGAGATCGAACTGCGAAAGGTCGGGACCAGACCAGCCCGAAGAAAGAATATTGAGCCCCACAGACGGGTGAATGAGGTTTTGGAGCTGATCGAACTTATCCTGAGCCTCTTGCCTTGTGCGACCAACAACCGGAAAAATGCCCGGCATGATTTTGATATCGTCGGCATCACGGCCATATTTCGCTGCACGCAGTTTGACATCTTTGTAGAAAGCGGCGGCTTCCTCAACAGTCTGCTGTGCCGTGAAAACAACATCTGCACTTTTTGCTGCCAAGTCCTTTCCAGCCGCCGATGAACCGGCCTGCACCGTCACGGGATGCCCTTGCGGCGAACGCGGTACATTCAACGGTCCCTGAACCGAGAAGTGCTTACCCTTGTGATCAAGCACATGCCGCTTGTTAGGGTCGAAAAACCGTGCCTGCTCCTTGTCATAAAGAAAGGCATCATCTTCCCAGCTGTTCCATAGACCCCTGACGACATCGGCAAATTCTTCCGCCCGTTCATAACGGTCGGCATGTTCATAATGACGGTCGAGACTGAAATTGCGTGCCTCAAAGTCGCTGGCCGAAGTCACAAGGTTATAGCCTGCGCGACCACCGCTTAAATGGTCGAGTGAGGCAAATTTTCGCGCGATGTGAAAGGGCTCATTGAAGCTTGATGAGGCCGTTGCAACAAGACCGATATGGCTGGTGACAGCCGAGAGCGCGGACAAAAGCGTGAGCGGCTCAAACTGTGCTACATAGCTGTGCGCTGTGCGGCTCAGAATTTCGAGATTGTCGCCGCGGGTTCCTGCACCATCGGCAAGAAACAGCAAATCGAATTTGGCTGCTTCTGCCAGCGAGGCAACGTTGCGGTAATAGTCGAAATTGATGCCAGCATTTGCAACAGCATCCAGGTGCCGCCATGCCGCAATATGGTGGCCGACCGGATAGACGAACAAGCCAAAACGCAGAAAACCCTCACGCTTTGCCATTTCAGGCGCTCCGGGCCTGAGATGGTGTTGCAACGGATAAGGCTGGCAGTTCCAGATTGGCGCGGAAGTCAGAACCGATATAATCCGTATCAATCAACGACCGGCGTCGAAGCTCCGGGATCAGACCATTTAGAAGCAAATCTTCCTGATCGGGATTACCAATGCCATGCAGCGTGAGAACATCAACCGCACCTGTGTTGAAGCGTTCTTCAATCGCATCGACGAGTTGCTCCGGCGTGCCTGCAATCGACCAGTGACCGGTTTCCTGTGCCTCAATAATCAACTGACGCAAGGTCAGACCTTCGCGCGCATAGCGACGGAAAACTTCGACACGGCCCCGGCGACGGTTAATGCTGGTGATTTCCGGCAACAGGTTTTCCGGTAACGGCTTGTCCAGCGGTAAATCGCTCAGATCAACATGTCCGCCGAGCATATCAGCAAGTTTGACACGTCCCTGATCATAATCGATTGCCTCATGCTTGTCTTTCAGACGGCGAGCAACATCGGCTTCCGATGAGCCAATCAGCGAATGAAGCGAGTTCATGATGAATGGCAGATTGTTGCCACGACCAAACTGTGCTGCGCGGCGGCGCAGCTCGGTGGCAAAGGCCACAGCATCTTCGAGCTTCGGCTGTGACGTATAGACGACTTCAGCATAGCGCGCGCCAATCGTGACACCGGCGTCGGATTGGCCGGCCTGAAACTGAACCGGGCGGCCCTGCGGCAGAGGTGGCACATTCAGTGGCCCTTCTACGCTGAAATGCTTGCCACGATAGTTGATGGGGTGAAATTTTTCCGGGTGGACAGAGATATTACCCGACGCTTTGCGGGTGATCGCATCACGTTCATTTGCATCATAGAGCGCGTTGACGATCTCGATGAATTCCGCAGCCCGTTCATAACGCTCTTCCGGACTTGGCAGATCACCACCGAAATTCTCTTCGCCGACCGAAGAGGTCACAGCATTCCAGCCCGTTCTGCCACCGCTCAAATGATCCAGTGTTCCGATCTGGCGTGCGAGATTGTAAGGATGCAGAAATGTCGTTGAGACGGTCGCAATAAGCCCGATATGCGATGTGGCATGTGCCAGCGCCGCAAGCGCGATAACCGGGTCTTGCGTGCCGGTGGTGCCTGCAAGACCGGCCGGATCAAGTTGTAGAAGGTCGGCTGTAAAAAGACCGGTGATTTTCTCAGCTTCAGCCTTCTTTGCCAGCTCTATTGCGCGTTTGAACCCAAAGGTCTTGTCCTGGTCATTGTCCGCGGAAACAACGTTGCTGGCACCGAACAGGGTTTTCAAGCGACGGGTACGTGTTCTTGTCATGGTAATGTCCTTGTAAATTAAGCGGCGCTTATCGTTGGAACGGCATCCAGCAGGGCGCGTGTGTAATTGTGCTGTGGTTGGGAAAAGACGCGTTCAACAGCGCCACTTTCAACGATGCGACCGTCCTTCATCACCAGAACGCGGTCTGTCAGATGATGGACGACGCCAAGGTCGTGGGAAATGAACAGAAGCGATGTGCCTGAAGCTGCTTGCAGCTCAGCCAGAAGGTCGAGCACCTGAGCCTGCACCGATACATCAAGCGCGCTTACAGGCTCGTCGGCGACCAGCAGTTTCGGGCGCGGTGCAAAGGCACGCGCGATGGCGACACGCTGGCGCTGACCGCCCGACAATTCACGGGGATAGCGCTTGAGAAACTGCGCGCCCAGACGCACAGCATCCAGCACTTCCACCACGCGCTTGCGGCGTTCATCACCATAGACATGAACTGAATCGAGGCTTTCACCGACGATCTTTTCAACCGTGTAACGCGGATCGAACGAACTGAGCGCATCCTGCGCAATGAGCTGCATATGCGCACGTTGCGAACGGCGTTGCTCTTCGCGCAGATTGCTCCAGCGCTTGCCATCAATATGCACTGTACCCTGATCGGGTTCTGTAAGGCCGAGAACAATCTTTGCGACAGTGGTTTTGCCGGAACCGGATTCTCCGACAATACCGAGCGCTTCGCCAGCTTTCAGCGAGAATGAGACATCATTGACGGCTAAAGGCGTGTTGGCCTTGCCATAATGTTTGAAAAGCCCTTTGGCTTCCAGAACATTGGTGCTCTCATCAATGCGCTTTGCTGGCAGGGCCACCCTGACTTGAGGTTGGTGCGGCTGTGCTGGCGATAGCCGATAGCCGCGCGACTCTGCCGACGGTACGGCTTCAAGCAAATGTCGCGTATAGGCTTCCTTCGGCGCATTGAGTATCTGCCTTGTTAGGCCTTCCTCAACGATGCGGCCATTGTGCATGACCAGAACGCGATCCGCCAGCCGCGAGACGACAGCAAGATCATGGCTGATCAGAAGAAGTGTATGGCCAGCGCGGCGACGCTCCGCAAGAAGATCGAGGATCTGTTTCTGAACCGTCGCATCAAGCGCTGTGGTTGGCTCGTCCGCGATCAACAGCGACGGCGAACGCGCAACCGCAGTTGCGATCAGTGCGCGTTGCCGTAAGCCGCCCGAAAGCTGATGTGGATATTGCAACAATCTGCGATCAGGGTCGGGAATGCCGACCGAGCGTAGCAATGCCTTGCTGCGATCCGTGACATCCGGTCGTCGGAAAAAGCTTGTTGTCCCGAAGGCATCGGAAAGCTGTTGCGAGATACGACGCAGCGGATCAAGCGAGACCAGCGCGTCCTGCAGGACAAAACCGATCTTGTTGCCGCGCAAACCCCGCCATTGCTTGTCGCGATAATCAAGGACATTCAGACCATCAATCTCGAAAAGGTCAGCCTTGACGATTGCGCTTGGGCCTGAAAGACCGATCAGTGCGCGTGCCGTCACCGACTTGCCCGAACCGGACTCTCCAACAAGCGCCACCGTCTCACCAGGATGAATGGTCAAATTGATGCCTTCGACGACTTTGACCAACTGGTCATCGCGTTGAAAGCTGATGGATAGATTGCGGATTTCAACAAGGGGCGTTGTCATGACTGCCTCCGGCCTTCAAAGGCAAGCTGCCAACGGCGTCCGAGAATGCTGATGGAGATAACGGTGAGTGTGATGGCCAGGCCCGGCCAGACGCCAATCCACCATGCAACACGCAAATAATTGCGCGCTTCTGAGAGCATCGCGCCCCATTCTGGTGCTGGCGGCTGCGGTCCCATGCCAAGAAAGCTCAAGCCTGCTGCACTGATGATTGCTGTGCCAAGCCCGATGGTTGCAAGGATTGGTACCTGCGCAATGGCGTGGGGCAATACGTGCCGCAATACGAGGATGTGACGCTTTAGCCCAAATGTTTTCGCCTGCTCGACATAACCGCTTTGCGCAATAACAAAGGTCTGCGCGCGCACGACGCGGGCGAAACGCGGAATGATGGCGACCCCAAGCGCAAAGATCAGATTGACGGTGCCCGGTCCGGTGAACGAGATGAAAACAAGAGCCAGCAGCAGATCGGGAAACGAAGACACCACATCGAGAAAGCGGGAAATTGCTTCATCAATCAGGCCGCGCGATAGTCCAGCCAGCAGCCCTAGAATGGAGCCAGCAATAGAACCGATAGCCACAGCACTAAAGCCGATCAGTACGGAATAGCGCGCACCGTGAACCACGCGGGAAAACACGTCGCGGCCCAAATGATCGGTGCCAAACCAATGTTCTGCAGAAGGCGGCAATTGTGCCTGTAGCGGATCGGCTAACAATGGATCGGCTGTTGTAAGTAAACCCGGCCAGAGCGTTGCAACGGCAATTAGCGTTAGAAAGAGCGATGGTAGTGCTAGTGCCGGGCGCGAAAGGACCAATCGGGCCAGATTACGTAAGCTTGTGCCAGCGGGTTTTGCCGTTGAGTGTGTTTCAAGTGCGGGGGTGACACTCATGATCTATCTCCGGCCTTCGGTTCTCAGGCGTGGATCAATCAGCAGATAGAGCACATCAACGATGGTGCTCATCACCACATAGATGAACGCCGAGAAGATAGCGACAGCCAGCACCACCGGCAGGTCGTGATAAAGCACTGCATCAACGGTGATGCGCCCAAGACCGGGACGTCCGAAGACGGCTTCGGTAATGACAGCGCCTGAAAGAAGGCCTCCAATCAGCCAGCCCGTCAGTGTCACTGCGGGCAGCGATGCGTGACGTAAACCATGTCTCAAACGCAGCACAAGATTACTTGTCCCCCAACTGCGCACTGTAAGCGCAAAGGGTTCTTCCAGTGCGCGTTCCAGACCTTCGCGCAAAACCTGTCCAATCACCGCGCCTAAAGACAAACCAAGCGATAGAGCTGGAAGAACGAGTGCTGCGAAATTTCTGTCCCCAGACACCGGAAACAGCTTGAGCGTGAAGGAGAAGACGAAGAGCAGAACGATGCCAAGCCAGAAGGATGGCGTTGAAATCAGCACCAGTTCTGTGCCGGCCGCGATTGAGCGCGGCAGCTTTTTACCGGCTGTCAAAACAGCGCTGCCCACAGCAAAGACGATTGCCACAAAAAGCGCGGCCCCTGCGAGCTTTAGCGTCGGCCACATCTGCGAAAACAGTAGCTGTGAAACGTCTGTCTGCAGATAATAAGAGCGGCCAAAATCGCCATGCAGAATACGTCCGAGATAGGACAGGTATTGCATGAAAATGGGATCATCCAGCCCCCATTCTGCGCGAATGGCAGCTTCAACTTCCGGCGTACGCAACTGCTCGCCAATCAGTATGCTGACGATGTCGCCCGGCGCGAGGTGGACGCTGATGAAGCTCAGCGTGATCGCGGCCCAAAGAACCAGCAGGCCTGAACTTATGCGAAGAGTGATTTGTCCCGTAAGGCTGTTACGCGGGACTCCGAAACGCCGGGGCAACCAGCTTGCGGGTGCGCGACCGATGGTCGTGGTATTTTCAGCATCCATGATCTGTAGCTCCTCTGTGCCGAAGTCCGCAGGACGGCGTGTTTATTCGCTGCGCCAGATGTCGTAAGCGCTTTCAGGAAGTTGCTTGAATGGACGGAAGCTTATGCCTTTGACATAGCCTGCAGCCGCAACCTGATCTTCAGGCTCGTACAGCGGCAAGGCATAGGCCTGATCCAAAATGGCGAAGTTTTGCAGCTTGCTGTAAAGCTCAAACCGTTTGGTCTGATCGAGCGTTGAGGCGGCTTCATTCAGCCATTGCGCCAATTCGGGTGCTGAAGCGCGGCTGTAATTGATATAACCGCCCTTATCGAGTGGCAGGTAATGCAGCTCGATATCGATAGCGTCTGTTGGTGTATTGGAATTGGCAATCGAGCCAAATTCGCCGGTCTTGCGGCGATCTGTGTAGGTTCCGGCATCCACGTAAACGATCTTGAGATCAATGCCCGCACTCTGGCGCGCCTGTGCCTGCAAAGCCTGCAAGAGAACGTCGCGCTGATCACGCACGGTTGCCTGTGCCTGAATAACTTCAATAGTCAGTGGCTTGCCATCCTTGGTGCGGAAGCCTTCCGCATTGCGCTCGGTCCAGCCTGATTCATCCAGAAGTTTGTTGGCAAGCTCTGGATTGGCGCCGTATTTTCCTTCGATGCTTTTGTCGTAGAACTGCGGATCAATCGGCGACGTGATGCCCCATGCGCGAGTGCGTTCCCCGCGATAGACAGACTTGAGAACGGCATCGACATCAATCGCAGCAACCAGCGCCTTGCGAACATTAAGCTCCTGCGTCGGCCCCCATTCGACATTGAGGAAAAGCGAATAAGGCGTGCCGGTGTTCAAAGCCGTCTGATAGGTGAAATCAGGATTGTCTTTGAACAAGGCCGCATCATTGCCGGACACACCTTCAATGACATCAACCTGACCAGAGGTAAGTGCGCCGGTTCTGACTGAGGACTCGCCTAAGAAGCGATAGGTCACTTCATCAAGATAGGCTGGACCCTGATGACCGGCATTTGCCGGTGCCCAGTTGTAATCCGGGTTTTTTACGAAGTTGAGTTCCTGTCCTTTGGCATAGCGCTTCAAAATGAAAGGGCCGGTTCCTGCAACCTCAGGTCCGCCGGATTTGATTTCTTCAGATTTGAATGCAGCAGGTGAGAGAATTTCCAGGCTGGCAATATAATCGAGAAATGGCGCGTAAATGCCTTTGAGCGTGAAACTGACGGTGTTTTCGTCAAGCGCTTTCGCTTCTGCAATGCGCGACACTGGCCCGGTGCTTGTGCTGCCGGAATAGGCCGGGTCTTTGAGCGCCGTAATGTTGGCTACGACAGCTTCCGCATTGAATTTTTCGCCGTCCGTAAACTTCACATCATCGCGTAGCGTGAATGTGTAGGTTTTACCGTCGTCCGAAATCTTATGATCTTTCGCAAGCCAAGATACATAACCGCCGTCAGCGGTGCGTGCGAGCAGCGATTCATAAGCATTGCGCAGCAGAAGCTTGGTTTTGTCCTGACCATTAAGCTGCGGATTGAGCGTTGCAGGCTGGGTTTCAACACCCCAGACCAGCTTGCCACCTTCAACGGGTTTGGCGTCCTCCGCGAATGCGATTTTTGGCAGTGCGACCGCTGCGAAAAATGCGGTTCCAAGTGTCAGGAAATATCGGCGATTAAGCATGTATCGGTCTCTCGTAAGAAGGATGAAATTAATCTTGAAGCCAGATGTCGTAGGCATTTTCCGGAAGCCGCTTGAAAGGGCGGAAACCAATGCCTTGAACGCGGGATGATGCGACGATCTGATCGGCAGGCACGTAGAGCGGCAGGCCATAGGCCTGTTCGAGCAGCGCAAAACGTTGTAACTCTCCGTAAGTCTCAAAGCGCTTTTTGGGATCGAGCGTGGAAGCGCCTTGGTCCAACCATTGGGAGACTTTGGGGTCTTCTGTCCGGCTATAGTTGATTGAGCCGCCCTTATCGCGTGGCAGATAATGGAAATAGATGGTGACGCCGTTTTCCTGCGTCGTGGTCGAGTTTGGAATGATGCCGTATTCGCCGTCTTTCTGACGGCTGGAATAGGTGCCCGTATCGACATATTGCAGCGCAATATCGATACCCGCATTCTGTCGGGCCTGTGCCTGTACCGCCTGTAACAGAATATCCCGCTGGTCGCGCACGGTGGATTGTGACTGCACAACCTCAATTGTCAGACGTTTGCCGTCTTTCGTGCGGAAGCCGTCCGCATCGCGTTCTGTCCAATCGGCCTCATCGAGAAGCTTATTGGCAAGTTCTGGATTAAACCCGTAAGTGCCTTCAATCGACTTGTCGTAAAAGTCTGTGTCGGCGGGCGTAAGAATGCCCCAAGCACGTTCGCGTTCACCGCGATAAACTGACTGAATAATGCGTTCGACATCGACGGCAGCCAGCACTGCTTTACGCACATTGACGTCGGAAGTGGGTTCGCGGGTGATGTTGAGATAGAGTGTATAAGGCGTTCCGGTATTGATTGAAGTTTGGTAGCTAAATTCCGGGTTATCCTTGAAAAGTTGGGCATCATTGCCCGAGATGCCTTCTGCGGCATCAATCTGCCCGGAAGTGAGTGCGCCGATACGCACTGAGGATTCAGGCAGGAAACGATAGGTCACATCATCGAGATAGGCCGGGCCTTGATGAGCGGCATTTTCGGGCGCCCAATTATAATCCGGGTTTTTAACGAAGCGGATTTCCTGACCCTTGATATAACGGTCGATAACAAATGGGCCGGTTCCTGCGACTTCTGTTCCACCAGCCTTCAGCTGCGTAGACTCGAATGCTTTGGGCGAGATCAGTTCTATGCCCGCAGCACCATCCAGAAAGGGCGCGTAAACGCGGTCAAGTTTTATGACGACAGTCAGTGGATCAACAGCCGTGACTTCGCTGACACGCGCGACATGGCCTGCACTGATGCTTCCCGAATAAGTGGGTTCTTTGAGTTTGCTAAAGTTGAGAGCAACAGCCGCCGCATCGAATTTCTCACCATCCGAAAACTTCACGCCGTCGCGAAGTTTAAACGTGTAGGTCTTGCCGTCTTCAGAAACTTCATAGCTCTTGGCGAGCCACGGCACATAACCACCCTCCGGTGTGCGGGCCAAAAGGGATTCATAGCTGTTGCGTAAGATGAGCTTGGCTTTGGCCTGACCGTTCAAATGGGGGTTAAGTGTGCTTGGCTCTGTCTCCACACCCCATGTGAGAGAACCACCACTGACGGGTTCAGCATTCGCTTTGGCTGAAGTGATTTCAGCACCAGCGGCAATGATCAGGGTAAGGGCGCTGGCGCCAGCCAGAAAAGCTCGTCTTGTTACCACGTTGAATATCCAGTGTCGGGAAAATGGGGGAGGTTATGCTGCGATTGCCGGGCGACTATTGGCGAGCAGCTCAATGGTTTTGAGACGATGCCTGCCTTCTGAAACAGGGCAGTCGATAACGAATTCAGCGATGTCCAACTCATGATGCAGGCGTTGAAGTTCAGTGTGAACATGCAAGGCTGTGCCACGGACGACACGGGGCGTGCGTTCTTCGATGCTGTATTGTGTGGCTCCGGCCTGTCGCACATATTCAAGCGCCTGTTCGTGGCTGCCGACATTGACCGGCTGTAGGCCTTCGACCGAAACACGGAAGCGACGAATATCGCCTGCCAGTTTTTCCGCCTCAGCATCGCTCTCAGCAACAATAACGCTGACGGCTAAAATGGCAGGGCGGTTCGCAATTGCCCGATAGGCTTCAACCGCTTCTTTTATTGCTGCCGGATCGCCCTGAATGTGCCCGGCGTAGACAAAATCCCATCCGAGGCGAGCAGCAAGCTCCGCACTTTCGACGCTCGCTCCCAAGAGGAACCGTTCAGGTTTTTGCGGCGGCACTGGATATGCGGCAATGCCATTTTCATCATCTGATTTCTCTGAACCATGATCGAGAAAGCCATCAAGCTCCGCGAGTTGCTGTTTAAAGGATGGCTTTCGGTCCGGGTCATAAGCCCCTTGCAGTGCGCGGGTTGAAAGCGGCAGGCCTCCAGGTGCTTTTCCGACGCCCAAATCGACACGACCTGGGGCAAGTGATGCAAGCAGATTAAAGTTCTCAGCGACTTTATACGCGCTGTAATGCTGCAGCATTACGCCGCCAGAACCAATCCGGATATGATGGGTATGAGCCAACAAAAACCCGATCAGTACCTCCGGTGACGAACTGGCAAGCCCCGGTGAGTTGTGATGCTCTGCCACCCAAAAACGGTGAAAGCCTGCGGCTTCTGCTTTCTGCGCAAGCTTAATCGTGCGGGCCAACGCCTCTTTGGCTGCTTCTCCATCATGAATGGGGCTCTTATCGAGAAAACTAAGCGCGTAGGGCATTTCATCCTCACTAACAAATTCAATGAAGATGTAATCTATGTTTTTTGTAGAATATTAATCGAGCAACGATCTTCCAATATTTGCGCACTCATTAAACGTTCATGCCGTGCAAACAGCCCAACAAAGATGCACCGTTAAAGGAAGATACTGTTCGATGGTGGCTTTTTGCTTCCACTCAATACACGTCGGACAGGATTTGTTTCAGCGGAGGCATTCTATGGTTGATACTATTATCCAGTCCTCTCTTTTGGACCCGGCAGCGCAGCCTCTCATTGATGGGCTGGTGCAAGAATATGACGGTCGATACGGCAATCTCGATCGTCCTGGTGGCGCGCGAACGGAAATCCTACGCTATCCGACAGAGGCATTTTCGGCTCCGCTTGGTGGTTTTCTGCTGCTTCAGCGCAATGGCGAAACCATCGCTGGTGGCGCTTATATGAGCCACGACGACGAGACAGTGGAACTTAAACGTATCTGGACGGCATCGCATTTGCGAAGGCAGGGGTTGGCTCGCCGCATTGTGTTGGCGCTTGAAGAGAGTGCTGGTGATTTAGGCTACACGCGCGCCTATCTATCCACCGGCTTTCGCCAGCCGGAAGCAACCGCGCTTTATATTTCGCTCGGTTATCGCCCACTTTTCGACACGTCGGTTGATGTGCAGCAATACCGCTCGCTGCCTTTTGAAAAGCATATAGGTGTTAAGTTGGGGCAGCCGATTTCCACCCCAATCTATCCGGCATCTGCCTCATTTGAAGAGGCAACCCAGCGGGTGCAGGAGCGCAAAGCAGTGCAAGAAGCAAAAATTCTAGCGCGGCTGCAAAGCTATCGCGAAACTGCCGCGTGAGAAGGGAAACGAACCATGCCTCTTTCACAGATTGAACATTTTGCCTTTCTCATTCCCGGCAGTCATTGGGAGAATGATCCCGTACGGGGTTTAGAGGACACGCTTCAGCTTTTCGAACATGGAGAGCGACTGGGATATGACAGCGCATGGGTGCGCCAGCGTCATCTGGAACGCGGCATTTCATCTGCCGCTACCTTCCTCGCAGCCGCTTCGCAGCGAACAAAGCGCATCGGTCTTGGCACTGCGGTCATCCAGCTTGGCTATGAAAATCCTTTCCGGCTGGCTGAAGATCTGGCGACCGTGGATTTGCTGTCCCATGGCAGGCTGAATGTCGGTGTTTCGGTCGGCGCGCCGCCCTTTGGGCATTTGATCGCTGATTTTGTGGATGCTGCTCCCATCGCTGATTACAGTCATGCGCGTGCAGAAAAACTGGCACAGGCACTGCGGTCAGAACCACTTTCGGGCCAGACTGAAGCAGGCAATGCCGCTGGAGCGCAAATCCCGCGTTTAAGACCCTTTGCCAAAGGGTTGACCGACCGCCTCTGGTATGGCGGTGGATCACAGAATTCAGCACGCTGGGCGGGGCAGGCTGGGTTTAATCTTCTGACGGGAAACATTGTCAGCGGTGAGAACACGGATGATTTTCTGATAGTCCAAAAAGCACTCATAGAACGGTTCCGTCAGGAATGGGTGCATGAGCGTGCGCCGCGTGTTGCACTTGGCCGGGTGATCCTGCCCACGGACAGCGCAAGTCCGGATGCGCGCCGTCGCTATGCGGAATTCGCCGCCGAACGCGACAAGCGAACGGGTTTCGCCCATGGTCCGCGCCGCACTTTGTTTCTGCCCGATATTGTGGGCACGACAGAGCAAATTCTGGAAACACTCGCGGCCGATCCTGTTCTGCCGCTTGTCTCCGAATTTCGGTTGGAGCTGCCTTACGAATTTCATGCCGAGGATTATGCGCAAATACTCACTGACTTTGCGCGGCTTCTTCCTGCCTCGGGCAAAAGCAAGCCGGAACTCAGCGTTGCTCGTGCTGGCTAGTTATCCAATCCATTCAATTACGATCGGAATAAAATCATGACGCAGTCTAAAGCCCTGCTCTTAGGCGTGGGTATCAGCGCCGCAGCCGCACCTCGAGCCAGCCTCAAGCAATCGCGGCAGTTCTGGACGGAGCTGACAAAACCGTTCGATGGTTCATTTGCATTTCTGACACTGGAAGATGAGTTCGCACACGAGGGCGGCGATGGGCTGGATGCCATCTTGCTGGCAAACTGGCTTGCACCACGTCTCACCAATATTGGTATCATCCCCGGTGCGCCGGTGAATTTTGTGGAACCGTTTCACGTTTCGACCGCCATTGCGACGCTTGATTATGTCAGCGAGGGGCGTGCTGGACTTCTTGTGCAGCAGCTCACAAACCAGCGCGATCTGGAAGCCAGCAAAGCGCTGGGTGCATTGAATGGTTATCCATCGCTTGATCAACAGGCGCTTAAAACGGACACTCAAGACGCAATCGAAGTTATTCGCAGGCTTTGGGATAGCTGGGAAGACGACGCAGTTATTCGCGATAAGAAAACGCAGCGGTTTCTCGATGCGTCCAAACTGCATTACATCAATTTTGAGAGCGACAATTTCCGGGTTCTCGGCCCTTCGATCACGCCGCGTCCACCACAGGGACAGCCGATTGTAGCTGCAACGCTTTCAAATCTTGATGAGTTGAATGTCGCCCGCAATGCGAATGTGGTTTTTGTTCCAGCAGATGAGCCGCTTATCAGGGCTGCTGGCGCATCCGTGCATGATCGCGCAGCGCCGTTTGTCGTCGCCGACCTCGCGCTTTCTGACACGCCAAGTGTTCAGGAAACGATTGATGTGGTTACGGAGAGCCAGGCATGGGGTGCTTCGGGCATAAGGTTGCTCTTGTCTGAACCGCAATCGCAAAGCGATTTCGTTCTCAAAGAACTGCTGCCCGCATTGCAGGATCACAAGCTTGTTCACAACGGCGAAGGCACCACGCTGCGGGCGCGGTTTGGTTTGCCGGAAGCAATCAATCGTTATTCAACAGCCGCCTGAGCGAAGGAACCGGGAAAATGACAAAGCTGAAGCAGGTTATTCTCGGAGCGCAGTTTCCGGGCGTCAACAATTTCACCGTATGGAGTGATCCGGCAGCGGGTAGCCAGATCGAGTTTTCTTCATTCCGGCATTTTGCTGAAACGGTCGAGCGCGGCAAGTTTGATTTCATCTTTCTTGCGGAAGGCTTGCGCGTGCGCGAGCAAAAGGGAAAGCTTCACGAGCTTGATGTTGCCGGTCGGCCCAATACGCTGGCTATTCTCACCGCACTCTCTGCAATCACCGAAAATGTGGGCCTTATTGGTACGCTAACAACCACATTCAACGAACCCTACGCGCTTGCGCGGCAGCTTGCCACCTTTGACGCTCTTTCCGGCGGGCGCGCAGGCTGGAATGTGGTGACGTCGCCGGGTGCATTTACTGGCGCGAATTTCCGGCGAGGCGATCATCTGCCCTTCAACGAACGCTATGAGCGTGCGCGCGAGTTTATTGATGCCGCGCAAAAAATCTGGGCTGGAGGCGATTTTGCTTTCAAGGGCAAGCATTTCGACATTGCTGGTCACTCAGATTTGGCACCGCTACCGCAAGGCGCGCCAGTTATTGCGCAGGCTGGCGACTCGCAGGAAGGGCGCGAGCTTGCCGCAAGCCACGCCGACGTCATCTATTCCCGCCATGGCACACTGGAAGCGGGGCAGGAGTTTTATCGCGATGTGAAGCAGCGTTTGGCTCATTATGGGCGCAGTCCAGATTCGCTGAAAATCCTGCCGGGTGCCAATTTCGTTTTGGGCGATACGCAGGAAGATGCGGAAGAAAAGCTGCGCGAAATCCGTCGCCAGCAGGTCAGCCCGAAATCTGCCATTACCTTTCTTGAGCAGGTATGGAACCGCGATCTTTCAAACTATGATCCGGACGGACCGCTTCCAGAATTGGAGCCGGATGTTGCACACGAGCAATTGGCTCTCGGGCGCGCCAATCGCTATGATGACCGCATTGATACGGCGCGTGCATGGCGTGAGCTCGCTGAACGTGACAAGCTCAGCATCCGTGACCTGATTATTAAGGTTACAGCGCGTCAGCAGTTTGTCGGCACGCCGCAGACGATAGCGGACGAAATCAACACCTATGTGCAGGCTGATGCAGCCGATGGGTTCGTTTTTGCTCCCCATCTTACGCCCGGAGGATTCGACGAATTTGTTGAGAAGGTTGTACCGATCCTTCAGGACAAAGGCGTGTTCCGCAGCGATTATGCCGGAGAAACATTGAAAGACAATCTCGGCTTATCAGCTTAACCGCTAAGAACAATGAGCAGTGGTGCGTAATTGCGTCGCTGCTGGTTCTAATTTTCTACAAAATCAGTCGAATATAGAAAGCGCATTCTCGGCCAATCTGTCGAGCGCTGCTACCGTGTGGCAGATTGATAAATCTGGAGTAATAAACAGACATGGGATCAACGGTAACATATCTCCGCGAGAGTATTCCGCAGTATGTTGAAGAGCCTGTAGATATCGAGGTTTCTCCAGGCGAGCTCAAGGCAGCTATGCGACAGCTTGCGGGTGGGGTAAGCGTTGTTACAGCAGGGTTTGATGAAGGGCGCACGGGCGCAACGGTGACGTCAGCGACGGCACTGTCTGTCGATCCTCCAACAATCATCGTGAATATCAACCGTGGTTCGTCGGTCTGGCCGGTGATCAGCCGCC
The DNA here is from genome assembly GCF_029909885.1 of Ochrobactrum sp. AN78. NCBI lineage: Bacteria > Pseudomonadati > Pseudomonadota > Alphaproteobacteria > Hyphomicrobiales > Brucellaceae > Ochrobactrum > Ochrobactrum sp. AN78. Next base: position 134,695 of record NZ_JASAMU010000012.1, read on the forward strand.
ACAACCATTTCTGCGTAAACATTCTGTCTGCTGGTCAGCAGGCTATTGCGGACCGTTTTGCAGGGAAAGATGGCGTGAAGGGCGCTGCCCGATATGAGGGCGCTGCTTGGTACGCCCTCGAAAGCGGTGCGCTGGCGTTGCATGACGCGTTGGCTTCTGTCGATTGCGCGGTTGAGGACGTTATTGAGCGCCATACCCACGCTATCATTATCGGACGGGCACTGAAGATTGTGACCGGCGGAGGCGAGCCGCTTCTCTATCATGGCGGCGGTTACAGGCTTCTTGGTCTTTAATGATCAGCGGTGAAGATGGTTAGCAAATGACCGGGGAGTACCATCTCCGGTTTATTTGATTTGTATTATCAGTATGAAATATTCGTTATTATTAATAAGAAATAAATTTTAATTGCATAGTATAATTTGAATAACCATTTCTACCATTGTCAAACTTCTATAAGTAAATTCAATCATCTTTATTTATATGTAGGGGTGATTGCATGACTTCCGAAAATAATAAATCTTATCTATCTCGGCGTGCTTTTCTGGGGGCATCCGCGATTGGTCTTGGTGCTGCAGCCGTTGGTGGTTCCAATGGTTTTGTGCGCAAGGCTTTTGCGCAAGGCACTACATCGTCTCCAAGGGTGATCAAGCTGGCCTGGGGGCAGACGGCCGTGTGTCAGTCGCCAATTTCGGTGGCACTCAAAAAGGGACTGTTTGAGAAATATGGCCTGACTGTTGAGCCTGTCAATTTCTCCGGTCCAACCGATCAGCTGCTTCAGGCAATTGCCACCGGCAAGGCAGATGGCGGCATCGGCATGGCGCTGCGCTGGCTTAAGCCTCTGGAGCAGGGGTTTGACGTATCACTGACGGTCGGAACGCATGGCGGCTGTATGCGCCTTCTGGCTGCACCCGATTCAGGCATCAATTCCATCGCCCATCTGAAAGGCAAGAAGGTTGCCGTCAGCGATCAGGCAAGCCCGATCCGCAACTTCTTTGCTATTCAGGCGGCCAAGCAGGGTATCAACCCAGATACCGAAATCGAGTGGCTGCAATATCCGGCCGATCTCTTTGCGGAAGCCTTGAAGAAGGGCGAAGTGCAGGCCGTGGCTGGCGATGATCCGCACGCCTTCCTCCAGCGCGAGCGTGATGGTCTCAAGGAAGTCGCGACCAATCTTGATGGACAGTACGTCAACTCCGCCTGTTGTGTGCTGGGTCTGCGCGGCAGTCTGGTTCGTGATGAGCCGGAAGTTGCGAGTGCCCTCTCGCGTGCAATCGTAGAAGCGCAGGCTTGGACTGCAGCGCATCCTGATGAAAGCGCTGAAATCTTTGCACCTTTCGTTCCGGGCAATGTCTCTGCAACGGACGTGGCGCGTATCCTGCGCAGTCACACGCATGACCATCATTCGACGGGTGATGCCTTACGCAAGGATGTCGCTCTGTTTGTGGATGAGCTCAAGATCATCAATGTCATCCGACCAAATACCAATACGGATGCATTTGCCGAAAAGATCGTCGCCAATGTCATCACCTGACACAGTCTATATCTCGTCAAAGGACGACGCGCGGGAGGCTCTGCCCTCCGCGCTTCGTCGCTCGCTATGGCCGTTTGTGGCGGTGATCGCCTGGGCTATCGTCAGTGCGATTTCCGTCTTCCTTCCCAATGTGGTGGTTGGCTTTGCCGAACCGCTTTATGTTCGTGAAACCAATGGCTTGTTCATCGGTTGGACGATCCTTCTGGCAGTCGGTGCAGCATTGGTTGCGGTCTATCCGGTATTTGGCAAAAGGCTGGTTTACTGGTCGCCATGGCTGACGGCTCTTGCGGTATTTTTTGGTGTTTGGGAATTGCTTACGGCCAAGTTTGCAGCGCTTCCTGTGCCGTTTTTCCAGCCACCTTCGTCTCTGCTCGAAGTCTATCTCGATGATTGGCCGCGTCTGCTCGATAGCCTGTATAACTCGTTCAAACTGCTGGCTTCGGGTTTTGTGCTTGGTGCGATTGCTGGTTTTCTGACCGGTATTTCCATCGGCTGGGTACAAGCAATCGGCTATTGGGTTCATCCGGTGTTGCGGTTTCTGGGGCCAATTCCATCGACTGCACTGTTGCCGATGGCGTTCTATTTCTTTCCATCGGGCTTTTCAGCCGCAGTTTTTCTGATTGCACTGGCGACATGGTTTCCGCTTACGGTTCTGACATGGTCGGGCGTGGCGAGTGTCGATAAAGCCTATTACGATGTTGCACGCACGCTGGGCGCCAGTCAGTTGTTCTTGATCCTACGCGTCGCAATCCCCGCAGCATTGCCACATGTTTTTGTCGGTCTTTTCATGGGGTTGGGTGCATCTTTCTCGGTGTTGGTCGCCGCCGAAATGATGGGCGTCAAGTCCGGTCTCGGCTGGTATCTGCAATGGGCGCAAGGCTGGGCCGCCTATAACAATCTTTATGGCGCGCTGATTATCATGGCGATTGTGTTTTCCGGGCTGATTACGCTGCTCTTTACGGTGCGTGATCGCGTTCTGACTTGGCAGAAGGGGGATGTGAAATGGTGAATGCGGCCCTCAAACAAACGTCTGCCACTTCCGCTGATGAAAGCCGTGGCTTCCATATTCAGGTTGAAAATGTGAGCCACCGCTTTGGTCTTGAAGGCAAGTCATTGCCGGTTCTCAACCACATTGAGCTTAATGTGAAACCCGGTGAGTTTGTCGCCATTTTGGGTCCATCGGGTTGCGGCAAGAGCACGCTTTTGCGGCTCGCTGCCGGACTGGAACCGCCAAGCGAAGGGCGGATTCTGGCCGATGGCGAGGAAATACTCGGTCCTAATCCGTCGCGCGTGGTGGTCTTTCAAGACCCCACACTTTATCCGTGGCGCACGGTGCGGAACAATGTCGCTTTGGGGCTTCAGGCGCGGGGCGTGCTGAAAACTCAGGGGCATCGCATTGATGAAGCGATTGAGCTGGTGGGATTGTCGGCCTTTGCAAATGCCTATCCGCGCCAGCTTTCGGGCGGCATGGCGCAGCGTGCAGCCTTGGCGCGTGCGCTCATCAATGATCCGAAATTGCTCATTCTGGATGAGCCATTGGGGAAACTCGATTCCCTGACGCGGCTTGCAATGCAGGCAGAGCTTCTGGATCTCTGGCAGCGCAACGGCTTTACCACATTGCTCGTCACGCATGATGTCGAGGAAGCGATTTTCCTTGCACAACGGGTCATCATCTTTGGCAACCGTCCGGCAAGCATCGAAGCCGAACTTAAAGTGGATCTCAGCTATCCGCGCCATCGCGGCGATCCGCGACTGGCGGAACTGCGCAGGCAGGCGCTTGCGCATCTTGGGCTGGATGCCGACTGGTAAAATCAGGAAAGAAAAATGTTCAAAAAAGCAATTCTTACAGCGGCCCTTTTATTGGGGTCGATGACGCAACTTTATGCTCATGCGCATCTCGCACAATCCGAGCCAGCCGAAGACGCAGTGCTTAATAAAACGCCTGCCACTGTTTCCATCGAATATACCGAAGCGCTGGAACTCGGCCTTAGTAAACTCGTCCTCAAGGATGAGAGCGGGGCAACTATCGAGACCAGTAAGCCTGAACACATTGGCGGCAACACCAAGACGCTTTCGGTCACACCGCCAGCTTTGAAGCCGGGTACTTATTCGGTTGAGTGGGGCGCTGCATCGGTCGATACGCATCGCACCGAAGGCGCGTTCAAATTCAAGATTGCTAATTAAGGTCGCCGGGCGCAATGACTGGAATTGATATCGTCATTGTGCTCGTGCGATGCCTCAATCTTGCGGGCCTCGCAATGCTCGCAGGGGCGCTATTTTTTCGCATTTTGCTTGTTCCACGCGGAATAAGTGACGTCAAACTTGCGTCTTTTGTGAGAATTTCGTGTCAACTTTGTGTCTATTCTGTGGCTATCAGTGCTTTTGGACTGGTTCTGTGGGTGCCGCTTCAGTTCTCACTGTTGTCTGGTGCGAACAGTTTTTCTGATGCATTCGCCTTTTTCCCAAGCGGACTTTTAGGCACAGGCTTCGGTGTTGCATCGTGCCTGCGCGCATTGGCAATCGTGCTTGCTGCTTTGCTTTTGCCGTATGCGATAAAGTCTCAAGCCATACGTATCCTTTTGTTTTTGATCGCTGTTTTGGCGCTTGGTCTCCAGATTCGCATGGGGCACGCCGCAGCAGCTGATACTATCTGGCTGCCGCTGGCGGTTTCTGCGCATGTGATTGCCGGTGCTCTATGGTTTGGTTCGCTACTTCCGCTCTATCTTCTCTTACGTGTTTCGCGAGATGACGGCTTGCAGGCAGCACAGCGATTTTCGCTATATGGCATTGTTTTTGTTGCAGTTCTTGTTGTTGGTGCCGCAATTGCAGGATGGCTTTTGACTGGTGGTCTGCCGGGGCTAGTTGGTACCACTTACGGCAGGATCATGATCGTGAAGATCGCGCTTCTGGCAGCCATGCTGACACTTGCAGCACTCAATCGTTTCTGGCTGAGCCGTGCTGGCAGCAGCGGGCGTGGAATTGGCTATGCGCTCATCTTTGAGGGAACAATTGGCCTAGCCGTGTTTCTCGCGGCGTCACTTCTCGCCACACAACCGCCCGGCGTACATGAAGACATCATCTGGCCTTTCGCCTATCGTTTGCGCGACAATATTCTGGCTGATGCGTTTCTCGTCGATGCCGCATGGCGGAGCTTCAAGTCACTTCTTCTGGCATTTCTGATCGGTATTGGATGCCTTTTTCTGCCGAAATGGCGATGTCAAGCTATTGTTATCGCAGCAGTTATCGGGTTCGTGTTGTTCCAGCCACCACGCATCGGATTGTTTGTTCAGGATGCTAATGAAGCAAGCTTTTTGCGCTCGTCCACATCCTATACGTCCATCGCAATTGCGCGGGGTGCTGCGGCTTTCGGAAACAATTGTGCATCCTGTCATGGCAATGATGGGCGCGGGCGCGGTGAACAGGCAACAGGCGATCCGGTATGGCCACCTGATCTGACAGCACCCTTGTTTGCGGATCGCAGTGACGGCGAAATCTTCTGGACGATCATGCATGGCAGAAAGTTGCAAGACAGTCGGCAATCCATGCCCGGTTTTGAAACGGTGGTGGATGCGAAAGCCGCGTGGTCGCTAGTGGATTATATCCGCACGATTGCGTCCGCCCGAACGATCAGTATGCCTGCGCTTGATGGTGCGGTTTATCCGGCGGCAAGCCCACGGATTAAGGTCTATTGCGGGGCCAGACGGCATGAGGTCGGTCGGCAATCCGACAATTTCTGGCTGCTTCTTCTTAAGGGGGAACAGCTTGAAGCCTTTGCGGTTGATAGCAATGGCATCACGGCACAATGCGATGTTTCCGAACAAACTGCGGCTGTGGCTATGCAGCTTCTGACACCAACTGCCGATGGGACAAGCTTTCTCGTAGACCAGAATGGCTGGATACGCTTTCGATGGTCAGGGCATGAGAAGTTAGAACCTTCAATCCTTGAGGCAGCAATCAGCAAGGCTCGTGCGAATCCGGTCAGCCTATCGAATAGGGGACATCATTCATGATGATCCGGACAGCGTTGCTACGCGAATATAAATGCAAAGAGGCCTCCTGCAATGGATTGCAAATCTATGTGCCGGGCGAACTAAGTGAATAATTTTCTTAATAAAATTCGGCGGTTGGTGAAAATTAGATGTCGAATTTTGATGCCTGTTGGCAAGAGGGAGTGGACCATGGGTAACATACGCAATGGCTTTTCGGAGCTTGTCGGCAATACGCCTCTTGTTGCTTTCTCAAGCCTTCAGAAGAGCAATGACGTTTCTGTGCGGCTTCTCGCAAAAATCGAATATCTCAATCCCGCTGGCAGCATCAAAGACCGTACAGCATGGGGGATTATTCGGGATGCCGAGCGTGCCGGTAAAATTAAGCCGGGGGACCTTCTGGTAGATCTGACGAGCGGAAATACCGGCATTGGTATTGCGGCTGTTGCTGCCGCAAAGGGCTATCGAACGAAGTTTTACCTGCGTGATACGATCAGCGAAGACAAAATCAATATCCTGCGTCAGTTCGGGTCTGAAATCGTGCTGATTGATAATGACGAATTGCTGGAAGTGGGAGCGCTGCAAAAGGTGCTCGATCGCATTCGCAGCGAAAATCCGGGAGCTTATTACACAGGCCAGCGGTCCAATCCTGCCAATCCTGCAATCCATTTTGAAACGACTGGCCCGGAAATCTGGCACGACACGGATGGTGAAGTGGATATTCTGGTCAGCACAGTGGGCACTGGCGGGACCATTTCAGGGGCGGGAAAATATCTGAAAGAAAAGAAATCATCTCTTCGCATCATTCTGGTGGAGCCGACGGCAGATTCTGTGCCTTCCGCCGATAATCCAAAAGCCGAAACCATTGAAGGCGTTCACAAAGTCACCGATATCGATGAGACCATTCTGCCTGAAAACTACGACAAGACTATTGTCGATGAAATTGTTGCGGTGACGACGGAGCAGGCTCGACGTGCCGCATTATCGGTTGCGCGGGAAGAGGGCTTCCTGGTCGGTACGTCTTCCGGGGCTGCGATTGCTGCGGCCCTTCACATCGCAAAGCGCCCGGAGAATGCGGGAAAGACCATCGTTGCCGTTCTGCCTGATAGCGGAGAGCGCTATTTGTCACTGTTTCAAGAACCAGTCATAGCTGACTAGGGGCTGGTTCGATTATCATTGAATTCAAAAGAAAATAACGAGCAAGTAATCAATATTATATAGTTTATATTAGTTTTGTTTGTCGAAACTATAGAATATAATTTTGTTGAGTTGTGTAATTATATCAATTTTGAATGTTATTATAAGAAACATTATTTGTCATATATTTTACAATAATTAGATATAATTGCCTTAATTGAATTATCCCTCTGAAATAGAACGACTTTGTTTATTGTTAGTGGGGATAATTATGATTCTGAAAAACACTGTAATCGGTTCGGCATTCGCTGTTCTTGGGGTAACACACGCAAATGCAGCCGATGCAATTGTAGCGCCGGAACCGGAGGCTGTAGAATATGTGCGTGTCTGTGATGCTTACGGAGCGGGTTATTTCTACATTCCGGGAACGGAAACCTGCCTGCGTATCCATGGTTATGTTCGTTACGACCTGAGGGGAGGCGATAACGTCTATTATCGTGGTGCAGGTATCAGCCGTGCTCCGGACGGAAGTGCTTATAATCTGAGCCCGCGTGGTAAGTCCTATGATACCTGGACGAATAATACGCGTTTCACATTACGCACATCGACGGCTTCCGAAACGGAGCTTGGTACGCTTTCGACCTTTACTGAAACCCGGTTCAATTTCGGTAATGGTGTGGATGCCGGAACGACGCTCAACCGTGCGTTCATCCAGCTTGGCGGTCTGCGCGTTGGTCTGGATGACACGGCATTCTACACTTTCACTGGATATTTCGGTGATGTTTTGAATGACGATGTTATCAGCGCCGGTGGTTATCGCACCAATCAGATCAGCTACACATTCAAGGGCGGTAACGGCTTTTCGGCCATTATCGCTCTTGAGCAGGGCAACAATGTTGATGTCGACTGGAATGGCGTGATTGATGATTACACACCACATGTGGTCGGTGGTTTGAAATATGCTCAGAGCTGGGGCTCGATTGCCGGTGTCGTTGCCTATGATGCCGTCAACGAAGACTGGGCCAGCAAGGTTCGTCTTGATGTCAATGTAACCGAACAGTTCTCTCTCTGGCTGCTCGGCGCATACAAGTCGAATGATGATCACTATGTTCACTACGATGCAGGTGGCGCTGTCGTCCATGATGGCGGCAGCAGCAGCTATCGGGGTGTGCGTGTCATCGACAGTTTCTATGGAACATGGGGCGGTGATTGGGCTGTCTGGGGTGGTGCCAAGTTTAAAGCCACCAGTAAGGCAGTCTTTAACGTTCAGCTGGCTTATGAAGATGCCAAAACATTCGCAGCGAGTGCAAACGTTGCCTATCAGCTGGTTCCGGGTTTCACCATCACCCCACAGATTTCCTACACCAAATGGGATGACAAGAACTCAATCCTGAAAGGTCAGGATGCATGGCAGGGTGTGGTCCGTTTCCAGCGGTCATTCTGATCTCGTAGTAAAGCAGCTTTTCAGCTGTGAACCATGGAATGGCGGCTTTGGCCGCCACTTCTCTCATGGGACTTTTTTCCATTAATCTCGGTCTAACAAAGGTCGATATTCCTACTTTCCGCACGTGAATAGCTTGAACTGCCTCGTTTCTGCTGCATAGCAAACGCTACAATGAACACTAGACCATTAGATCGTAAATGCCATGGATAGGAGGTGTGATTATGATGCAAGCGCAGTCAGATTATCAGCATTCTTCATCGCCGAGCTATACCGAAAGCGGAAGAGCGCGAGGGACCATTGCGTCACTATTGGCCGCTGTTGAATCTGCCAAGCAGGAGGCGAATGAGAGCCTACGTCGTGCTCAGTCTGCCCCGTTGCCGCATATCGCAGACAATACGATTTTCATCGCACTGTTTGAGCGACATTTATCTGATCGTGAAATTTTGTTTTCGAAAATACGTCAGCTTGACGATGCTAAGGCGTCTTTGCGGGCTTGAGGACGAGGGCATTTTCATTTCATAATAGCCGGGGCTTGGCACAAGGTTCGTTTAAATAGGAAGAAGTGCATTGACTGATTTTGCATCCAGAATGACGCTGACTGAGGAATTGGTTTCGCTGAGCATTCGGGCAGAAGTAGATCGGGGGCCGGAACCAAATAGGGTTCCGATGACTGATCTTGATGTGCAAAAACTTTCAGAAAAACTGTATCTCGAAAGTGGCAAAGATCCATTATGGGTGTTCGCTTATGGCTCCCTTATATGGAAACCGGATTTCAATGCCGTCGATTGGCGTTATGGCGGACTGAAGGGCTGGCATAGGTCATTCTGCCTGAGGCTGACACGCTGGCGCGGCACACAAAGCCAGCCCGGTTTAATGCTTGCTCTAAAGCGTGGCGGCAGTTGCAATGGAATTGCCTTCCGGCTCTCCGACGAAGACAGGTTGGGCCAGATTCAACGCATGATCCGTCGAGAGATTAGCTCGATAAGTGACGCATCGAGTATTCGCTGGGTGTCACTTGAGACACCTGAAGGACCAGTGCGGGCGCTTACATTCTGGGCTGGACCACGCGGAGAGCGGGTGTTGAACGGTTTACCGCTTGAGACGGTGGCCCGAACATTGGCGCGTGCCTGTGGACATATTGGGTCCTGCGCGGAATATTTGTATCTCACAGTCAAGCATCTGGAAGAAAAAGGCATCCGCGATCGCAATCTATGGAAGCTTCAGGAGCTTGTGGCGACGGAAATCGCAGAACTTTACGAGCTGAACAAGCAGGCATCCGCTACTTCCCATTCAGGCGATCTGTGCCTTTCTCACTAAGCTGATATTAAGCAACAGACTGAATGTGACATTTGGTCTGTTGCGGTAGACTATTAATCCGCTCGATTTAGTGCAAAGCCTCCGTTTATAAAATCGGCGGAGGTTGTTCTATGCTTACGAAAAAGGGGAAATACGGCCTCAAAGCGCTGGCGCACCTCGCTTTGCTTCCCCCAGGGGAGAGCGCATTCGTTGCCGACATCGCCACTAAAAACAACATTTCGAAAAAGTTTCTTGACGCAATCCTGTTGGAGTTGCGCAACGATGGTATTTTGCGTTCGAAGAAGGGGCCAGGCGGTGGTTATAGTTTGGCAAAACCAGCCAGCGAAATCACGATGGGTCAGGCCATCCGTGTTTTGGATGGGCCTTTGGCGCCTATTCGCTGTGCCAGCCGTACCGCCTATGAACCTTGCGAAGATTGCGAGGATCATAAGGCCTGTCAAGTTCGTCGTTCGATGCTTCTTGTCCGCGAGGCAATCGTTGGCGTTTTGGATGCTATGACGCTGGATCAATTTGCGCTTAATGGCGGGCTTGAAGATGATGGCGCTGCGCCTGAATGGGCCAAGCTTACTGCGTAGCGACCGATTACTTCCGATATGCGATCGTGTAGGTCAGGCTACCTTCCGTAACTTCTTCAATTTCAATAACGATATCGCGTATTTCGACGGTCTTCTGATCTTGCGGAAAGTGGGAGGTCTGCCCTGTCGCTGGAGAGTTCAAATCTGCGATCGAGTAGCCGCGAACCTCAAACTGCATTTCCCCATTTTCGATCCCCAGAAAAGCAATATCGTAGATCGTTCCGCTTTCATCCGGGCTGTAGTCATCGGTATCAGGAACCTCCAATCCCTTAGCATAATCGCGTGGCGGGGCGATCGGATTGCCAGACAGAATGAATTGGGAGTGTCCGAAAGTGTCCGTGCCGGGTGCCGGTTGTTCCTGCATTTCCTGCTGTGCAATCGCTGCTTCTGCCCCTGCGGCAGGTCCAGCACTTCCAATGGCAACATGAGAAATTGCAAAGACTGCATTGATGGTTGATGCCAGGACAAGTGCGCGCAGTGTTCTGTTCATTTCAGATGCTTTCTTGATCATGATCTAATACCTATACTAAGGCTGGCATCGATCACGGCTTGCAATGGAACCTTGGAACTTCCGTATCTTCTGCCAGAACGAAAGCAATCATTTTATCGCATTGCAAACATCCACAGGTGAGTCAATTGCCTGTTCTGTGGACAATACTGAATTGACCTTTCTCCGATCTTCCGTCTAGTGTTCGTTGATATAAGGCATTTTTTGCCGAGACGAGCTTGTAAAGCGCATCCCGAAAAGAATGAAACATTTTCGAACAAGATGCGCGTTAAAACAAACGGTTAGACCACCGGTCCGATTTAATCAGATCGAAACGGGCTGCAAGAAAGTTGTCTGATGAACTCAGTATGGACCAAGTGGCTTATTAGTATTGTATTTGGCATTTTGTTGGCACGTTTTGGATTTGGTCTCTTGGCACCATTGGCAATGGCCTTTTTTCCAGCCCAGATGGACACCGTGACTGCTGCAACGGCCAATTCAGACAGCCTTGATAGTGCAATCATCATTGCAGTGCTTGTTCAGCTACTCGTGGTAGTTGTGGGGGCTGTTTGGTTGTCCCGATTTGAAACGCGCAAACTTCAAATGGGTTGGGGCTGCTTTGTGCTGGGAGCTGTTATCCTCCTCGGTTTGCTTGCTACGCTATTTGTTTCTGGCCCAGCTATGCAGGAAGGCGCGAACCTTGGGGCGTCGGGTCGTAACGATGCAGCCACCGCGTTTTTGTTCTGGTTGTTCGTCCTAGTATTGCCAATGGCAATCGGAGGCGGGCTGTTGACCGTCATCGGTTGGGTGATGATTTCAAAAGGACGGCGCGAGTTGCAACACAAGTAGTTAGGTCCTCAAGGTTGTAGATAAAGGACCAATTTATTGGGCGGTAATCCACTATCTGCTTAGACGAATGAACAATTACCGATTGACATCAATCTGTTGAATCGTATTGCAATAAATGAATTGAATGCAGATCAGAGTTTTGGGCGGACGGATGCCTTATTATCCGGGATAAAAGCCGTGCCATATTGATGAAATTAGCGGAATGGGGACTTTCGAATGCGTCTGTTGGGTGCGGTTTTCTTCGCGAGTTTCATCGCGTCCAATCTTCCTGCCCATGCAGAATTTGAGAGGGAACTAGGCCCACTCGCCTCGGCTGCATCATCGCAGATTGTTCAGGGTTGGACCGGGGCCGCACATGATGGATGGTTTGTTCTCAATAACCAGCAGGCCAGCGCTACGGAGCAGACACTGGTTCTCAATGCCGGACCCGCGCCTGAAGCTGGTCGCGCAACAAAGGTAACAATTGCCGTCAATTCGTCGAAGCCTAGTGCTTCTTTGGGGCTGATTGCATCCAATCCCGCCAATAAGGCGATCTGTCTTATGGAGGTCGTCGCAGATAAGAGCGTTAAGCTTTTCTGCATGGAAAATGGCCAGCAGCGCAATATTGCAACGATACCAAACGTCGCCAAGCTCGACGGTACCGACGTCATCGAGATGGTCGAGGTTCCCGGTGTAACACGGTTCCTTCTGAATGGAAGAATGATTGGCGACGTTCAGGGCTCACCAGCTCTCGGTGCACAAATCGGCGTAATGGCGTACGATACTGGAATGTTCGGGATCGCCAATTTCAGTATCACGTCTGACGGCGAGAACGTCCCAACACAACCAATTGTTGGAAGCGGGCAGGGCGGTGGTGCGGCGCCACAGACAGCCGATACCGGCTCACAACCCGCGCCGCAAACGGCCGATAATGGCTCTCAACCTGTGTCGGGTTCAGGGGGAGATTCTGGCCCGTTACCGGACTTTGGTGGTGATGGAAACCGGATCGCCTCGGTGTATTTCGGACTTATGCGCAGTATCTTTGCGCATGAATTTGGTCATGCCTTGATTGGGGAGCTACAACTCCCGTCGACTGGTCCCGAAGAGGATGCCGTCGACATCTATTCCGCTCTACAGATTGTCGAGCCAACCATGTATCCATCAGGCGACAAAGAAGTCGACGACATGGCAATTGGAAGCGCGAGCTATGCTGCGCTGCAATGGTATTACAGCGGCAAACTCAACGAAATGAAGGGTAGCGCGCCTTCACCATGGCAGGACGAGCATACGGCCGATCTAAAGCGTTTCCGTAACATGCTTTGCATCATGTATGGCGGAAACCCGAAAGTCTTCAGTTCGATTGCCGATGGAGTGCAGTTGGACGAACGGACACGGTTCCGTTGTTCAGATGAGTTCAACAAGCAAAACCGTGCCTGGCGCAAAATTCTTGCCCCGCATACCCGTTCGGGTGAGTGGCATCCGGAAGGCGAACAGCCAGCAAATGCGCCGGGAGCTGCTATTAAAACTGTGTTCGAACCTTCATCGCGCAGAGTGGGTAACTTTTATGCGGCGAAGCTGTCGGGCGCTTTGACGGGCTATTTCGATAACTTGTCTCAGACCTATGTGCTGCCACGACCGATAACCGTTACGTTCCGCGACTGTGGTCAGTTGAACGCTTGGTACGATCCAAAAGAAGGATCGATCACCATGTGCTATGACTTGTTTGAACATCTGGCGGTCATGATTTCTGACGTTGAGACTGGAAGTGCTCAGGGCGGTTCTGCGGGACAAACCACCAATGCCTCGGCTCCAGATTCAGGTGGAGCGGCAGGCGCTGACTTAGACGAGTTGCGCGATGATGGTGTTGCCGCGAGCATGGTACTATTTCAGTCACCATATGTTGGACCAACACCGAATAAGCACGCCAGAGCGACGGTTATAACCACCGTTGAAGTTGTGAAGATTATCACGAATGGTCGAAAAACTCTTTTCGTCGATACAAGCGGTCTGCAAGAGACTTTGCAAAACGCCTATTCTCTGCCGGATGCCGGGCGCGACGGCAGCGTTACGGATAGCCTGCAGCAACCTTTAGATGAATGGCTGACTGAAAAGGCTGGCGGCGACAAGAGCGTGGGGGTTGTTTTCTTCGGTAAGGGGCTGCGTGACCGTTCATCCTATAATGCTGCATTGCGCGCGGCCACGCTTGGCTGGACGACGTTCTGGTATCGTGGCGGACTTGAAGCGTGGACTGGAAACGGCTTGCCAGTGAGCAAGTAACGGGCTGGGTTGATAGTTGATATCCGCCCGAACTGGAACTGCTCGGACATTAAACGAGAGAACGACCGGAATCCCTCAAGACCTTTTGCTCTCTTTCGCCCAAACAACAAAAGGCGGAGCCTGAAGAGGCTTCGCCTTTTTGTATCTGACCTGCTTGCGCCGGTCTTAGTTTTGATAGCTTGAAGGCGATGCATC
>NZ_JASAMU010000013.1:0-145827 GCF_029909885.1 Ochrobactrum sp. AN78
ACAGCTACACAATCACCGGAAATGCCGGCTTCCGCGTCAAGTGGTAAATCAATAAAATGCGCAACCGCTCAAGGCGGTTGCGCAATCGTTCAGGCAGGGTCTCGTTGTTTTTTTGGGCAGAACCGCTTGAGACCAAATTTCCTTGAAAGGCGGGCACCGGCTCGCTTCCTCTTGCCCAAAGGCAGGCTTGTTTAGACTTGATCTTCGCCGTTCCTTGTCGCAAGATGTGGCTTCGCAGCTCAATGCCATTATGAACACTCTTTCCGTGAGACGTCGGGAGTATAAGATGCCATTGTTCAGTATAACCAGCCAGATCTATTCCCCGGAAGAAGTCGACGAACTCCGGCACTGTTTCTCGCACGCCGCGATCATGCTTGCAGAGAAAGGCCGGGACTACGATGAAACGACATTGGCCGAGACCATCATCAGGCTTCACAAGAGCGGATTGCGTGATCGCAATCAATTGGCGGAGCTGGCTTGCCGTATGATCGAGAAGAAGCCTGGTCTCCAGTCAGAAGTTGATGGCGATATCGCTGCCAACACAAATAGCGGGACGTGTTAAAATTGGCCCGCGCGCAAAACTAGTGCACGAACTAGCATCGTTTTCCGCCTTTATCCCTGCGCGGAAATATGGAGCGCGTATCACCAGCAAATTTTTACCTTGGGCATCGCCCGCGCCCGGCAGACAGCCGGGCTTTTCTTTTTATCCGGCTTGAACTTTTCACCGCTCTGCGTGTTTAGGCGTCAGAGGACAAAACATGAGCTGGTTCATTGCTGCAATTTCCGCATCCTGGTTGATGGTCATCGCCTTCACGGCATGGACCGAACGTCACCGAAAGTAGGATTTGATCAAACAATGATCAAACCGCGCCTGCTCGAGCGCAGCAGGAAAATCAATGAAAGCAATTTATTCTGAACCAAACCTAAAGTCGTGCGTTGATTTACCAATCGTTAACTTTTTACTTGCTGTGGCAGAGAGGTGGATCGAAATGGATTGGATGAACGCAACTATGCTATGTGCAACACTTCTGGTTGTTGGCGCGGTGTTCTACATCACTTCTTTGGAGATGAGGAACCGATGATCGCCTTGATCTTGATCACCTGAAACCCCGGCTTCGGGTGGGGGCTTTCATTTTGGTGAATGCTCCTCGTCGCTCCGACGTCAGAGCAGCGGTTGAGACTTTTGGAGCCACGGCAGGGCGCCGTTTCGCGCTTTTGTTTAAAGCGTGCGAATAAAGCGAGCGATACCGATCACGGCGATCTCTGCTTGGCCGCATTATAGGTCTCCTCCCCCTGCACAGAACGTTTTGGGCCCTGGCTTGTCTTTTGAAAGCGTTGATAGGCATCGATCGTCTGGATGGCGATCCGCGGCCATGTGTAATTGTCACGCACAAGTTTAAGGCCTGCCTGCCCCATGCGAGCCGCTCGCTCGGAATCGTTTAGGACAGTTGCCAGTCCGGTCGCCACAGCCTGAGCGCTCAGCTGGCAGACAATGCCGGCATTGGCTTCGGCGACCTCAGGAAAATGACACGCATCGGTTATGACGACGGGAACACCGCAGGCCAATGCTTCGGTAATGGCGACGCTGAATCCTTCCTGACGACTGGGCAGGCAGAAACAGAGCGCTTGTCTCAGGGCTGCTATCTTTGTTGGCCCATAAAGAGCGCCGGTGAGGTGGACACGCGACTGCAATCCGGCTTGGCCGATCGCAGTGAGGAATGCGGTCTGGGCACCGCCGTCGGGACCTGCCACCACAAGGTCGATTTGAGGATAGCGGTCTGCAATCTCACAGAAGGCATCGGCCAGGATGTCGAGACCCTTCTTGTAATGCAACCGTGACAAAAACAGAATATAGGGACGATCCGGAAGAGTCTCGGCTTTGCTTCCGGGCGTCTCAACTTCCTCAAGAAATATGCCATTTCCTATGATCACCACAGGTGGTGTCAGGCGCAATGGTCGCATCAGATCGACTTCGTCCTCGTTCAGTGCCTGAATAAAGGCAGCGCCGTTAAGCATCCTGCGAAAGGCCAGATTGAAAGCGATCGCCTTCTTCCATCGTTTCTGTTTCAGGCTCCAAACATCGAGCATGCCACAGCAGCAGATGCAGTACGGGATATGATATTTTCGGCAAAGCATGGAGGCTCTCAGAAGAATGGTTTCCCAGACCCCATGCATATGCACGAAATTGGCGGAAGCAATCATCGCGGACAGAGCTTTTGCAGCCCGACTGCCGGTAAGCGTTTCGTATCGGTCAGGCATCGGCAGCATGAAGGTTTTCACGCGTTGAAAGGCGGGGATCGCTGCGGTTGCTTTCAAAGCGCGATCCTTGATGGCGTCATCACTGTAGCTTATGATTGTCACATCATGGCCCAATGCTGCCTGGGCTGCGGCGAGACGCACCACGACGGCCTGTGGCCCCCCTTTTGCGGGATCGAACGAACCGATGATATGGATGATTTTCATAGCCTGCGTCCGGTTTGATGGTTCGAGAGTGCTTCCAGCAGTCGCTCGCCATAGCGAGCGACGGTGAAATCGCGCGATCGCGCACGGGCATTTTCGCGCATCCCGGCGAGCAGGGACGGATTGCTGGAAAGTTGCTTCAACACATCTGCGGTTTCTGCCACGTCCCGGATTGGCACGATATAGCCATCAATTCCATGCCGCACGACGCTGCCGGTATTGGGCGTGCAAATCACCGGCAATCCGGCTGCCAGTGCCTCATAACAGGCTGTCGCTGACCCCTCGCACAATGAGGGAAGGAAGAAGAGATCCGCCCATTCAAACTGCGCGCGCATTTCGCTGCGCGGGATGGCGCCGATGAGATCGACAGCCTTCGCAAGCTGCGCGCGCACCGGCATTTCCACATCGATCGGTCCAACCATGCGGAACTCGACCTGTCCGGATAGTGCGCGTGCCACCGCGCCCACATAGGGGGATCCTTTTCTCAGCCCCACTGCGCCGACGGTCAGAACCCGCAGCGGACCGCCATGGGTGGCGCGTGCATCAATGCAAAACCGATCATCGACGCCATAGGGAACGACGACCACTTTTTCCGGGCAGCACCCTGCTGCGATGACATGCTCGGCCACAAATTGCGAGGGGCAGATCACCGCATCGGCAAGCGCCCATTCCGCCTGTTCGCGCGCCGCGAACGCCGCCGCGTTTTTATCATCCAGCCTAACCGACTGCCAGCCCGGGTGGAGAATGTCTTCTTCACAGACAAGCTGGTCGACAACCGTGCGCGGCGCGATCATCTGTTCAACCGCAGTCCAAAGTCCCTGGTTCTTTGCAGCAGTGAGCAGCTCAAGCGCTTCGCCACTGAACGCATAGACGCCGCTTGCCCCGTGAAAACCGCGCGAGGCCACAAGTTTACCGAACTTTTCTCCCGCCCAGATTGCATTGGCTGTGGATTGTGGCCCTGTCTGGTGGGCCAGTCTGCGCATGGCGGAGTGAAAGCCAAAGCTGGGAAACGTCGTCATTTTTTCCTTTGGAATACCCTGTGGCCGACGTCCCCCAAGACGCCGAACTGCACCGGGTAGAACGGCTGCAGGAAGAAGCTCGAGCAGCCGTGGCCACCCTTGTTCAGCACAGATGTCGGTATAGAAATGCGCCAGTTTTTGATGTTGCGCGAATATTTGCGGCACGGCGTAATGCATACGCGCGCCGAGCTGGCTAACAACAAAAGAGCCCATCATTGCAGTTTCTCCGCTTGCAATTGGCGATCCAGGACCGGCATGGCGGGGAATGGTTCTTTTCGCAGCAATCGACCCACGGCCGACTGCCAGACTGCGGCTCCAAACTCCCGCGAATAGGCGGTCTCCATGAGATACCGCGCATTGTTGCCCATCATTTTGCGATTGAGCTGCGAATTTCGAAGCAGCAGGATCGCACTGACCAACATCTCCACTTCGCCCGGGCACAGCGAAACACCGCAATGGAAATCCCGTATGACGGTGGCAATCTCGCCATCTGGATCACCGATGAAAATGGTTGGACGCGCGGCAGCGAGCACGCCATAGAATTTACTCGGGACGATGCAATGTTCGAGTTCAGGCTTAAGCGAAACGAGATGGACATCGGCCGCGCCGAGACTTTCGGACAGTTGGTCAACGGGTTGAAACGGCTTGAGGACAATATTGCTCAACCCGCGCCGCCTGGCTTCCTCCTCGACATAGCGACGCTGTTGCCCTTCACCGATCATCAAAAACACAATATCGGGATTGGCTTTCAACTGCTCTGCCGCATCAAGCACGGTCTGGAAGTCGTGCGCGCGGCCAAAATTACCCGAATAGCCGATGACGAACTTGTCCCCGAGCCCCCAGGCGTGACGCAGCGGATTCTCTTGCGGATCGACGGGTAGAATCTCGTTCTTGTCGGCCCAATGATGGACGACCGCCAGATTATCGGCGGCAATGCCTTGTGCGGACAAAAAGCGGGCCATTCTGTCAATCGGGCAGATCGTCAATGCGGATCGGCGCATCGACCAGTTTCGCAAGAAGAGGCTCACTTGTCCCGGCAGGGTCTTGCGCTTGATTAATCCGAGCTCGATGGCCGTCTCCGGAAACAAATCCATAACCCAGTTGACAAGATGGGCTCGGCGCAGGCGGATCGGCAGAATGGTCGATACAGAGAGAAGCGGCGGATCGGTGCACACCACACAAATATCATCTTTCCTTGCATGGGTGGCGAACCAAGCGGCTGCGCTCAGATGAAAGGTGGCGTAGTCGATCCCTCGCCCCAAAAGCTGGTTGCGGCCAAAACCGGAAGTCCGGAGCCGGTGCACATCGATCCCTGCAATCGTCTCGCGCGCCGGCAATCGCGACTTGCCCTTCTCATGATAGCTGCGGCTTGCAAGCACAATGGTCTCAATGCCCTCAGCCACCAATTGATGGGCAAGACTTGTCACCATCCGGCTTGTCGCCGACTGATCGGGATAGAAGTATCGGTTTGCAAGGACCACGCGCATGTCTTTGGCTTTCTATGGCTCGAGCCGGTTTTGCCAAGGATGGCTGCAGGCTGTCGCTCCTTGCAAGGAGTCCATTGGCATAGGGGGGGCGAACAGCGGGCGGGACGCCTACCACTTTGGTTGAAACACCGGCTAACGCGCAGCGACACTGCCTCATCCAAACAGGCATGGCCGGGGTGGTTTTCACCGTTTTGAAGCCGTTTCGATGCCCCGTCAAATCGCTATCATGCGGTGATCGAATTCTGGTCGGAGGGAAGACCTTGCAGGAAAAGACAGCATTGATCATCGGCGTGACAGGGCAGGACGGTGCCTATCTCAGTGAGCTTCTGCTCGCCAAGGGCTACCGTGTGCACGGTCTCAAGCGACGGTCATCCTCGTTCAACACCGCGCGCATTGACCACCTTTATCAAGACCCGCATGAAGAGGATATCCGTTTCAAACTGCATTTCGGCGACCTCACCGATGCGACCAATCTTTGTCGTGTCATCCAGGAAGTTCGACCGGATGAGATCTATAATCTGGGCGCACAGAGCCATGTGCAGGTGAGCTTTGAAACCCCTGAATATACCGCGAATGCCGATGCTCTGGGAACGCTGAGACTGCTTGAATCCATGCGCATTCTCGGCCTTGGCCAAAGCTGCCGCTTTTATCAGGCGTCCACTTCGGAACTGTTTGGCAACAGCTCCCCGCAGGCGCAGAGCGAACAGACGGCCTTTGCACCCCGCAGTCCCTATGCGACCGCGAAACTTTACGCTTATTGGACGACGGTCAATTATCGCCAGGCCTATGGATTTCATGCCTCCAATGGCATTTTATTCAATCATGAGAGCCCGCTGCGCGGGGAAACATTCGTGACACGCAAGATCACCCGCGCGGTCGCTGCAATCGAAAGAGGGCTTCAGGACAAATTGCGGCTGGGCAATTTGAATGCGCGTCGCGACTGGGGGCACGCGCGCGATTATGTCGAGGGCATGTGGCGTATCCTGCAACAAGATATCCCTGATGATTATGTCCTCGCCACCGGTGAAACACACACGGTCCGCGAATTTGTCGAACAGGCGTTCAGAGCCGTCGACAAGCAGATCGAATGGCAAGGCGACGGGATCGAGGAGATTGGATTGGACCGCAAGTCAGGTCACTGTCTCATTGAGATCGATCCGCGCTATTTCCGGCCAAACGAGGTCGATTTCCTGCTCGGCGATGCCTCAAAGGCCAGGGATCGGCTCGGCTGGCACCACACGACCGGATTTGAAAACCTTGTCACAGAAATGGTCGACTGGGATATGCGCAATATCATGCGGGAGGTGGGTCGCAATGACTTTTATGGCTGAAAACCGCCCCTCCCCGCTTTATTCGATCACCGGGAAGAAAATCTTTGTTGCCGGACACACGGGAATGGTGGGCTCTGCCATTCTCAGACGCCTGAAATCAGAGGATTGTGACGTTTTAACGATTGGCCATGCCGCGCTGGATCTCACCCGTCAGGCACCGACCGAAGCTTTCATCCAACAGCACAGGCCCGATATTATCATCGTGGCTGCAGCCAAGGTCGGCGGAATTCTTGCGAATGCGCAATATCCTGCCGAGTTTCTTTATGACAATCTCGCCATAGGGATCAACATCATTCGCGCCGCGCATCTTTGCGCCGTGGAGCGGCTGCTCTGGCTAGGGTCAAGCTGCATTTATCCGCGCGAAGCGCCGCAGCCCATGACAGAGAAGACGTTGTTGACGGGGCCGCTGGAGCCGACCAATGCCGCCTACGCGATTGCCAAGATTGCGGCTCTCAAATATGCGGAGGCCTGCGCGCGGCAATATGATCGTCACTTCATGACGGCAATGCCAACCAACCTCTACGGACCCAACGACAATTTCGATCCGCTCACCTCGCATGTATTGCCGGCGCTGATGCGGCGCATTCACGAAGCAAAGCTTGCCGGCAAGGATCAGGTCACATTATGGGGCAGTGGCACGCCATTGCGTGAATTTCTCCATGTCGATGATCTGGCGGACGCGCTCATTCATTTGCTGCGGTTCAGCAATCGTGTTGAACCGGTCAATATCGGCACCGGAGACGAAGTCTCGATCGGAGAACTGGCGCAGATCATTGCCAGGGTGGTCGGGTTTGAAGGCCGACTGGAGCATGATCTCAGTAAGCCCGATGGGACTCCGCGCAAGCTTCTTGATACCAGGCACATGCAGTCTCTGGGATGGAAGCCGCGGATTGGTCTCAGCGATGGGATCAGGGAGGTTTATCGGGACTGGCTGAAGGAACACACCCAAGATGCAGCAGCCTGAACCGACAGTGGAGCGCTCAAATTGATGACCATCTCATTTGGTGGCTTTCAGACAAACCAATCGGTCACGGAATCGATCGCGACAAGGATCACAGAATAGCCAAGCCGATTAAAAAGGGTGCCTGCATCAAGCAGGCACCCTTTTGGTTGTCGGCTCCCGCGAATAGCTGCTAGGCGGGGGAGCCGGTTAGTTTGCTCATATCGAGTTCGATGCGCAAAATGTCCCCAGGCCTGATCTTCGTGCGTTCATCGGCCTTGATCTCCTCGAATGTCCCGTTGACGTTCCGGCTGATTGTGAACAGGAGTTTCTGGCGCATATCGGAAGACGATATATTTCCGGATGATTTGGCGATTTCGGCCATGGTTTGCAGCTGTGCGTTGCTGCGCAGCTCCATGCGGGCGATATTGAGATCGAGTTCCTGCAGACTGGTTGCAGCTTCACTGCGGCGCGCCTCTTCGAGATTGGCGATCCGCTGCTGCACGGCAAGTTGGTTCTGCCGCGCCCGAGCCAGGAACGATCCCAGTTCAAGCGCGTCGCGCCGCGTGGCAGACAGATCGCGCTCCATGTCGCGGAGATTGGATTTGGCCGCCAGACCACGATCAACCAGCGACTTGCTTGAAGCGACATTTTCCTGAAGCAGTTGGATTTCCGCATCATGCAGTTTAATGCTTTGCTGCAAGGTCTGAATTTCATCACCGTAACTGGCCGATTGAGCATTCAGCGCATCGCGCTCGGCAGCCAGATTGCTGCGGCGGACATTGAACAACGTTTTTTCCCCATCAAGCATGTGCTGGCTGAGCGATGCTGCCTGGGCATTTGCCGGTGTTGACTGTGGCAATTGATAATCGAAGGCTGTGCCATCAAGTTCGGCCTTTAGGCGGACCCTGCGGATATTGGTCGTGGTGATCTGCATTTGCAGATCGGCATATTCCTGCTGTGCGCTGATCATCTGCATGCCGGCCGTAACAGCAGGCGCTTCGCCTTTGCCAGCCCCGCCGCCCAGCGCCATCAGTTCCAAAGCAACCATTCCGGGACGGAAATCGTATTTCCCGGGCGCCTTTACGTCGCCCATCACGAAGACCGGTGCATATTGGCTGATCGACGCTGTGACGGTGAGCCCGGGTATGTGTTGCGACAGCGTGTTGCTGATTTTCTCGCTGATCTGCGCTGTCGTCAGGCCCTTCATGCTGATCGTTCCAATCACCGGATAGCCGATATTGCCATCCACATCGATCGGGTAGACCCCGGTTAGCGAGGGCTGTCCATAGACGGTTATCTGCAGCACATCATTGGGGCCAACCTGATAGGGTTCGCTCTGCGTTTGGGGCAAGGTTTCTGGTTGAGCCTGGGCTGCGGTTTCAGCTGGCAACCTTGATTGTGCTGTGCCGATTGTCGGGCAAAAGGCCACACAGCTTGAGAGCAGCAACATAGCCAATTGGCGCCGAATGCGTGCGGTCGGTGTTTGAAGAACCATTTTAAGCCTCGTGCTGATTATGTCCAGACTGCGAAGCAGTCTGATGACGGCGCTTGAGCACCGCGCGGAACAACTGGCTTGCTTGCCGTGCATTGGGGCGCAACAAGGCGGTCATGCTCTCGAACCAGCTGCGATAGGAGGTCGAAAACTGGCTGACCACGGCGAGTGCCGGCTTTCGTCCCAAGGCAGCCATGGTTTGAATGAGCGCATGGTTTGCCTGCTGTTCGTTGCGATCGGGTTGCGCCACGAGAAGCGCGGTATCGGCGGCGCGCGACAGCAGCACTGACCGCTTATCATCAGCCACGGCCGGCAGGTCAACCAGGATGATTTTATGGTCGGTGCGAAGCTGTGCGATCAACTCTGAAAGCCATTCGCCCTCGACCTGCTGGCCCGGCGTAATAATATCGATCCCCGACCCATGGTCGTGATTAAGGGTGGCACCCGAGAGCTTTCGCCCCGTCGATGCCATCCCCTGTCCCGTCTCGGGCAGGCCGAGGGCTTGAGACAGTCGCGAATGTTGATTGGTGGCATCGATGACAGCGACCGCGACTCCTGATGCTGCAAATTGTTGGGCGAGTGCGGTGATTAGCAGTGCCTTGGTCTCACTGTCGCCGAGCGAAATAATGGCCAGAGAAAGCGAATCCCGGCCTCGGGACAAGAAGCGCAACCTGTCATGGACAGATTTGATCGCCCGCCCAAACGCGCTTGCCGGATCGTGGCCACGATTGACCAGCATGGGGACGGTGAGTTGAGGCGTGAGCGGCAGCAATGTCGCCGCTGGAATACCGGGAAGCATGAATGAGGCGGTCTGCGCGGGTCGGATCTTGTCAAAGGCTTCTCTTGAAACCGTTGCCAACAGCGACACAAGGCCCCCCAATCCCAGACCCAGCAACAACCAGTTTGCAAGATTGGGGCTTGCTTTGGCGGTGGCGGGCTCGGCAGCCGATATCATCTGCGCTTCAGGTATCGCGATCCCGTCCTGCTCAATCAGTTGTTTGTAGCGGGTCAGATAGCTCTCATAGACGGTGCGGCTTGCGTTGGCCTCGCGATCGAGCTGAACCGCCTGGACCTGGGCCTGATTGGCCTGTGCGAGGTCGGCCTCGGCGGCGTTGAGGGCTTGTTCGAGACCCGATCGTCGCTGCCTTGCGATCTTGATTTCATTGCTCAGGCTCTTGATGATTTCATCAACCTGCGCTGTGACTTGCTGCTTGAGCGCATCGCGTTCAGCGATCAGGACCGGGATGTCGGCACTTTTCAGCGCTCCATTGGATCGCAATTCGTCAAGTTGGCGTTCGACACGCGCCTGCTCATTGCGCAGACTCTGAATTGCCGGCGACGCCAGAACCTCGGTGAGTGCCGGTGCTTCATTATTGGACTTCAGCGACTCGGCCGTGCTCAGGCGCGCCTCTGCAAGGGACACCGCTCCAGTCGCGGCCACAATTTCTGTGTTGAGGGCCGCCACTTTTTGCGCCTGAAAACTGATCTGGCCGGGATCTCCGGCAAGCCGAGATTTTTGCCTGAAATCCTCGGCGGCGCGTTCCGCGCCCTCAAGATCACTGCGCAGGCTGACCAATTTCTCGCCCAGCCATTCGCTCACTCGACGGGCTGCAGATTGCTGCACATCAATCTGGTGATCGAGATAGGCGGTCACAAAGGCATTGGCGACCTTTGCTGCATAGACCGGGTCGGGGGCACGGTAGGAAATGAAGATCGTGTAGGAACGGCCATCATTGTTCACCCGCAAGCGCGAGAGCAACAGATCAATGCGTTGTCTTTCGCGCGCCGCCGCATCCACGTCGCGGGCCTCTCGCACTTGTCGTGCATTTTCGGCTGGCGCTGATAGCACTGTACCGGAACGAAAGGCGGTGGGAACGTTGACATTGTCGGCTTGAAGGATATCGATCACCTTGCGCGCCATCATGCGAGAGCTGATGATATCGAGTTCGGAACGAAGCACAGGACTATCCTGAGGCAGGGGTGTGATGGCGCTTTCGTTTGGCAGCGCCTGAACGCGGCGCATATCGAGGACCAGCACCGACTCCGACACATAGCTTAAAGGCGCCATCAGATAGCCGATAACCCCGATCGCTACTCCGGCAAGAAGGGGCGCGATGATCAAGGTTCTTCTGCGTTTGATAATATCGAGCAGGTCAGCCAGCGGCTGCCGCGCGTTTCCGGATGAAACGTCGGAGATAATCACAGAAAGTCTCCCTCATGCGAAAAGTTTCAGCGCGATCAGGCGCAAATTCATGACCCGAGGTTCGGGCTAGTGAATGTCGGAGAACGATGTTTCCGAGGGGAAGAGCTCATTGATAATACAGGCAACCTCTGTGCGGTTGGAGGCCTTGAGCTTCTTCATGATGTTGCGAATGTGAACCTTGACGGTGCTTTCACGCAGCTTGAGTTCATAGGCAATGATTTTGTTGGCCTTGCCGCGACGCAGCGCGTTGACGACTTCGGCCTGACGTTGGGTGAACATTCCGCCCAAAGGCTGCAATCGATGCGAATTCGGATCACTGGCATGGCGCAGAGCCAAGACACTGCTGGCCGGCACGAAGGTCCCCCCGGCCATCGCAAGTCGGAGTGCCTCCACGCAAACATTGACGTTGACCGATGTCGGAATATAGCCCCGGACGCCATAGTCGAGCGCTTTGAGGACTTGTGAAATTTCTTCCTTATCCGCCAGAATGATGACAGGCGACGGCGCGCAATCATTGACAATGCGGTTGAGGTAATTGCCGACCGCTGGGTCCGAAACTTTCTGGCCGCCAATGTTAAAGAGCACGGCACTGACGCTCCGTCCACGACGCTGATGCTGCCATTGCTCAAATGAGCTGAAGGTGGCGATCGACATATCGATACTGTGATTGGTCAGGCCATGCGCCAGACATTCACGATCCAACGCCCGGTTGTCAATTATGACAAGTAGTGGCAGGACTGCATTATTGGGCTCGTCCGACTTGAGTGAAGTATCTTTCGCCGAAATACGATTACTATTATTTATTTCACTGTTTCTGCTGTTGAACTGCGGAGAAATATTCATTTTGTCGCCCTCAAAACCGTCTCTTGCGCAGTTATCGCATTGCGAAACATTCGCAATGACTTAAGCGCAACGGCCGCCTTTTCGCTGTTTTCAGTGATTTTTATTATTAACCCCGTAATCAATGCTTGCTATTGCTTTTGTTGATCAGAAGATTGCCCGAATTTTGTTACAGTGTCATTAACCTAGATTAAGCAGTTGAGGGAAATATGGTTTAGTAAAAACTAAGACATCTACGCAATTAGTGGTAGAGATTACTACCTTGCCAAAATAAAGGGGCTCCCCGACACTCAATGGAGGCAGCGCACGACTGAAAAACCAAGTATCGGGCGCAAGGCACGAGAATCAGATCCATCCCCTTGATCGGGTCCAAAGTCAGGTGAGATGTCCATGGCGGTGAATGCTGACGACGCAAAGACGCTTCGCCATTTTCTGGCGAGTCCGCCGATCGGGGCGATCTTTGATGACGGAGATAATGAGCCCCTCAAGGCGCTGCCGGTCACCATCAAGAACTTTGCGCCCCATAGTGTGGTCAGCAGCCAGGGGGATTGGGCCAACTCGCTGCATATTATCAGAAGCGGCTGGGGATGCACCTATCGAGACCTTGCGGATGGTGACCGTCAAATTCTTGACTTTCCGATGCGTGGCGATTTCCTGGGCTTTCGAACCGGGATCGGTTTTAACTACTATACCCTGATCGCGGTGACGGAGCTCTCCGTTTTCGAACTCTCTCTCGATCATCTCACAGAACGCCTTGCGGCTGCGCCGCGACTGGCCATGACCTTCATCGAATTGATGGCGCGCCAACGCGCCATCCTGGTCGAACATGTCATTTCCATCGGACGGCGCAGCGCTCTGGTGCGGCTGGCGCATCTGCTGCTGGAACTTGGTCATCGCGCCCGAATGGATGGCACCGGTGATGAAGGCCAGTTTTTCTGTCCCTTGACGCAATCCGAGCTCGGGGATGCGCTTGGACTGACGCCCATTCACGTCAATCGCATGTTGCGGCAATTGCGCAGCGAACAACTGCTGATCTTCCGCAACAATATAGTTGAGTTCATAAACCGGCCGGCGCTGGTGCATATTGCGAGCTTTGACGAGGATTATCTGAGCATGGAGATTTTTCCCCGCTTCCCGCACAGCCGTTAAGAGCCTTGCGGCGTCTGTGCGAGAGCGGACGCCCCGCATCACCACCTGTCGAGCCAGGCGATGATTTATGCGGTGACGATATGGGGGATATTCTTGGCTGAGATTTCCTCGAGCGATT
Organism: Ochrobactrum sp. AN78; assembly: GCF_029909885.1. NCBI lineage: Bacteria > Pseudomonadati > Pseudomonadota > Alphaproteobacteria > Hyphomicrobiales > Brucellaceae > Ochrobactrum > Ochrobactrum sp. AN78. The sequence goes on from NZ_JASAMU010000013.1 coordinate 13,043, forward strand.
CCTCATACCCCGCATCGGCATAGCGAATAACCCCGAGCGCCGTATCATTGGTGAGCGCATGATCAAGACGTTCAGCGCCGGATACTGTTCCGTCGGCAATCACGGTGACACCTGCGCTTGTCATATAGCCGGCGTAACCGCCTCCGCCTGAATGGATGACGACGAGGTCCGCCATTGAGGCGCAGAGCATCATCGCATCGAGCAACGGCCAGTCGGCAATGGCATCAGAACCGTCTTTCATGCCTTCCGTCATGATATTGGGATGGGCCATTGCTCCAGCGTCAAGATGATCCCGTGAGAAGGCTATGGGACCTTTGAGTTCGCGCGATGCGACCAGTTCATTGACGCGCAAGGCGAGTGCGGTGCGTTCGCCGTGACCAAGCCAGGCGATGCGGGCGGGCAGGCCCTCAAACGGGATATGGGCGCGCGCGAGCCTGATCCAGTTGGTGACGATTTCGTTTTGTGGAAACATGTCGAGAAGCAATTCGTCAATGCGGGCGATATCGCTTTCCTCGCCCGATATAGCCATCCAGCGGAAGGGCCCGATGGCGCGTGCAAAGAGCGGGCGCAGGTAAGCCTCGGTAAAGATCGGAATATCAAATGCGTTTTCAACGCCGCCTTCACGGGCTTGGGTGCGGATCAGATTGCCATTATCGAACACTTCCGCACCCTTGCTCTGAAATGACAGCATCGCTTTGACATGGTCGACAATGGAGGCGCGGCTGGCAGCCATCAACTGTCCCTGCCCGTTTTCACGCAATTGCCTGACCTGATGAAGGCTCATGCCTTTGGGCACATAGCCATAGACAAGATCATGGGCTGACGTTTGATCGGTGACGATATCGGGAATGATGCCACGGCGGGCAATTTCCGGATAGATCTCAGCCGCATTGCCGACAAGCCCGACCGAGAGGGCGCGCTTTTCCCTGACCGCTTCGTCGATCATGGCCAGAGCCGCATCGAGATCTGGCGCGATTTCCTGCAGATAGCCAATGTCTTTTCGCATGCGGGCGCGCTCGGGATCGATATCCACACAGAGAATTGCCGCCCCGGCCATTCGCCCGGCCAGTGGCTGGGCTCCGCCCATGCCGCCCAGGCCTGCTGTCAGGATGAAGCGGCCGTCGAGACGACCGTCAAATCGCTTCTGCGCGATGCGCATGAAAATTTCGTAGGTTCCCTGGATGACACCCTGGCCTCCGATATATTGCCAGGCGCCCGCAGTGAGGCCGCCCCAGCAAATAAGGCCTTTGCGCTCAAGCTCGTAGAAATATTCCGCCTTGGCCCATTGTCCCACAATATTGCAGTTGGCCATGATCACCAGCGGCGCTTTGGCATGGGTTTTCAACAGACCGACCGGTTTCCCCGACTGGATCAGCAGGGTCTGGTTTTCGTCCATTTCGATCAGCGCCTTAACGATCGCTTGATGGGCGGGCCAGTTTCGGGCGGCCTTGCCGAGAGCCGCGTAGACAATCAGCTTGTCGGGATCTTCACCGACTGACAACACGTTTTCAAGCAACCGCAGCAGCGCCTCCTGCCGCCAACCGCGGGCACGCATCAGTGGTCCGCCTGGGATCGGAAAATTTGGATGGCGTGGATTTTCCTTGGGCATGGTCAGTTCACTCCGGCAATATATTTTGCAATTTCGATACCCATGGCTTTTTCAACCGGCGGGTAAACAGTCGGATCGAGAACGCTCGCAGACAGGGGTATCACGCGCATCGGCACATGAAGGATGAGGACTTTCATGCCGATGCGCAATTCACCGACGCTCAAAGGCTGCCCCTCCTCCGACAGTGTTGTGATGACGGAAGGGAAAGTGGCGATGCGGGTTCCATCCTTGTCATCCACCGCCATATATTCGTTCATCACATGAAGGGTCACCGCCTTTTGGCCGGCGCCCACTGACACGGTCCCGATGTCAAAGGCTTCCTTGGTGTAGACGACGTCTTTTGCAGTAATCGTGCCTTCCGCGAGAATATGGCCCCCACTCTTCTTGCAGATTGCGTCGATCACGGCGTGACCGCCCTTGGGTTCGGCTGCGAGAATGGCTTCTCCAAGACTGAGAGCCAAGGAAATTCCGCCAAGCGCCGCATGGCTGCGGATATAGGATGCGGGCAGTGGATTGCGGCAGGAGGCGATGAAGCCGCCCGACTGATCGGCGGCGGCCCGCAGGATCGGAGAAACCTTGGCAGTTGCGCCTTTTACGACAAGTTCAATATAGCGATTGTCGGCGCGATTGCCACCGACTGCGGTCTGGATCATCTGTGCCGGTGAACCGGCCATGCCGATCGATCCCATGTCGCCGGTTGGATGGGCGCGGATATCACCAACGGCGTCGACCACCTTGGTGCCCAGAACAGCCGAGGGCAACCAACCATTGAGCGTGGAGGATTTGCCGTTCTGCCCGATGATCAATCCCTTGAGGGGCGCGCCGAGTTCCCTTTGCAAAAGATCCACGGCCTTGACATAATCAACCCCCTGCATTTCCCAGGGCGTTGTCGAGGCGGGAGCCCCAATCGCCGCGGCGGTTGCGACAAAGTCATCATCATTGAGTTCGTCAATTGAAACAAGCTCCGGCCGCCCGATCCTGACGGCGGCATAGCCGAGCATGCGACCGTGGTCGGCCCAGCCTCCGCCTCCGGCTGCGTAAACAGAGCCACCCTTCACCGCAGCTTCAACGTCTTTCTCAACCAGAATACGTCCCATTTTCTTCTCCCTAAATTGATTTCGGTTTCGACAGCGTTTCATCGAGCGCGATCACAGCCTGATAAAGCACGGCTGCACCCAAAGTGATTTCGCTGGTGTCGGTCCATTCTTCGGGCGTGTGACTGCGCCCGCCCCGGCTCGGCACGAAAATCATCGCCGATGGCGTGATTTTTGAGAGCCATGCCGCGTCGTGTCCGGCGCCGGAGGCAAGACGGCAATAGCTGGCGCCCAGATCCTTGCAGGCCTGTTCAAGATGGGCGAGCACCTGATCATCGCTTGGCGAAGCGCTGTTGTCCGAAAGGCGCGTGACGCCAGCACGCATCATGCCATGGCTGCTGGCAATAGAAGCGGTGGCGGCATCGAGCCAATGCGCGAAACGCTGCATATCATCACGATGTTCGGCGCGTGCATCGATCAGAAGTCGCGCCTGCGCGGGCACGACATTGGCCGCATTGGGTTCAATGCCGAATTCACCAACGGTTGCTGTGAAATGGCCGGGCATGGCAGCCCGGCCTATGGCGTATTGGTTGATATCAAGCACCAGTTTGGCAGCAGCGACCAGCGCATCACAGCGTTGCGGCATCGGTGTGGTACCGGCATGATCGGCGCGACCTTCAAGGATGATTTCAAAGCGGCTGATACCGGCGATTGCGGTAACAATTCCAATATCGCTCTGCGCTGTTTCCAACACCGGGCCCTGCTCGATATGCAATTCGAGAAAGGCGGCCAGATCGTCACGACGATGACCGAGAACCGCTTCCGCGTCCCCGCCGACATCTTCCAGAGCCGTTTGCAACATACGCCCGTCACTGACACGGGTGAGCCACTGCTGCGGCAATTGACCGGTCATGCCACGACTGCCGATGCAGGAAACACCAAACGGACTGACTTCCTCCGCCAGAAAATCCACCACTTCCAGGTCGTGCACAAGTTCAATGCCGTGAACAGACAGCGCGCGCGCAACTTCCAGCGCTGCAACGACGCCTGCGACGCCGTCGAAGCGTCCACCGGCGGGGACCGTGTCGGAATGAGAACCCAGCATGATGACGCCGGGGCCCTGTCCCTTGCCCTGTCCCTGTCCCTGGGCGAGACCGCTGCCGCTACGGTGCCCAATCAGATTGCCGGCCACGTCGATGCGTGTCCGCAACCCGGCTTCCCGCATACGTTGTTCAAGATAAGCGCGACCCTGCAGATAGAGAGGCGTGAAGACCCGCCTTGTATAGGGGCGATCGGGCTCGGTCATTCTGGCAAGGGCTTCAAGATCCTGTTCAATACGGCTGGCCTCGACCGGCAGGTTTTTAACCATCACAGATGTCCTTTAAAGACATGGCTGCGCGGCGGGTGTATGAACTGGCCGGATCCGGGGGGCGCAATGACATTCTGGCCATCATAGATCGGATTGCCGCGCAGATAGGTTGCCGCAACTTTGTAGGGCAGTTCTACCCCGTCGAAAGGTGACCAGCCAGCAACATTATTGCCGGTCGATGCCGCATCATAGATATATTTTTGCGGGACAAGGACCACGATATCGGCATCGCGACCCGGCATAAGCGCACCCTTGATATGATCGATCCGAAAATGTCGAGCCGGGTTTTCGGCCATCAGTCTGGCGCCCCACGACAGGGAAATGCCCCGCTCCAGGGCGCCTTTGACAAACAGCGGGATCAGCGTTTCCAGACCCGGCAGACCAGAGGCATTGGCCAGCATATCCGGATTGGACTTGCGATCGAGCGACCAGCTGACATGATCAGTCGAGAGCAAAGTGACATTGCCCATGCTCAGCTGACGCCAAAGTTTCTCAACTTCCGCACGCGGTCTGATCGGCGGGTTGCATTTGGAGCGGCCCCCAAGGCGTTTGGCATCGTTCTCGTCATCGAGCATAAGATAATGGATCAGGCATTCGACGGTTGCCTGATAGCCCTGGGCCCGATAGGAGGCCGCCATTTCATAGCCGCGTGCGAGCGAACAGTGGACAACATGGGCTGGGCATCCGGTCGCCACTCCAATTTCGTAGATCTCGGCCATCGCGAGCAGTTCGGTGAGTGGCGGACGCGACAAGGCGTGGGCGCGATAATCTGTGACGCCTGTGATGCGTACCCTCTCCATGGCCGCCTGCACAAACTCCTCATTCTCATTGTGCACCCCGGCAGTCAGTCCGGTCTTGGCCACTTCGGCAAAACACGCGGCGAGAAGCTGCGGGGTGATGCGCGGGAAGCGTTTCGGGTCGGTACCAAACGTCGAGAATTTAAAAGCGGCCACGCCGGCTTCAACCTGTTCAGCGATCCGTCTGGTTCCTTCCAGCGGATCAATAGTGCCGTAAAGAGCAAAATCAACGAAGGCCTGCTTGCCAGCATGATCGATCTTGCGTGTAACAGCTTCAGCCGAGCAGATAAGGTCACCTTCGTCGTAAGGCATATCGACAATGGTGGTGACACCACCGGCTGCCGCCGAGCGCGTGGACCAGCGGAAATCCTCCTGGTTTATCTGCGACAGCGAGTGCACCTGAGCGTCGATGGCACCGGGCATGATGATCGCTTCACCCAACAGATGCCGTTGCCCGGCTTGTGGCGGCGTGCCGGTTCCCAGCGCAATTATCTTGCCGTCTCGCACCGCGAGATGGCCATGTTCAACGACACGATCGGGAAGGACCAGGGTGCCTTGCAGAACAAGGTCAAAATCGGCCATGTCAATTCTCCTGCGTTGCTTGGTTGCGCCGGACCATCAAGCGTTCAGTTTTCTTTGAAGGCCGGTGTGGCGGCGACGATCCTTGCCCGTGTTGCTTCGGGCGTTCCTTCAGGGGCGGTTCCGAGCGCGAAAAAACTATCAAAACTGTTGATGGGGGCGCGATCGATGATCTGGGCCACGGTCGCATCCGAGCAGATCAGATCCTCAATACATTCGACTTCAGAAGAAAGAGGCCGGTCTTTCCGGTAAAAATGTGAACACAGGCGGACCTGTTGATAGATCAGCCCTGCAACGCCTTGCGGCTTGTCGCCAACGATATCGATGGCTTGCGAAGCCAGCAGGGCCTCAAGCGCTGCCAGCCGCTTCAAGGCTTCGACCTGACGTTCGAAGCGCTCGATCACCAATGGCAGGAAAGCGGCCTCGTCTTCCATGCCACCGGCAACCACCAGCGATTGTGCAGAAACGGGATTGCTGAGCGACAGCACACGCGAGAAGATTTCTCCAGCCAATTTGATGATGGGTCCAAAGCCGGTGGCAATGATGCCATGGGGTACGAGATTGAGCGGCAGACCACGCCGGTGTCCGTTGCCCAGCAGCACGCAGCGGTTAAAGGCGTTGCGCGCGGCATGGGCAATACAAAGGGAAGCTGACTCCACCAGGATTGTCACGTCGAGCGGCAAGGATCCGCCGGAGGTCACCACCCGACCATCGACAACAACCGGGTTGTCATCGGAGCGTCCTGTTGCCTGTAGCACCTTATAGCCGGCACCCAGCAAGCTTTCGATCATTGCACCAAAGACCTGCGGTACCATACGAAGACTCAGCGGATCCTGAACCTGGGTGGATACGGGCCACGGCCAGGCTGCAGCTGCGTCGCAGAACCATTTGCCAACCAGCGCTTCACGCGGGGTTCCGACATGGCAGGCCGCCAGCCAGGGATCGGGCGATGCCCCCAAAGCGCCTGATGCTGTGAGACTGGTCGCCAGCATGACGCGGATTACCGAGGCCGCATCACGCAGAGCGCGGGCAGCGGCGGCAAAACTGACAGCATTGGCGGAGAGCGAAGCCAACGCGTCGCGCGGTGCCATGCGATGGGGGCGAAGACCGGCATAATCGAGCGCTTGACTGGCGGCCATGCGTTGGCCTTTGAATAGTGCCTCCCCCGCCCCGGTCAGCACGGCGCCAATCTGGCCCATCAAGCCAATATCGGCGCAGCCGATGGACCCCGTCCGGCGCACCACCGGGATCACGTCGGCGCGGAGCAAATCGAGATAAGCCTCGACAAGGGCTGGGGAACAGCCGACCTGGCCTGTGAGGATTGTGTTAATGCGAATGGCGATCGCTTTGCGGACGATGGAAGGCGGAAAGGCAGCACCAGTGCCAAAATGATGGGCGCGGACCAGTCCCAGATTGAACTCTTCAAGCTCTTCGGTGGACCAGCTGACATCCTTCATCGCACCCACCCCGGTGGTGCTGCCGTAAACCGGCACCCCCGTGCGGATTGCTTCTTCGACCACGGCGCGTGCTTGCCGAACCCGTTCCATTCCCTCCGCGGAAACACGCAGTTCAGCATTGCCATTGCCGATTTCCATCATATCGGCAAAGCCGAGGGGTTGCCCGTTCAACACGATCTGCACTGTTTTCAATACCGTCATAAGGAGGTCCTTTGCCGAATTGTAGCTGAGAGGACAATGGCATGGCATATCCCATATTGCGAACGGGCGATGTGAAAGGGAAGGCACAATTGATGGTGGGATTGCGCAGCACTTCTGGTCGATGGCATCGTCGAAGTATGGCAAGATGTGGTCTTGTGCGATCTGGTCTGCCGTAAACCGGGTCGGAGCTGGATGAATAGCCTCTAGCATTGAAATCGCCTGGAAATGAAAAGCCCCGCTCAATGGCGGGGCTGAAATGTCGATGTAAATTGTCTGCGAGGCCGGTCCCTCTGGCGCAGTACGCTACACGCGGGGTCATCTTTTCAGACTTGTGCGCTTCGCATTTCTCACAAGCCTAGCCGTAGACAGGGCGGGAATGAATGTCTCCCTCTCGATTTCGGCATTGCTTCAAAGTTGTTCAGACGTCGACCTATTTCTTCGCTGTAGCAACAAATGTGTCGGTATGAACTGTAACTCTATGTTTAGCGATGACGATTTTTGCCTTATCGGTTCTAATCTCTGTGCGCCCCAACCTAACCACGACATTTCCATTCAGCTGAGTTACGGTCTTCGAGATGCTCTCCAGTCGGTCTGCTTTCATTTCCAATGAAGGCCTCTTCATTTCCGCATTCGCGTTACAAATTAGCGAACACATGGCGAAACCGGCTACAATCAATGATGTTTTGATATGCATGTTCATTTCCTTCCTTAATAAGAGGAGTAAATCACACACACTCTAAAACAAAAGCCCCCGAAACTTGCCCCTACAAATGAGGCACTCCGTCAAAAACTGGTTGTAGAAGCGGCAACGGCACCCGTGATCTTTAGGGATTGAACCAGATGAGATAGCGACTTGTTTATCCTGGTGAAACAAAACAGTTCACAAAGATGTTCCCCAAACAGACAAGCCACGTATTGCAGGAAACTGGGCAGGTAGGATCGATACACTGTTCACGTGGCGTTTGGCGGCTTAACAATCGCAATCGGAACGAGTGCCCACAGGTTTGGCATTGGTCCTGGAACGGCACGTGTTGTTGCTGACCTTATAGAGTTGCGCCAACCCATTCACGGAATTAATAGTTTTGCGTTAATCAGGTTTTCGAACTGAATAACCTGCTAAGAGTTTCGATTGTGTAGCTTCATCCGCTGAACACTGTTCCGAGCATGGCGCAGCTTGCATGGTCATGGTGAGCTGGCTCAGGACCTTGGGAAACGTCTCGATCACCTCGCGCGTATAGCCGCGTGCAATTTCGAGACAGCGGGCCTGGCGGGCATCACGCTGGAACAAGTCAACGACGTTGGCGAACGCGATGGCCGTTGCTCCATGCAATCGGAAAGAACTGATACACGTCGTCCCTGTAGCTTCGACCCCATGCGACAGCAGGAGGGCCATCACGGCCTCTGAATATTGAACCGGTACAGTTGGTGTGGTTGCCGCCTCTCCCAGTCGGCACGGTGGCGTGTCAAGATGGCTTGGGCATTCGCACGGGCTCTGCCTTGTCGGGCGATTTCTGCGGAAACATCCTACAGCCGGGCAACAGACCGCGCCGGGGCGGCAGCACAGGCGTGTCACTCCACGCACACCTTGGTTTAATACCTTCCTCTATCGTCCGGCACAGTGCCAAATGGCGATCAAAGTTGCTAATGTACGGTGTCGCCCGCAGCTGCACAGAGCTATCCGGATAGGCTGACTTGAAGGCATGCGTCGATTGCAAGAGCAGGCTGCTCCCAGTCGCTGGTATGGGAGTCCTTGTCGACGGTTTTACCACCCAGCATCATTGCAGCGCGATTTTGTTATCAGGCGATTGATGAAGTCAAGCTTTTCGATGACCGCGACCGGCCAAGACGAATGGATAGATGCCAGCTTGCCCCATTGATCACGGCAAAGGATTCAATGCGCGGCTGATCGGCATCCACGCGTCAACGAACTGTTGCGCAGAGGAGGCCCTATATGGATTAAAACGCACTTGGGTTTCCAGATCCTGATGGGTCTTTGGATCGATCGAAACTCTAAAAGCGCGCGCAGATTCGCCCGCGTCGGCGATATGAAAATAATGGGCCCGGCATTCCGCAAAGTCCTCGGAAAGATGGCAGCTGGCATAGGTTGAAATGAAATGCTCCGGCCAGTTTGATGGTGGCCTATTTTGGAAACTTGTTTTCAAAGCGGTGGCGTAATCATCCCGTTCGTCGCCAAACACTCTCCGGGTTTCTTCAAGCATATCAGACGTTTCGACCAGTTGCTGGAAATAAAAATGATCGATCTCATTGCGGAAGTGACCGAGCAGCGTTCGGTATGGCTTTCGCATTGGGACGCGGACCGCTTGGCGGACGTCATCATTGGCCTCCGCTACGCGCAAACTGATCAGGCCGTCCTCATGACCGTTCATGCTGCGCATCGACGTCGCGACGGGGCAAGGCAGTCCAAGGCGCAGGATTGAATAGAAAAGATGTCTTTGGGATGAGCCGATCATGTGCAATCGCTCACTGTCTTCCGCGCTCAACGTGCTGGGTGTGGCCCGATTATAGCGCGCAGGCATGGCGAAACGGTGGGGATCGTCCGATCAGACCAGCCAGTTGCTCCCGTTGATCGACTGGCTATGACAGAACCGCCAGCTTTCGCCTTTGCGGGAAGCAACTTAGCAAAGCGCGGCGTCGTTTGGTTGCAAACTGTGCAAAGTGAGGGTGTCGCTGACGAAACCCACCGCAGGATCGCCTGCGCCAATACTGACGGTCTTTTCAAAGTAAATGGGCAGGCCAATTTTATCGCATTCAATAGCCGCATTTCGCCGTCCCTTTGTGGTTTGTGCACAAACGCCTGAGCCATGAAAAAGACCCGTCGAAAAATGAGTGGGGAAGAATAATTTGTTTTTTAGCAATCCGGCGGAACAACCGAGCCCTTTCAGGGTTTCGGATTCCAGATTGCAAGGAGATCGGCATGCTTATTCGGGTTGGTTACGAGATCGCAGTGGAGGTCACATCTCCGACAGCTGTCTATGCATATCTCAATGTGCACCCCCAGCATGAAAAGGATATTGTTTGGGCCTGTTCGGAGCAGATTGCCGGCACCAGACATATCGACATCCATGGCAATGCGTTTGTGCGCCAGACCTTGCCGGAAGGAGAGACCGTTCTCACTCACGATGCCATTGTGGAAGTGAGTGGGCTGCCGGATATTTTCGACGACAATGCAGCGCAAGTTGATCCCGCGCATTTGCCGACAGAATGCCTTCCTTATCTACTGGGCAGTCGTTACTGCGAAACAGACCGGATGTCGCAAATTGCCTGGAGCCGTTTCGGCCATTATCAAGGTGGCGCTGAACGGGTACGGGCGATCTGCGATTTCGTGAACGCCCATTTGAGTTTTTCCTATGGCTATGCCCGCTCAACAAGGACAGCGCTGGAAGCCTATAATGAGCGTGTCGGCGTATGCCGAGATTTCGCCCATCTGGTGATCACATTGTGTCGGGCCCTAAATATTCCAGCGCGTTACGCGAATGGCTTCATGGGCGATATTGGCGTGTCAGCCGATCCGTCACCAATGGATTATAATGCCTGGGTCGAGGTCTATCTTGACGGCCAATGGTTTACGGTGGATGCGCGGCACAATCAGCCAAGGATCGGGCGAATTCTCGTCGCGCGTGGTCGCGATGCCAGCGACATTCCGCTTTTCTCGACATTTGGCCCGCATCGCCTGAACAGGTTCGAGGTGTGGACGGAGGAGTATAAGGGGTTGCAGGCGAATGTCAGCAAACATGTCCGCCCGGCAAGACGAACCTCGACGCGCTATGGACCGGCGGGACGTTCGCCGCATGATCTGGGACTAAACCCTTTTGTCAATTGCATGATCTGAATGTAATATCGTTGCAGCCATTGGATGAGATGCTCAGCCATGGTGAGCGTGTTCGCCAACGCGAATCGTCCGCCATGCTGAAAGCGTCTGACGGTGTTTAGGCCTTTGCCCTCCACTTCGCCCCCGACCAACCGCGTTGGCCTTGTTGCTGTTCACTCTGCGCAAAACCGCTCCTATCGCTGCTAAGATTGTTCGGGGGGGCCCTGAAACAGCCTTCGCAGACATCGCAACGCCGCTTGCTCGACAGGGCATTTAGTGGATATCGGGATGGCGGCAGCGATTAGCCATGCAAAATCCCGTCCTTTCGCTCCCTAAAAGATGTTAAACTTTTGCGGGCAGAGCAGACTGCGCGCGGCTGCGACACAATTCGGGGGGACTGTTTTGGATAGTGCGACGATTCTAACCATTCATTCGTTATTATCGACCTGTTCCATTCGAGAAACGGCGCGATTGGAGGGACGGGCCGCTTCCACCGTCAGTGCTGCGCTGGAGCGAATGGAAAGCGCCTTGGCCATCCCGCTTCTGCGGCGCGAGGGCCCGGTTCTCAGTCTGACGCTCGAAGCACAAAAGCGTGTGAAGCTTTTTGAAGAAGCGGCCAATCTCTGTCGTTCTTTGCTTGCCGTTGCCGGAGACACTACCATTCGGCCGACCATTCGCTTTTCCGCGCTTATCCGATTTTTGGTCGCCGCCAAGACCGGAAGCATACGGGCTGCCGCAAAAGAGCTGGGTATGGGCCAGCCGCAACTAACGCGTCAGCTTTCAGAACTCGAACGCAATCTCGACTGCGCGCTGCTTTTGCGAACCCGAACCGGCGTGCGGTGCACGACGACCGGCGAGATGGTGATGACCCTGGTTGAGGCGATTATCCGCACATGGGAAGAATTGTCCCATTCCGCAACCGACCGGTTTCGCCGGGAGCAGCTGACCTGTCGGATCGGTTCGGTGATGCCCCTGGGCCATGAAAGCAGCATCGCCCAGATCCTTGCCAATCTGACGGTCGGTTGGGACCGCCTGCATCCGCGTCAGCCGCTTTCGATCTCGGCCAACACAGCGGAGGAATTGGTTTCCGGCCTTAAAAGCCGGCGATATGACGCGATCCTCATTGATCATGCCGAGTTCTCAAAGGAATTCGACGGCTGTGTGGTGTCCGATGCCCCGCTTGCCTTGATTGGTGATCACCGGATCATGGCGGAGCTGAAAGGCGACATGGCAAAATTCCTGCTAGGGCATCCTCTGGCCCTTCCCAGTGTCAAGAGCGGAATAAGACAGCATGCGATGCGTTATCTGGAAGGGGTTCTCGGTCCACTCAGCCCCTCGAATCTTCGACTGATTGAAATGGATTCAATTCCGGTCATCATCAATCTGGTGACCCGCCATGGTTATCTGTCGATCCTGCCGGAACCCGTGGTGGCACGTCTTCCCTTTCCCATCACTCAGTATCCTTTGGGCGCAGAGCATCGCCAGATACTTTCATTCGTCTGGCGACGGAACACTTTCGCACCAAAAATGTTAAATGAGATGGTCTCGCTGCTCACTGAGGATAGCCTGTAGAAATTTATTTCTCGCGGTGCATTGTTTGAGAGGCCTATAAATGAGGGGATGGCTTGTATTTGCCGGGACATCCTCTGTTCGGAATCTGGGATATATCCTGGCCCGGTGTTTTTAAATAGCCTGAAACGTAAACAGCCAATGACTGTGAGGGAGAACATAGGATGAGGACATCGGTGATTTTGGCGGGCATGCTGGTCGGCATGGTCTTTTCGGCAACGCCTGGCTTTGCGGCTGATGTGGTGGTGGGGTCGAAAATTGACACCGAGGGCGGCGTTCTGGGAAACATTATTTCGCAGGTGCTTAAGGCGAATAATATTGGGGTGGTCGACAAGATCCAGCTTGGCGCAACACCGATCGTCCGTGAGGCGATTACCCAGGGGCAGATTGACATCTATCCCGAATATACCGGAAACGCCGCCTTCTTCTTCAACAAGGGCGATCTGGATGTCTGGAACAAACCGGACGCCGGCTACGAAGAGGCGAAAAAACTCGATTATGACGCCAATAAGATTGTCTGGCTGACCCCGGCCAATGCCAACAATACCTGGGCCATAGCCTTGCGCCGCGATGTCGCAGAGCAAAACAAACTGAAAACGCTGACCGATTTTGGCAAATATGTCAGTGATGGCGGCAGCGTCAAGCTTGCGGCCTCGTCGGAATTCGTCAGTTCCGCCACCGCACTGCCGGCGTTTCAGACGGCCTATCAATTCACCCTCAAACCGGAACAGCTGATTACGCTGTCGGGCGGCGATACGGCCGCAACGATTGCCGCTGCAGCGCAACAGACGTCCGGCGCCAATGCGGCGATGGTGTATGGCACCGATGGTGGCATTGCGCCTGCTGACCTTATCGTTCTTGAGGACGACAAGGGTGTGCAGCCGGTCTATCTGCCAACACCGATCGTTCGGGAGGCCGTCTTGAAAGAGCATCCGCAGATTGCTGATATTCTCAAGCCGGTCTTTGAATCCTTCACGCTGGAAAGCCTGCAGGAACTCAATGGCCGCGTTCAGGTTGGCGGTGAGCCGGCGAGTGATGTCGCCCGTGATTACCTTACCAAGAACGGCTTCATCAAGTAATCCCGGACCTTTTGAGATCAAGATCCGTCAGGATATTGCGAAGGTAGCCCTCCTCCGCGCACCGATCGCAGGGGGGCGCCGCGGATGGCTTTCATGGTTGAACAGGATCCATCATGCAGATGACCGCAGGTCAAAACACTGCAGCCTTTTTACGCTTCAGCATTGATCGACTGGGGGTGGTGATCGCCCTCATCCTTATTCTCTCATTGGTATTGCAGCCCTTTGCTCTCTTGCGGCCCAATCGGGTTGCGGCGACGGCGCCGGTGCAGATTCTCAACGCCCTGCCGCTCGCTCAGGCGCTTTTTCTGATTGGTTTGATCCTGATCACGGTGGCTTTGCTGGTGGTGCGCTCCCCGCTCAAGCTGCGGCTCTGTGCTTTGGTTGCATCCCTTATCGCGGTCGCGATAGCGATCGGCGTCAGTGCGGGCTATCTGACCCCTGCTGGCAACAATTACGCGCGGGTTTCTCCTGGGGGCACGGTGTGGCTGATCGCCTTTGCACTGGCGCTTGCGATCGGCGACACCCTGGTGCGCATGCGCCTGTCGCCGCTGTCGCGACTTGCCGCATTGTTCATCTTCGTGGCGCTGCTGGGGCTGTTCCTTTATAGTGGTGTGTGGCGGGATATTTCCATCTTGAAGGAATATGCCTCTCGGCGGGACGCCTTTACCAGCGCCCTTAGGATCCATGCGCTGCTGGCCATTGGATCACTGATCGCAGCCTTCCTCATTGCAACGCCGATTGGCATCCTCATCCACCGCTTCAAACGGTTGCGCGACGGCATCATCTCGTTTTTCAATGTGATCCAGACCATTCCCTCCATGGCCTTGTTCGGCGTGCTGATTGCTCCTTTGGCCTGGGTCGGTGCCCATATGCCTGGGGCTGCCGCGCTCGGTATTGCCGGCATCGGTCCCGCTCCTGCCTTTATTGCTCTGGTTGCCTATGCGCTGCTGCCAATCGTTTCTGCGACGGTAACCGGACTTGATAATGTCTCGCCTTTTGTGGTGGATGCGGCACGCGGTGTGGGAATGACCCGCCGGCAACGGCTGGCGTCGATTGAGCTGCCCCTGGCCTTTCCGGTCATACTGACCGGCATCCGCGTGGTGCTGGTGCAAAATATAGGCCTTGCCGTCATTGCCGGACTGGTTGGCGGCGGTGGCCTTGGAATGTTCGTCTTTCAAGGCATTGCCCAGACGGCGACCGACCTGGTCTTGCTCGGCGCCTTGCCGACGGTCGCCATGGCTTTCATTGCCGCTATCCTGCTTGACGCGCTTGTGGAAATCAGCCGTGCGCCGCAGCACAAGGAACAGACCCGATGATTGAGATTTCCAACCTCACCCGACTTTATGGCGCACAAAAAGCGGTTGATGACGTCTCCTTGACCATCAATGCGGGAGAAATTGTGGCCATTGTCGGCACATCCGGTTCTGGCAAGACTACATTGATGCGGATGATCAATCGCCTGGTGGAACCGAGTGCCGGCGTGATCAAGATCGACGGCAAGGACAATCGGCAGGTGCGTGCGCATATTCTGCGTCGCGGCATCGGTTATGCCATTCAAGGTCATGGCCTGTTTCCACATCGCAGCATTGCCGAGAATATCGCCACTGTGCCGGTCCTGCTTGGTTGGGACCGCGCCCGGATTGCCGCTCGTGTCGACGAA
Organism: Ochrobactrum sp. AN78; assembly: GCF_029909885.1. Taxonomy (NCBI): domain Bacteria; kingdom Pseudomonadati; phylum Pseudomonadota; class Alphaproteobacteria; order Hyphomicrobiales; family Brucellaceae; genus Ochrobactrum; species Ochrobactrum sp. AN78. The sequence continues at coordinate 28,226 of NZ_JASAMU010000013.1, forward strand.
TTGCTGTCGCTGTTCCGTCTCGACCCGGCGGTCTATCGCGACCGCATGCCTCATGAACTTTCCGGTGGCCAGCAACAGCGGATCGGGGTGGCGCGGGCATTGGCCTCCAATCCGACGATATTGTTGATGGATGAACCCTTTGGTGCGCTGGACCCGATTATCCGTGACAAAGCGCAGGAGGATCTTCTGGCGATCCAGAAACATTATCGGACGACGATCGTGCTCGTCACCCATGACATGGAGGAGGCAATCCGTCTGGGGACCCGAATTGGAGTGATGGATAAGGGCCGCCTTTTGCAATATGCCACACCGCAAGAGATTATCGCCCGTCCCGCAACCCAATTTGTGCATGACCTGCTGGGTGGCGGCAGCGACCGGGTGTTCCGCCTGCTGTCGCTTGTCACCGTCGATGGCCTCGTCGAGCCCGGCGATGCACAAGGCGATCCAATCGCAAGTGATATGTCTTTGCGCGAGGCGCTGGGTGCAAGCCTATGGTCAGGACGCAGTGCCTTACCAGTGAGCCGCGACGGCGCGATTATTGGCCGTGTGACGCGACTGGCAATTGAAGACCATGCCCGGAGCATGGCATGAAACTGGGTGGGTTTTTGAAAACTTTATTGCTGGTCGTTGTTGCATGCTTCGTTGTGAAGCCTGAATGGTTTGCAGGCGCTTTAGCGCCCTTCACACGCAACGATGCGCCCGCCATCTATACGCAGAATTCGCTGCTGGCGCTCACGATCAATCATTTGGTGCTGGTGGGACTGGCGACACTGATTGCGAGCATCATTGCGGTGACGCTGGGCGTTCTAACCACGCGGCCCGGTGGACGGGAATTTCTGCCGCTTTCCCGTGCCATCGCCAATATTGGCCAGACCTTTCCCCCGGTGGCGGTTCTGGCGATCGCGGTTCCGATCTTTGGTTTCGGCTCGATTCCCGCTTTCATTGCGCTGTTGCTCTATGGTTTGTTGCCGATTTTTGAGAATACGCTGACTGGTCTGACTGAACTCGAACCCGCCGTGGTGGATGCGGGACGCGGAATGGGCATGACGGACCGCCAATTGCTGCTCAAGGTTGAATTGCCGCTGGCTCTTCCGGTGATCTTATCGGGCGTGCGTCTGGCGGCGATCATCTCGCTGTCCACGGCAACGATCGGCTCGACGGTGGCTGCAAGCACATTGGGCGAAGTGATTGTCGCGGGCCTTTTGACTGGCAACACCGCCTTCGTCCTGCAGGGCGGCTTCATTGTCGCGGGCCTGGCCATCCTGATCAATGCGGGTTTCGTGGCGCTGGAAACGCTATTTCGACGTAAGACCGCCCAATAAAGGGTGGAAAGTCGACGGTACCGATGGCCCTTTCGTCCCGGAAGCAGGTCCCAGGACGTTCAAAGGTGGCGCAGTGGCAAGCGCAAGCGCCGTATAGTTGTCGAAAAACGTCATCATTCGCACGGGAAAGCGCGCGGCCCGCTTTGGCGACAGAGACTAGAGAGCCCGCTTCGCCGGGAGGAGGAGTGAGACTGAACCTGTTGTCACTCCGCATTGTCGTGCGCTCGCACAACACGCAAAATTGCATGGCTGTTATGAGCAGAGTGTGAAAATGGAAACCCACACGGCAGCGACAAGCGCTTGACACGGTCTTTTCCTCTTTAGTGTGATCATAGGCATTGCGCGGCTGCGAAAAGTCTCTTGAAGGAGAAATCCGGCCCGTATCGCGGTTGTGGGGCGGGGGCCTGGGGTCCGCGATACGGGGTTGCGTCCTGCGAACAGGGTGCACGACAAAGGTAAGGATATTTCGGAGAAACCGAAATGACAGATTGTTGCGGTTGCAAATTGTAAGTGCGGCAACCATGCCCGAGCGAGCGATGGCCTCAGCCCGAGCCGGTGACACCCTTGCTTTCTGTCGCGTTGGTCGCATGACGATCGAACGTCAGACAGATGCGCTTGCCCCGCGCGACTGTACCGAAGCGCGAAAGCAACAGGATCGAGAGTTTTGCAGTGCAGTTACTGGAATTTAAGTTCATCTCTTTCATACCAGCGGTAATTTTCAGCCGTTACTCGAACTTTTTTCTGATCAGCGAGCTGTCGGTTAGCGTTGCAGCGGGTCTGTAGTGGATTTTTACTTTATTTTTGCTAATCTCGTGGTCTGATCCCGACATTTGCATCGATCGGTTACAGGCGTCGGACACGTGTTGGAAACAAAAGACCAAGACCGAGTCGATGTAACGAGTGGATTTTTCGAATTTGACGTTTGAAACAGCATTGGTGTCGGCAGGCATTTAAACGTCAAATTCAATCCACTCGCAAGCCAAGCAATGCCAAAGCTCTCAGATCAAGCGTTGTGGGACGCGCGTGGAGAGAAAGGGAATGATGGTGAATGCCGTGCTGCTCGCCTCAGGCATTTTTCTCGCTCTCGGTGTTGCGACCGTGATCGGAATGGTGTTGCGTCGCCGACTGCCACCGCACCATTTGAATGCGGAATCCAAGGATGTTATCCGCCTGGCGACCGCCATCGTTGCGACGCTTTCAGCCTTGGCGCTTGGCCTGCTGATCGCCTCGGCAAAGTCCGATTATGACGATGCGCAACGCGAGCTTGCCAGCACGGCGGCGCGCATCATGCTGCTGGATCGGCTGATGGCGCAATACGGGTCCGAGACGCGGGAGGCGCGGCAGCAGTTGCGGGATCTGGTCGGCGTTCGTCTCAAACAGGGCTGGAGCGTTGAATCCGCGCAATTACACCCGACAGGACCCGAAGCGGTTTCGCTCGACATCGAAAGGGTTCAAAAGACACTGCGCGCTTTGCTACCCTCTCGTCCGACCGAGGCGCTGATAAAGAACCGCGCGCTCGAGGTCAGTGGGACGCTGGCGGAGGCGCAGTGGCTCCGGGTCGAGTCATCCGACGAGGGACTGCCGTTCGGATTTCTCCTGGTTCTGATCTACTGGCTTGCGCTGCTGTTTGGAACATTCGGACTGCAGGCGCCGGCCAATCCGACGGTCCTCACAATCCTTGTGGTCTGCGCGCTCTCTGTAGCGGGGGCGATCTTCGCCATCGTGGATATGGCGAACCCCTATGCGGGGTTCATCCGTATTTCAGATGCACCGCTGAGGACGGCACTGACGCGTCTGGGCAACCAGGTTCCATAGCGCAGCGGGTGGCGCTTATTGCTGGCCGACCCCAAGACCTTTGCGCGACTGCATTTTTAACCCGGCAGACACATGTCAAGGCGTCAAACTATTTCGCCAGATCGCTCAGATATTTCAAAATCACCTGCACATCCTGTGTGGCACAGGCGATGTAACCATCGGGTCTCACAAGATAGCAAATCTCAGTGGTGTCATTGTCCTGAATTTGAGGCTGAACGAGAGTGTTGAAGGACGATAGGGTTTCCGCTGTTATCCGGAGTTTGCCACCATACAACATAAAACGGCCGTCCATCGAAGGCTGCGCTGCCTGCCGCGTGCCCGGCCTGAGGAAACGCGCCCCCGGCCGCGGCCCCGAAGCTGCAGCCGGCCCGTTCAGCGGACTCTGCGGGTAATGCACGGACAGTTCGGTAATTGCGCTGCTGATCCGACGCTGGACAGGAGCCGTGCCCAGGATGTGATAGGCGGCAAAGTTGCGCAACGCCTGGAGAACGGGGCTCTTCAAGGTGGCAATTCTGGTCAACCGTCCCGACGCCCTGAGCACATCATCGCCGACAAGGCTTCGCTCTGCAGAATAGCTGTCGAGCAAATCCTCTCTGCATATGCCCTTTATGACCAGGGCCAGTTTCCAGGCCAGATTAAAAGCATCCTGCATACCGGTGTTCATCCCCTGCCCGCCGGCAGGACTGTGAATATGAGCGGCATCGCCGGCCAGAAAAAATCGTCCGTATCGATAGGAGCGCAGCTTGCGATCATTAATCCGAAAACCAGCAAGCCAGACCGGATCACTCAGCGCGCAGGTCAAGCCGGTTCTCTCATCGATCAAACGCTGCAAATCGGCAAGCGACGGCGACACCGGTTCGCCGCTCTCTTTTTTGTCAATATTGGCAATGACGCGGAACCGTTGTCGGCCAATGGGGAACACAACCAATATACCAGTCCGGTGCCAATGCACCGAAACCTCGGAGGCAAGCGAAGCATCCGGGATATGGACATCGCCCAGCACCCAATGACTATCCAGCGTCTGACCCGCAAAGTCTCCGCCGGTTGTTTTGCGCAGCAACGAATGGGCGCCGTCACACCCCACCAGCCACTGGCCATGCAGCGTTTCGTGCGCGCCCATTGCGCTGATTGTGTCGAGCTGGACACCTGCATCCTGTTGTCGCGCCGCCACCACTTCGACACCGCGTTCAACCCAGACACCTTGCTTGTTGAGCATGTCTTCGAGAAGGCGCTGGGGTTCAGATTGCGGGATCATCAGGGCAAATGGATAGGCGGAGGCGACCGCGCTGACATCAAGGCGACCGATAAGGCTTTGCTGATTGAAGATCGATATCTGGGTCACCACAAGGCCGGCCTCAATGAAGGCTTGCGCACGCCCTCCCAGCAATTCAAGTGTCCTGCTCCAGATCACCAGCGCTTTTGACTGCTGCGTTGGTGCAATTGCCTTGTCGATAATGCGGACAGCAATATTCAGCCGGGTCAGTTCAAGAGCAAGGGTCAGCCCGACCGGGCCGGCTCCGACGATCAGAACAGGTCGTTCGCTGCTATGGCCCATCAGGCAAGCTCCTTCCGGCATGACCCCCACGTTTCGCGTTTCGCATCCTACCATCTTTGCGAGAGACCGGCAGCCTTGGCGGTTGAGCACAAGGGGCTAGCGCGCAATATTGGACTGCATCGCGCAGGTCTTGCAAGCCCCTATGCCGCGCGCCTGGCTTGGACGCTATTAGCATGATCAAGGCGGGAAATTGCTTTGGCCTCGCCGCAGAGCGTCAGCAAGGCCGATTAGCGCGAGGCGCGTTCCCCCGCAGCAACAGACAACGGGGAGCGTTGCGCGCTCATCCTTTCTGACTGGACAAGAGCGCATGGATAAGATCGGCCTCCAGATCCGCGGGGTCTTCGAGGCCCACGGAAATCCTTATCAATTGCGGACCAATGCCAAGGTCATTTTTCTGGTCCGCAGGAACCACGGCGTGGGTGAGCGAAAACGGATGCTGAATAAGGCTTTCGACGCTGCCGAGGCTGACGGCAAAGTGGAAATAGCGGGTCGCAGTCAGAATACGCTCGACCCTTGCCACATCGCCTTCGACATCGATGGAAACCACACAACCAAAATTGAACATCTGCCGCCTGGCGAGGACATGTTGCGGATGACTGGCCAATCCCGGATAAATGATCTTGCGCAATCCCAGTTCACGCCCGCGTTGTTGCAGGGTCTGCGCCAATTTAAGCGCGGTGTCCGCTTGCCGGATGCAGCGGATCTCCAGCGTTTTAAGCGAGCGATGCAGAAGCGCGCAATCGGGAGGCGACATCACGGCACCAAGGGCATTCTGAAGATATTGCAGGCGTTCAGCCAATTGGGCCGGCGCGCGTGCTGACACGGCCACCACACCGCCCAGCAGATCGGAATGTCCATTGAGCATCTTGGTCGCCGAATGGACAACAACGTCGATCCCGTGTTCGATGGGACGCTGTCCTGCCGGAGAAGAAAATGTGCTGTCGCAGACGGTGACAGCGCCGGCATTTCTGCCCAATTGTGCCACCATCGATAGATCAACAATCCGCAGGGTCGGATTGGAGGGTGTTTCGAACCACAACAGGGCTGGCTTGTGATCCTGCACGGCTTTGACAAGCGCGGCCTCGTCGGAAAAATCGACAAAATGGACCTTATGGCCTGCCGTGAGCGGTCGTACATCGGCAAGCAGGCGATAGACACCGCCATAAAGATCGTTATGTGCGAGGATCGACGAGGCTGCGGGCAGCGCCTCCAGCAAGGTTGCAGCGGCGGAAAGGCCGCTTGGAAATGCAAAGGCCAGTTCCGCGCCCTCAAGATCAGCCAGGCAGGTTTCAAGCGCGTTGCGCGTCGGGTTACCACTGCGGCTATAGTCAAACCCTTTGCTGGATCCGATGCCATCCTGAACATAGGTTGTGGCGTGATAGACCGGCGGGATCACCGCGCCTGTCAACGGGTCGGGCTCCTGACCGACATGCACCGCGCGTGTTGCAAATTGCGCCTGGTTGTGAAGAAGCGTGTTGGTCACGTTTTTGTCTTTCCATTCTTGCCGCATGCGAGCGGGCTCGCGGCTTGTCGCGCGCTAATAATCGATCAGCTCGCTGGTATCCTTGAGATAGAGCGGATGGCCGGGGGAACCATTATTGGTGATCTTGAGCGCTTTCAGTTTCACGCCCGCAGCCCGCAGCGCATCCGTGACTGCCTGGCCGTGATGCGCCAGCTTCTTGTGCAGGGATCCATAAGCCATGACCACGATCTCTGCGCCCAGCGCCTGTTCGACAATGGTTTGCAGATTTTCTGCGGTGCAAGGTGTGACGCCGTCTGCAAGCAACATCTTGGGATTGGTTGCGCGATAGTCCATGACATTGCATTTCACAAAGCGCCCGTAGCCCCATCGGCGTGTGAACTTCTGCTCTTTGAACACGGTAGGATCATCGACATTGAAATCGGCTGTACTTGGATTCATGCCGATCCACAGCACGTAGCCCGCTTTCTCAGCGCCATCCCATTCCCGCTTCAGAAGCCGGCGATAGCGACCACAGGAGGAAAACAAAGCATCGCTCCTGATCTCGGATTTGACTTTGAGGCGGACCTTGCCGCCAGGATCATGGAGTTGGTGACTCATTGCTGCTTGATCTTTCCTGTCTTCATCGCTTGTCGGTGCCCCTTTTAAACACAACACCCCCTTTTGACGACAACAATTCACCTGGATTAACAGGCATCGTGGCAGCCGCTTTTTTCACATCCTATGCCAGCCCGACACATGCGGGTGCCGCGACAACGGGATGGGTTTGGCGATACGCTGCTTCCTTATTCTTAAACCGCGTGTTTTTACCAGCGCTGGAGCGTCTTCAGGCGCCGATCACCCGTTCAATCTTTCTGTTATCCTTGTGGGTTGCTTGAGCAACAGATCGGCGCAAGCTTGGCGGGCTTCAACTGGATTCCTTAATGTTTTCGGGCTAAAACGGCGCGGATCAACCACCATCAGCTGTGAGCGACCTTTGGAACTCGATCAGAACACTCTTTTCTTTGCCGCAGGCGTTTGCTCGCTCGCTGTAGCGCTGACGATTTTGACCGTCTGGTATCAGAACAGATGGGACCGTTTTTTGTTGTGGGGCTGTCTGGGCATGATTGTGCTCGGGGTCGGGTCTGTGTTTTATTATTCCTCCCATCTGGCGCTGGCTCCCTCCTCAATGATCGCTTTCAGCGTCATGACCTGCGGCTTCATGCTGCTACTTGTCGGTGCCAACACGGTTTCAAAGAACCATATCCATTCAAGCCTGCTTCTGCTCGCGACAGTGCTGATGACCGGCGTCGTCATCACGCCGATCATGATCGGTTATGCTGGAATAGGCATTGCTATATTTAATATTTTTGCTGCTATCATCCTTATCAAAATCGGCACCGTGTTTATGTCGGTTTATCCGGAAGCGCCGGTACCGGTTTTTGGCATGGTGACGCTTTATTTCTTGACCGCACTTTCCTTTCTCCTGTGTGCTATGGTTATTGTGGCAGAGCGGCAATGGACCCTTCGCACCATTCCAAGCAACTGGGCCGAAGATCTCAATGCCATCATGGCGATCATCGGCATTACCGGCATCGGTGCGTTATCGTTGAGTTTTACGCAGGCGCGAATTTCAAAGCGACATGCCAATGAAGCGCGGATCGATAGCCTGACGGGATTGTTGAACAGACGAGCGGTGTTCAGTCTGCTTGCAACCACGCCGCTTAAAGCTGGCGATGCGGCCATTGCCTTTGATCTCGACCGCTTTAAAGCCATCAATGACACCCATGGCCATGCGGCGGGTGATCGTGTTTTGGAAGAATTCGCCACTATTCTGCGCAACCTGGTGGGAGAGAGCGGGCTGACGGCGCGACTTGGCGGGGAAGAATTTCTCGTGGTTATGCGAGATATAACCCATTTCCGCGCATTGACTATTGCCGATGCGATCCGCGACCGCTTGTCCGCCTGCACGTTTATCGGCAATGCCGGACCTTTTCAGACAACAACAAGCGCTGGGATTGGCTTCTTCACGCTTGCAGACCGTGAATTTGATGTGGTTTTCCAGCGCGCCGACGCGGCTCTTTACCGGGCCAAGGGACTGGGACGCAACCGGGTTTGCACCGAATTGCAGGTCGTGGCCTGAGTGTTGTTTTTGACCGCCAACGCCGTCCAGCAGCAAATGTAGAAGGCCACGCTCACAAGATATTCCAACCGTTAGCAGAGTTGAGCGTCAGCGCGGGAACTCGCCTGCCGTGCGAGCGTTTTAGTGCGGGTGGCGTAACTTGTCAGAAGGAATAGGCGTCATGGTGAAATATGCGAGGATAGCTGCGGTGATGGCATCGGTTTTGATATCGCCCCTGCCCGTTTATGCGCAGAGCATCGAGATTGGTCCAAACGGCATTCAGGTCAACCCGGATGGCGAGCGCCGCGTGATGCGGGACCGCCGGCCCGATCCTGGTGCGATTAGCGAGCGGCGCGCGGCGCGCATTGCGCGTGATGAAGGCATGGATGAGGTGGAAAGCATTGCGCGACGCCGGGGCGTCTTTGTTGTGCGCGGCGTCGATCGCCGCGACAATGATATGCGTGTGGTGATTGACCGCCTTACCGGCGACGTTCTCGAGGTTCGATAGCGGCAGCAGCGCGCAAAAAGCAAGTGCATCTCGTTGCGACCGCACATTGTGCATCTAAACTGGTCTATCAGACCAGAGGTTTCCCGCTTGGGGCTAGGTGATCGGTTGACCTTTGTCGTATTCGACCTAGATTTGCATGCTTCATGGTTTCGAAGAGGTTTTTCATAGAAGCCATGAACCCCCGGTCGTGACCTCATCCGACCGGGGACTTTTTGCATGGAAAATACGGACTGGGTCGACGGGTTCCAGCGCAATTTGCGCGCCCGCTGCGGCGCGGCAGCGAATACGAGGTTGGCGATGACCGTAGACAGCGGCAGGCGCATTCAGCCACGCGAGTTTGCGCACACAGTGAGGCGAAACCCATCCTGTTTGGCGCGCCGCTGGGAAGAAGACGCCGCAAGGTGACAGTGGGATGCGGCGAAATTCTGTGCGTCGCGCCATCGGCCCAATTCCCCTTTATCGAACAAAGCGCAGTATTGGCGGGGTGTATCCCTGTCGAACAGGTTGCCAAACGGCACTAATTGCTTCAAGTAGTTTGCTCAAGCGATGCTGAAGCACCAATAGCGGGACAAAAGTTTGCGTACTGGTTTTATCTCTCTCTTTCTCCTTCTGGCGATTGTTTCCCCGGTAAAAGCACTCGAGACAAGCAGTGCGCCTGTCCTCAAACCCACACAGCAACAGGCCGAAGCCGCGCAATTGACGGCGGAGTTTCTTCAGCGTTTTCATTACAAACCGGTCAGCCTCGACGATAAGCTGTCGGCGCGCATCATGGACCGTTTCATTGATGATCTCGACCCTGATCGTCTGATTTTCTTACAGGCTGATGTTGAGAGTTTCAAAACGCGCAGCAAAGAGATCGACGATGGGATCAAGAACCAGGACTTGAGCATTCCCTTCGCGATCTACAACATTTATGGCGAGCGCGTTGATGAGCGGATGACGTTTGCGCGTCAATTGCTCAATGAGAAGTTCGATTTCAGTTCGAACGAGACTTATTCTATTGCGCGCGACAAGAAGCCTTGGCCGGCCTCGGCTGCGGAGCGTGACGAACTGTGGCGCAAGCGGATCAAGAATGACTGGCTGCGGCTCAAGCTGGCCGGAAAAGACGACGCTGCCATTCGCGACACTTTGACAAAGCGCTATGAAAACACGCTCGCCCGCGCCAACAAGTCCAAGGCCGACGATGTTTTCCAATTGTTCATGGCCGCCTACACGACATCGGTCGACCCCCACACCGATTATTTTGGCGCCAATGCGTCGGCTGAGTTCGACATATCAATGAAACTCTCTCTGGTGGGCATCGGCGCGGTGCTGCAGGAGCGAGATGAATTCACCACGATCCGGGAACTCACAGCGGGTGGACCGGCACAACTATCGGGCAAATTATCGGTGGGCGATCGGATCGTGGGCGTTGGCCAGGGCAAGGACGGAGCGATCAAGGAAGTTGTCGGAATGCGCCTTGATGAGGTTGTGCAACTGATCCGCGGCGACAAGGACTCGGTCGTGCGTCTTGAAATCTTGCCGGCAGACGCTGGGCCAGATGGTCAGCACAGGATCATAAGCCTAGTGCGTGACAAGATCAGCCTCGACAAGCAGGCGGCACAGAAATCGGTGTTTACGCTGCAACAGGGGGAGAAGACCCGGAAGATTGGTATCATCAAACTTCCGGCCTTTTACGAGGATATCGAAGCCCGGCGCAAAGGCGACAATAATTACCGCAGTGCAAGTCGGGATGTTGCGCGGTTGCTTGCCGAACTTGCGCAGGAAAAGGTTGACGGAGTGCTGCTGGACCTGCGCAACAATGGTGGCGGTTCGTTAAGCGAAGCGATCGACCTTACCGGTCTATTTGTCGGCAAGGGGCCGGTGGTTCAGCAGCGCAATGCCAAGGGTGAGATTCAGGTGGAAAACGACAAGCTGCCGTCGGCCGCCTGGACCGGACCGCTTGGCGTCCTCATCAATCGTGGATCGGCGTCAGCCTCGGAGATTTTTGCGGCCGCAATTCAGGACTATGACCGCGGTGTGGTCATCGGAGAGCCGAGCTTTGGCAAGGGGACCGTGCAGACGGTGGTCAATCTCGATGAAGTCGCCCAGAGTCCGACACCGAAATTTGGCGAATTGAAGCTCACCATCGCTCAGTTCTTCCGCGTCAATGGCGGGACCACGCAATTGCGGGGTGTCACGCCCGATATCCGCTTGCCCGGACTGTTCAATCTGAAGACCGTTGGCGAGGAAAGTTTTGATAACGCCCTGCCATGGACGGAAATCAAAGCGACAAAATATCGGAACTTTGGTGCTGCAAAGGCACTGCTTCCCCAATTGCAGCAACGCCATGAAGAGCGGGTGAAGACCAATCCGGAGTTTCAACGCTTCGTCGAAGATGTCGACGCACTGGCCAAACAACGCGACAAGGCGTCAATATCACTCAATGAGAATGAGCGGCGTGCAGAAATCGAGGCTGCAGCCAAGCGCGCGCGGGCCGAAGGTGAGAATGGCGATGGCGGCAGCGTTGATGATGGCCTACAGGCCAATGAACGCAGCTTGAGCGACGAACTTGCGCGTGAAAAAGCCCGTAAATCGGCGAAGGACGCCTTGCAGGACGAGGCAGCATCGATCGTGATTGATCTGGCCGACCTTCAAAAAACCCGTCCTCAATCCAAAAAATAAACCTGCGCGACCGGGATCAGCGCAGCTGCTTCATAGGCCTTGAACCATGGGATGCAGACGAGAATTGAACGTCTTGTCCGCGATGCGGCGGTGAGACGCGGTCGCCCCCACGCCTTGCAGGATATCAAGCAAGGATGGGGCGGATTTTCTGTTAGAACTGAAACGAGCGGCAACAGGCTTCGGCATGGGCATTGCGCCGCGAGACAATCACACCCTCAACAAACACTCCGGTAAATCCGGAAGAATTCCGGGCTCAATCAGGTGCCCTTTGCCCAGGCTGCGGAATGTGCTCGAACTGGTGACTTGAGGTTGTATGAGCCTGTTGAGATATGAGAATAGAGCTCGGCATGACGCAAGAGGAGGTCGCCAAGACGCACTCGCTCGCTCGGCGGCAAGTTGCGAAGCTCGAAGCCGGCACCGCGAAACCGACTAGAACCTTAGAATGGATAGGTCGGCTGTTCGGATTTGCTGTGGGATTTGTGCCAGCGCATCAAGCAGAATAAGGCTGTTGGGGCCGAGAAGCAACATGCGTAGACCCACACGATGAAGGAGCTGATGCTTGCCATCTGACAATTCCTTCAGCGTCACAGGGCCGCCTGCAATTGTGCCCGACGCCATTTTGCGCTGGACCTGAAACCATGCTCTGATCTCACCGTCACGTGCGACAGGCTGAATGGTTGTGACGCTCATGCCGGTCGCTTCGGCAATCATTTGATAGAACGGCCACGCCTTTTCGGGGTGGCCGTTCGGATAAGTAGTGAAGATAGCAAGGGCCAGATCGCGCGGTGTCGCTCCATCTTTGTCGCAATTCAATTGTTGAAGCACTTATAGCCTCACGTGCCGCAAACGCCGCACCCCGCTCATGGGCGCGTCCCTGGGCGCGTCCCTGGGCGCGGTACGGCCAAGAAAGAAAGGACGAAACCGACCGGAAAAAGCGCAACTGCGGATTTGTCAAACCCTGGCTTTTATGGAGCCGTGCTATCGTCCTGCCCGGGGTTGAGCGGTTGATTTTGCTCGCGGTCGCTCGGCGCTGGCCCCTTCAAACCGGCCCGGTCGCGTAAGCCCAGTCACCATCAGGAAGCGCGGGCAAACAGCCACACGCTCTCGCGGGGAATATCGACCCAGACTGGCCCTTCCGGCAATTCCTTGGCTCCAAAGGCCTTGGCTGCGAATGCGCCCGAACGCAGGCGATACTCCCAGCGATCGCCAAGATAGAGACAGGCGTCGAGCTGCATTGGCTGGCGCGCCTCTCCGGGCTTGTCATGCACGGCAATCTGTTCGACACGGATGACCGCTTTGTCGCGTGCCTCGTCGGATTGCCCGATCATCACGCCTTCGAGCTGCCAGTCGCTGCCATGAATGGCGGCATTGTCGCCGGCCCGGCGAATTTCACCATGCGCGACATTGTTTGCGCCCAGGAAATCTGCGGCATAGAAACTTTTTGGCCGTTGATAGATTTCCTGCGGGCTACCTTCCTGGACAATCGCGCCATTGCGCAACAACAGGATATTGTCGGAGGCTGCAAGCGCTTCCGACTGATCATGGGTGACAAGAACGCCACAGATCTCGAGATCAAGGATGAGCTTGCGGATCCAGTAGCGGGCTTCTTCCCGTAGTTTGGCGTCCAGGTTGGACAGGGGCTCGTCCATCAGCAGCACGCGGGGTTCATAGACGAGCGCGCGACAGATGGCGACACGTTGCTGCTGACCACCGGAAAGCTGGTCGGGGAAGCGTTCCGCGAGATGACCAAGGCCGATTTTCTCCAATGTTGCCTGAACGCGCTTGCCGGCTTCAACCTTGCCGACGCCGCGCAGCTTGAGCCCATAGGCGACGTTTTCCATCACCGTGCGGTGCGGCCAGAGCGCATAGGACTGGAACACCAGTCCTATATTGCGGTTTTCGGGGGCGACAGTCAGACCGATGGCTCCATCGAGAACGGGTTTGCCAGCGATGCTGATGCGGCCCTGTTCCGGCTGTTCCAGACCGGCAATGCAGCGCAGCAAGGTGGTCTTGCCGCTGCCTGATGCGCCGAGCAGCGAGACGATGGATCCGCGTTCGGCAGTAAACGACGCGCCCTGGAGGATATGCAGGCCACCGAGAAATTTATGAACATTTTGGACAGTCAGTTCAGTCATGGATTTTGGCTCCCAGACGAAGGGCGAGACCGAGGCCTGCGCCGGTAAGAACGATACTCACAAAGGCAAGTGCGGCAATGGTATCCATAGCGCCCGACTGGATCATCGAGACCATCAGCGATCCGATCACTTCAGTGCCGGCGCTCATCAGGTAGATACCGGTTGCATAGTCACGCAGGAACACGATCATGATGAGCGCCCAAGCGCCGACCAGCCCGGGACGGACGATCGGGATGACCACATCGCGCCAGGTCTGGGTGATTGTTGCGCCCGTGGTGCGCGCCGCTTCCTCAAGCTCCGGGCTGACCTGGATGAGGGTGCCCTGAAGAAGACGCAAGCCATAGGAAAGCCCGACAATCAGATAGGCGATGAACAAGCTTACCAGCGTGGTTCTAAGCGGGACCAGGAAAGGAATGAACAGAAACAACCAGAAGAAGGCCAGACCGATGATCAGGCTTGGCATGGAGCGGGGAAGCAGGATCATATAGTCGAGAACGGTGTTTGAAACATCGCGATTGCGATGACCTGCGAGACCGATGATCAAGTAGAATGCGACCGCCAGCGCACCTCCGACCACAGCCAGGATGATGGTGTTGAGCACGCCGCGATAAAGACTTGGCACCTCAAACAGCGCGTTGAAATGCCGGGTGGTCAGATGCGCGAAGGGATTGACGCCCTGGCCCCAGGCATCGACAAATGCCCGCAGCACAATGCCACCGATCGGTAGGATTACCGATAGCAACAACCAGAATCCGATCATCGAGAGGGCGATGACCTGACCGGTACGACCCAGTCGCATCACGGTGGTGCGCGCGCCTTTCCCCCCCAAAGCGGCGTAGCGGCGGCTGTGGCGCAACAGGCGACGCTGGTACCAGACCAGCGGCAATGTGAGCAGAACGAGAAGCACCACGACGACCGCCATCAACTGATAGGTCGGCACACCGAACAAGGTGGTGAGCTTATAGATATAGGTGGTGAGAACATTGATGCCACTGGGTTCGCCGAGCACCAGAGGAACGCCGAACATCTCGAAGCCAATCAGCAGATTAAGCGCAGTGGCGAAGATCAGGGCTGGCAGCACCATCGGCACGGTGACATCGCAGCAAACACGCCAGATCGGAGCGCCGCTGATGCGCGCCGCCTCTTCTAGATCCGATGGCAGGTTGCGCATCGCGGCAGAGACGTAGAGATAGACATGCGGCACATGGGCGAGACCGGTGACCAAGACGATGCCGCTCAGCGAATAGATATTCCAGGGCACAAATCCAAAAATTTCCCGTGCCAGGATCGACAGGAAACCGGACGGCCCGATCGCCACCGTGTAACCAAAGGCAAGCACCAGTGCCGAGATGAACATGGGCACCAGCACGATCACTTCGAGAGCCTTGCGAAACCGCACATCGGTGCGGGTCAGCAGGAAGGAGAGGGCCGCGCCCAGCGGGACAGCGATCGCCACCATCCCCACGGCCATGATGACCGTATTCCAAAGCGCCTCATAAAACATTGGATCGACGAGAATATATTGATAGGCGCTCAGGCCGATCGTCGCGCTGGCGCTGAAGAACGGCCCATCGAGAAAGCTCTGATAGACGATCAGAGTGATTGGGGTGAGGACGCTCAGTGTCAGCAGCCCGATAACGAGCCGGCGGAATAGCAGCGCCTCGCCTGGCGCCCGCAATGTCTTGTGCCGACCGCCGCGGGCGGTGGCTTGGGTGAGATTTTGGGTAGAACTATCCGCCGGCATGGATTGACCTCCGGGAAAACGGGCGATGAATGGGAAGCCAGCCAGCCTCCCCTTTGCGACAGGCCCCTATGCGGGTTTGCGACGCGCCGAAGGATGGTTGTGACCTTGAGGGGTCTGCCCGGCCTGACTGCCGTGATTGGCCGCCGGTCGGACAAGGCTGGCTCAGCGGTGGCTGATCAGCCTTTCAGAGCAGCCCGCCATTGCGTGAGAAACTTGATCCGCTTTTGCGGATCCATGAAGTTGAGCAGGGTTTCGTCCAGCGCAATGGGTTTGAGATTGCCGCCGACAAGGGTGTTGAGGCTGTCAATATTATAGCCCTCGGTCACGTCCTTGCGCAGTGCGGGCATTCCCTTGGAAGCCAGCGCTGTCTGGCCTTCCTGTGAAAGCAGGAAATCGATAAATAGCTTGCCGGCATTGGGGTGCGGGGCGTCCTTGAGCAGGCCGGTCACGCGAGAGAAGGCAGGCGTATAATCCTTGCCGAAGGCCACGCCGAGATTGGGGGCGCTCTTGACCCAGTCAAGAGCGTAAGAGCCAATCACATTATAGGCCAGGACGTTTTCACCAGAAACCACGGTTTCACGCATCGAGCCGGTCGAGGAATAGGACTTGCCTTTTGCCTTCCCCAGAGCATTGGTGAGGTCCCAAAAATTCGACGTCTGGTCAAGATCATTGGTCTGGATCAAAAAGCCGACGCCGGATTTTTCCGGATCAAAGGTCGCCAGTCGGCCATCATACGCACCGCTGGCAATGAAATCGATCAGCGCCTGGCGGGTTTGTGGGACCTTGTCCTCTGCCAGCGCGGTCTTGTTGTAGATCATGCCGATGGGCTCGATCGAGGTTGCATACACGACGTCTTTATAGACAGCCCAGCCCGGCAGAGCGGCAGTTTCCGTCGATTGGTAGGGTGCGAGATAGCCGTCAACCGCGAGCTTGACGCCCTGATCCATCGCCGATGTCCAGAAAAGGTCTCCCCCTACCTGCCCCGCCGCCGCCTCGGAGATCACGCGATTATAGACACCATTGGTGCCGATATCATTATAGTCGACGCGAATGCCGGGATATTTTTTGGCAAAAGCGTCGAGCGCCGCCTGGGCCTGGGCCTGGTCGGTGGCGGCATAGATGGTCACCGACCCTTCCTGGCGCGCCGCTTCAACAAGCGCGGCGGTCGCAGCAAGACCAGGCGCGGCCGACAGGATGAGTGCCGTCGCGGTGATCAAGCCATAGGATAAATTGCGTTTCACTGTGCAGGACCTCCCAAAGTGATTGCGATTGCCTGGGAGATGGCCGCGCCAGAAGAGTAAACTATACTTCCTCTTTAACGCATTTTACCGATTTTTTCTGGTCGCAATAAAGTATTCCCGCATTTACTCGTGCAGGTTAAAGCTTTCAGTTAATCGATATCCTCCCAAGGATATAGAAAAACCATTCTCTCCTACGAATAGCCTTTCTGAATACATTGAATCTACGATGAAACTGTCAGGAACCTGTCATGAATGGACAGGTTTTAGTTGCCCTACAATATTTTCTATGCAATCTATCCGCAATGCGCATCCTTTTGGTTGAAGACACCCGGGATGTCGGGGAGGCAATCAATCAACGGCTGGAGCGAGTGGGGCATTCAGTCGATTGGGAGACGGACGGGCTCGCTGCCGCCGAGATTCTCGACTTCACCGATTATGATCTGATCATTCTTGACGTCATGCTCCCCGGGCTTGGCGGCTTTGACATCCTGCGGCGGCTGCGCGCCGCGAAGAAGATGGTTCCAGTTCTTGTGCTCACCGCACGCTCCGAGATTGAGGACCGGGTCAGCGCGCTTGATCTGGGTGCCGATGACTATCTGGTCAAACCCTTTGATTTTCGCGAACTGGAGGCGCGGGTCCGGGTTTTGTTGCGTCGCAACAGCGGCGAGACCACCAACATCATCGTCTGCGGGAAGCTTCAGCTCGACCGGCACAGCCGCAATGTGCGGATCGGCAATCGCGAGGTCCAGCTCAAGCGGCGTGAAATCGCCATTCTGGAGGTTTTTGCCAGTCGGCCCGGCAGGCTGTTCAGCAAGGATGAGCTGATGGACACGCTGTTCGGCTTTGATGACGGGGTCAACCAAAATGCGGTGGAGCTTTACGTCAGCAGGATTCGCAAAAAGATCGAGGGATCGGGCGTTTCGATCATGACACAACGCGGGATGGGTTATCAGTTGGTGATCGATGAAAGCGCATGAACCTTCGCTGTTCTCGCGGCTCTTTATCCGGGTCGGCCTTGTTCTGGTAGTCGGGGCGAGCATTCTGATCACTGCGGCTTGGTTTTATGGCCAGACGGCTGCCAACAAGACCTATGACCAGCTGCTGCGGGGCGCGGCCATGCAAATTGCCGAGGGCGTCACGCAGATTGATGGCCAGTTGATTGTCAATCTGCCTTCCTCTGCCTTTGAACTGTTGGGATTTGCGGAACGAGACAGGATCTTCTATCGCATTGTCGGGCCGGATGGCGCCGTGGTGAGCGGATATCCGGATTTGAATATCCATGATGATCTTGGCGCCGCGCGCCATGCGCCGAGACTTGCGACGGAGATCTATCGCGGTGCCGAGGTGCGGGTGATCACGGTCGCGCGGGCGCTGGCCGATCAGGCCGAGGCAGGCTGGGTCTATGTGGTGCTGGCGCAAACCACCGAGGCGCGGCGCGCTCTGGCCAGTGAAGTCACACAAGGGGCGATGCTGCTGGTCGGCGTCATGGTTGCGCTCGGACTTGCCGGGACATTCCTTGCGGTGCGATATGCGTTGCAGCCCGTCACCAGCCTTGCCGATGCGCTCCGACAGCGCAATCCGGAGGATCTGACGCCGATGCAGACACCGGCACCCGATGAGTTGCGGCCTTTTGTCGGTGCGATCAATTCCTTCATGACGCGACTGGATCTACGGGTGGTGCGTCTGCAGCAATTCATTGCCGATGCAGCGCATCAGATCCGCACCCCGCTGACGGCTCTTGCCGCCCAGGTCGAATTGCTTGATGCCAATGCCATGAGCGACGCTGATCGCGAACGCACCCGACGCATCAAACACAGAACCGGCGAGTTGGCACGATTGACCAACCAGTTGCTTAGCCATGCCATGGTCATTCACCGTGCTGGGGCGGTCCAACTGGAGGTCATCAATCTGGTGGAGATCAGCCGCGCGGCGTTTCACCATGCGATCCCGCTGACGATCGACCCTGACATGGTGATCTCATTTGAAGCCGGCGAGACCGGACTGATGGTCAGAGGGGATCCTGTCAGCCTGCGCGAAGCCATTGCCAATATCATCAGCAATGCGCTTAGCCACGGTGCCATCTCGCGGCTGGACGTGCGCGTCAGGCGGATTGATGGGCGTATCTGTGTCGAAGTTGAGGATGACGGGCCGGGCATCTCACCCGAAAACTGGGATCAGATGGCACGCCGGTTCAATGCAGCATTGCCCAAAGCAGGCGCCGCCTCGGGGCTTGGCTTCGCCATCGCCGCAGAGGTTGCATCGGCCCATGACGGGATCATCCGCTTTCGCGAGAAGGGTGAGACCGGCTTCATGGTGATACTGGATTTGCCGAGCGCTGGGGAGGACGAATGATGAGATTTTATGTTTCCGCTTTGCTGCTTTTAGGACTGACAAGCCTTGCGCTGGCGCAGTCGGATGAGGGAACGACCACCCATTTTCCGGCGCTCGGGACGGAAAGCGCCCGCCTGGTGATCCATGGCGCGGCCGACACCTCGGCGCTCAAGCCCCTGTTGCGCGACTTTCAGAGCAGCGAGCCGCATGTGGCGATCGATTATACCGACTTCGTCACCAATGAGCTGTATCGGGAGGCAGACAGAGCCTGTCGTGAAGGCAGCAACTTTGGTGATTTGTTGTTGTCTTCCTCGGTTGATCAGATGGTGAAGCTTGCCAATGACGGCTGCGCTGTGGCCCATATCTCCGCGCATACGCGCGCCGCTGAAAATCATGCCAGCAACTGGCGCAACGAGGTTTATGGCTTCACTTTCGAGCCCTCGGTCATTGTCTATCACAGCGATTATGTCGATCCGCAGGAGGTGCCGCACACCCGGGCTGAACTCGCCGATCTGTTGCGGCGCAAACAGGAATTTTTTCGCCGTCATGTTGCCACCTACGACCTGCGGGAATCGGGGGTTGGCTATCTGCTGGCCTTTCTCGACGCCGAACAGAATTCGACTGCCTATGGGCGCTTGCTGGAGAGCATGAGTCGTGTGGACACACAATTGCGGTGCTGCAACAACTCGATTCTGAGCGATCTGGAAGAGCGCAAGATCTACATCGGCTATAATATCATCGGATCCTATGCCTATGCCGCAAGCCTGCGCAATCCCAAGCTCAGAATCGTGCTGCCGCGTGATTATACGCTGGTCTTAAGTCGTGCCGCTTTCATTCCAAAACAGGCCCGTCAGCCGGCGCTGGCCGCACGTTTTCTCGATTATCTGCTGTCGGAGCGCGGGCGGCGGGTGGCGCGTGAACAGGCATTTTTCTTTTCGCGCGACGGCAGCCTGCCCGTAGGCGTCGATGGACCGCCTTCGCTGATGGAAAGCGGGGTGGGACGCCCGGTGCGCATTGGCCCTGCCCTGCTCGCAACCCAGGACGGCGCACAGCGCAAGCGCTTCATTGACGACTGGACCGAGGTCATGGCGGCGAAGGACGCGCCCGTCGCTGAATGAGGGGCGGCCGAAAATGGCTGCAGTTCGGTCGGCGTTGCGCATCAACTTCATGGCAGCGCGGCCGGGTCGTCTCGAATGAAGCCGGTTGGTGACGAACAAGCGCCCTGGCAAAGGTGGCGTCGGGCAGAACCATGATCAGGGCGGCAAGCCTGCTTGCATGGGCAGCGTTTTCACTGTCTTTGAGAAGGCAACCGGTGTTCAACCCGCTTCTTATGCGCCCGTCGCGCAATCAGTGCCGGATGACCCGGCAAGGCGACGCGTTTGACCGCTCTGCGCGCAAACCCGCAGTCTTTGCAGCCTTTACGGCGGGCGGCACGTGTGCGCTCCGAGACAATGCAGATTGGGCGTGTCGCGCGCCTCGAGGCAGGCGGCGATCAGACCGGCCTTGCTGCGGAGATGGCATCCTGTGATTGCGTGATGGACAAAATCCCTGCCGCGCGTCGATGTTTGACGGGGCCGGGCATGAAAATCGATCGCAAAAGCCATGCGGTCGGAGACGGCGGTGAGCGTTGAAACAATGCGCTGCGATCATTTGCATCCAGTGGCCGCTCAGCCAGATCATAGCGGCTGAGACGGCGCTATTCTGGCTTGCTGCGTCATTCCCTCAAGTTCAAGTGGGCGCTGGATGCTCTAATGCCGCGGCGGCAGCACGGGGAGCGGTTCCGCAGGCCCCACGATAAAGGCATAGGAAAAGGCGCCGACCACGGCCATGATCGCTGCCACCAGGAAGGAGGGTGTGTAGCTACCCCCGAATTGATCGAGCAGGAAGCCGAACAGGAACGGGCTGATGATCCCGGCAATATTGGAGGCAAAATTCTGGATGCCACCAATCGAGGCGACGTGGTGCGAGCTTGGTGCGACATCCGCCGGCAGCGACCAGATCGCGGTCGCGGCAATGGCCAGACTGCTATAGGAGACCGCAAGGAAGAACAGCGCGGCATAGAGCGATTCCACTATGGCGGCGGGCAGAATGGCGGCACCGCCCAGCATGCCGCCGACCATCACCGTCTTGCGCACGGTGGTGACATTGGCACCGCTGCGGATCGCCCGGTCGGCCAGAAGACCGGCGATCCAGGCGGTGACGACCGCCGCAAGGCCAGGCAACATGCCGTAGAGCCCGAGCTCGGTGAGATTGAGACCACGGGCGGTCTTCAGATAGGTCGGAAACCAGGTGAGGAAGAAATAGATGACGAAGTTGAGGCAGAAGAAGCCGAGCATCATCCCCCAGACTGTGCGGTAGCGAAACAGATCGATCCAGCGGATTTTGCGCGCTTCCAGATCGTCATTGTCATCGGTACGAGCGCCATTCTGGATGATATATTGACGCTCGAGATCATTGGCGCGCGGATGGTCGTTGGGATCCCGATAGGTTTTATACCACAGCAGCGCCCAGACGATACCGATGGCGCCCAGGATGATGAAGGAATAATGCCATGTCGCAAATGCGATGATCGAGGTGACGATGGGCAATGCCAACACTGTGCCGACGCGCGAGCCGGAATCGATGACGGCTGTTGCGAAGGCGCGTTCGTTTCTCGGAAACCAGCGCGATGCCGCTTTGGTTGCTGCGGGATAGGCCGGCGCCTCGCCGGCGCCGAGAAAGAAGCGGACGGTGAAAAAGCTCCAGAAGCTGTTGGCAAGCGGCGTCAGCGCCGTGAAGACCGACCACCACACGGCGGCAAGTGAAAAGCTTTTGCGCGCGCCCAGCTTGTCGGTGATCCAGCCGGCAAACAGCATCATGCCGTCATAGGCCCAGAAAAACGCACCCAGGATCAGCCCCTTTTGGGTATTTGTGAGGTTGAGGCCAAGTTCCTGATCGATGAACGGCAGAGCAACGCTCATATTGGCACGGTCAAGATAATTGATCGCAATGCCGATAAAGCACATGAAAAGAATGAAATAGCGAAAGCGTGTGGCACCGAAAGGCGCTTTTGAAGTGTCCATTCCCAATTTCCTCCCGGGATGTATCTTCGCTCAGCAATGAGGGGCAGCGGGCGCCGATCAGCGCGTTTGTTCAAGCCTGGCGGGCGGAGCGACCCGAAAACGCGCCGCCAGATCGGCAAATGACGTGAGCGTCACCGGATCGATCTTCACGCCCTGCTGTTCCCGCTGTTCTGCGACCCGCCATTCGCGATCGCCCGGTGCCATGACAGTTAGGGACTCTCGAGCCGGCGACGTGCGCAGCATGTCAAGATAGCGGGTCATGCCGGCATCAAACACCGCAGGGTCAATGAAGGCCTCCGGCTTCAGCGCAAGGACAAAAGCCCCCATTTTGCGGGGGGTGGAAAAATCCGGTCCGCCCATTGGCGCGATATCGAAACTCAACGTCATTCCGGTGAGAACGGCACTGAGAATTTCGGCAAGCCCGGCCAGCGCTGCCCCCTTGAAGCCGAATTCGCCACCCAGGGGCGCCAGCATTGCGGCATTTGTAGCCTCAAGCGTGTCGACGCCATCCCTATCGGAGGCGACGCCGTGGGGCAGCGGGATGCCAAGGCTCTGATAGAGCATGACGCGGTTATAGGGGATTGAACTTGTGGCCATATCGAGCAACCAGGGCTGGGCGCCGGGGGTGGGAACGCCGACGGCGATAGGGTTGGTGCCGTGAAATCGCATGGCACCATCATGCAGCCGCACGAAGCTGTCGGAATTGCAGACCGCGATACCGATATAGCCCTGGCGTGCAGCCTCAAGGGCATAGGCGCCGGCGGCGGCAAAATGCGAGCTGTTCTGAATGGCGACAGCGCCGATACCAAACTGATCGGCGAGCGTGGTGGCCCGCGCCATGGCGGTAAAAGCGGCAAGGGCGCCATGGGCATCATCGGCATCGAGCGTTTCGATGGCGCCGAAACTGCGGACAGCCCGAAGCATTGGGGTCTTGTTCACACGCCCCCCAACCAGTGCGGTGACATAATGCGACAGAAGCCGGACGCCATGACTGTCTACGCCCAGCCGAGTGCCGTGCATCATGGCGCGGGTTGCGGCATCTGCGGTCGCGTCATCAGCGCCACAGGCCGAAAAAATTGCCATGCAAAACCGCTCAAGCGCGGCGAGGGAAAAGGCGGTCTCGTCGTCTGACTGCTGCACTATGATACTCCTCCAGCTCATAATGTACTATGCATGCACTATACGATATTCTCTGTCAACGCAAGCCACCGGCAAATCCTTCGAAGGAGTGCGGCCACCGAAGATTGCGTCTTGACTTGCACCGTCATCAGCGGCTGACCACTGGAAATGTCAGAAAAGCGACTTTACGCAATGGGTTGAACGTGGTCTTTCTTGAAAGGAAACTGGCTGCAGTCCTGGCTTGGACAAATGCGCATGTGCGGATAGCGCCATTGCTGCGGTCGATCAGCGGAAGGAAAATTTAATGCGAGGCGCTGCGCCCAAGCTTTATCAGAGTGCGCGCGACAGGCTTGCGGTCGACATTGCCAATGGTGATCTGGCCGAAGGCCAGCGCCTGTCCGAAACCTGGGTGGCGCAGCATTTCGGTATCAGTCGCGCTCCCGCGCGCCAGGCACTTGTCGAACTTGCAGCGCAGGGCCTGCTTGCGAAGGAGCAGGGCCGCCGCGGTTATGTGGTGTCAGCAGCGGCGGGCGGGAGAGGCTATCATGAGGGCGGCATTGCCAAGCGCGGCCCCATTCAGTTCCTGCCCAGCTGGCAACGCATCTATAGCGAGATTGAGCGGGAGATTTTCGCCCGCACGTCAATTGCCAGCTGGCGGGTCAATGAACTGGCGCTGGCCAAGCATTATGGTGTTAGTCGCACGGTGGCGCGTGACGTGGTGGCACGGTTGCAGCAGCGGGGCATCATCGATAAGGCGGAAGGCGGTCGCTGGCTTGCACCTGCACTGACCGACAAGCGCCTGCATGATCTTTTCGAACTCCGCTGGGTCCTGGAGCCGCTGGCGCTTGAAAAGGCGTTGCCGCGCCTGCCCGAGGGTCTGCTCATCAGGCTGCGCGCCAATCTCAACGCGGCCGTGCTCGCCGCGCGGGTGAGCGCGGCGACGCTGGACGCGCTGGAACAGGAGCTCCATGTCGAGCTGCTTGGATATTGTGACAACCGGGCGCTTTTGGAAGCGGTGCGACTGCCGCAGACCTTGTTGGTCGCCCACCACTTCCTGTATCAGTGGACCTCGGGACTGTTTGCGACAGAGCCATTTCTACCAGAGCATCTGGCGATTGTCGGCGCCTTGCAATCCGGGGATCTCAAGGGCGCACAGGCGGCACTGGTTTATCATCTGCAGATTTCGCATGAACGGGCGATGCTGCGCGTTCAAACCATTGCCGGCACGATAGAGCCTGATGAATTGCCCTATCTGGAGCGCCACGACGGCTAGAAATAAGGCTCGAAGCATGGCTGGAGAAGCAGGCAAGCCATTGGGCTTTGCTGCGCGCGGACAATTTCGTGCAGGGCTAAAAGTCTGCGCATATCCGCGGTACCCAGCGGGTCTTTCTTGCCATGGTGACGCGCCTTAGCAGGCGCGGCTGGTGGCGCGATCGCGGGCTTTCACAGGGCCCGGCCTTTTCGCCGTGCGAGAGCGATGAACTGCAGCGCGACGCCCAGGATCAGAAGCACCAGCAAGCCCGCCTGGGCGCCCAGCAACAGCGGCGCCTTCAGGTCGGTCACCAGCGGGTGACCATCGGGAACACGGCGCAGGATCTCGCTCACCGTCGGCACCATCAGCAGAAAGGCCGACAGGCTGAGCAGCAGCGTTTCAATATAGCGCGCCGCAGCGCGCGAAAATGGGAGACGGTGAACACCATACCCGGCGATCAGCACTGACAGCGTCGCGGCACCAATCAAGAAGCTCACCGCCTGTCGCGCGACGAGAAAGGTCGTCAATGCGCCAATCAGCATGAACAACAGATAGAGCCTGCCGGCCAGCGACCCAGGCACGATGCGCCCATAGCGCAGGAACATGTAAAAGGCCAGCGGGATTGCCGGTAGACTGCCGAGCGTATGCAACCAACCAAGGGGGGAAATTCCAAACATCTCAAAACTCCGGACAGAAGCGGTTTATGGAACGAATATACCTACTAGAAGGTAGATTTCTAGGCAAAGCTGACGCCGCTTTGCGCCATAGGGATTGGCACGCGATCATCGCGCAATCAGGCGCTGCAAAAGCGGTTCGGTAATTTTTGAAAACATGGTCGGATCGCCATAGGCGCGTGCCGAGAGCATAGCGCCATGCACGCCAGCCATGAAGGCTTCAGCCTCGATTTGCGGCGAATGCTGCAGATTAAACACGCCATCCGCCACTCCGCGTTTCAGCACGGCGGTCAACCAGCGCGACAAGGACTTGAAATAGGCCTTGATCTCGCCAATCAGCGGCGCAGGCAGAACCGGCAATTCGCTTGCCAGCAATGCACAGACACAAAACGGCGTTTGACCGCCCTCGATACAGTCGCGCCAATAATGGCTATAGGCGCGCAATTGTCCGTCTGGCTCTGCGATCGCAGCCTCAAGATGGGCGAAGCTCGCTTCCGTTTCCGTGTGGTGCCGACGGATGAGAGCGGTGACCAGATCGCGCTTGCTGGGGAAATGGTGATGAATGCTGGCCTTGCGGATCAGCACCACTTCGGCGATGTCGGCATAACTGAACCCGTTATAGCCGCCCTTCAGGAGGAGGCTTTTCGCACAGGCCAGAATATCGTCGGCGGTTGTTGAATAAATGTTCATGCCTCAGCCTACCTTCTAGTAGGTTGCTTGTCAACTCCCCGCCTCACCCTTTCTCTTTGCCACGCCGCCCGCCCTGCCCCGGTCGGATCTGTGCGCCATCGCCGGTTTTCCGGCGGTCAACCCATTTTTCGCAAATGGCGCCTGGGACAGGCGCGCGCCTCGATCAGCCCGCCACGTGGTCTCACCCCCAAATCCGATCCCAACGGGATCCTTGGACCCTGATTGCAGAAACCGGCAGAGCACCCGCCCGGCGCGAAACGGAAAATGATATGGGTTGCGCGCGCGTGCCGGGCTTGTGCACAAACTGGAAATAATGCGGGATCGAATTACATAAGCACGTGAATATATAAGCAAAATGTGCCATCTTCACATTGATTTAGGCAATTCTCTTTACTGATCTTCACTATCATGGAGAAATGCGATGAAACTCTTTCGATCTTTTTTTTGCCTGTGCTTTTGCCTATGCTTTTGCTTGTCTTTGTCGCTGTTGTGGAATGGCGACGCCCAGGCCGAGCCGCTTGCCAAGCCGGCAGGAAAACCCATTCTGGTGATATCCGGCAAGATTACCAATACCAATGTTGGCGAAACCGCCCAGTTTGACCGCGACATGCTGGAAGCGCTCGGCCTGCAGACCGTTGAGACTGCCAATCCCTGGTATGATGGTCGCGTGCGTTTTGAGGGCGTATCCATTGATAAGTTGATGCGTTTGGTCGGTGCCAAGGGAACAAAGGTTACAGCGGTGGCGTTGAACGATTATGTTAGTTCGCTGCCGATGGAGGATTTCAAGAAGTTCAACGTGATTCTCGCAATGAAGCGCGATGGCACTTACATGGCGGTCCGTGACAAGGGACCGCTTTTCATCATTTACCCATATGACAGCGACCCGCAGCTCCAGACACAGACCTATTACACGCGCTCGGCGTGGCAGGTTGCCAAGCTCATCGTTGAATAGAGGCAAAATGTGAGACGTATCCTGGGCGTGATTATATTCTGTTTCGTGCTGGCAACGGCCTATATTGCCTATGTCATTGCCGAGCGACAGACCGCGCTTCAGAAATTCGCGCGTTATAATGATTCCTGGTCGATTGGTCAGACCGTGTCGGAATATCTGCGGCTTGAGCATGTCTTGGCCGCCTATGCGCTTGATCCAAACGATGAGCGACGTGAGGAGGCGCGTCTGCGGCTCGATATCATGCTGGGACGCCTTGAATTGCTGCGGCAGGGCAACCTGCGCGCCTTCATCCAGGACGATCCGCAGCGCCGGGCGCTGTTCCTCGCGCTCAATAGCACGCTGGACGGCCTCGACACAGGATTTGACCAGTTGGATGGCGAGAGCATCAGGCCGCAGTTGCGGGCGATGGCGATGCTTGACGGCCCGATGACTGCCCTTGCATCGACAGCCGTCGAATATGATGTCGGCCTCATCGACACCGCCCAGGCGGAAGTGCGCCAACTGCATCTCATCTATACGGGCCTTGCAGCAGGGCTGATCCTGTGTGGCATTGTGCTTGTGCTGCTGTTGTTGCGCCACAACAAGTTGCTGGATCGCGCGCATGGCAAGATGCAGCGGCTGACCAATGATCTTCAACAAGCGACCGGGGAGTTGCAGTCGCAGAATTACCGCCTTGAACATGACGCCCATCACGATGCGCTGACCGGCCTGCCCAATCGCGTTCTGTTTCGTCAGGATCTGGAGGAACGGTTGCGTACAGCGCAGACCAGTCGACGATCGGCCATGATCCTGCTTCTTGATCTCGATGGTTTCAAGGATGTCAACGACACACTCGGCCATGATGTCGGCGATGCCTTGCTGCAGGCGGTTGCCAGGCGATTGGCAAAGATTGGCTCGGATGGCGACGTGGTCTGCCGGCTGGGCGGCGATGAATTTGCGCTTCTGACCACTGGCCTTGCGGAAGCAGACGCGCTCCTGCTCGCTGCCGATTTGATGGAGGCCATCAGCCGCCCCTATCTTATCGGCGAGCTGGAAATCAAGATAGGCACCTGCGTTGGCGTCGCCATCTCGCAGGGCGAACCCAATACGGAAGAACTGTTCAAGCATGCCGATCTGGCGCTTTATGAAGCCAAGGCGCTGGGGCCCGGCCATGCCAGTCTTTTCCGCTCGCAGATGCAAACACGGCTGCGCGAGAAGAAGTCGTTTGAAGCGGATCTTCAGAAGGCGCTGGTCAATGGGGAAATGGCCGTCTTCTATCAGCCCCAGGCGCGGACAGACACAAGGGAAATCTGTGGCTATGAAGCGTTGGTTCGCTGGGACCATCCGGTGCGTGGCGCGGTGCCACCGATGGAGTTCATCCCGGTCGCCGAGC
Organism: Ochrobactrum sp. AN78; assembly: GCF_029909885.1. NCBI lineage: Bacteria > Pseudomonadati > Pseudomonadota > Alphaproteobacteria > Hyphomicrobiales > Brucellaceae > Ochrobactrum > Ochrobactrum sp. AN78. The sequence goes on from NZ_JASAMU010000013.1 coordinate 56,243, forward strand.
GGATAGGCTTTATCAATCTGCTGGGAGAATGGGTGCTCATGACGGCGTGCCTTGAAGCGGTGAAATGGACCAAACCCTTAAAGATTGCCGTCAATCTTTCACCGGTCCAGTTTCGCAGCCTTGGCCTGATTGAGAGTGTCACGCAGGCGCTTGCGCAAACTGGTCTGGCAGCCGATCGGCTGGAACTGGAGATCACAGAATCTGTCTTGCTGGACAAGAATGAGCAGACGCTCAATACGCTGCGACAGTTGAAGGCGCTTGGCATCCAGATTGCCATGGATGATTTCGGCACCGGCTACTCCTCGCTGGGCAGTCTGAGTGGTTTTCCGTTCGACAAGATCAAAATCGACCGGTCCTTTGTTCGTGACGTCACCACGCGTCTGGATGCACTGGCGATCGTCGAACTTGTGACCGGGGTCGGGCGCAGTCTCAAGATGATTACCATTGCCGAAGGCATCGAGACCGAAGAACAGTTTGAATGTCTCAAGCGGCTGGGGTGTGATCAGGTGCAGGGCTATTTGATCGGCAAACCCGTTCCGGCATCGGAGCTCCGCGTCAGGCATGAAAGTGACAGCTACGATCTGAAAGCGGCGATCTGATCCTCGCATCGGTCTTGTCGCATAGCGCTGGCGGTGGCCCTGCAAATCAGCTAGGTCAGGGGCCATCGCAAACTCGACTGCGGCATCACGCAGGCAACCCAGGCAAAGACGTGTTGAACGTACATGGCATTCGTGTGCCGATCACCTCGCAGGAGGTGTCTCGGGTCATCTGGCAGGCTCTTGAAAGCCAGTCTTATGAGGCCAAGGAGGCGCGGTCGGTGTTCAAGGCGGTCAAACCCGGCGATCGGGTGTTGGAACTGGGCGCGGGCATCGGTATTATCACCGCGGTCATCGCCGGCATTGCCAATGTAACCATCTGGGCGTTTGAGGCAAACCCGGCCACAGCGGCGCTGGCTGCACGGGTGATTGCGGCCAATGAAATTCACAACGTCGTCTTAAACCAGGGTATTCTCACTGCGGGCCAACCGCGTTCGCATGCTTTTTATGTCCGGCAGGATCTGTGGATGTCGTCGATGGATGAAACCCAGGGGCCCTATCAGAGCTGCATTGAACTGCCATCCGCCAATATTGACGACTTCATCACCGCGCACGCCATCAACGTCCTGGTCATGGACATCGAGGGGGCCGAGCGTGATTTGCTTTGCAATGCCGAGCTTGCGGGTATTGAGCGAATTTTTCTTGAATTGCACGACCACCTTTATGGGCTTGCCGGCATCCGCGACATCACCCAAGCCCTGACCGGCAAGGGCTTTGCCTATGATCCGCGCGGTTCGCAGGGACCCTGCGTGCTGTTTGCAAAAGATGACGGCGCGCGCCTTTATTGTCCCGACTAAGATTGGCCCGCGCCCAAGCTGCGGCCTCGGCTTAGTGATGCGGCGTGGCAACCATCGCCAACGGGGAGCCGCTTGCAAACCCGCGGCTGAGTGACGACGCCGTTTCGTGCGCGCGCTTGCCTGATCCTAGCCATGCTTCGGCTGCGCTTTTCTCCTCTTAAGGCCTTCATTGCGCGGGGGTTCCCGCGGGATTCTACCAGACCAGGCAGCGGCTGGGCCTTGTAGCCCCTTTCGATTGTAGCCCCTTGAGATTGTAGCCCCTTGGGATTGTAGCGCCTTGGGATTGCAGCGCCTTGCCGGCGCCAAGGCGATAAATATGAGTTCTCCGCTCTTGTTTTGGTCCGTCCATTCGGATTATAGGACATCCGGGCCGAACAGGCCGTTGATACGCCACGCATCCAACCGAGGACCTCTCCCCGTGATTGCAATGAAGTCTTTTCTGGCCGCAGCGTGCTTTGCGGCCCTGTCGGCATTCCCATTCGATCTTGCTGCGGCGGCTTCGACGCATTATCCGCTGGTGCTTGAGAATTGCGGTAGCAAAGTTCGCTTTGACGCGGCGCCGCAACGGGCGATCGGGCTTGGACAAAACAGCGCCGAGATCCTGCTTCTGCTTGGTCTTGAGGACCGGATGGCAGCCACCGCATTCTGGCCGAGCAAGGTTCTGCCCGAGCTTGCGGATGCCAATGCGAAAGTCAAGCTGCTCACCGTCGAGTTCCCGACCTTTGAATCCCTGCTTGCGCAGGACCCTGATTTTGTTGCCGCAGCCCTGCCTAGCCTGGTGGGTCCGAACAGCAAAGTCGCCAAACGCGAGGATTTCGACAAGGTTGGCGTCCCCAGCTATCTGTCGCCGAGCACCTGTTTGAGCACCATGCAGGTCAAGGATGAATATGGCAGCCGCGATCAGCTATGGACCATGGATCTGCTTTATCAGGAGATTGACGAGCTTTCGCAGATTTTTGATGTGGCCGATCGCGGCCAGACGCTGATCGCTGCTCTCAAATCGCGCGAGAACGCGCTGCGGAACCGTGTTGCAACCGGTGGCAAGAAGCTTGGTTACGTGTTCTGGTTCTCCAGCCAGTCGCCTTCCGCTGACGCCTATCTGGGTGGTGGCAATGGCGCCTCCAGTTACATTGCCGATATTCTGGGTGGTGAAAATGCCATCAAGGCCAAAGCGGAATGGCCAACGCTTGGTTGGGAGAGCATCATTGCCGCCAATCCCGATGTCATCGTCGTCGCCAATCTGGACCGCAATCGCTGGGACCTCGACAAGCCGGAAGCCAAGATCGCATTCTTGAATTCTGATCCGGCGGTCAGGGAAATGCCTGCGGTCAAGAACCGTGCCATTGTGGTCATGGACGGACAGGCGATGAACCCGACCATCCGTACCCTTTATGGCGCGGAGCAGGTCGCCCGCCAGCTCCAAGCGCTTGGTCTGCTTCAGTGATCGCGTGCCGCCGGCCTATCGGGACGGGCGCGATGGGTGCGGCCGTGCTCTTGCTGTCCCTGTTGGCAATTCTACTCGTCGTGGGCATCAGCACGGGAATTGGCGATCTGCCGATCCCGCTGTCCACCACGTTTTTTGCTGTCACCAACCGGCTTGGCTGGAGTGGGGTTGAACTCAATCGCATTCATGAAACCGTCATCTGGGACTATCGCCTGAGCCGTGCGTTGGTCGCAGCGTTGTGCGGTGCAGGGCTCGCCTTGTCGGGTGCGATCATGCAGTCGCTGTTGCGCAATCCCCTGGCCGAACCCTATGTGCTTGGCATTTCGGCGGGGGCCTCCACTGGCGCGGTTGCCGTGGTCATCCTGGGTTTGGGGGCGGGTGCGCTGTCGCTGTCAGCGGGCGCGTTTGCGGGTGCGTTTCTTGCGTTCTTGTTTGTTGCCCTTCTCTCCAATGGAACCCGCGGTGGCGCCGATCGCACCATTCTAGCCGGGGTCGCAGCCTCGCAGCTCTTCAACGCTGCAACCTCCTATATCGTCACCACCTCCGGCAATGCCCAGCAGGCACGCGACGTCATGTTCTGGCTGCTTGGCAGCTTTGGCGGCGTGCGCTGGCCAGAATTCATGCTGGTGGGCGTGGTGATCGGCCTGGGGCTGCTGATCTGTCTTTTTTATGCGCAGGTGCTGGACGCATTTGCCTTTGGCGATGAGGCCGCCGCATCGCTGGGTGTGCATGTTGGCCGCGCGCGCATTGCGTTGTTTGCGCTGACTGCGATGATGACAGCGACCATTGTCAGCATGGTGGGCTCCATTGGCTTTGTCGGACTGGTTGTCCCGCATGCGGCGCGTTTTCTGGTTGGGCCGCTGCATATCCGATTGCTGCCGGCCTGCGCGATCGGTGGCGCGATTTTCATGGTCCTGGCCGACATTGCCTCCCGCGCCCTGGTCCCCCAGCAGGTTCTTCCGATCGGGGTGGTGACTGCCCTGGTGGGCGTGCCGTTCTTTTCGATCATTCTTTACCGGTTTCAGCGCGCATCATGACGATCAAGGCGGACAATATCACCTGGACAATTGGCGGCAAGACCGTGCTGGATGGCGTGTCATTTGCGGCAAAGCCCGGCCAGATGCTCGGGCTTTTGGGACCCAATGGATGCGGCAAGACATCCTTGTTGCGGCTGCTTGCCGGGCTGAAGCGCCCGACACAAGGCCGTGTGCTGTTGGATAAGGCGGATCTCGCCACCGTATCACGGCGCAAGCTCGCGCAGCGCGTGGCCTTTGTCGAGCAACATGCCACCACCAATGCCAATCTGACGGTGCTCGACGTGGTCAGGCTTGGCCGCTTTCCGCACAGATCCATGTTTTCCGGCTGGACGGGCAGCGATGAAAGCGCGGTCGAGGATGCGCTTGAACGCACCGGCATGCAAGCCAAGCGACAGGATCGCTGGCAGAGCCTGTCGGGGGGCGAAAAACAGCGCGCGCATATCGCTCGGGCTTTGGCGCAGATGCCGCAGGAACTTATTCTTGACGAGCCGACCAATCATCTTGATATCCAGCACCAGATGAGCCTCCTGAAACTGATTTCCAGTCTGCCGATCACCAGCATCATCGCCTTGCACGACTTAAACCATGCAGCGATGTTCTGTGATCGGTTGATGGTGATGCAGGCAGGCAAGATCGTGGCCTCTGGCACACCCGATGAGGTCATCCATCAACAGCTTTTAAAAGACGTGTTTCATGTCGATGCGCGGGTGGAGATCTCAGCGCATTCGCTGCGGCCGCATATTCATTTTCTCAAGGATTGAGCGCGACAGCGCAGGCTGCGATCGGATCCATGCGAAGCAGCAAAAGCGAGACGTGATGAGACGCACCGCGCGAAAACTGCTAGGATGGTGTGGTCAATGCCCCAAACCGAAGCCAGGAGACAACAATGAAACTCGCTTTCTTGACGACCGCAGCGCTCGTTTTGTCCGTGACATTTGCAATGGCGGACTGCCCAGGCCATAGCCCGCAATCATCCAAGATGGAAAAGCCGCAGACAACGGCGAGCCTTGAGACCACGGTAGCGACGCAAAAATGAAACGGCAGATGATGCGCCTGCAGCCAGAAAGCACGCTTGTCTTCTGGCTGCATTGCCGGGTGTGGCGATTGTGAACCGCAATTACGATCAAGCCCTGGTGGCGGGAACCGGTTTGATTTGACGACCAGCATCTGAGGCCACCTGGTGCCCGATTTTCATCCGCTTAGAAAAAAGCAGCATGTTACAGCGTGTTATGCCGGGCAGCCTGTTTCGATTGAATTACCGATCGCTCTTGCGCTTTTGATAGTCGTTGTCATGGACCTCCGAGGCCATGCGTCTGAGCGCCCGACCGATAGCGGCATATTCATACTCATTGAGATTGGCCAGGGAAGCGCGTCCTGCCGGCTGCAGGGTGCCGAAGCCGGTTCCCGGCAACAAGACAATGCCGGTTTCATCTGCAATCCGAAACAGCAGTTCCGTCGGCGAGATATTGTTTTTTACCCAGGCCGCGAAATCATCACCATAAAGCCGCTTTGCGATATCTTCGAGGTCGAGCAGCGTATAATAGTCAACCGCGTTCTCATCGGACTGCGGTGGCAGGCCCAACTCACGATAGAGAGCGGCCTCGCGGTTGCGGATGAGTTGCTTCAACTGGGCTTTATAGGCATCTTTCTCATCCATCAGGCCGAAGAGGGAAAACAGCACCATCTGCACCTGCTGTGGTGTTGAGAGCCCAGCGGTGTGGTTGAGCGCGACGGTGCGGCTGTCGGCGACCAGGCGGTCGATGAATTTCAGCGTGGAGACATCAGGAACCAGCGATGCGTAGCGATCGCGCAGTTCCGCCTGCGCATCGGACGGAAGCGCTTTGAGCTGCGCGTCAAGCACATTTTCCTTGTGCATCGCGATCGCCCCCAACCGCCAGCCCGTCGCCCCGAAATATTTGGAGAACGAATAGACAAGCATGGTGTTATGGGGACAGACTGCGAATATCGACTTGAAATCATCGGCGAAGGTCCCGTAAACATCGTCGGTCAAAATGATCAGGTCAGGACGTTTTTCCTTAACGATACGAGCGATCTGTTCAAGTCCGTGCTGATCGACCTTGACCGAAGGCGGATTGCTTGGATTGATGAGGAAGAACACTTTGATGGCCGGATCGAGTAGCTTGTCGAGTTCGGCTTGCGGATATTGCCAACCCTTGTTGGGGTCGGCATTGATATGCACTTCCTTCAAGCGATAAGTGTTGAGCTGTGGAATTTCGATATAGGGCGTGAAAGTCGGCATTCCGATTGCCACCGTGTCGCCTTCCTCGAGAATTCTATTTTGTTTGAGTGTGTCGAAAATATAGGTCATTGCGGCGGTTCCCCCTTCCACCGCAAACAGATCGATCGTTTCAGAGCTCATATAGCCGCCGATCATTTCGCGGACCAGATAGTGTTTCACAATCTCTTCGCTGACTTTGAGCATCCGGGGTGGCACTGGATAATTACAGCCGAGGATCGCTTCGACCATTTCATGCAGGAATTCAGAGGCCGACAAGCCGAGCTGATCGCGCACATAAGACAGGGTGCGCCCGAGGAATTTCACCCCTTCCTGGTCGCTATGTTCGGAAATGAAGCGTTGAAATCTGCCTTCAATGCCTTCAATTTTCGGCAGTCCACCAATGCCGTTTGACAGATAGGAATAGGAAAGCTCCGCTTCGGCGACGGCAAAAAGGCCCAGCCGCAAGAAGGCGCGCCGTGGCACGGTTGCCAGAAAGTTTGGGTTGCCGCGTCCGGCGTTGAGCATGGCGTGGTTTTCCTTACCCGACGCGACCGCGATAAGCGCGTCTTTCAGCTCAAACGGACTGAGTTTGGCAAATTTGCTGTAATCGGTCTTCACCATGTTCTGTTCCTCAAGAAAAAGCCACAACCAGCGGTCCGAGCAATGTCAGGAAGACATTGGCCAGCGCATAGGTGATTGCGAACGGGGTGGTGGGAATGGAATTGCCTGCCTTGTCGAGCACTTCGCCAAAGGCTGGATTTGCACTGCGCGATCCGGAAAGTGCCCCGGCAAATATCGCCACATTGTCGTATTTGAGCACATAGAGCCCAAAAAACAGCGTGATGATCAAGGGGAGAATGGTCACAACCATGCCGACGAGAAAGATCGTCAATCCACTGCTCATGATGGTCTGCACCGCCTGCAGGCCCGATTGCAGGCCGACAACCGCGACAAAGCCGGCAAGACCAAGATCACGGAGCAGGGTCGATGCGCCACTTGGCATATTGCCAATGGTCATATTGCGACTGCGATACCAGCCAAACAGCAATCCCGACAGCAGCGCACCGCCACCACTTCCCAAAGTCAGGGGAATTGAGCCGATGCGAACAACTGCAAGCCCGATCAACAGTCCGAAGGCAATACCAAGGCCATGAAAAACGAAGTCGGTCTTATCGCTTGCGACCAGAACGGGGCCGATGGATCGTGCGGCACGCTGCAGATCCTGTTGTGTGCCATAAAGTGAGACAACGTCGCCGGCCTGTATCACGGTTTCCGGACGGAGCGGCAAAGGCTTGTCCGCGCGTTTAACACCCACGACATAGACGCCGTGGCGCAGATCGGGACTGATCCCTTCCCTGATGGCTGCGACGGTTTTACCAATATAGTCCGTGGAGGTGATCGTCACGTCATGAAGCGCCACGACCACATCCATGCCATCGGAGGATTGTAACTCCGTTCCGATTTTCTCACCGGAGGAAACCACGCCCTTACGACGTCCGACCACCAGGATGACATCGGCCTCTTCAAGGCTGAGATCCGGTGTTACCCCGATGATCTTTCCTGCCCGCTTCACGCGTTCAATCGTAATGGGACTATCGCCCCCGGCGAGTGCCTCGCTCTGGGCAACCGTCTTCCCGGCTGCGGCTGTGACACGGTAGATACGACCAACCAGGTCGGGCGCGGCATCGCTTTCACCCTGTCCCAAAACCCGAAGGCCGGCAAGCAGCGCCGCTTGCGCCTTGATCGCATCATCGCGGATGGTGCGACCCATGATCTTCGGCAGCACGTTCACGCAGATGATAATGGCGCCGAAAGACCCGAAAATGTAAGTCACAGCATAGCCCACGGCAACATTTGCCTGGAGCCGCTGCGCTTCCTCGGCGGCCACCCCCAATTTCGAAATGGCGGCACTCGCGGTGCCAATGATTGCCGACTGGGTAAGGCCGCCGGCAGCAATGCCGGCAGCAATGCCTTTGTCGAGACCGAAGATCCGTGCCATGATGACCACGGTCGCAAGCCCGCTGATTGCCAGCACTGCAGCCATTGCGATTTCGCGGATGGATTGGCGTCCCAGCGAACGAAAAAACTGCGGCCCGCTTTCAAAGCCGACAGCATAAATGAACAATGCGAAGAGAATGGCTTTCACACCATCATCAATCTCCACCCCGACCTGGCTGATGAGCACCGCGACAAGCAATGACCCAGCAACCCCACCAAGCTGGAACTTTCCGAAATTAATCTTGCCGATAGCGTAGCCGCCTGCCAGTGACAGGAAGAGCGCTATTTCCGGAGCCTGCTGAAATATCGAATGAAGCCAATGCATGCCTGCCTCCGAGCCTCGATTTCTACTGAAATTATCTATAGGTTATTTTCTTTTATCAAGGCCATATCGCGTGGTTATTGAAAATATATTCGATAATACTCTTTGACGATTGGAACTATTCTATTTTGAAACTATAAGAAATGCATCTGCGACCGTTGAATGTTCGATATGGTCTGGCCAGCAACCCAAGCAAGCGTTGAAGTTCGGTGGGGATGGCCGCATCGCGAACTGCCCTCAAAGGCGCAGCGCTTAAGATCGGGCAGCGCTTAATGCTGCACAACTGCGCGCGGCGGCGCAAGGTCTGCCTTGGCGCGTGCGGTGGCAGGCTTGCACCCTGCTCTTGGCTATCCCCAGCAATGGGGGTGACCCGGATTTGGGTGGTTCCAGATTTTCCGGGTCCCAATCAATTGGGGTACCGGTCATTTCCGGGACCGGAGACAGCCCGGCTGAGCGCCCCATTACGGATTGTCCGATTTTTGCGCGGGATCGGCCTTGGTGACGGCCTCGCTCAGGCGCTGCACCATGAAATAGATGCCCGGCGTCAGCAGCAGGCCGATGGTGGTTGCGGCGACCATGCCCCCGAAAATCGTGACGCCGACAGCTTGCCGCGCACCAGCACCTGCCCCTGATGACAGAATGAGGGGCAGAATACCCAGGATGAAAGACACCGCTGTCATCATCACCGCACGAAAGCGCTGCTCGGCACCCTGTCGCGCGGCATCGCGGGCACTCAGACCGGCCTCACGCTTTTCCTTGGCAAATTCCACGATCAGGATGGCATTCTTAGCGGCAAGACCGATCAACAACACCAGCGCGATCTGAACATAGAGGCTGTTTTGCAGCCCGAACAGGCTGAGGGCGACAACAGCGCCCAGCAGAGCTGCTCCCAATGACACAATGACCACCAGGGGCAGGCTCCAGCTTTCATATTGCGCCACCAGAAACAGATAGGCGAACAGGAAGGCCAGGGCAAAGACCAAAACCTCCTGGCCACTGCTGCGGTTTTCCTGAAACGACAAGCCGGACCATTCATAGCCGTAACCGTCGGGAAGCGCTGTTGCCGCAGCCGTGGCCATCGCGCTCATCGCTTCGCCACTGCTGGCTGCGGGCGCAGGCACGGCATTGATCTGGGCGGAGACGGAGAGATTGTATCGTGTGATGACAAAGGGGGCCAGCACGGTGGTCAGCGAAACCACGCCGCGCAACGGGACAAGCGTTCCGGTGCGATTTCTGACATGGAGTTTGAGGATATCTTCCACATGGGCACGAAACTCGGAATCCGCCTGCAGATTGACCTGGAACACCCGGCCATTGAGTGTGAAATCATTGACGTAGCGGGAGCCGAAATTGGCACCAATGACAGCATAGATGTCGGACACGCTCAGGCCCAAGGCCTCGGCGCGGGCCCGGTCCACATCGACATAGATTTGTGGCACATTGGCGTTGAAGGTGGTCGCCGCCCCACCGATCTCCGCTTGCCGGTTGATATAGCCGAGCAGAGCGCTTGTGACCTGTGCGATATCTTCGGGTGCCTGGCCTTGCAGGGCCTGCAGGCGGAAGTCCAAACCGCCCACAGAACCGATCCCCGCAATGGCGGGCGGCGCGAACACCGCGACATTGGCGCCCGGGATCTGCATGAACTGGCGACGCAGCCCGTCAATGATGCTGTTGAGCTGGAGAGCCCGGCTCTCGCGATCTTCCCAGGGGGCAAGGGCTGCAACAGCCATGGCGCCATTGGGAGTGCTGGTGGATTGCAGGATGCTGAAGCCTGAGACGGTAATAACGTCTTGAACACCCGCAGTCTCGCTCAGCACACTGCGCACATCCTCCACAATGCGCTTGGTGCGTTCGAGCGAGGCGGCACTGGGCAGCTGAATATCGACGAACAGCGCGCCCTGATCCTCGTCCGGCAAGAACGTTGCCGGCAGATTGGCAAACAGCAGATAGGCGCCGGCAAAGCAGGCGATAATAGCCGCAAGCGGGATATACCAATGTCTGACGGTCAGCCCGACCAGATGACCATAACCGTCGCGGCTGCGTTCCATGAAACGGGTGAACCAGGCGAGCGGACCGCGTTTAAAACTGCTCTGATCGCGTCGGAGCAGCAGCGCCGCCAGTGCAGGACTGAGTGTAAGACCGACAAAGGACGAGATGATCAGGGCCGATGAGATCGTGACCGCAAACTGGCGGTAAAGTTGCCCGCCAATTCCCTCCAGAAAAGCTGTCGGAGTGACGACAGCGAGCAGCACGAGCGTTGTGGAAATAATGGGACCGGTGATCTGGCGCATGGCTGTGCGGGTGGCGTCGACGACGCTGATTTCGGGCGCGTCGTCCAGCACATGTTTGACATTCTCGACCACCAGAATAGCGTCATCCACCACCAGTCCGATCGCCAGGACCAGAGCGAGCAGCGAGATCATGTTGAGCGAGTAGCCGAGCGCCAGAAGCACTGCGATGGCCCCGAGCATGGAAACGGGGATGGCAAGGGCAGAAATCAGCGTGGCGCGCCAATCCTGCAGAAACACGAATGTGACGGCGAGAACAATCAGAAAGGCTTCCAGAAGGGTTCGGGTGGTGAGCGCAATGCTGGCCTTGACGAAGCGGGTTGCATCATAGACCACGTGATAATGCAGGCCTGGTGGAAAGCGCGCCGACAGACGCTCAAGTTCTGCCTCAACGGCCCGAGCGGTGTCGATCGCGTTGGCTCCCGGCGCCTGATTGATCTGGAGCATGGCCGATTGATGGCCGGCAAAACTCGCGGTGGATGCGTAATTGCGGGCGCCCAGTTCCAGCCGCGCGACATCGCGCAGGAAGACTTTCGCCCCGTCCGCGCCGGTGCGGATGACGATGGCGCCGAATTCCTCGGCATCGCGCAGGCGACCTTCAGCGACCAGCGTATATTGCAGTTCGGTCGCCGTGCGCATGGGCGGCGCCCCAGCCTGGCCGAGGGTCGCCTGGATATTCTGGCGTTGAATGGCGGCTGCCACCTCATCGACCGATATGGCGAGTGCCTCCATTCTTTGTGGGTTGAGCCACACCCGCATGGAATATTCGGAAGCCCCCACCACGCTTGCCTCACCGACGCCAGCGACCCGTGAAATCGCATCCACGATGGTTGTGGTGGTGAAATTGGTGATCTCCAGCGCGCTCAGGCTGTCGTCTGGCGAATAGAACGCGATGCCGAGCACAAAATCCGGTGAGCGGGCGCGCACCGACACCCCTTGTTGGGCGACGGCGGCGGGCAGACGCGAGATTGCCAGCTGCGCGCGATTTTGCACATTGATCTGGGCGAGTTCGGGATCGGTGCCCACTTCGAAGGTGACCGAAAGCGCATATTGCCCGGCATTGGAACTGGTCGATGACATATACATCATGTCATCGACCCCATTGATGGCGGTTTCAAGCGGGCCGCCCACCACATCGGCGATGACTTCGGCACTGGCGCCGGGATAGAAGGCGGAGACGGTGACGGTCGGCGGCGATATCTGCGGATATTGCTGGATCGGCAGGGCAAAGATGGCGATTGCACCGGCAATGGAGATCAGGATTGAAATAACGATGGCAAGGCGGCTACGGCGGATGAAGGTCTCGGAAATCATTGGTCCGCCCCTCCGTCCTCGATGGCTTCGCGCGGTGCGACCAGTTGCTGATCGGCAATGCGTTGCAGCCCCTGGGTAACGATCTGTTCGCCTTGCGTGACGCCACTTGTGACGGCCCATCGATTGCCGATGCGGGCACCGGTGACGATTGGGCGTCGCGACACCTTGTTGTCTGTCCCGAGCACGAAGACATATTTACCCTGGCGATCCTGCAACACCGACGACATCGGAACCACGGGCAGCGTACCGATCGCTTCATCGACGAGTTGAACAGCGACCACCTGACCTGGCACGAGAATCTGATCGGGATTGGCAAACAGCGCACGCACGGCTACGGTTCCGGTCTGGGCACTGACTTCATTATCAATGAACTGGAGGGTGCCGCGCTGCGAATAGGTGGTGCCATTGGCGAGAACCAGGTTGAGCGAAAACTGGTGCGGATTGATCGCCTGTCCGGCCGCTTCCTGCTGGCGCAGACTGACCAGTGCGCGGTCGGTGATGGAAAACACCACCCGCACCGGATCGAGCTGCACAATGCGCGCGAGCGGTCCACTGCCTGGGCCGACGAGGTTGCCGAGGGTCACCAGCGAGCGGCCGATGGTTCCATTGATCGGTGACCGGATCTTTGTATAGGAGAGGTTGAGACGGGCGATGTTGAGATTGGCCTCAGCGCCCTGCACATCGGCGCTAGCAATATCGAAGGCGGCCTGTGCGTCATCCAGCGCCGCCTGCGAGGCGGTATTGCGACTGGCGAGGGTTCTGGTTCGCGACAGCGTCTGTCGTGTGGCATTCTGGTTGGCGGTTGCGCGCGCGAGTTGCGCTTGCGCCAGCGTGAGGGCCGCCTGCAAGGCATCGGGTTCAATCTCAAAAAGCAGATCTCCGGCCTTGATGCGCGCGCCCTGCTCAAAAGCCTTGCCTTTAAGAAACCCGGTGATGCGCGCCTGAATATCGACGGCCTCGATTGCTTCGATTTGTCCGTTGAAGCGTTGCGGCGCTGCGGCAGAGGCGACAGCGACGGTCTCGACAACAACTGCGGGCACAGGCGCGGCGGGCGGCTGTTGCGCCTTGCCTGCGCTCGCCGAGGCGATGATGAGAACGGCCAGAAGCAAGGCCCCCTTCAGATTTTGATGAACCAGAGCCCTTGTCACCGCCGTATCTCCCTCAAGATGGTGGGTATTCAGTCACGCATTTCTGGTCGTAAAGGCAATTCCCACATAGGCAATCCCGGCGATCAGCAGGGCAATGCCGGCGATCGATCCCGAAGGCAGCTCACGGATCAGCGGCCATTTGAGAACCAGCGCTGCACTGGCCATCCAGGCGATGATGCCCGACAGGGTAAACCACCACCATCCGCCTTCGGGTCGGATTTTCAACGACATGGCGATCTGCAGAAAGCCATGAACAAAAACCACAATCGCGATCAAAAGGGTGATCGCCAGCGCGCCCTTGAGCGGATTAAGACAGATCATGATCCCCCCGACCAGTTCAACAGCGCCGGACAATTCCTGCCACACAAAACCGGCCCAGCTTTTCACCCATAATGACTGGATGATCTTGATGACGCCAATGCCCACCAGCACCAGTCCAAACACCGTACTGGCAGCGAATTCGGAAAAGACCGGCAATAATAGGCAGAGCACCCCGCCCAGCAACAGCAGCATGCCCAGCAGCAGGAAGCCGCGCCATTTGCGCTGCTCAACGGTCCTTCGTTGCATTTTCAGCAGCTGGGGAACATTCATCCCTCAATCCTCACAGGGTTGAAAACGGACTCTTTGACTGCTTGCTTGTAAGATATGGTGGTCTGCTGATATGAGCACGTTTGTATAGGATAGTACAGAGCCTAATATTGGCAAAGTTAATGCTCGTGCGGCCAGTCACTTTCCTCAAGTTTTACCCAGCTGGTCGAAATTATGCTTGAGCGCAGACTTAACTGGGCAACAAGCGCCTCGACCGCGCCATCCTCTTCTTTACCGGTAAACAGGGTTGCCTCGACTTCCATGTCATCACTGCCTTCCAGGCGATGGCTGCGAATGGCATGGAAGCGCAGTTTTTTTAGATCCAGCGCCTGGATCAGCAGGGCGCGCACCGCGATTTCGCTTTCGGGCGGACAGCGGAAACGCACCCGGTAATAATGTTCGCTCTGCGGCGTGATAAAGGAATAGCGGTCCACCAGCGTGGCGATCTTGGGCAGCGAGAGATTGAGGCAGACAATGAAGAACGCGGTCTCAATGGCCAGAAACCAGAAACCATAGCCGGTGAGCACACCGACGGCCCCAGTACTCCACACGGTTGCGGCGGTGCTCAGGCCCTTGACGCTGGCCCCGTCCTTGATGATGAGGCCGGCGCCCAGAAAGCCGATACCGGTGACCACCTGGGCGCCCATGCGGGGATCGGCCACCATCCCGAGCGCATGGGGGAGAGAGGCATAAGCCGCAGCGCCCAGGGCCACCAGGCCGTGGGTGACAAGGCCGGAATGGCGTTGCCGCAGCTGCCGTTCCAGTCCGATGGCCGATCCGAGCAGCAGTGCCAGACAAAGATTGAGCATGATTGATTGCAGCGCGAGAAGTTCCGTCATCAAAACCCTGCTTCCCTTTGAGCATTGCGCGCCCCTTGAATTGTTCGATGTGTCGTGCGGTGCGAACAAGACAGCAAAGCCATAGGCACGGCTGCGACGGCAGGTGGCCTGCGGCGGGAGAATTCGACGCTTTGCGGCAACCCGCCTGTTTGTAGCAGGCCGACGGTTTGCGGCAGCAAAAAAGGATCCATGGTTGCTCCGACTGCACGAATGGCTGCGATGACTTCAGACGGCACAGTTGATTGTGATTTTTTCGAGCATAACATCGGTATCACAAATATCGTTTCATTATGATGCTTGTATTCTTCAAATTAAAGTTGTTTTATGAAGGAAATTTCGCAGGCATTCTTACCAATATCGACTGAGGGGTCAGATAATATGGGTTTGCTCGGAATATTACTCGGCCTCGTTCTTCTTATGTGGTTTGCCTATCGCGGTTGGAGCGTGCTGATGCTTGCGCCGGCTGCAGCCCTGTTGGCGGCGCTGATTTCCGGTGAGCCGCTGCTGGCCAACTGGACCACCACCTTCATGTCCGGGACGGCGAATTTCGTGGCCCGCTGGTTTCCGTTGTTTTTACTGGGCGGCATTTTTGGCAAGCTGATGGATGACAGCGGATCGATCACCGCGATTGCCCATTCGCTGACCGAGCGGCTTGGTGTGAAGCGGACAATGCTCTCGGTGGTGCTGGCTTCGGCGGTGGTGACCTATGGCGGGGTCAGTGTGTTTGTCGCGTTTTTCGTGTTGGTTCCGATGGCGCGCGAGATGTTCAAGGCGGCCAATATACCGGCGCGGCTGATGCCGGCGGCGATTGGCCTTGGTGCATTCACCTTCACCATGTCGGCGATGCCGGGCACCCCCTCGACCAACAACGCCATCCCGATGCCCTATTTCGGCACCACGACCTTTGCCGCCCCTGGCTTGGGGATCATCGCCTCCATCATCACACTGGCCTTTGGGATGTGGTGGTTGCAGCGCGCGGAGGCGCGGGCGCGACTGGCGGGCGAAAATTATGTCGATGTGCCAGAGGGGGTGGAGATCACCGAGAAGCTCCGGGAGCAATCCACCCTGACCGGGGACTTCGATCCCGCCGAGCTAGATCATGGCGTCCGCGCCACCGACAAGCCATCCTTCTTCGTGGCGTTGCTGCCGCTTCTGGTGGTGATCGTCGTCAATTTCCTGATGGCGCTGATCATTCTCCCCCGGCTGGATTTTTCCTTTCTGAGCCAACCGCCCTGGGGAATTGATGTGTCTTCGACGATCGGGCTCTGGGCGGTGCTGATTGCGCTGGCGGTCGCCATTCTGACGCTGATCGTCGCCAATTTTACCCGCTTGAAGGCCATTCGCGAAAGCCTGGATGCCGGTGCCAATTCCTCGGTCCTGCCGATTCTGACCATCGCCAGTCTCGTTGGCTTCGGGGCAGTGGTTGCGGCCATGCCGGCTTTCATGCTGGTGCGGGATGCGGTGCTGCAGGTCCCTGGCGGCCCACTGGTTTCCCTGGTGGTTGCCATGAACGCGCTGGCAGCTCTGACCGGCACGGCCTCAGGCGGCATGGCGATCGCGCTCAATGCGCTGGGCGAACAATATATGCAACTCGCCAATCAATATGGCATAGACCCCGCATTGATGCATCGCCTCACGGTGATCAGTGCCGGCACGCTGGATGCATTGCCGCATAATGGCACCGTACTGCTGCTTTTGCAGATCAGCAAGCAGACCCATGCCTCGAGCTATTTCGACATGGTGATGACGGTGATTGTCGGGGTGATCATTTCGCTGGCTGCCGTCTTCATCCTGGGATCGATGTTTGGTTCGTTCTAACCTGTGCTCTTTTGTCGAAAGGACGCGACAATGAAAAGATCTTCGATTCCTGCAACTCTTGTGCTCATGGTGACAAGCAGTCCTGCATTTGCGCATTTGAACCCTGCAGAACACGGCTCGTTTGCTGCGGGCTTCACCCATCCGCTGACCGGCGCTGACCATATTCTGGCCATGGTGGCGGTCGGTCTCTGGGCGGCCATGCTGGGTGGACGCGCGCTCTATGCGGTGCCCCTCAGTTTTGTCGGCGTGATGGTTGTGGGCTTTGTGGCAGCGCTTTGGGGATTGCCGTTGCCTTATGTGGAACCGGTCATTCTCGCCTCGGTCATTGTGATCGGACTTCTGGTGGCGCTGGCCTTTCATGCCTCAACGCGCAATGCGGCGCTGATTGTCGGCTTTTTCGCATTTTTTCATGGTTATGCCCATGGCGGCGAAATCGGCAGCGCCAGCTTCCTGTCCTATGCAACCGGCTTCGCGCTTGCCACCGCCCTGCTGCATGTTTCAGGCATTGCGGTCGGTCTCGCTCTTGGCAGTCTTGCGAAGGGGCGGTCCGGGCAACTGGCGGTGCGCGTTGCCGGTTCACTGGCCGCGTTGAGCGGGGTTTATCTGGCAATTGGATAAAGTGCGCCCGATTTCCCCGGCGTTTATGCGGCAGCCGGTCGCCGATACCGGCCTTGAGGCCCGCGCGGGCCCTGAGCGTTTGCGCGCCTCGCCGCTGCATCTGCTGCGGCTTGTAAGCCCCAACCAGCCAGTGGGGGGCTTCTCCTATTCGCGTGGCTTGGAATGGGCTGTTCACGCACAGATCGTCACCGATGCCGCAAGCTGCGCGGACTGGATCATCGGGCTAATCCAACACAGCTATGCGACGCTTGATGGCGCCCTTTTCTGGCGGATGATGCAGGCCTTGCAGCGACAGGACGATGCCGAATTCGAGCGGTTGAATGACTGGCTCAGCGCCAGCCGCGAAAGCCATGAACTGGAACTGGAAGACCGGCGGATGGCGGAATCCTTGATGTCATTGCTGCGCAGTCTGAATGGAGACGGCATGGAGCGGTTCCGCTTCAGTGGCCATGCGAGCTATCCGGCAGTCTTTGCCATTGCCGCGCATCAGTGGGGCATCGCGGCATTTGATGCGTTGCGAGGTCTGATGTGGGCGGTGGTGGAAAGTCAGGTGACGGCTGCGATCCGCCTGGTGCCGCTTGGTCACACGGCGGGTCAGAGGATTCTCATTTCCGCCGTTGATGCTATTGAGACTGCGGCGCAGACGGCCGCAACGCTGAGCGAAGAGGATATTGGCAATATGGCGCCGGCACTGGCGATGGCCAGTGCCTGGCACGAAACCCAATATAGCCGGCTATTCCGCTCCTGAGCGCTCGGTATTGCGCAAGGCTGCGCGATTTTGCTCTGGCGTGGTTGCCGCGGCCGGCAGCACCGGTATCAGCGCCTTGAAGGCATATTGGCCCAACAACATGATCCAGGTGACGATGACGAATGTCGATGTGAGCACCGGCATTCCAATCGGCTTGAGAAAGATTGCAACCGATGCCCACAGCCAGGTGGCGATGACGGCACCGAAGATTGCATAAAGGAAGCTGCTCCAGTTCAGCACGAGAAAGAACCCGCCCAGCGCCATGGCGGTGAGCGCGGCATTATAGCCGAAGAGCCCATCGCGAATGGCGCCTTCCGGTCCGCCGAAGAGAGCGGCCACCACAGCACCGGTGCCGGCGCCCAGCAGGCCCATCATCGCGGAAATGCGGGAATTGACGGCGATGGCGCACAGGATGATGTAGCCGGTAATCCAGTTATCCTGGAAGAAAATCTGCCCGATAGCCGTGCCGATCCCCATATACCAGGTCGGCAGCAGATAGGGGGCCGCGTAGGAGAATTGTTCCGGGGAGACCGGTTTCGCCATCGGACCGGCATCGATGGCGTCAAATTTCAGGATGGCAAACAACAACAGCCAGCCAACCAGCACGAAGGGCATGGTCAGGGGAGCGACCTTATAGGGTGCCATCAGCGTTGCGATGGCTGCAAAGGCCATGGTGGAAAAGGCTGCGCCGCAGACCAGATAGACAGCCATGGCCGGGGACGGCAAGGCGCCAGTTTGAAAATCCGCGCTGGTGAAGGCGACCAGCGCCAGCGCGACCAGACAGCCATTAAAGCCATAGAGCCCGTCGCGCACAAGCGCTCTGTCGGCTTTGAGCAGCAGGGCGGTCAGCGTGCTGGCGACAACGCCTGTCAGGCAGATCACGGCATAGATCCAGGAGTTGAACAGGATTGCGAGCACAATGATCAGGCCTGTCAGCGGATTGTTCTGAAACACAACCTGGGAAATGCCGCGCAAGGTCCAGTCAACAAATCGCAGGGACGGATGGTCGCTCAAACTTGAGGTCGGCATATGGTGATCCCCTCTTTTTCAGCCTGTCCCGCTGTTGTTAGAACAGGAAATAGCGCTGCGCCATCGGCAAGACATCGGCCGGTTCGCAGCTTATGAGTTCCCCGTCCACCCGCACCTGATAGTTTTGCGGGTCGACCTCGAGTTTCGGCGTCAAGCCATTGTGGATCATATCCTTCTTGCGGATTGTGCGAATTCCCTTGACCGCGACCAGCTGCTTTTGCAGCTTGAGCTGTTCCCCAATCCCGTCATTGAGCGCCGCCTGGGACACGAAGGTGACGCCGGTCGAGCCGATTGCCCGACCCATGATCCCATACATGGGTCGGTAGTGAACCGGTTGCGGCGTGGAGATGGAGGCATTGGGATCGCCCATCGGCGCCATTGCAATCATGCCGCCCAGCATCACCAGGCTCGGCTTGACCCCGAAGAATTCGGGTTTCCACAAGACAAGGTCGGCTCTTTTTCCGACCTCCACGGAACCGATTTCATGGGCGAAGCCATGAGTGATGGCCGGGTTGATGGTGTATTTCGCGATATAGCGTTTGGCGCGAAAATTGTCGTTGCGGCTGCTGTCGGGATTGAGAGGGCCGCGCTGGACCTTCATTTTATGGGCGGTCTGCCAGCAGCGCAGGGTGGTTTCGCCAATGCGGCCCATGGCCTGGGAATCCGATGACATCATCGAGAAGACCCCAAGATCATGGAGGATATCTTCGGCGGCGATGGTCTCGCGTCTGATGCGCGATTCCGCAAAGGCCACATCCTCGGGAATTTTGGGACTGAGGTGATGGCAGACCATCAGCATGTCGAGATGTTCGTCAACCGTATTGATTGTGTAGGGGCGGGTTGGATTGGTGGAGGAGGGCAAAATGTTCTCTTCCCCCGCAGCGGTAATGATGTCGGGGGCATGACCGCCACCGGCACCTTCGGTATGAAAACTATGGATGGTGCGGCCTTTCATGGCCGCGAAAGTATCCTTGACAAAGCCGCTCTCATTGAGCGTATCGCTGTGCAGAGCGACCTGGATATCCTCCTCCTCGGCGACGGTGAGACAGGTGTCGATCGCGGCGGGTGTGGTGCCCCAATCCTCATGCAGCTTGAGACCCACCGCGCCGGCCCGGATCTGTTCGCGCAACGGCTCGGGCATGCTCGCATTGCCTTTGCCGAGCAGGCCGACATTGATCGGCAGGGCTTCGATTGCTTCGAGCATGCGGTGGATCGCCCAGGGGCCGGCGGTAACGGTAGTGGCGAGTGTTCCCACGGTGGGACCGGCACCACCTCCCACCAGAGTGGTGGTGCCGCTGGCCAATGCTTCCTCTGCCTGTTGTGGCGCGATGAAATGAATATGGGTGTCGATGGCACCGGCGGTGAGGATCTTGCCTTCACCGGCAATCACATCGGTGCCGGGACCGAGAACAATATCAACACCGGGCTGGATGTCGGGATTGCCGGCCTTGCCGATCCCGGTAATGCGACCGCTCTTGATACCCACATCAGCCTTGATGATCCCCCAATAGTCCAGAATGATCACATTGGTAATGACGAGATCGGCTGTTTGCGCTGCGGGACGCTGTCCCTGGCCCATACCGTCGCGGATGACCTTGCCGCCACCGAACGTGACTTCCTCGCCATAAATGCAGCGGTCTTCCTCAATCTCGATGATCAGCTCGGTATCCGCCAGCCGCAGTCGATCGCCGGTGGTGGGACCATAAAGTTCGGCATAGGCCTGTCTGGAAATGCTTCCCATCTGTCCCTCCTAGAGTTTGCCGTTGATTTTGGCGTTAAAGCCGTAGACCTCGCGCGCACCGTCAAGCGCCACCAGTTCGACCTCGCGATCCTGTCCCGGTTCAAAACGCACGGCGGTCCCAGCGGGGATATTGAGCCGGAATCCGCGTGTGGTTTCACGGTCGAAGATCAGCGCTTCATTGGTTTCATAGAAGTGATAGTGGGAGCCGACCTGGATTGGTCTGTCACCGCTATTCTCAACGATCAGGCTGCGGGTTTCGCGGCCCTCATTGAGCGTAATCGACCCCTCTTCGATGAAATATTCTCCGGGTATCATGCGACCCTCCTAAGGAATGGGGTTATGGACAGTGACGAGTTTGGTTCCATCCGGGAAGGTGGCTTCGACCTGGATGTCGTGGATCATCTCGGCAACGCCCTCCATCACGTCATCGCGGGTGAGAAGCGTCGCGCCGAAAGACATCAGGTCCGCAACGGTTCTGCCGTCTCTGGCCCCCTCCAGGATTTCGGCCGAAATATAGGCCACGACTTCCGGGTAGTTGAGCTTGAGTCCCCTGGCCTTGCGGCGTTCGGCAACCAGTGCTGCGGTGAAGATCAGCAGTTTATCTTTTTCGCGTGGCAGTAGTTCCATCGGCTTACCCTCTCCAAACTGATTTATGTGGCCCAGATTCTCGGTGGGGCCGCCACCTTGCCGAGGCCCGCCTCCCGCAGGACTTCCCATGCCTGTCGCAACATTTGCTTGGCCTCGGACATGCGTCCCCCCAGGTAGCGACAGACGATCACCCGATCGAGCCGGCTGACCGAGAACAGGCTTGCGCAACGCCCCGATTGTGCCGCCCGAATGCGATCAACGGCGTCCTCATTGGCCTCTCCGGCATAGACCATCGTCGCAAGGATGGGTTTGGCGTTGAATGCGAAGGCGGCGTCACGGGCAGCGTCGGAGCCTTTCAGACAGAATTGCTCGAACCAGATCGGCTTGTGATCGCGAAAGATTTCAAGTCGTTGACGGATTTCGCCGCGCTCGAAACGCTCGCCGCAGGCCGGTCGCCCCAGACAGACAATATCCCATCCCAGGTAACGCGCATCGCCTGTCAATGTGACCTTGGTGCTGATCGCGGCGCGGGCGCCGTTGAAGACAATGGTTTCTTGCGGGAGATATTCGCATATGCCGCCCGCCCCGACCGCGATACGGGTGACCTGCGTGCTTTTTTGGAGGTCCGAGCGATAGAACTTGGTGGCGCCTGGCGTCGTCAACACGGTCCTGGAGCGATCGCCAAGATGACAATCGATTGAGAGGATATCGCCGGCTGCGACCCCACCGGGCGGATGCAGGAGATAAACATGCGCGCTGCCGTCGGCCTCCGGGTAGAACGGGCGTTGCACTGCAAGCGGGCCCACATGCCGCCGCCGAACGAGCCGGGTGGAGGAAGTGTTGTGCTCGAACCACAGTTCGAGCTCGGCATGCCACCCTTTGCTCATCAACGACTGCTACTCCCATGGAGCTTAAGAACTTCGATGCGATTGGGATATCCGGCAAGAAAATGCTAAAAAAGCGAAAGTTGAAAGACAATAACTCGACAATTTGTCTTGTACAAGCTTAATTGTAATGGGGTCTGAGCCTGTATCCGGAATCAGGCGAACCTGATTAAGTCTTGTCTTGTTCTCGTAACACTTTGAAGTTAGTGGAGGACCTATGCGCAAAGTGACAGCGATCCGACCCTGTTCCGACGTCAGTCGGGATGAGAGCATGGCGGTAACCGGCAGGCTGTTGCTTGCCCATGATGCGCGGCATCTGCGTCGCAAGGCGGTTGAACTTACGGATGGAACCCGGATTTTCTTTGATCTGCC
Source organism: Ochrobactrum sp. AN78 (assembly GCF_029909885.1). Lineage (NCBI taxonomy): Bacteria > Pseudomonadati > Pseudomonadota > Alphaproteobacteria > Hyphomicrobiales > Brucellaceae > Ochrobactrum > Ochrobactrum sp. AN78. The sequence continues at coordinate 78,651 of NZ_JASAMU010000013.1, forward strand.
GCAAGCGGTTGTTCTGAAAAGCGGCGACGCGCTCATTCTCGAGGATGGCGCGATGGTGTTGATCGAGGCTGTGGATGAACCGCTTTATGCGATCACCGCATCCGGTCCGAATGGGCTTGCTGAACTCGCCTGGCACATCGGCAACAGGCACCTGGCGGCAGAGATCTCGCTTTCGCGGATCCTGATCCTGCGCGATCCTGTCATCAAGACCATGCTGGAGGGACTGGGCGCGCAAGTCAGCGAAATTCTGGCACCGTTCAATCCCCTGCGCGGCGCCTATTCCGGCCACGCCAGTCAGCACAGTCACAGGCAAGCTCACAGCCAGGGGCATAGTCATGAGCATGAGCATGAGCATGAGCATGAGCATGAGCATGAGCATGAGCATGACCGACCGCGCTAAGGCTTGTCAATTTGTCGAGGAAGGAGAGCTTTCATGGCTTCGAAAAATGGACCATTGCGCATTGGAATTGGTGGACCGGTTGGCTCTGGCAAGACGACGTTGACCGAACATCTGTGCAAGGCACTGCGTGCGCATTATTCGATCGCGGTGATCACAAACGACATCTACACCAAGGAAGACGCCTTGATTCTGGCAAAACGCCAGGCTTTGTCGGAGGACCGCATTTTAGGCGTGGAAACCGGTGGTTGTCCGCATACGGCCATCAGGGAGGATGCATCGATCAACCTGCAGGCTATTGCCGAGATGAACCGAAAATTTCCCGATCTCGATATGGTGTTTATCGAGTCGGGCGGTGACAATCTTGCAGCCACTTTCTCGCCGGACCTTGCCGATCTCACCCTTTATGTGATTTCGGTCTGCCAAGGCGAGGAAATCCCGAGAAAGGGCGGGCCCGGCATCACACGATCGGATTTTCTCATCATCAACAAGAGCGACCTTGCGCCCTATGTGCATGTGGATCTCGATGTGATGCGCTCTGACGCGGAACGGATGCGCGCCGGCAGACCCTTTGGCTTCACCGATCTCACCCGCGGGGCCGGACTGGATCGGGTCATCGACTTCCTTGTCGAGGATGGCGGCCTGTCGCGCTAACGGTTCTGCAGGCGATCGATGACACGCACGGGCAGATGCAGGGCGAGCGACGCCTGTTCGAAAGCCCCCTGCCCGGCGGCAACGAAACTTTCGTCCAAACCCGCATATTCGTCGGTGATGAGGCGCCGCAGCAAATGGCCCGATCCCAGCAGTTTGATCAGTGTGTTGGAACTGGCAAACAGGCTGTGGCCGCCGCGGTCGACCTGAGAAATGTCGAGCACCTGAATATTCTTGTTTTGCAGGAAGGCGATATCAAAGCCGCTGCCAATGCGCGGCGCGCCACCGGCCAGTCGACGGGATATATCGAGTGCGCGGTCGCGGCGCGACACCACGATGGTGAAGGGTTGCGGCAGGGCATCAATGTCCTCGACCTGGCTGCGAAACAGATCAGGGTCGAGATCGGCTGCCGCCAGCAGCACCCCGTTCATTCGCCGGAGCACGTCATGGCGTTTGCCGATCGCCAATGTCCGCAACGCCTCCATCACCACCACCGCCCCCATTGAGTGCCCGACAATCACGATGCCGCTCGCCTTGGTGCCGGCTGCGATTTCCAGGGTTTCGACCAAGCCGCTGCGCGCGATGATGGCACTGTCGCGGTCATAGAGATAGCGGGTGAAGGAAGCGGCCGAGGCCCAGGCGAAATGGATCGGAACCGAGTTGACGCCGTAATCCTGCACGATCTGGGCGTTGCGGAACAGGCCCTCGGCAAAGTTGTTATTATAGCCGTGTACGAATATGAAGATCTCGCGCTGTGCTGGCGCACGCTCGGACAATTGCTGATTGAGCGCGCGTATCATTGCCGCCCGGTCGGCAACAGGTTGATAATCGGAGGCGCGGAAATGGCGTTGGGGATCGGGACGGACCGAAGAAGTTTCAACATTTCCGGGGCGATGATCGGGGGGAATATGCACGCGGATGGTCGACAGATTGAGCGCCGGTGCCCGTGACCGCGAATAGGCGATCGACGGCCGGTCATCGCGTTGCCGCAGACTTGCCACATTCAGGGCCACCACGGCGGCGCCGTCGCGATGTGGCGGTGCATTATCAAGCCCGGTGACCGCCCGGTTGCCCGCGCATCCGGTGACGATCAGCAGCAACAAGGCAATCAGGCGCTGGTTCAAACGCGCCCCCGTCTTTCAAGCGTTGCGGCTGCGCGCGCGATGCCCTTAAAACGCAATCGCCGCGAAAGGGATCTGCGACCGCCCGGGGGTAAGGGCCAATCAAGCGCAAGCACCCATTGATCCTGCGTCGATGACCGGATCACGCCTTTTTCACACCCTGTCCACCTGCGGCCAAGCAGGTGCATCAGCGGCGCGATCCGAACAGCCGTGAATGGGTGATGCGTCCATCACGCGCCCTGATCGTGATATCATAGCTCCGTCCCAACCGGGTCGCCCGATACAGGAAATGGCTGCCACGACAGTCAAGGGTGCGGACGGTGTGAAACCCGCGCATGCGCAACAGTCTGCTGCCCTGTGAACAACCGATGCGATGACCATTATTGAGGGTGGTTCCGACCTGCACGGAACGGCCCTGAGCGAAGGCCGGTGCGGTGGCGATCACCGCATCCGAGCAAACAAAGACCATCATCAGCAGGGTGATAAAAAAAGCGCGCCACATCATTCTGTCCTTCGTGTGGGAACGGAGATTTTATGCAGCTCGATCAAAGTCCATCCACCAGCGGATTGTCCTCGAGGCTGGCGAAAGACCATGTCAGAGAGGGTTTGGCGGCCTAGCGGCAGCGGGCTTCAAACACGCGGCCGTTATGATCACGATAGCGGCAATACTGCACGCCATTGCGGGTCTGGGCGACACCAACCAATGTTCCGGCAGCAGCGCCGATCGCCGCGCCGGTGAGTGCGCCGCGGGCATTGCCGCCGATCGCGCCGCCGGCCAGTGCGCCGACCGCAGCGCCGCCGACGCCATAGCCGGCCGTTCGCCTTTCATCGGTGGTGCACGCGGTCAAGGAAAGGGCGATGACAGACGTCATCAATGCGCCTAAGATAGCCGTTCTCATCTCGATCTCCTCCAAATGTCGATGCCGAGCCTGCAACAGATAGCATAAAACGTGGCTTTTGACATCCACGGATTTGTGGCTGCGCGATTTGGGTCGGGCTTGCGGGAAGCCATCCCGCATCGCATTGGCCTGCGGCTTGCTTGTGGCGTTTTTCCCGACTTGTCAGAACGGACTTTGGCGCCGCAAGCCGGCTGCGGCGTTGTCGCCGGCACCGCTCTCGATGCTGAGCGGGCAGGATACACGGCCTTTAAAAAGCACGGTGAGGCGATCAGGTCTTGAATAAGGCCTTCAGGGTCGCGGGCTGACTGCGCAGATATTGCGGGGCTGCTGATACCGTTGCACCGAGTGCGGCGGCGGCGTGCCATGGCCATCGTGGATCAAACAGAATGGTTCGGGCCAAACCGATCAGGTCGGCATCGCCGGTGGCAATGATCGCCTCGGCCTGCGCGGGTTCGGTGATCAGTCCAACCGCGACAACCGGCATGTTGACGGCATCTTTTATCCGGCGTGCGAACGGCACCTGGTAACTCGGGGCGAGTGGAATATCCTGCGTGATATGCAGGCCACCGGTGGAAACGTTGAGCGCATCGCAGCCACGCCGTTCGAGCGCTTGAGCGAAGGCAATGGTGTCATCAAGCGTCCAGCCGCCTTGCGTCCAGTCGGTCGCCGACACGCGGACAGAAACGGCCTGCTCCTGCGGAAAAGCCGCGCGCACCGCATCGAAGACTTCCAGCGGAAACCGCATTCGGTTTTCAAGGCTGCCGCCATAATCATCATCGCGACGGTTGGAGAGCGGCGAGAGGAATGAATGCAGCAGATAGCCATGCGCGGCGTGAAGCTGGACCGCGTCGATGCCAAGCCGCGCGGCGCGCAGCGCAGCGTGAACGAAAGCATCGCGGATTTTATCCATCCGCGCGCGGCACAAGGCGGTCGGCGCCGGGTCGTTGGGATTGAAGGCGATGGCGGAAGGGGCCTCTGGCTGCCAGCCATGGGGGTGATCCGCTGCGATTTGCCCGCCGCCCAGCCAGGGAAGATCGGTCGATGCCTTTCGTCCGGCATGGGCGAGCTGGATTGCGATCGGCATTGTCGTCCAGCGGCGAAGCCCGTCCAGGACGCGCTTCATGGCGGCTTCGCTGGCATCGTCATAGAGCCCGACATCGGCATAGCTGATCCGGCCTTCCGGGACCACGGCGGTGGCTTCAATGGTCAGCAGCGCCGCTCCGGACAGGGCCAATTGACCGAGATGAATCAGGTGCCAGTCGGTCATGCAGCCCTCGACGGCCGAATAGGTGCACATGGGCGCGATGGTGATGCGGTTTTCTAGCTCGAGATTGCGGATCCTGAGGGGCTTGAACAGCTGTGATTGCGGCATTTCACTCACTTCTTGACCGGAGAAAAAGGATGGACAGGCGGGGCGTTGCACCCCATGGGCTGAGCGCGCTTGCGTTGAACGCAAGGCGTTGGGTCCTGGGACTGCTATGGCTCAAGCCATCCCTAAGAGGGTCCGAAGGATGCGTCAACACATCGCGATAATGCAACCGCCCCCTCACAGAGAACGCCATGCCGGATTGCGTGCCCGACCGTGGCGCGCTGAAATCGAGCGCGGTTCGGGTTCTTCAGCGCTGGCGGATGCGCGGCGCCAAAGGGCAGCCACCCTTCGGCCACCCTGCCCGACGCGGTCGAGCGCACTTGCGCGTGCTTCGACTTGGCGGTTGCAAAGGCCTCTCGCACCCATCCTGTCAGGACATTGCGGGAAGCGGGATCGATCAGTCAGACCGGGCGGTGCGGTTTCTCGGACTGTCGAAGGAACCTAGCGGCGTCGCCTGCATTGTTAGGGAATGCTGCAAAGGAGCTGTTGATGCCATTCATTCAAACCGCCGATCAGACCAATCTTCATGTCAAGGATATCGGACATGGCAGAGCCGTGGTCCTCATTCACGGCTGGCCGCTGACCGGCGACATGTTCGAGTTTCAGACAATGGCGCTGCTTGAGGCAGGCTATCGGGTGATTACCTATGACCGTCGCGGCTTCGGGCAGTCGTCGCATCCGGCGGAGGGCTACACTTACGATGTCTTTGCCGACGATCTTGCGGCGGTTCTGGAAAAACTTCAGCTCAACGACGTCATTCTGGTCGGGTTTTCGATGGGCGGCGGTGAGATTGCCCGTTACCTTTCAAGACATGGCAGCGAGCGGGTGGCCAAGGTGGCGCTTGTCGCCGCCGTCGTTCCCTATCTGTTGAAGGATGACAGCAATCCTGACGGTGTGGCAGCCGATATTTTTGAGGATATGAAAGCTGAGCTCAGAAAGGACCGATTTGCCTTTCTGCAGTCATTCGCGAAAGCCTTTTACGGGGTCGGATTTGTCACCAGCCCGGTCAGCCAGGCGCTGCTGGACTGGAGCTTCGCCCTGGCCATCATGGCGAGCCCGAAAGCCACCCATGACTGTATCGACGCATTTGGCAAAACCGATTTCCGCAACGATCTCGCGGCCTTTACCATGCCGACACTGATCATCCACGGCACCGAGGACAATACGGTTCCGATCGAAGCCTCGGCCAGGGCTGCAGCCCGGGCGATCCCCGGCTCGCGACTGATTGAATATAGCGGCGAGCCCCACGGTTTGTTTGCCACAGCAGCAGAACGTCTCAACAAGGATATTCTTGAATTTATTCAAGAATAAAGGATGCTCCAGCGTAATACTGACATTATACTGACGTAATAAATAAAAATATTTTCCTCCCAATGTCCACAAGTATACATTGGGAGGAATTTCCATATTTTTATTCATCTATATCCATGGGAATGACAATTCGCTACAATGTTCGCACTATGTTCACGCACCGGTACAAGTTTTGATGGATCAGATGAAGCGACATGATCGGAACAGGGAAGCGCTGCGGCTGGCGGCGCTTCAGAGCTATGACATTCTCGACACGCCCCGTGAAAAGGAATTCGATGACATTGCCGCGCTGGCTGCAAGGATCTGCGGCACGCCGATTGGCGTGCTGAATTTTATCGCCCGCGAGCGGCAGTTTTTCAAAGCCGAGGTCGGACTGGGGCTGCGTGAGACACCCTTGGCCAGTTCCTTCTGCGCCAAGGCTATTTTGGAAGAGGATTTCCTGCTGGTTGCCGACGCGACAATCGACGCGCGGTTTCACTGCAATCCGCTGGTCACCGGAGAGCCCTTTATCCGCTTTTATGCCGGCGCGCTGCTGAAAACCGAAGATGGTTATCCGATTGGAACGCTCTGTGTGCTCGGACATCAGCCCAAGACCCTGACCGAAGAGCAGCAATTCGCATTGCAGGTGCTGGCGGGTCAGGCGATCTCCCAGCTCGAGTTGCGACGACGGATTGCGGATCTCAGTTATGATTTGGCGGTGGAACGCCGCCTGGCCTCCAAAAGACAGGTCCGCGTCGCCAGCACCGACGCCAAGCTCGAACAGCTCACGCAAGACGACCAGCGCAACGCGGCCGCGCAGGCCGCGGGTGGCGTGGGGATTTTTGAGGTCGACACAAAGGCCAACAGCATGACGGTTTCAAGCGAATTCTGCCGTATCTATGGCCTCGCCGAAGCCAGGAGCTATCCCGCGTGCGTCTTTGAGGATCTGATCCTGCCTGAAGACCGACATCATGCCTCCACAAGCGAAAGCCGGAAAAGCGCATCGGCTGTTCTTAACGTGGAATATCGGATTCGGCGGGCCTCGGATCAGCGCATTCGATGGATCGCGCGGCGGGCCCAGTTTCTCGAGGACGATCACGGCAGGCCGCTGAAAATGGTGGGGGTGGCGATTGATGTCACCGATGCCAAGCGAAAGGATGCCCGGGTGGCCGCCTTGCTGACACTGGGCGATCGTCTGAGTCTCGCCAGCTCGCTGCACGATATTACAAGGATTGCGTCCGAGATACTGAGTGAGGGTCTGGGGGTGGATCGGGCCGGCTATGCCAGCATGGATCCGGGCGGGCCATCCATCAGAATCGAATATGAGCATGTTCGGGCGGGGATGCCGCGGCAGGTGGAAAGCCACGACAGCGCTGATTACCCGCAAACCATTGCCCGCCTCGGCGAAGGCCGGCTGGTGGCAGTCGCGAACACGCACGGGGAAGCTTTTCTAAAAGGCGAAGCGGCGATCTATCGTGATCTCCATATCCGCTCATTCATCAAGATACCGTTGATCAAGGACAACAGGCTCGCCGGCGTGTTGTTTGCCCATGACGAGCAGCCGCATTTCTGGAGCAAGGCCGAGCTCGATTTCGCGGCTGGTGTTGCGGATCGCACCTATGCGGCGATCGCCAAGTTTCATGCCGAGGCCGAACAGCGCATTCTCAATCATGAACTCAGCCATCGAATGAAGAACACTCTGGCGATTGTGCACGCTCTGATCGGCCAAACCCTGAAAGGCGTCACGCAAAGAGATGCAGTGGAGGCCCTGTCGGGTCGGATTCAGGCGCTGGGCAGCGCCCATGAACTTCTGCTGCAGCAGTCCTGGTCCTGCGCGCAATTGCGTCAGGTCATTGAGCAGGCGATGTATCTACATGCGGACAGACGGCGGGTGTTTTTAAACGGCCCCGCAACCATTCTGGGCCCAAAGGCAGGACTGTCGATCGCCTTGCTGCTGCATGAGCTGGGGACCAATGCCCTCAAATATGGCGCCCTTTCCAACGACCTGGGAGAGGTTCATATCTCCTGGGCTTTGCGGGATCGCGACAAAAGCGATCCGCATCTGGAGCTTGTCTGGGAGGAACGGCTCGGTCCCGCGATCTCCCAACCCGACCAGACCGGATTTGGGTCGCGATTGATCCGGATGGGACTTGTCGGCACCGGCCAGGCGGAGCTCAATTACCGGCCAACCGGGCTGCTGGCAACGTTTCGTGCACCTTTGGCGATGATAATGCATCATCCAACGCAAGCGTAGGAATTTGAGATGAGCACTGACACGCCGAGGCCAAAGACAATTCTGGTCGTTGAAGACGAGCCTGTGCTGCGGCTGGTCGCGGTGGGGGATATTGAGGATGCTGGCATGATCGCGCTTGAAGCGAGCAATGGCAGCCAGGCGCTCGAAATCCTTGCGACGCAACCCTCCATCGATTTCCTGTTTACCGATATCGACATGCCAGGGGCGATTGACGGGGTTACGCTTGCAAGCATCGTCCAGCGCCACTATCCTTGCATCAGGGTCATCCTTGTTTCCGGCCTGTGCACGACGCCGCAATTGATGCTGGAAACGCCCGTTCCCTTTTATGCAAAGCCCTATGATATGGTTCATATTCTGCAGCATATGCAGCTGTCGTCGTAAATGCGCAGCAGAGCGCGCGCCGGCACCGAGCAGGCTTTGGAGGCCGCAACGCAAGCGGGAAAGCAAGCGGGCATGCAACGCCGTGAGCAGTTGAGCGATGTCGGCGGCTTTCGGCTGCGCAGCGTGGTGATTGCCGGCAAAGACCCGAAAGTGACCGTGGTGTTCCTCCATGGTGCCAGTTGCAGCCTGCTTGATCCGCTTTTCACCTTTGCGGCGCTGTGTCCACCAGACATGCAAATGGTTTTCGTCGACCGGCCCGGCCATGGCCAGTCGGAATTTGGTCCCGCCTCAATGCTGCGTCCGGACGCACAGGCTGATGCACTGGCGCTTTTGCTGCAACAGCGCGGGATTGAGCAAGCGATCATTGTCGGCCATTCCTATGGCGGCGCGGTGGCTGCCGCCTTCGCGGTCCGGCATCGGCACCGGATTTGCGGACTGCTCTTGCTGTCGCCTGCGGCCTATCCGTGGGTTGGGGGAGTTTCGTGGTTCAACAGCGTGGCGCGTCTGCCGGTTGTGGGGGCCTTGTTCAGTTTTTTCATCGCCCCGCCCTTTGGCGCCTTGCTGCTTCGCCAGGCCATCCGGTCGGTGTTTGCACCCAATGCGCTGCCGGAAGCCTATCTTCAAAAGAGCAAGGCCTGGCAGGCGCTGCGGCCACGCCATTTCAGGCACAATGCCCGCGAACTGGGCGCGCTGAGCGCCTGGGCTGCAGGCGCGTCGCGGCATTATTGTGAGATCAAGGCGCCGACCATCATCGTCAGCGGTGATGCGGTTGAGATTGTTTCCATCGACGTGCACGCCATTCCCTTGGCCCGCACAATTGATGGTGCGGCGCTTCATGTCATCGCTGGGATGGGGCACAAGTCCGATCATGTGGCCCGCCATCTGGTGATGGCTGCGATTGGCAAACTGTGTGGCAAGCCCGTCGATCTCACAGCATTGGCAAGGAAAATTGAGGCGGAGATCGCGCGGGACACTGCCGACTGATCGCCGGCTATTGCGGGAAAGCCTGGTGTGATAACGCTTGTGTAATGCGCGGCCCGGGTTGCATCGCTGGCCGTTGATTGATGGAAACCGGACCTGGCGCAACCGGTTGCGGATGGATGGCCCCCCTCGCAGCCGCGCCTTCAACGAGACCGAAACGGTGCGGGACTGGCCAAACGCCGAGTGGACCGGCGGAGCGCTACGGCAGCAGGGCCCCTGTTGCATCCAGTGTCTCGATCTGCGCGATCTGATCGAGCGGCACAACCTTGAACTTTGCCGCCGCAAAGATGCGCTTGAGGTCAAATCGGCTGTAATTCAAGGCCTGATAGGTGCGCACATAGAACGCATCATTGCCGAGATCGGCCAGCACAGTCCATGAGGTATATTCGGTCTTGTAGGCTTGGCCGGGCGCTGCGGAAATTCCTTCAATATCAAGGCCACCCGACTGGGGCGGGTCAATGGTGATGCCACGCGGACGATCGAAATTATTCATGACATGGGCGAGACTGCGAATAGCCTGCGCCGGCTCGGTCTTTTCCGCAAATGTTGCATAATAGGCTGCGCGTACGAAGCGACCGACCGAGGTATTGGAGGCAGGCAGGCCTGCGGTCGCAATGCCGGAATCGGGCTGGGTCACGGTCAGCGCACCAAATTTTCCGGTCGACTGATCGCGATTGCTCAGAAAGGTGTAATTGTTGAGATTGGTGAGATGCCAGGGGAATGCAGGGCCATTGGTCATCACACCAACCGGATTGTCGTAGACATTCTGCTGGTGATCGGAGAATTCGATGACCAGCGATTGTCCGGCGCGATCATGCACGACAAAATGAAACGGCGTTGTCGCCCCGTGCAGCGGTGCCAGTGCGGTCAGCAGGACCGTGTTCTCGGCAAGTTTCGTCTTGACCTCCCCTGTCGTGGCGCATTGTCCGAGCACAAAGGCACCCAGATCGATTGCCGCCAACAGGGCTTTGGTCTTTTCGGCATTGTCTGCGGGACCTGAGGCACCGGCATAGGCGAGCACACTGAAGCTCAATCCCTGCTCATTGACGCCTTCGACGATCTTGAGATCATCCACACTGCCATTGGGCACAGCGATCGCGAAGATCGCGTAATCGGTCGCAAAGCGCAGGGGTTGGTGATCATCGGCGGTTGAGGCGAAGGCGTGGCCCTTGGGAATGGAGGCAATCACATAGGGGAGTTCCATCGACAGTTCCATCGTCCGACCGGCATAGGCACCGGCATTGGCATCGCGCAGCAAAAGAGCGGTGCATGCCACAACGAGATCATGCGGCGCCTGCAGAGGCGAGAGGTCGGAAACCAATGGTAGAAGACTTGACAGCAAAGACATTTTTCATCCCCTTTGAAACATCAGACGCGTCACAGCATGGCCATTGGCTCAACAGGTATCAGCTGATCACAACCTGTTCAAGAGAGCCGAATCCCTGTTTTGTGTCGGATACTTAAGCCATTACTGAAACGAAACTGGTGGCTTGCGGCGCGACCCGGCATTGCGTAATCATGGTCTTGGGCAGGAAGCTGTCGCGCATGGTGCGCGCAGCAGGGACAATGGAGACCTCAATCAGTGTCAGGTCCGTCATTTTCTTTATTCGGGGCTTATTTCCCATCCTGGATGATGTGTCTTGCGATCGCGATTATCGTCACGGTGGTGCTGCGGGCGATTTTCATCCGCACCGGCCTTGACGACATTCTGGTCTTTCGCCTGATCACCTATACGGGAATGGTGATTGCGATCGCCTGTGGTCTCGCTCTTTTTGTCTATGGTCGGTGAGTATGGAAACCAACGCTTACAGTCAGAAGCCCCTAAGCCTTGCCGGTTTTGTGATCCTGATCGTCATTGTGATCATCGCCGCTGTGATGGCCTGGCTCTATCTGCGCAAGGCCCATGACAATCCGCTCTCCAATGATGCGGTGATCGGCGCGACAATTGTCAATATTGCTGCAAGCGTGCCGGGTCGGATTCTATCGATCGATGTTGCCGAGAACCAGGCGGTCAAACAGGGGGCGTTGCTGTTCACCCTTGATCCTGAACCCTTGCGCCTGCTGGTGGAGCAGACGACCGCTGATCTCGAAATTGCGCAGGCGGCACTGGAGACGCAGCGCCGCGCCACCAAGGCCGAGGCCCAAAATGCCCTGATCGCCGATCAGCAGGTCAAGCGCGCGCGGACCAATCTTGATCTTGCGGAGGTCACGCTGAAGCGTTTGACGGCGCTCAGCCCCAAGGGCTATGTCACCCGCCAGCAGGTCGATGACGCGACCACGCTGCGCAATGATGCCCAGATCAGCCTGGCCCAAGCCATCAAACAGGCGGAGGCTGCCAATACACTGGTCGGATCACTTGACAGCGCCGAGGCTCTGGTGCGGGCACGGCGCGCTGCCCAGGCACTGGCACAGCATAATCTGGACAATGCAGTGGTGCGTGCGCCGCATGCAGGACGCGTGGTCGGGATCACCAATGGGACGGGACAGATCATCGCGCCGGGCCAGTCGGTATTCACACTGATCGATACCGCCAGCTGGTATGCGACGGCGACATTTCCGGAGACGGAATTGCGCGGCATCAAAGTCGGCGCCTGCGCGCACGTTCGCATTCTCGCCGATAGTGCGGTTGTGATCAAGGGACGGGTGGAAGGCATTGGCTGGGGCGTGACCTCGGAAGAACTAATCAACATTCCGCGCAATCTTCCCTATGTGCCAAAGAATCTGAACTGGGTGCGGATCGCGCAGCGTTTTCCGGTGCGGGTGAAACTGATCGATCCGCCTGCTGATCTGACGCGTGCGGGCGCCTCGGCTGTGGTGACAGTGCATGATGGCAGCACCTGCTAGACGCGGCCTGAGCGCCGCGCTTCTCGAGACAGTGAGTGACCTTGCGCCCTTCCCGGGCCGCATGGCCACGGCCTGGCGGGTGGCTGCGGTCTGTGCGCTCGTCGCGGGGATCGCGATGATGTTCAACATCCCTGAATCGGCGATCAGCTGCTATCTGGTGATTTTTTTGATGAAGGCCGATGGCGCGGAAAACATGGTGGTGGCCATCGCCGCGACCCTTGCCATCACCCTGCTGATCGCTCTTATGATTCCGATCATCCAGTGGACGGTGGAATCGGCCTCACTGCGCATTGTGATTATGATCGCGGTGTCATTTGCCTTCATATTCCTGGGCGCGGCAAGCAAGCTTGGGGAGGGCGGCAGCATTGTGGCGCTGATCATCGCCTTCATTCTGACGCTGGTCAACGAGGTGCCGGTCAATGGCGTGATTTCGATGGCCCTGCGCTATGCCTGGGAGATGGCGATCCTGCCGATGCTGGTGATTGCGGTCTTCAGCCTGTATTTTGGACGCTGGAGTGTCTCGCTGTTGCGCCAGGAATTGCGGGAAAGATTGCTGCTGGCGCGACAAGCCCTGCTGAATGGCCCTGCGCCCCTTGTTGCCGAGAAGCTTGCGGCGGGCAATGACGATGAGAGCAAGCGGGCAATGCTTGTGAGGATCCTGCATCAGACCTCGCAGAAGAATGCCGCGCGGATCAAGGCGGATATTCCCGCCTCCTATCAGTTGTTGTTTGCCGTCAGCGCCCTTCCCGAAGCTGCGAGCGTTGAGAGCCGGCACTCCTATGCCAGCGAGATTGACGCAATGGTGGATGCGCTCGACCGGGGCGCGCCGCCGCCCCCGCCGCCGCTTGCCGAGGACAAGCTGCCTTGCGCACAGGCCAGGGCCATCCGGCAGGCGCTGAACACGCTGGCAGGACAGCAAGAGCCCCGCTATAGAAAGGGGGCGGGCGAGCGCTTCTTCGCCGCCGATGCCTTCACAAACCCCGCTTATCAACGCTTTGCGCTGAAGACCACGCTGGCGGCCATTCTGTGCTATATGTTTTATGCAGCGATCAATTGGCAGGGCATCCACACGGCGATGGTGACCTGCTATGTCGCCTCGTTGGGCACTGCCGGCGACACGCTGCACAAGCTTGTGCTGCGCATTGCCGGCTGTCTGATCGGTGCGGTGATTGGCGTCGCCTCGATCATTCTCCTGATGCCGCAGATGGAAACCGTTGGCAGCTTGATGGTGCTGGTATTCTTCGTCGCCTTGCTGGCGGCCTGGGTTGCCGGGGGAAGCGAAAAACTGTCCTATGCGGGGGTTCAAATCGGCCTCGCCTTCACCCTGACGGTCCTGCAAGGATTTGGTCCCACCACCGATATGGATACCGCGCGTGACCGCATCCTCGGGGTGCTGGTCGGAAATCTTGCGGTCTACCTGGTCTCAACCCTGATCTGGCCGGCACCGGTGGTCACCGTGATACGGCAGCATCTGGCACAGGCCGCGAGAAAAATCGCACAGATTGCCGCCTGCCCTGCCGCTAGCCGCATGGAGATGATCAACACCGCAGCCGAAGTGGAGCTGCTTTTGGGCGAAGTGCGCTATTGTTTTTATCTGCTACCATTCGAGCCGTTGCAATTGCGCCCCTCGGAGGCCCTGGAAAAAACCTTTGAGAGCCTCACCGATCAACTTGCCTCGCTGAACAAGGACGTCTATTTCTGTGAGGGAGTGGCTGATAGCAGTGCCGTACGGCTCGAAGCCCTGGCGCTGCGCATTGAACAGGCGGCTTTCAACGAGATTGGTCTTTTTAATACATCGCAGGCTGCTGAAGGCCTGACGAGGGATCCGGGGGAAAATCAAATCGGCACGCGTCTCGCACGTCTGGAAGCACTGTTGGCGGGTGGACCGGCATGAGAGGCAGCAACAGGCTCTTGTTTGTTGGATGGGCTGTTTGCGCGAGCCTTGCTGTTGCGGGATGCGCTGTGGATGCCCTCAAGCTCGCGCCATCGGCAGCCGATCAGCCCTGGCAGGCCGCAAAGGAGCCGGGCCGGCAAACCGCCGCAGCGCAGTCCTCGGTCGAGCGCAAGGATTTCAGGGTGCCGGCCAATCCCGAGCTGGCACTGATTGCAAGTCCGGTTGCGGTAGACACCCGGCCCTCCTATGATCTCGCGCAGCTGATTGATCTGGCGCAGCGCAGCAATCCTATGACGCGCAACGCCTGGGAAAAGGCACGTCAGGCAGCGCTTGGGGTCGGGATGGCGGAAGCCACGCTGTTGCCTGTTCTCACAGCCAATGTGATTGGTGGCGTCCAGAAGACCACCACGCCAGTCGACGTTCCGCTGATTGGCCGCCGGGATGTGGATACGACGCTGAAAGGGGTTACCCCGGCGCTGGCGCTGCAATGGCTGGTGTTTGATTTTGGTCAGCGCAAAGCGCTGGTCGAGGTCGCCAGGCAGGGCTCGTTCGCGGCCAATGTGACCTTCAATGCGATGCATCAAAAACTTATCTTTGATGTCACACGCACCTATTACGAATATGGCGCGTCGGTGGCCGGTCACCGGATAGCCGAACAGACCTTGCGCAACGCCAAGTCGGTGCTTTCTGCAGTCCAGGCGCGGCTGAATGAAGGACGCGCAACCACGATCGAGCTGGCGCTTGCCCGCCAGCAGGTTGCGCAATCTGAACTGCGACTGGTGAAGGCGCAGGGACAGCAGGATAACACCTATCAGGCGCTGCTGGCTGCGATGGGCGTGAATGCCATGCTGAAAATCAACATCGACGGCTCCACACGCCGGGCACTGCCCTCCACATTTGACGGCGTCACGCAAAGGATGCTGGAAAGCGCTTTGTCACGGCGTCCGGATGTGATTGCGAGCTATGCGGCGTTGCAGGCCAGCAAGGCGGGTATCAAGGCGGCGCAGGCGGAATTCATGCCGAAGGTTTTTGTATCGGCTGCGCTGTCGTCAAGTTCGAACCGCTTTGATGCCGGAAGCCTGCCGTCGATCGGCAATCAGGCATCGGGGGCCGGTATTCTGGTCGGCGCCACCATGCCGCTTTATGACGGCGGCTTGCGGGCAGCGCAGCTCAAACAGGCGCAATCCACGCAGAATGCTGCGGGTGAGACATTTCGCAAGATCCAGCTGGATGCGGTTGCCGAAATCGTGCTGGCTTCCAATGCTCTGAAGACGGCGCTTGCCGCCAACAAGGCGGCGCTGGTGCTGGTTTCGACCTCGGCCACTGCCTTTGATGCGGCGCTGGATTCCTATCGCAACGGGCTTGGGACCATCACGACGGTCAATGAGACCAATAATGGGCTTTTGGATGCACGGCTGGCGCAGACGGATGCGCACACGGCGGCATTGATTGCGGCCGCAAATCTGGCGTTCTTCTCCGGTGCCTTAACGTCGACGCAGAGCCTGCCCGGCATGGCGCAGAGCGAGTAGCCCGGTGTCGCCGCGTTCCCCGCGATAAGCCACCGCTACAACTTTTGCCTGCGGGCTTGCAGGCAAGCTTGCGTACAGCTGCTCAGCTGAGGGCCGGCAGTACGTCGCTCGCAAAGGGCCGCTTGGGCTGCATGGGACAGAGGCCAACAGCCTGGTTGAGCCCACAGGGATGTTTTACAAAGTCAAATACACCCCGCTCATTTGAGGGGGTGGTGTTGCCCTGTTGCTACAGACATTCCTGTGCCGTGCACTATCTTGAAGTGAGTGATTAATTTGGGCTCTTAAGGGAGCTGGGAGATTAGAAATGAATATGAAGTCCATTCTTCTTGCCTCGACCGTTATTCTCGCTGGTGCATTTGGCGCCCAGGCTGCCGATGCCATTCAGTATGAAGAGCCAGTGCCAGTGGTTGCTGCTCCGGTGTTTTCCTGGACCGGCGGTTATCTCGGTGGTCAGATCGGTTATGGCTGGGGTAAGTCGCGCTTCAGCAACGAATTTACCGCGATCAACGTGAAGCCCGATGGTTTCCTCGGCGGCCTTTATGCCGGCTACAATTTTGATCTCGGCAACAGCTTCGTGCTGGGTATCGACGGTGATGTGACCTACAACAACCTCAAGGACAGCTATTCGGAAACTGATTTTGGTGTGACCGACAGCCTTGAGAGCAAGCTGCGCTGGTCGGGTGCCGTTCGCGCCCGTGCCGGTGTTGCAATGGATCGCTTCCTGCCATACATCGCAGGTGGTGTTGCATTTGGTAGCGTGAAGAACACCTTGTCTTCGACCGATGGCATTGACGAAGTCAGCGTGTCGCAGAGCAAGACACTGACCGGCTGGACGGCTGGCGCAGGTGTTGATTACGCGGCAACCGACAATGTCATCGTGCGTCTCGAATATCGTTATACCGACTACGGTCACAAGGATTTCGACTTTGGCGTTCCGGATGCCGGCGTCCGCGACAAGTTCAAGACCAACGAAATTCGTCTTGGTGTTGCCTACAAGTTCTAAGCAGCACGGTGATAGCGTTTGAAGGCCGTCCGGAGCAATCCGGGCGGCTTTTTCTATTCAGGCGACGGGAAATCATCGCGTTGTTTTCGCCACTTGGCTTTATCGCAGCATGATCGATCCCCGACATCTTGCTGCCGTGAGGTTCAGGTCAAATGGTTTGAAGAACGCAATGAATGGCGCATTTCCAGACGGCGATAGGCGGTGGAAAATCCATTGCGGCGCCTGCACTATTTAACATGGGGTGAGAGCGAGGGTCGGTTTCATGGCTTTTTACTGAGGCGCCGCGATGGTGAAATCACGCGGTGATTGTGAGTTGTCACGCATGGCATGCCTCTAAGTTACCCCAATTGTTTGCTTGCTATTTTAGCCTCACACGATAAGCCTGAAGAGCCAGCCTTACATTTTTCTTGGGCGCGCTGGCGGGGATTAATTATCCCGACCCGCAATCTGAAAGGAGGACATTATGTCTTCCACGACACATCGCATCGATTTGCACTCTAGCAACCGCATTCTCAACCAAATGATGGCGAGGGCTGGCTATATTACGTCAAGGCTGAAGCCCCTGCCGGGGCCGCTTTCTCACCCGTCGAAATTGGTTTTGCAGAATTTCATGACGGGTTTGATGCGTGACCATCGCGCTGATATCGCTCCATTCCCGGAACCCACCCAGGCATTGGGTGCGGTTTGAGGCTCTGTCAGCGGTGAGCGCCCTTGCATGGCCTCGCCCGATAAAGTTGCCCGAAATACTGATGTGAATATGTATGGACGTGAATTAATCTCTAAAATCTGGCGTCAATCAAATATAATTTGACAAATTCCAGTTCGTACATTATGTATTGACTATCGATATTTTCTTGTTGAGTTTTGCTTATTGCGCGTTTAGCACCGCGTCTTGAACGAACCCCCCTTTTAAAAATCGTTTTCACCTAGCGTCATCTTGGCGCGTGCTGTTTTTTATATTGCTACGGAAGGGTTCATCATGACCACTGGCACAGTTAAATGGTTTAATTCAACAAAAGGCTTCGGCTTCATTCAGCCTGACAATGGCGGCGCTGACGCCTTTGTTCATATCTCCGCAGTTGAGCGTGCAGGAATGCGCGAAATTGTCGAAGGTCAGAAGATCGGCTACGATCTGGAGCGCGACATGAAATCAGGCAAGATGTCGGCCTGCAATCTGCAAGCTGCTTAAGTAGGTTCTCTTCTTTCCTTTGACCACGGATGTACTGGCACTGCCGAAAGAAGTTTACTTTTAAAGGGTCGAGTGCACGCTCGGCCCTTTTTTTAACCTGCTGATCGAACGCAGTGGATGATTTGAACTGCTGTCATCCTGGGATCGACCACACCATTTACAGTTTTAAAAACTCCGTTGCTGTGGGCGGTTAAGAGCACAGCCCGCTCGCTGCTGGTTTTATTTTCACATGGAGGGTTATGCTGTGAGAAGAGAATACACGAAAGATACGCTTTTCAAGCCGCTTACTATGCGCCCCGAAATGCTGAAGTCACGAACAGATCGCACAGCCAAGGCCATTGTGAATGAAGAAAAGACAGCGGTCTCGGTAAAAACCGATCGTTTAAGAGCGGCCAGGGTCGCTCGAGATTCATTATTGTAAGCCACAACCTAGGAGCTATTGTGCAAGTTCTTGTCCGAGATAACAACATCGATCAGGCCTTACGCGTTCTGAAAAAGAAGCTGCAGCGTGAAGGTGTTTTCCGTGAAATGAAAGCCCGCCGTGCATTTGAAAAGCCTTCCGAAAAACGCATACGCGAAAAGGAAGCTGCTATAGCCCGGGCTCGAAAAGAAGCGAAGAAGAAAGCGCAACGTGAAGGCTTGCTGCCGAAGCCGAAGCGAAAGCCTTTTGCAGGGAACACGCGATCACCGGATCATACTGGTTCTCCAGCTGCCGCTTAAGCTAAATTCACACAGCCTTTCCATTGTTCTTCTGGATGGCCACCCTTGCCTGGCGTCTGACCTGGTCACGCTGTTGAACTGGGTCACATCGGGCCAATGCTTTGTGTATAGCCTGCGATCGCAACCCGATTTCCGGTTTCCATCCCTCGACTATTCCCAGCTGTTTGGCGAAACCTGGTTCTATCGATCATCGGCATCCCTATCGGAGGCTCGACAGGTATCGGTGAATGAATGGGCACCAAAGGGCGGCCCCCGACAGCCCTTTGCGTTATTCATCGAGGGTCGATCTGCGGATCCCCGATCTTCGTCGGGCAAGCCGGCTTAAGTGATCCTTTGGTTCCGTCCCTACCAATAAATGGTGGTATCGCTTTTGCGGCTGTCCTTTTGATCCAGGGCATTCTAGCGGTGTTGGCTCGCTTTTATCACCACCTGCATTCGCATGGCTTTGCGGGTGAGCCGTATGACGGGCCACGCGGCATCGGTCCGGTTTTTGGCGATATCATCGCCAGGAATTCGGCCACATTGTTGCAAATTTTGACAAACTGAAGTCGCGCCGAGGGTTGCAATGGCTGCTGAACTCAAGCAGGCGTCAACGGTCTTGTCTCACCGCCTTCTTGGCGTCTGTACCGTCAAGATAGGTGGAAAGCAGCAAACGGCGGTGTTCGCAAGGCAAGGCTTCGCGTTTTCAGCCTGCTTCAATCAACCACCAGACATCGTTCTGATCTGTTCAGACAGTTTCCTCGATACCAGGATTGTGAATGGTCTGATTTTTTTCCTGGGATTTCCCTTAAGACGGACTTGTCGATAGCGATCACCAGGGCCATGAACGAGCGATCTTCCCCAGAGTAAGGAAATCTATACAATGCTCATCAGATGGTCCGGCTTCGGGATGCTCTCGGTTTTTGTGCTGATTGCAGGCATGCTCGGTGGAACTTTCCTGTTGCGACCGGTCCTTATGCAAAGCATGGCTCTTCATCCCGCCGCCTACAGCGCAAATGGAATAGGGCTTATCGTCGGTGCTGGCGCGAATGTGGCACTGGCGTCTGTTTTCAAAAGGATTTCGTATGAGACCCATCACAGCTTTATGGGGATTAGCATGGTGGGCTGGTCAGTGATTGGTGCGGTGGGTGGTGCCGCATTGGCGCTCTATGGCTGGACGATGTAGTCGTTAACCCGCACATGGACCCACTCGATTGTCTTTGCCTGCGGTTGTGAGATCTGAGCGGGCGCGAGGATGATCTGCCAAATACTGCCAAGCGCAAGGTCCCGATCTGATCCCACTTGTCGGGGCTTATCCCGTTGGGAGGCCGAAGCATCTGTTATGATGTCTTTTGGTTGGCGCCAGGAAGACGCACGGCCAGTCCCCTCTGATTCAAAGGGAGAAATATGGAGGCCGCACAAAGCTTTGGGGTCGAGCACGCTGGGCGCTTACATTCTTCACAGTTCATCCAATGACGTGTCGATCATCTCACGCCAAATCCTGCAATTCTGTGCATTTCATCGGCGTGCGATTTTGATGAAATCAGATCTTGAAACTGTAAAACTCATCACTAAATCGATACCGTCATTCCGACACAATGCGTTCGATCAAATGGAGGTTTCGATGAGCGACCGTTTGTTTGACAGTCCTGTCTTCGTGAAGGACGGCCCTTTCCTTATCCGCGAGATTGCCAGCATCGCAGATGCCTTTGATTTTCTGTACGAATGGCCCGAATATGACCGCGACTTCATTTACGAGACAGCTTGGAAAGCGTGCTGCGATGCGCACGACGGGATCAAACCAGTCGAGGCAGCGGAGAGCGCCATTCGTGGTTTCGCCAAGAAGCGCGGGATACTGGAAAAGCCAGAAGTCGCGATCCCCTGGATGAGCGGAAAAAAATCCGGCGGCGGAAGAGTTCAAGCCTAGGAGGGGGGCATGCTCTATTTTCTGTTCATTGAAGGAACAATCATCACGGCTCTGAGCTATGTCGTGACAATGCTCACTTGGAAAGAGATGAAATATCAAAGAAACCACAACAGGGGCCGTCAGTAACCACCACCAATGAAAGCCTCGGGCCGAACGGGGCTTTCATTGGCTGCATCAATGCAACTCTCGTATCGGTGGTAAGCGCAGCAACCTGCCGTTGCCATGCGAAAAACGCTTATTACGCGGGAACGATGGCGTCGCAAACATTTGAAGCTGTTAATAAAGCCTCTGATATGCTGTAAGAAGCTCCTCACGACAAACTGCAGGCGGAGACTGTTGCGATGGATTGGTTCATCATAGTTTTTGTTACGTTCAAGCTCGTCGTTCTAGGGACGGGCATGTTCCTCGCTATCAAGTGGCACCATGATCAGGGCAAGAAGGGGAACTGACGGTCGCGGACGCCTTTATTTGCAATGAGTTGCTCGGGTGCAAAAGGCTGTTTGGCGAGACCTTCACCATAGGTCCGGGACCGCCGCCGTGATTGGGTCGTTCCCCGTCCAGGCTGTGTCATCTTATAATGCGCGTGCTTTACGCATCCTGTAGGATGAAACATATGAGCGACCGTTCATCTTTTCTTGGACCAAGCCTATCTTCGACATCAACCGGGCGCATCGGTGCGCGGTGTTGGGATTGCAGCAACGCGGTGTTGAGGTGCAAAAACCGAGCTGTGACCCTTTCGACATATTGGCTGGTCGCAGGCGCCGATTGTTCCCTTTTGCTCTGCAAGCTCGCAGCGTAGGAATAAGGCGGCGCGACGATGAACGTGAGCACGACCCCCACCGCTGACACGAATAGCACAACAGACTTTCGCATCCAATTCTCCATAAAAGATGAAAGGTCCCCGGACGCACCCTGTTGCATCGCCTCGGCTGTCGCCTGATAGGTGAACGCGGTGAAAAGCTCTATCCAGAGTCATGGCGACCCATTTCTATCTGTTGAGCCCCCCACAACTTGAAGGGGTTTCGATCACGAAAGGAGCATACCCATGCCGCATCATGGTCTCACACAAGAATAAGTGCGGAGGTTTCCGGGTCATGCGGGTGGATACGAGGTCCTTGTGAAACAAAAGAGCATAGTCTGAGCATCGGACGCATTGCCGAGGCCGGAGCGATGTCTGGGGGGCGCCTCCATACTATTGAGGGACAGCCATTGCCCTATGCGGAAATGGATTGGCAGAAACCATGATCAATTTCCAGGGTGGCGTCATGCGGGACATGGTATATTCACCTCAACTGGCCAGACCCGCAGCTTAAGAATCAGCAACGCTGCGGTCTTCAAACTGTTCGCTGTTGCAATGCACAAGCGCGTCCGCGAAATGACAGGTTACCTTTTTTCGTTGAGCGTGGTGGGGTTTTTGCGGTTTATCTCCCCGCCGGCCCTGCAAGCATTTGATCGAGACGCGAGTGGGTTTTCGCCCGTGGGTTTCGCCAGTGGGTTTCGCCAGTGGGTTTCAATGCGACCTTCTCGCGTTTTATCAGCTATTTCAAACAGTCTACTGGAGGCACAGATGAAAAGAATTATGCGGCGATGGGATGACGTCGAAAGATACATTTCAGAAGATTACGTTATTGCATTCCAGGAGGTTCTCAAGACCGCTCTTAAAGACAATGAAATGTCCCAATCCGATCTGGCCGATGTTCTCGGTGTATCGAGATCCCGCGTCAGTCAGCTTTTCATGGAAGGTACAAATCCTTCAATCCGCTATGTCGGTTTGGTGCTGTTTCGGCTGGGATACACAATGGAGTTTAAGAAGCAGCAGAACTGCCCAAGGGACAGGTGAGCATTGCGATAAAAGCATCGGCTTTGAGGATCATTCGACAATTGCAGCCCTATCTGTTGGAGCATCACCAGCAAACCACGCAGTGACGCTGCGACCACTGCTCGACCCACTCGAGGCGACTGACGATGCTCTGACCTTTGCGCGTGACCTCGTCTCATTTGCGGTCACTCTGTGATCCCCCAACAATTAGCGATTTGCACTTAAATTTCTCTAAGTGCAGGTTGCCAACAGCCCAGCATTTCTCCGGAGTTCATCCTGGCTTTTGCGTCTTCCTGGAAAGATGAGTCAGCCATGAACTGCTCGAATGCTGCCTCTTGTGGCGATGCGGAGGCGCATAGGTCCCGGTGCTTAATGGGAGCATCGGGGCCAATTCCGGCCACGCAATCAATCTGCGCAGACCCTGGCGTCTTTCAATCCAAGGCTGCCCCTTAAGCAACAGATGGTTTCGTGCAATCGCAGGCCGCAGTTAGACCTAATATTCCTCCCACACTCTTACGATTGTTGGTTAAGAGTGAATATGGTTTAAGCATTCAACGCTTGCTTTTATTCATTTTGTAAGCGCTGCACTCTGGTGAGCCCTGCCTCCAAGCAATGACAGCTTGCCAGAGTGCCCCCTTTTTTCTTCTCAATCACCAGAACTTCAATCAGCTGCGCAAGCCGCTTGTTTGTTGCTTTCCACCTTCGCGAGCTGCGCGCAAATGATAACTATGCGCGCCGAATTCAGCCCGTCTTACCTTTGCATTTGAACCAGATTAAGCAATGATGCAGCCCAAAGATAGAGAGTGCCAAGGATGCAGCTCGAACCGCCCTTAGAGGTTGAGGGAGCGGCACCCACCGTGATGTTTGTTGAAGCTTACACCGATTTCATGAGCGCGACCTAGATCGCTGATCTTGTCGGTAAATGACACCAACCACCGGGGGGGCGTGGCTCGCGAGACAGTCGTGACCGGCATTGATTCATGGTGCATGAAAAAACCGATCTCAGAGCGAAAGTCGAGCGCGCTGTTGAACCGTACCCGCCCCACCCTGCCCAAACCCGCCCGGGGCACCGGCTGTTTCGTAACGCGACGGCACAATATTTCCGGTGAATGGGATGAGGCTTATATGTCGATAAGCCCTACGTTTGGTAGGAATGCCCCACGACGATTTGTCGTGGAGCAATGTGTCATCGCAGCAGCGCTTAGCTATAGGGTGAGTTGCAGACGGCACGACGACCGACGCTTGGGACATAGGTATTATCGGACGCACGATACGTGCGGTAGCGCGAAGAACACCACTGATAATGACGGTTGTTGTAACCGCGAACCGCTGGCCGCTGATTGTTCAACGCGCCTCCAACGACTGCACCCGCTCCAAAAGCCGCCAGGGGATACCACCAGCCATCGGAATGTCGCTTATAGCCACGACGATGATCGCGATATCCACGATGACCATTGTGCCATCCGTCGCGATGCGAGCGTTTCCAATTGTTACCGCGTTGATCGATAATTCTTTTGTGCTGAACCTGCTGAATCTGTTTAGAATTGAAAGCTGCATCCGAGGTTGGATGAAGGGGCGAGGCGACGACCGGCGTGAATGAGGTTGCCGCAACAGCAAAACTTAAAGCCGCAATCCAGGATTTTTTAAACATCGGAGCTCCTTATGTTGTCTCAATATGGTAACTGAACACGCTCCATATTGTTCCAGAGTGCTCACACCTCCGCCAATGACCATCAAGGTTTGTAAATGGTTTTGAATGCAAGAAAGCTGTGACAGATATGCATTGTCGAGACGATGCAGGCTATTTCAGCGTCAGATCCTCAGACCAAGCTGCTGGCAACAAAAGCTGCGACGATGTAAAACAAACCCTGGAGGGCAGCGCGCGACCCGACCCGGGATCGCGCGATAATGATCTGCGATGCGTGTCGCAGAAGAGCGCTACGGGGAATAGAGGTGACACAGAACGCTCCTGGCGCTTTTGGTAGGACCGAAACTGCACTTAGAAATCGCGACCGATTTTAGCGCCTGTGGTTTTTGCCAGTGGCAATCAGGGCTCTTCAGACAAGGAGATATAAAAGGTTCCGTCGAGCTCTACCGCGAGGAAACGCTTGTTGATCTCAGCCAGGGTCTTGTCCGGATCAATGCCTGCAAAGAGTTCGGGGTGAATCCATTTGGCGAAACACTCGAAAATCACCACATTCAACGCGGAGATCGACATTTGATGGGAGATCCCATAGACGCGCTTTTCCGCGACTGCATTCAGATCCCGCCGGATTGTGGTATCGACAATCGTTTTGAGCGCACTGCGCGCCGCATCTTTTGAGACACCGCCGCCAATTACCAGACTGGCTTGCGACGATATTTGCGGCACGCCGGTCGCTATGTAAACTGCGGGATCCGCTTCCAACACATATTCCGGGTTCAATCTGCCTTCATAGCCGGGAACGGCACTGGCTCCAATGCTGATCCCGCCGGCAAGGGCGATGTTTTGCGTCATGCGATTATCGCGGCCCGGCGTGGAACAGCAGTTCGAACTGGCAAATCCATCCACCAAAACCCTGGGTCGTGTGGTGGCATTTTGTAATGGCCCGGTAATCGCTTCATAGTGATCGCGCACGAATTTTGCGTAGTCCGCCGCCGGAGCATCACGACCAATCGCCTTGCCCAGCAGTTCGATGGAAAACGCTGTGGCGTCCTGTGGTAAGCGTTTGTCATTCACAGGACCATCAAGGAAGATGACGGGAATAGCTGCGGATGTAAGCAGATCGACGATCTCCTGCCAGCCCGGTTGCCACTGATGGATAACCAACAGATCCGGCCTGGCGCTCAGAATGCTCTCGACAGATGTCTGCGCGGGCTGCAGCGCGCCGACCGTCGGGATGGCGTCAATGGCGGGGAACTTTGCGCGAAACGCCGCAAACATGCCTGGGTCGATCCGTTGCGGGTTGGCCCAGCCGGCGATCCGCGAGACGGGATCGGGATCGATCAGCGCCAGTGAGAGCAGCAGCAGGCTTTCATTGGTGACGATGCGTTTTGCCGGGGCTTCCAGCCGCACGTGGCGGCCAGCAGCATCGGTGAGGATTATCTCAGCGAAAGCAGGCCCAGACAGAAGCAAAGCGAAGCTTGCGAAGGCCAGCCCCAGCTTGGTGAAGAGCCGGCGGCATGCCTCCAGGGCACAGAGCGTCTTCACCAGCTATATTTCAGGCTGGCATTGATCGCCCGGCCTGCTCCATAGTTACAGCTTCCACCCGTGTCGTTGAGACAATGGGACACATATTTTCTGTCAAACAGATTGGTGGCGTTTACCCGCAGCGTCATGCCGTCGAGCCCCTGCCTGACGGCGCCAAAATCAACTTCGGCG
Organism: Ochrobactrum sp. AN78; assembly: GCF_029909885.1. Lineage (NCBI taxonomy): Bacteria > Pseudomonadati > Pseudomonadota > Alphaproteobacteria > Hyphomicrobiales > Brucellaceae > Ochrobactrum > Ochrobactrum sp. AN78. The sequence continues at coordinate 104,259 of NZ_JASAMU010000013.1, forward strand.
CCAAGATCGACCAGAGTTTGTCCGGGTATGCGGAGTTTTTCAAGATACTTGCTATCGGTTTGATAGGAAGACCAGCCGCGAATGCCGGCATTAAGCGAGAGGCCGGGAATAAAGACCGGCCTGTAGCGGACCCAGATGCTTGCCTGATGTTCTGGCAGTCGCAGGATTTCGCGCCCTCGTTCGACGGCCAGGTTGGATTCGCGTATTTCGGAATGCGAATAGGCATAGGAACCCAGAAGGTCGATTTGCTGGCTCAGTTCCATCTTCCCTTCAAGTTCCACGCCGCGGACCCGTTGCCGCCCGGACTGGATATAGCCTGTCTGAATCCCGCTCGTCAGATAGGGCGTCAGCGCATTTTTGATATCAAGATTAAACAGCGATATTGACACCATGGCGTTGCGCGCAACCGGTTCATACTTGATCCCCACTTCGAATTGCCCTGCCTGTTGGGCCTTATAGGGCGTTTCGAACGCATCCACTCCCAGTAAAGGCGTGAAGGTGGTGGAATAGCTCAGATAGGGCGCAAGACCATTGTCCAAGAGATAGCTGAGGCCCGCCCGGCCCGAGACCTGGCCTTCCTCATTCTCGACAAAGGCCTGTTCGGGTTTTGCACGCCTGTTATAGGTGGAAATGTCCGACCGATCATAACGCAAGCCCAAAGTGGCAATCAGCCGATCGTAGCGGATCTGATCCTGTAGATACACACCGAGCTGACGCTGCTTCTGCAAGGCAGACGCTGTGTAGGCGGGATAGGCAATGGAAACGCCGCCATAATGCGGATCAAGATAATCGAGCGGCGGTACGCCTGCCGTTGCATTGCCGAAATTGCGATCAGAGCTGGCATTGATATATTCCAAACCGAACAGCAAAGTATGGTCCAGGCGCCCCGTCTCAAACCGAGCCTCCGCCTGTGTATCAACGCTAAATGAGCTGAGTGTATCTTCAGAGGCACCTGAAGCGCGATTGAGCGTGTGACCGTCGGGCTGGTAGGCAAAAGCGGGATTGACGAGCACAAGAAACATGTCCTGGCTCGATCGACTGTAGCGCAGGTTCTGTCGGATGCTCCAGCTGTCGTTGAACTGATGCGAGAATTCATAGCCGAGCGTATAGAAATCGCGGTTGAATTGATTGGCTTCTGGATCACCAAGATAAAGATCGCGAGGGATTTGTCCGTTGGGGTTGTTGAGCAATGTCCCGATCGCTGGGTAAAAGCGAGGATTGAAAATTGCGCGATCACGCTGGTAATAGCCGCTCAGGGTGAGCGAGGTATCGGTTGAAGGGCTCCATGTCAAACTCGGCGCCAGCATGAATGATCGATCCCGTTCCTGATCGATCTGGGTGTGCATGTTGCGCCACTGGCCGACAAAGCGATAAAGAAAGTCGCCGTCTTTGGTGACTGGCCCGGTTGAATCAACCGATGTCTGCACACCGCCAAAGGCTGATGTCCCGATCACGACTTCATTTCTGGCTGTTTGCTGAGGGCGTTTGCTGACATAGTTGACAAGTCCACCGGGCATCGTCCGTCCATATAGAACAGATGCCGGTCCTTTGATAACCTCGATCCGTTCGAGCGCATAGGGATTGACGCTGGGCGTCGCGTAGCTGCTTGGGTCACCCGGAAGCGCCAGCCCATCCATCCAGATGGTGCCATAGGTGCTGAAGCCGCGAATATTGAGCCAGTCGTAGCGGATGTCATAGCCATTGGCTTCCGAAAGGATGCCGGGCGTATAGCGGAGCGCCTGAGGCACGCTGTCCGCGCTCTGTGCATCCATCTGCTGCCGGGTTACGACATTTACAGCTTGCGGTGTTTCCAGCAGAGAGGTGCTGGTTTTCGATGCGGCGCGGCTTTTCTTGGCGACGATTGAATGATCGGGGCCTGTCGGACTGTCGGCTTGCGCGTCAACGGTGATCGTTCCGAGCACCGTCGGAGTTTCCTCCTGATGTTGCGAGAGGGCGGGATGAGTTGCCATCATTGCGACGGCTGTCGAGAGCATCAGAAGCGGCGACAGTCCGGCGCGATGCCATTTCGGGGCCTTTTTGACGGTATGATAGGCAGCAATCCACTGTGTCACGAAAACCTCATCCTGATGCTTGGTCAAGGCCGCACATAGCTCGGTTGAAAACACAACCGATTAAACTTGACCTTTAAAATCATATTAAGCTACGAATAGAGAAAGCACACGGCTGCGCGCAAGTTGCCAAGCTTTGGCAAAGGCAGAAAAACCTTTGTCAGCCGCAAAAAACGTGAGGCTGCGTTCGAACAAGGCGCCGTGGACGGTTACGACAGCGTCAGGCTGGTTGCATCATCGGGTGGGGCAATGGCATTGAAGGGTTTTTTCTGATGACATCGCCGCAACACGCACGTCCGGCACCATCCGTTGACGTCAGCCATAAAAAGCTGCTGGTTCGTGATTTTCTGCAGCGAGATGGCGTGACATTGGAAAGTCCGGACGACCGGCTTTCACCGGAAGACACATTGATCGAGGGAAAATTCATTCACGAAGAATTGCGACCGGGTCTTTTCTTGCATGTGAGCGACGCATCGGAGGAACGGGCATTTACGGCCTCCTCGCATTTGCCGGCCGGTCTGTCCTGCATCTTTTTTCTCGACGGCGCAGTCGATATGAAAATGGGCGAAAGGCCTTTCCATTTTGAAGGAAACGCTCAGGCTCTCAAGGGCACGGCGATCATGAATGCCCGCGCAGAGAGTTTTCAGCGCAGGTCGCCTGGCGGCCAGCGCTTGCGGCATCTGGTGGTTTCGGCAACACCGGAATGGCTCGATATCGACGGATTTCAAACCGCCTCTGAAACCGGGACGCCCGATCTATTGCGTGATCATCTTGCCAGTCATCGCTGGGCAGTAACCCCGCGGACGCTGGAACTGTTGCAGCAGATTGTCATGCCGCCGCAATTCACGCCGGCGCTGCGCAAGCTGTTTTTTGAGAGCCGTGCGGTTGAAATTGTGGCAGAGGCACTTTGCGCGATTACCCGGACTGCACCACAGGTGCCGCCGACAGCTGATTTGAACCGGCTTGACCGGTTACGACTTGTGCGCGCAAAAGACTTCATTGCCGAGAACCTTGCAGAACCGCTCAATCTGCCGGCAATCGCGCGCGCAGCCGGCATCAATTCAAGCGGCCTGCAACGGCTGTTTAAACTTTCCGAGGGTGCAAGCGTTTTCGATTATATCCGCAGCTCTCGGCTCGACAACGCCTATCGTGCTCTTGTGTCAGGAGATATGCCGGTTTCGCGCGCAAGTTTGCTGGCGGGCTATACGCGGCCAGAAAATTTCGCCACAGCGTTTCGCCGCCAATTCGGAATGACCCCCCGCGAGGCGCAAAAGAAGGTTCGCGGGAACTGAGCGTGAAGAGGCGCAGTTTTAAGGCACGATTATGCTCTGCTGCTGACAGATCGGATTATTGAAGGGGCGCCCAATGGGGTGCGCTGCTGCTTCCTTAGCCGTTCGATCAGCTCCGACTTTTTTGCCGCTCGCCCAAACAACCAACCCTGCACAATCAAGTCAGGATTGAGATTTGCCAGCGTGCTTGCCTGTGCTGCGGTTTCCACGCCTTCAACGACCAGTTCGACCCCACTTGCATGAGCAAATATCTGTATTGCGCTGATCGCAGCGGCGGCCGCATGCATTTTAAGAAATGATGCATCAAGTTTACAGCCGTCGACCGACAGGTGGCGCAAGCGCGTCATGCTGGAAAAGCCAGCGCCGAAATCGTCGACATAGACTTGGTAACCCTGGTTCCGCAACTCGGAGAGATGGAACGCGATCTCTTCGAGTGGTGCGGACTGCCTTTCGGTTATTTCAAATGCCAGCGCTTGGGCAGGGATGTTTGAAGCAAGCCGTTTCAATCGATCGCAAAGCGTGCCAGTCACAAGATCCGGTGCAGCGATATTGATACTAATTCGAAAATCACGGTCCACTGTCTGAAAAGACGGCCAGTCATCGGCAACGCGCGCAATCACATAATCGGTGAGCGCCGCAATCATGCCGGTTTCCTCAGCCCGCGCGACGAGCCGTTCAATACCGGTTTGGCAGCCTGGCCAGCGCAGCAAAGCCTCTGCGCCCATGATTCTGTGATCACGCAACCTTACAAATGGCTGGTAATGGACTTCAAGTTCACGGTTCTTCAGCGCCGCCGACAATTTGCGTCTGAATGAAACATCATCCGCAAACCACAGCCACGCTGCAGCTGCGCAGGAGAGGGGCAGAATACCCGAAACGATTGCGATTTCCCCGCGCGGTAGCCCTGCCGCAAACAGTAACCCCACCTGCGCCGACACAGTCAAAGCAAGCCCTGTCCCAATGATGATCAGTGTTTTTCTGAACCGGTTCACAAATATGATCCTCAAAAAGGCGTCTCCTTCGCATTTTGCGCGAAGGAGACGATCCCTGCATCCCTTGCGGGGGCGCTGCTGAATGCAGGAATAGGTGGATTTACCACTTCATCTTCAGACCGACACGACCGGCCAGACTGTCGTTCTTGACCCCGTTATGTCCAAGGCTGTGGCTGTAATCGCCGCTGGCAAACAGTGAGACTGTTTCGGTCAATTGACCGGAGAAACCGAGTCCGAATTGCCCCCAGCTGCCTTGCGCATCACTTGCGAGCGAGACGCGGTTTTCAGCTTGGAGATTGGAGAAACTGGTCTTCGCCTCCCCACCCATGGTGTGCCAGAGATTTACCCGTGCCCATGCCGCATAGCGACGCCCGCTTTCGGCCTGCCATTGGCGGCCAATCTTCGCTCCGACCCGGCCATAGACCGTGTCGGTGTCGGAAAATGCGATCCTTCCAAACCGGTCTGAGGTGTTGTCGAGCGAGAGGTGCTGATAAATCAGTTGCGCCTGCGGTTCGACCGTCCAGCCATTGCCCAGCCCATGACGATAGCCGCCTTCGAGCGAAGATATGAAGCCCCAGCCTGCTGTGCGCATGGCAATCTGGTCGGCAGAACTGCTTTCAATCCGGTCATAGCGGGTACCCTGGATGACGGCATCCGTATAAAAACCTGCCTGGTCGAGATGCGTCCAGTAACCACCAAAGCTATAGCCGTTCATCGTCAGTTGACCGGCATTGCCGCCATAGACCCGATCGACATTGGCTTCAGCCCGTCCCGCCCCGATAAACAGGCCCGCCAGATCGCGCGATCCGTTTTCCTGTTCACGGCGAAAAAGGTCAATTCCCGCCTGAAACCCACCCAGGGTGAAGTCATAGGACGGCCCATCCCTATAAAAATCATTGAGATAGCCCTGCGCATTACCGGAGGCTGATCCCGCGTGACCGTGTTCGCCAAAACCGCGCAACCAGAAGGCTGAAAGCTTGGGATCAAGCGTGTCACGCCTGTCGTGATAGGTGCCGAGCATCGCCAGTCCAAAACGGTTCGCCAGAACAGGTGCAACCATATCGAGCGGAACTTCAGGCCGATAATTGGGCAATTCAGGCTCCGGCTTGGGATCGGGGCCAGGATTTGGGTCTGGTTCCGGGTTTGGATCTGGGTCTGGATCCGGATTTGGACCGGGATTGTAGCTCGAGCGAAGATACCATTTACCGTCAAAGTTGCCGGAGCGGTCCTCGGCAAAAAGCGTGTAATCATAAGCGCCGGCTGCGATGCGCCCCTGCTGGACAAAGGCGTCATTGCTGGCCTTTGCGGCATCCACAATCATGATGCCATCGCCGACGGTCAGCGCTCCAAGGCCTCCGGCATTGTTGACACTGACGGAACTTGTGCCGCTGACATTGCCTTCAAAGATCAGCCGATCGGTTTCCGAGCCATCATCGCCAAGCTTGCTGTTGAGCACAAACAGGCTGTCAGTCGAGGTGAAGTCACCCTTGACAGTCAGGGTCTTGAAACCTGCCGAACCGGGGGCGGCAAATGAAATCGTGCCAGCACTTTCGAGATCGTTCAAGGTCGAGGCGCCGGTGATCTCCCAACCACTGGTGCCGTCAATCACCAAACTATCAAGAATACCACCGGTGTCGCTCACCCGTGCTGCGCCTTTGAGCAGGCTCTTATCGCGCAGATTGAAATCGACGATTCCGCTGCCGGCGACAATATCGCCTTCCAGCAACGAGCCTTGCGCATTCACGCTTGCGGTACCGACCGGCATTGGAATGACATTGGTGCCATCATCATAGATATAATCCGCACTCGAAAACAGCAGCGCCTCGTCGCCTGTGCCGCGCACGTGACTGTTATGGAGATTAAACGTGCTTGTGGCACCACCACCCACCCGCAAGGCCGGCCCTTTCGCCGCTGTGATTGCGGAGCCTGCGACGTTCACGCGATTGACGTGCTTGGTGACCGGCGTGACATTTTCAGGTGTGTTGTAACCGACGAGATAGATACCGGCCGCATTCTGACCTGTTGTCTCAATGGTGGTGTCAGAGATATCCATCTGCGAGCCGAAAGTGACAGCAGCGCCATGGGCATAGTCACCTGTGGTCGTTATCGTGGTGCCTTGAGAAAGGGCCACCATGCCCGTACCATGGCTGCGGGCTCCGATCGCACTTTCGCCACTGGTCGAAATGATCAATCCGCGCCCGTCAATTGTCGATTTGGTGGTCGCGACAAGGCCGTAGGCGCTCTCACCTTCGGTGGTAATTCTCGTGCCGGTGAGTGTGACATGCGCAGGTGCCCAAGCGGCAACGCCGCCATTGCTCGAACCCACACCATGACCACCCAGTCCATAGGTGTGGATAGATCCGCCATTGACGACAGAGCGAACATGGATGTTCTCGATCCCGGTCGCGTTGATGCCATGGGTAATGATATCAACATTATCCACCTGCAATCTGACCTGACTTGTATCACTTGAGTCATTGGCTGCAAAGATGCCGTTGCCGTAATCGCCAAAGGTTTCGATCCGACCGTTGTTTAAGATAACATTGCTGTTTGAATTGGCGTTGATTCCATAGGCGCCACGACTGGTGGTCGTTGCGTTGGTGAGCGGGTTGAAGCCTGTGCGTATATCGAAATGATTGGCGATAAGCTGTCCACTCATGGCAGAAATTCCGGCACCATTAAAGCTGGTGATGCTGGTGTTCTCCACCGACGTCGACGCAGCGGTCGACCCGTATTTTCCCTGCATCGAAATGCCGATATCATCTGCAACAATGCTGCTGCCGATCAGCGAAAGCTGGCTTTCGCCCATCGTCAGAATGCCACGGCGGCCAGCACCGGTTCCAATGATTTCGACATTCTCGAGATAAAGCGACGAGCGATCGCCGGACAGATTGATGACATTGCCTGCAAGGCCGGTTGACACCAGCCGTGCGGTCTTGCCGGACGCGCCAACGATCCGCACGACGCTGGGCGCAGAAGAACTGTAGCTTTCCACCCGCAAGGCTTCCGCCGCACGACCTTCACTGAGGAAATCGACATCGGAATTGGTGATGGTGAGTGTTCCATTGGTGACCCAGACCGCTGCGGCATCAAGCTGACCCGCGGCACCGGTTGTATGCGCTCGGGCTTCCCCGTTGTCGATCACGCTTTCCTGACCGGATTCAACTCGGATCTGCTGGGCATTGGCCGGCGCCAGAACGAGGCCTATCGCCAGTGATGAAACGCCCAACAGGCATGCCAGCCGGTGGCGGTTTAAACCGGAAAATTCAATGCAATGCTTTAGAGACAACATAAGGGCCATCCTTGGTGGAAAGCCGCCGTCGCCCACAGAACCTGCCTCAAACACGGCATGTCTGCGATCATGCAGAAGACCAAACAAGACCGCACTCGCTTACAATCAATTGCAGGCGGGCCCCAGTCCTGTCAGATCATTGGCATAAAAAGCGATGCGTGCGGCAATCTGCTTTTTGATTTCTGCCGCTATGTATTCAATCTGGATGCAGGAGAATTGCGTAAAACTTCAGTGGTTTTTATAAAAGACCGCGAATTGAGCAAACATTCTCATTGCGGCAAAATATTAGTGTGACGATCTTTCCAGAGGATAAAGTCCACCCAATGTTTGAACGAAATGGGGAGGATGAATGCTCTGTCTGAATAGATTTGCAACTGCGCCTGACGAGGCGCCGGGCGTGAGAGCCTGACAGCGCAGCAAATGAGAAAATTCCGAAATGGAAAGGCCGCTGAGCGGCCTTCCTGGTTCAGGCAACGCTGCGCCGGAACGAAGCGGGTGTGGTGCCTGCGATCCGCTTGAAAAGCGTCGCGAAATGCGCCTGGTCCGAAAAACCGCAGGCGAAGCCTATTTCAGCAAGCGGCAGGACTGAACTGCCGAGCATCTCTTTGGCTTTTTGAACCCGCACGCGCATGAGGTATTGATGCGGAGTGATATGCATCGCCGCCTTGAAACGTTGATGAAAGCTCGTCCGTCCCATGCCGGACAGCGATGCCAGCTCGCCGATGTGAATATCGCGGCTGAGATGTTCGGTGATATAGTCATCGATCCGCCGCAGCTGTCTTGACGTGAGGCCGCCATATTGCTCGGGCTTGATTGCTGCGGGCGAGACAATCGAATATTTCGCCAGCAGGTCGGCACAGAGCGCACGTGCAAGATAGTCTATCTTCAATTGGGAAAGATTAGCCGGCTCCGCCAGTGATTGCTTGATGGCGCGCAACAACCAGCTCAGACTGGTGCTGGTGCGTCCGAATACCGGAAGCAGCGAGACACGATCAGGCTCTATCTCAAAAAGCTCATAGGCAGTCTCCTGCAGAAGTTCTGGCCTTAGAAAGACATGAACCGCCTCGGTGGGGTTGCCGATCAGGCAATCAACCGCAGTGAGCGGTTCGGCCATGCTGATCGAATAGGCTGGAAGCACGGCGAGCTCGCCACGGCCGCCAATGCTGCGATGGACTTCTGTGTCGCGCAAACCCATGCTCAGCCAGAAAAATGGCACCGAATGATGCAGACATTCATGGGGATGTTCGAGCGTATGGGCTGCAAAAAGATCCTGCCAGCCGTGTCTCTGGCTGCTGCGGATGGTTTTGACTTCCCTGGTAACAAAAAGGGAGGTGTCCTTGCCCAGAATTGGGAATTTTTCCCCGCGATCAGGAAAAGCTGCCGTCTCGACGGCGTTTTCGACTAGATGTTTCATCGATGCACACTTTGCCTTATTTGGCTCTCTTTAAGAACGAGAGGCCAAACGATTGAAATATGCAGCGCCCAGAGAGGATATAAGCGGAATGCCGGCGCCAAACAACTGTGGCTTGAATGAGCCAGTCGGTCGTTCTCAATCGGGTTATCGTCAATGCCACGGCACTATTGGCCATGAGCAGGCTTGTTTTGTAATATAAATTATCAGATCTTGATAACCCTTGATCGAAATCAATGATTTGGATCGTATTCATTTTGGTGCAATCGGGTTATATTTCAAGTGACTACAATATAAGCACTTTTTATGCGATAGATGTTTTATTAAATATAATTAAGGAATCTCAATGGCGGCCTTCTTATCGAAATTATACAGATGAAACTGTCTATACTGATTGTGGATCAGCAACTTTGCTACCATGCTTGGTGATCGCACTCGGATCCAAGTCAAAGTTGCAGCGACAGGCGGAAGGATCACAAGCGCATGAGGGTGGTTGTGTGCAGGCCTGCGCCGGCCTTGCTGCTGCGATCGCGGTTGCGGGCGACCTTATCGGATGCGCGCATGATATTGTATCATCGGCAGAGTTGCAGGTCACGATCCGGGTGCGACCGCGGGAGCGCCAGACTGATTGCTATCGCTGTGATGAACCGGGGCGATCTCTCTGCGACCGATCACAAACAGCGCCAGGGCGAACAGCGCGACCGCACCGTGAACCCAATAGGCGAGACCGTAACCGCCATGATTTGTCAGCCAGCCAGCGACGACATTGCTGGATGAAGCACCAATACCCTGAACCGTCATGACTGCAGCCAGCCCGACATTGAACCGCCCTGTGCCTGCCAGGATCTGTTCGGCTGCGATCGGTGTTGCGATGCCAATCAAGCCCGCGCCAATACCGTCGAGGATCTGCACCGGGAAGATCACCGGATAGGAACTGAACCAGCCAGCAATCGCGCCGCGGATAGGCAAGGCGAGCAGCGCGATGATGAAGACGGTGGCAAGGGAGAAGCGGCGGATGAGAAAGGGCGCAGCAAGAGCCATTGCGATCATGGAAAGCTGGGAAACACCGGTGATAACCGCAGTGGTGCGAAACGGCGTGTCGAGTTGGATAGAGAAATCCTGGGCGATCAGCCGGCTCATTGGTGCATTGCCGAAGTGAAAGATCATCAACACGCCCGCCAGCAGCAGCAGGCCCTTGCGACTGAACAGAACCGTGAGGCCGGACGGACCAGGCGTGCCGTCATCATGGGCAAGACCGCGGGCGACATCATGATCGATATTTTTTGGATCTATCGCGAGCACTGAAACAATGGTTGCGGCAGCGGTCAAAAGCATCAGTCCGATGATGCCTTTGGTTCCAAAGGCGGCTGCCACGAAATAGATCGCCGCAAGCGACACAACATTGCCAGCGTGATTCCAGAATTCGTTGCGCGCGACCTGTCGCGAGAAACGCGCCTCGCCCACTAGCCCCAATGTGAGCCCCATCAGCGCAGGGCCGATGACCGCGCCAACGACAGCGGTCGCGGATTGTCCGCCAAATACCGAAGCATTCCCTGGACTGGCCAGCGTCCACAATGCCGCGAGCGTCACCAGAATGACCGGGATTATGATCAGGCTGCGCTTACGATGTGACGCATCCACCCATGCGCCAAACAGCGGCGTTGCGATCATCCCCAGCACCCCGCCCAAAGTGGCAATGATGCCCAATGTCATCGGGGACCAGCCTTGGGTTGCCAGAAATCCGTCGAGAAATGGACCAAGCCCATCGCGGGCATCGGCGAGAAAGAAGTTGAGAACAGCCAGGGCCACCAGGGACCGGTCTGACAAGCCGTTACCCGAATTGGGTTGCATGCCGTGCTCCTGCTTGCAAGACCATGAATTGGAAATATTGCGCAAAACGAGCGGCTGGCAAAAAGGTTCCAGATCAAGAGGGCCGCATTTTACGCAGGCGCTGTGTTTTTCAATTCGTGCAGGAGCGCGCAGTTGCCTGGTCCATTCAGACCAGAGCGAGAAGGCTATCTCTGATAGAGTGCGTGGGGATTGAGCGTTGTCTAAGCATTGCCGCCTGACTGATCAGCAGTTTGCGCAGATATCCGCCTTTGGAACCGGACCGCCGCCGCAGTCTGTTGCTATATTTGATCGGTTTCCAGTCGTCTGTCAGACCGAGTTTCACGCAGGTTTCAAGGAGGGCATCCCATAATCCCGCTTCGGCCCAGCGGCGAAACCGCACGTAAACCGAATTCCACTTGCCGTAGCGTTGGTCCATGTCGCGCCAGGGGCAGCCTGAGCGGAGCACATAGAGCATTCCATTGAAGTAGCGGCGATTGTCATAAGAGGGGCGTGAGCGTCTGCCCCGCTCGGGGGGAAGCAGTTGCTGAATGATCTGCCATTCCCTATCCACCACATCGCCACGGACCAAAGCTGCCTCCTGTACGCAAAAACTCTCTGGCCCGGTTGATCGACAAAGCATGCTGTCAACGGCCCTGCTAAAAGCACTCCAAACCAAATGAAAGCGGTCGCTCAGTTCAGAGTGCTGCGCAGGGCGAAACTGCGAGGAAAGCCCGACGCCTCTGTAATGAACCATGTTGGGCGAGCGCTGCCAATCGCAAGTCGGTGGGGAAAATATAAGCGATTCAAACTGGCGCGCAGCCGCCCTGTGGTGGGGCTGTTCTTGCTGCCCCACCCTGGTGAGGGGTGCATTGCCTCGCCGGCGTTCAGAGATTGAGATTAATCGTCTCAAGGGTCTGACGCGCCCGCACGATCGATTGCGGGCCGGCATTGAGCAGGTCGACCAACGCGCTCCTGGATTTCGGCAGGACGATGGCGACCTGTTCCAGACTCAGCGACAGACGACGATTACAAAGTGTCAGCCCATCCGTCATGATCCGTATTGCCCGCTCGGCTTCCAAATCATTGCCGAAGAAGATACCGGACCAGTCATCGGCTGGATCATGGGTTATACGATAAAGTCGTTCCACGGATTCTGTCATGTCCTTACTCCCTGAGCATTGGCGGTACGCCCCCGCGAATGCATGCTCATTGATCCCTGGTGATCGGGGAGTTAGTAACCGCATAGCGCGGCCCTATGGCCTTTGGTTCAGAGAACCTGTTGCATACGCCACAGGCTCCCCGACCATAAGGTCAAGGAGTGAGCGCCAATTTGGTGGCGCCAGCCTAGCTATGAAGGGTTACTACGCCGCGAACTGTCGCGTCCACAGTTCGAGCGGTAAGCTATTCGATTTGCCGGTGCTTGTCTTCCCTGAAAGTGTGGGGGTATGGAGTTGCCGACCGAAATTTACGAGGGGCCGATTTTTCAGTGCTGCGCGCAAAGTTGCCGGGTTCTATGTTTTATGGACGGCAGATAGCAAATCGCGGCGCCCTGGGCGCGGATCGCCGGCAAGCGCGCGGGACACAACGATACTTTAAGCATGAAGTTCAGGCCATACCCTTCTCAGGCGAGCAAGGCGCTGAGATCATGGGCATGGTCATTGCCATCGCGCAGATCAAGTTCTGATTCAACATGATCAAGATGATGAGACATCAGGTGAACAGCTTTTTCCCGCTGCTGGCTGGCGATCGCTTCGACAATTTCTGCGTGTTCATCGGGTCCGCAATTGAACTTGTCGGTATTGCGATAGACTGCGGTGATCAGCGAGGTCCGCGAAACCAGATCGCGCATCATGGGAGAGAGAAAGTTGGAGTGCGCGAGTTCTGCCAGCAGCAGATGGAAGCCGCCGGATAATTTGATGATGTCGGTGGTGATACTACGGCTATTGGCCAGTCGTTCTTTGGCAACATGATCCTGGAGCCGTTTTAGGTCGGCGCGTGTGGCGGATCGGCAGAGATGTTCGACCACGCAGCGCTCGACCGTGCGCCGCACGAAGAAGACGTCGCGGGCTTCTCGGACGGTCGGCTTGCAGACAAAGGCGCCGCGATTTGGCAGAATATCCACCAGCCCCTCGCGCTTGAGGGCGGCGAGTGCCTGGCGGATACGGGCACGGCTAACCTTGAAAATGGTCGCCATTTCCTCTTCCTTGAGCTGGACGCCGGGGCGCAGGCGCCGCTCGGCGATCGACAGCCAGACTTTCTCGACAATATGCTGTGTTGACGCGTCCCTCTGCCCTGCCATGAGCCCTCCTCCCCTTCTGCATCAACAAGCGCGCTGCAGAAGGAAAAGTCAACCATCATGGCAAGGTAAAGGGGACAAAATTGTCTACAATAAGGCGGCGATTTCGAGCTATGCGATCCGTTTGGTGACAGCAGGGCCTTTGCTGAGCGGGTAGTCATAGCTGTTGACCTTTGAAGTAGCATAGCCGGCACCGACCAGGGCTTCAGCCATTTTGACTGCTGCCGTCACACCATCAATGACTGGAACACCGGTTGCGCGTTTAAGACGCGCGCACAGCGATGACATGCCTGCACAACCCAGCACGATGGCTTCGGCGCCATCCTCATCCCTGGCGCGTTCGATCTCAGAAATCAGCAATTGCTCGGCGCGTGCGCGCTCCTCTTCCAAAGCCAGAACAGGCAGATCGATCGCCCGCACCTTGCGACAATGACGTTCCGCACCATAGGCGGTAACCAGATCCTCGATGAGAGCGACTGAGCGCGGCAATGTGGTGATGACGGAAAAGCGACGGCTGATGGTCATTGCGACCTGGATGGCCGCCTGACAAATGCCGATCACCGGACCCTTCGCCACTTCGCGCGCGGCGTTAAGTCCCGGATCGTCGAAACAGGCAATGACATAGGCATCGACCCCTTCGGTCTCACGCTTGCGAATTTCCGCAAGCATCGAAGGCACTGCCAGAGCCTCATCCGCGCACCCTTCGATACTGGCCGGCGTATCCTGCGGATTGGTGGCCGAGAGCCGGGTCTGGCTCTGCTTGGCGAGCAAGGCGCTTTCCAGAGCCTGTTTGGTCATGGACGCGGTGGAATTGGGATTGATCAAGTGAATATGCATGCTGAAATTCTCTATTGCCTGGCTGCGGGTCTATTAGTCCGGCTTGCTGAAATTGCCGATCGGCGGGGCTTTCAAAACAAATTGACGGTCTGAGGTGAGGTAATTATCGGCGTGCAATCGGGCGATCGGCTGGTAGACTTGTGGATCGACATAATGGCCTTCAGCGTCCAGGCAGTTGCGGCGAACATGCATCTGCACCACCTCGCCCAGAACCAATGTGCGCCGGGGATAATCGATCAGGCGCTCGACACGACATTCAAAGATGCAGGGCGCTTCCAGCGGATAGGCGGCGGCGATCTTGCTGCAGGGCTGAGCGGTCAATCCTGCCATTTTAAGTTCATCGACCTCGGTGTCAAAACCCAGTCCGCAGATCAGCATCTGTTGCGATAGCGCCATGTCGACCATGCTGATGGCGAACTCACCAGAGCGGCGAATATTGGCCATGGTGTCCTTTTCCTCACCCGATAGCCGCGGCTGGATACCCAGCACAACAATCGCTGGATCGTGCGAGAAAACATTGAAGAAACTCATCGGCGCGGCGTTGTCGTGCCCGGCAGCCGAACGTGTTGTGACCAGCGCGATCGGACGCGGACCAATGAAGTTGGTCAGCAGACGATAGCGGCTTTGCGGGTCGATGGTCTCGAAGTCAAATTCCATAGGCAGCCCAGACTGTGATAAAATCATCTACAAAACTATCTTTTATTGTCGACAATAAAGCAACTATTTAAATGTGCGAGTTGACTTTTTCCCGCACATGACGATTGTCGGATCCAACACGGAGAAGTCTTAATGAATGCAGCAACGGCCATGTCGATCGAACAGATCGTTGAGAAAGTCTGGCTTTCGATCGCCGAGCGGCGATTGCGTCCTGGCATCCAGCTCAAGGAAGAACAACTTGCCTCCATCTTCAATGTCAGTCGCGCCCGTATCCGTCAGGCTCTGACAGTGCTTGAACGCGATGGGCTTGTGACGATGATCCCCAATCGCGGCGCCTTTGTCAGCAAACCGACCGTTCAGGAAGCCCGTGACGTGTTTTCGGTACGACAGGCGGTGGAACGCTGCATTATTGAGCGGCTGTGCGGCTCGCAGCTCAAGGACAGTGTCAAACGCCTGCGCGCGCATGTCGAATTGGAGCGGATTGCCAATGCCGAAGACAGCACCACCGACATCATCAAACTTTCCGGCGGCTTTCATCTTCTGTTGGCAGAACTGACCGGATCCGACTTCCTTTTTGCCACCATGCGGGATCTGATTTCCCGCAGTTCGCTGATTACCGCCATTTATCGCAATACCGACCGCTTCAATTGCGGCCCGGACGAACATGCTGAAATCGTGAAGGCAATTTCGGCAAAGGCAGTGGAGAAAGCGGTGCATTTGATGGCACATCATCTTGAGCATGTGGAATCCGAGCTTGATTTGAGTGAGATCCGCGAGCTGTCCTACGATCTGCGCACGGCTCTGACGTAAAGGGGACGGAGCCGGTTTACCGGCACCGACTGAAGGGCGCTCAAATGTCCATTTCCACCAGGTGGCAGGCCACGCGGGTCTTGTTGGGGAGAAGCTGCATTGCCGGCGCTTCGCGCGCGCAGCGCTCGATGGCAAAGGGGCAGCGCGGATGGAAGGTGCAGCCAGATGGTGGTTTTAGCGGGCTCGGCACTTCGCCGGTCGTCGGCTCACGATTGCGGTTGGGCTCTGCGATATTGGGGATCGTCTGAAGCAACAGCTGGGTATAGGGATGACGCGGCTCGGCAAACAGTTCTTCGGTCTCGCCCTCTTCGACAATCTGTCCAAGATACATCACGGCAATCCGGTCAGACATGTGGCGGACGACACTCATGTCGTGGCTGATAAACAGATAGGTCAAACCCAGTTCATCCTGCAGGCGGCGCATCAGATTGAGCACCTGCGCCTGCACCGACACGTCGAGCGCGGAGGTCGGTTCATCGCAAACCAGAAACTCCGGTTCACTGGCCAAGGCCCGGGCGATCGAAATGCGCTGACGCTGGCCGCCTGAAAATTCATGCGGGAATTTCTCGCCGTCGGAGACCGACAGACCAACAATAGTGAGGAGCTCCTCGACCCGTGCGGTGACTGCTGATGCTGTTGCGCGCAGCTTAAGCTCGCGCAGGGGTTCGGCAATGATATTCTTGACGCGCCAACGCGGATTGAGAGAGGCATAGGGATCCTGGAAAATCATCTGCGCCGATAGCGGCGCACCGTTTTTGCCGGGTGCAAAGCGCATGCCGCCGCTCGTTGCAGGATAAAGACCGGTCACCAGGCGCGCCACGGTCGACTTGCCACAACCGCTTTCCCCCACGATACTCAGACAGCCGCCCGCCGGCACCGTGAAACTGATATCATTGACAGCCTTGAGATATTGCTTGGGCTTGCGTTCCACCAGGCGGTTGAGCCAGGGAGCCGACACATCGAAGGTCTTTATGAGCCGCTCGACCGTCAGAGCCGGTTGATTTTTTGCATGCATCGTCATGCGGTGCCTCCTGCATTGAGCCAGCACGCGCTGGCGCTCGCTTCAGAAAATATCAGTTCCGGTCTTTCGCGATGGCAGCGTGGCCCTGCGCTTTTGCAGCGTGGATTAAAGGCGCAGCCGTTTGGGATCGCATCCAGGCGCGGCATCGAGCCATCGATCTGGTTGAGTTTGTCGACCCGTGCGCCCAAGGACGGGATCGAGGCCATCAATCCCTGGGTATAGGGATGGCGTGGCTGGTGCAGCACCTGTTCGACCGGCCCCACTTCGATGAGCCGTCCGGCATACATCACCGCGATGCGGTCAGCAGCCTCAGCAATCACCCCCATATCATGGGTCACCAGCATGACGGCGGTCTGCTTTTCCTTGCAGAGTTTGCGTAACAGCGAGATGATCTGCGCCTGGATCGACACATCAAGAGCGGTGGTCGGCTCATCGGCAATCACCAGCTTTGGCGATGCCGCAAGCGCAAGCGCGATCACCACACGTTGGCGCATTCCGCCAGAAAACTGATGGGGATAGTGATTGACGCGCTCGTCGGGCGAGGGAATGCCGACATCACGCAAAAGCTGCACGGCGCGTTGGCGGGCTTGCGCCTTGTTCAGGCCAAGATGCCTGCGGATGGTTTCCACCAGCTGGGCGCCGACCGAAAACAGCGGATTGAGCGAGGTGAGCGGATCCTGGAAGATCGCGCCGATCTCACGACCGCGAATTTTTTCCATGGCCCGGTCGTCAAGCGTATCAATACGCCGCTGGCCGAGCCAGACCTCGCCGCCGGCAATATGGCCGGGTCGCTCAAGCAGGCCCTGGATCGCCAGACCAGTCATTGACTTTCCGGCGCCGGACTCACCCACCACGCCAAGGATCTCGCCGGGGCGAATGGAAAGGCTGACATCCGAGAGCGCGGTCACGGTGCCACGGCGGCCGGGGAAATCAACACGGAGATTGCGGACTTCGACGACGGCTTGCTGTGTCTCAATCATGGGTATTTCCCTCGAGCGGATAGCTTAATGGAAAGATGTCGGTGACGGGCGGATTGCCAAAGCTGCGCTCGGGATATTTGGCGATCAGGCTGTCGAATTGCGCTTGCGCGATCTCCCGCGCCGCAATCAGATCAAAGCCTGCCAGCTTACGATCCAGCATCGAAAGGCGGCCATCGACAAATACCGCCTGGGTTATCTTGCCCGATCCGCCAGTGACGATGGTGGTAATCGGATCGATGGAGGGTGCCATGAAACAGTCATCGAGCCGGAAGACGGCGATATCCGCCCGCGCGCCTTGCGACAAATGTCCGAGATCCGTCCGCCCCAAAGCCTTTGCACCGCCCAGGGTCGCCGCATCAAACAGATCTGCGCAGCTTAGACGGTCCGGTGCCTGATCAGCGACCCGACCGGTGATGAGACCGGCCAGAAGGTTCATCAGCATATCGGGCGGTGTCGTATCGGTCCCCATCGCGATGTTGATGCCGCGGCTGCGACAAGCGGAGAAGGATCTGAGGATTGACCCGCCGCGCCCGGAAACCAGGGGGCAATGGACGATGGAAACGCTGTGATGGGCATAAAGATCGAGATCTTGATCGGTTGCATTGGTCGCATGGGGAGCGATGATCCGCTCGCTCAACAAGCCGTGTTGTGAAAGCCAGACCGGCGCGGTTGAACCATGCAGCTGTTGTACCGTCTCCACTTCCATCGCGCCTTGCGCCATGTGCAGGCGAAACTTGCATCCCAGATCACGCGCAGCCGCATCGGTGCGCTTGAGCAGTTCGAGGGTCGAGGTCTCCACCCGGTCGGGAGCGAGCATGCCACGGATCAGATCCCCATGACGACCGCTCTGGCGCTCGATATAGGCGATTGCGTCGTTCAAGCCTTGAAAGCCGCGTTGTTCATCAAAGACCGGTACGATCCGGCCCGGGGCTTCCAGCACCATGCCGCCGGAGCGGTAGGCGGGGCTGAGATAAACACGCAGGCCCAGTTCGCCGGCAGCGTCGGCTGCCGCGTCAAATTCTGCGACCGTTTCTCCCCATTGCCGATAAAACAGCGAGGCGATCGGCGCTGCGGTGGTGATCCCGTTCACAAGCAGCTGTGCGAAGGCGAAGCGTTTTTGAAAGGCCAGTTGTGTCTGGCTATACATTTCATAGGGACCAGCATCGACGTAACTGCGGGGCCACACCCGCCCCTTGGCCCAGCCCGGATGATGGTCAATGCCAAGAATAGTCGTGTCGAGATCCGAGAGCGCGTCAAGATCGATCAGCCCGGGGCTGATCAACGCCTGACCAAAATCGATCCGGCGAGCCACTTCGCCGGCAAAACCATGACCGACAAACAGGATTTCACCGTTTTCAAAAACCACTTCACCACGCCTGAGCAGCCGATGCTCGCCATCCTGGTGGCCGACCACCCAGTCAGCGGTGATCCATGTGCGCCCTTTTGGTCGTTCGCCGAGCACCAGCGCATGCAAATCCGGGTTCATCATGGCATCTCCACCACGGCTGTTCCGTTGCGTGCGGTCACCCGACCTTTCTTGACCACCAGCGGACGCGGTGCCACATCGACCACGGCATGCGCCAGTGTTTCCCCGGTCAACAAGGTAAAATCGGCGTTGCAACCGACGGCGAGGCCGTAATTTTGTAGCCGCATGACGTCGGCACCGCCCTGCGAGACGATGTGGAGCAGATGCTCGAGTTCCTGATCGGAGCGCACGCCATTCTTCATGCCGATGATCCGGGCGCGATCAAGCATGTCGGGCTGTCCCCATGGACCCCATGTGTCACGAATGCCATCACAACCGCCGCCAATGCGCACGCCCGCCTCCTTGAGCCGCCTTATCGACGGCACAGTGGCCGACGGCGCGCCGGTGGTCAGGATGGCGACATCGAGCAGGGCGAGTTGTTCGATCAACTGGCCGACCCGTAAATAGTCGTTCATGCCAAGCGCGAAGGCATGACTGATCGCCAGCTTGCCTTGCATGCCATGTGCACGGATGCGCTCGAAAATCAGCTCCATGGTAAAGGCGCCCAGATCACCGGTTTCATGCAAGTGAATATCGATTGGCACCCCATGCTTTGTGGCGAGCGCGAACAAGATATCGAGCTGGCCTTTCGGATCACGGTCGATGCCGCAGGGATCAATCCCACCGAGCACTTCGCAGCCCTGGCGCAGGGCTTCGTCAAGTAAGTCCTTTGTGCCCGGCATCACCATCAGGCCAGATTGTGGAAAAGCGACGATTTCAATGTCGATGATGTCTTTAAGCTTCTCACGGGTTTCCCAAACGCCTTCCACCAGCGACAGGCCATGGGTGGGATCAATATCGACATGACTGCGAATGTGGGTGCCACCATGGGCGGCGAGACCGATGGCATGGCGCATCGACTGTCGGTGCGGATCGAGGCCGATCTTAAGGCGATGGTCGCGCTCAAAATCGATACGCTCGCGCAGGATGGCCGCGCGGTTGTTGACGTGCCAGGGCATGCCCCAGGTTGTCTTGTCGAGATGGGTATGGGCATCGATCAACCCGGGCGCGACGATGGCGTTGCCGCCGTCTTCGACCGCCATACCGGCTTCTGCCTCAAACTGACCAAAACCGGCAATTTTGCCGTCCCTTACCAGCATGTCGCAGCTTTCTCCTGCCATCGGTCGGATGTTGCGGAGCAAAAGATCGTTCATATGGCTTACCTCAGTTTTGGATTAAGAGCGTCGCGCAGCCAGTCACCGAGCATATTGACGGCAACCACGAGCAGGCAGAGCTGAATGACGGGAAACACCACGATCCACCAGGAGCCGGAGAACAGGAACTGATTGCCGATACGGATCAGGGTTCCCAGCGATGGCTGGCTCGGCGGCATGCCGATGCCCAGAAAGGAGAGTGTGGCTTCGGTCAGGATGGCCATCCCGAAATTCAGCGTCGCGGCGACCATGATGGGTGTGAGCGTATTGGGCAGGATGTGCTGGGCCATGATGCGCCGCGCCGGCACCCCGATCAGCCGCGCTGCCGAAACGTAGTCCTTGCCGGTTTCCACGATCGCCTGGGCGCGCACCGTTCGCGCATATTGCACCCAGGCCGACAGCGAGATCGCTAAGATCAGCACGGCGGAAGCGCCAATCTCACGCAGGCTCACCGGCAGCATCTGGCGGACAACGGTGGACACCAGAATGGCGACAAGAATGGTTGGAATGGACAAGGTGATATCGCCAAAACGCATCAGCAGATTGTCGATGAAGCCGCCGAAATAGCCTGAGATGAGGCCAGCAGTCAGCCCGATGATCAGCGAGAGGATGACCGATGCGATGCCGATGACGATCGAAATCCGCGTGCCATAGAGGATGGCCGACAGCATGTCGCGTCCCTGGGTGTCGGTGCCGAGCAGGAACGGCCATTCACCGCCCTCCTCCCAAAGCGGCGGCAATTCCGCCTTCCACATATCGAGCGCTGCGCCATCATAGGGATTCTGCGGGGCAATCAGTGGCGCAAAGACTGCGGTCAGGATCAGCACTGCCAGAAGGGCGGCGCTGACCATCGCCGTCTTGCTATGGGTGAACGACCACCAGAGATCGCCTTTTCGGATGCGGCTGAGAAGCGAGGCGCGCGCAACGGGATTGGCTTGTGAGGTGCTCATGACATTGGTCTCCCGTTTGATCAGCGAGCGGTGCGCAAGCGCGGATCGATGACCGCATAGGCAACATCGACCAGGGTGTTGAGCACGACGAAAATGAAGGAAATGATGCACAGATAGGCCGCCATCACCGGAATATCGAGAAAGGTGACGGCCTGGATGAACAACATGCCCATGCCCGGCCATTGGAAGACTGTTTCGGTAATCAGTGCGAAGGCAATCAGCGAACCGATATTCATCGCGGTCATTGTGACCACCGGCATCAGACAGTTGCGCAGGGCATGGCTGAAATAAATCCGCCAGCGCGGAATACCGCGGGCGCGCGCGAATTTGACATAGTCGGATCGCAGCACTTCCAGCATTTCCGCGCGGACAAGACGCATGACCAGCGTGACCTGATAGAGCGACAGAGCAATGGCGGGCAACAGGATCGCCAAGCGGCCCGATGGGGTGAGAAGACCGGTGGACCATCCGCCGAGCTGAACGACATCACCGCGCCCGAAGGCCGGAAACCAGCCAAGCGAGACCGAGAACACCAGGATAAGCAGGATGCCGACCACGAAGCTTGGCAGGGAGACCCCGACAATCGACAGAAACTGCAGGCCCTCCGTATACCATTTTCCGCGTTTGATGGCGGTGAGAACCCCCAGGGGCAACCCAAGCAGCAAGGAGATCAGCGTTGCCACGAATACCAGTTCCAGGGTCGCTGGAAAGCGCTCGGCGATGAGGCTGAGCACGTCCTGACCGTTGCGGTAGGAAATACCGAAATTGCCCTGGGCGGCATTGACCACAAAGCGGCTATATTGCGTTAACAGCCCATCGTTAAGGCCCAGGCGCTCGCGCAGATTATCGCGGTCTGCCTGTGTCATTTGCTCATTGGCCATCATTTCGACAGGGTCGCCGGCCAGCCGGAAGATCAGGAAGGCGAGCAAAGCGACAGCCAACATCACCATGACAGCGTTTGCCAGGCGCTTAATGATAAAAACCAGCATAAAATTCCCTCGGTAACAGCGGGGCGCGCCGGGGGTTAGGCCCCCGGCGCATCACAAGTGGATTATGGGGCAAAATGCGTCAGCCAGTGACGCGGCTTGTTGTCAGGCAATTGCACGATCCTGTCGATTTTCTTCGACATGACCCATGCCATCGGCTGCTGGTGCAGCGGCAGCATCACAATCTCGTCCTTCGCCATTTCAAGCGCCTTTGTCTGGACGGACAACCGGTTTTCGCGATCCATGTCGGTGGATGCTGCGACGATCAGCTTGTCAATCTCCGGATAGCTCCAACCGCCCCAGTTGAAGACACCGGCATTGGCTGACTTGGTGGCGATCATCTGCAACAGGATTGAATAGCTATCGAGCATTGGTTCGGTTGCCCAACCGATCAGATAGACATCGGCCTTGCCGCCGGTCCGCTTGGGTGCCTGGGCCGCGGTCGGCGCAATGTCGAGCTGCGGTTTGAAGCCGCCACGGCTCAGCATATTGACCATGCCCTGGCACAATTCCTCCTCGTTGACATAGGCGTCGGTGGTGCAGACCAGCGTGAAGGGGAAGTCTTCCGCCCCCGCCTCAGCGAGAAGCTTTTTGGAAAGCGCTGGATCATAAGAAAGCGTCGTATCGAGTTCCGGTGTGTAGCCGGGGATTTCCGGGGCGATCACCGCGCCGGCAGTCCGCGACTTGCCGCGCATGATCCGCTTCTGGATGAGATCACGATCGAGCGCATGCGCGAAAGCCTGTCTGACGCGCAGGTCATTGAACTTGTTTGTAGAGCCGTCGGCAAGCGCGGGCTTGCGGTTGAAGCCGACCATGACCGTCCGAAGATCGGTGCGCTCGCGCACATTGAGTTCAGGCTGAGCCTGCAGGCGGGGCAAGTCCTGGGTAGGCGCGTTTTCCGTGAAGTTGATTTCGCCGGAAAGCAGTGCCGCGACCCGCGTTGCGGCAGAGGTGATCGGGGTGAATTCAATGCGATCGATATTGGATTGTGACTTGTCCCACCAGGCCGGATTCTTCACAAGCACGGTTTTTGAATCGGGCACACGGCTTTCGAGCTTGAAGGGTCCGGTGCCATTGGTGTTGTAGGTGGCATAGCCCTCGATCTTAGCCCCGACATCGGTGGGCTTTTCGGAATCGTTGTTCTTGAGCCAACCGGCATCAAAAATATGAATATTGGTCAGATCGTTGAGAAGCAGCGGATAGGGACCGCTCAATTCGATATCAACGGTATGATCATCAACCTTGCTCGCCGATTTATAGGCCGGCAGGTTTCCGCGCAGTGGCGAGACCGGATCACTGACCCGCTTGAGCGAGGCGAGCACATCATCGGCGGTGAATTCGGCACCGTCGTGGAAAGTGACGCCTTTGCGCAAATGAAAGCGCCAGGTGGTGTCGGAAATATTATCAAAGGATTCTGCCAGCGCCGGCTCGATCTTCAGATCACCATCGTAGCGAACCAGTCCTTCATAGACATGATTGAGAAAGGAAAGTGTGTAACTATCCCCATAGGAATAGGGATCAAGCGAGTAGATATCGCGCGATGCCCCCCATTTCAGTGTTTCGGCATGGCCTGACAATGTCAGGCTCGCCAGCACCACGGCCGCGAGGCCCAGTCTGTTCAACATTGATTGCTCCGCTTCTGGAAATTTGCGTCCCCTTTGCGGGGATCTGTTCTTCCTGCATCTCCACACCATGGGTTGGTGCGGCAAGGTTATTGCTGCGCGCCGCATGCACGGCTTGCACTGAATGTGATTTCCTCCCTCACTGATGGCCCGGCCTTTGTGGCTTTGCTTGCGGACCAAGGCCAACATAAGTCTATTAGCAAAAAGTTGTCAACGTGATTGTTGACAATATTCGGATGTTTGCGCGTGGGATATGTCGACAAAAATGCGAGCGCAATCGGCGGGTGATCAATCCGTCCAGAGTGGATAGCTGGATTGGAAGATGTCTTCGACCGGTTTGTGCTGCCAGCTGCGGTCGGGATATTTGCGGATCAGCCCCTCATATTGGAGCTGTGCCCTTATCCTTGCCGCAGGCATATCGATGCCGGCAACCGCACCCGACAGCATCGAGAGGCGGCCATCGACGAAAACTGCCTCTGTCACCTTGCCCGAACCGCCTGTGACCAGTGTGGTGATTGGATCGACGCTGGGGGTCATGTAGATATCATCGAGGCGAAACACCGCTATGTCGGCTTTTGCGCCGGTCTTGAGTGCTCCAATGTCGCTGCGCCCCAGCGCCTGAGCGCCGCCGAGCGTAGCCGCATCGAACATATCTCGGGAGAGGGCAGCATCCGACGCTTTCTCCCCGATCCGGCAGGCGATCAGGCCGACGAGCAGGTTCATCAGCATGTCGGGGGGCGCGGTGTCGGTTGCCATGCCGATATTGATGCCGCGCGCGCGGCAAGCGGCGAAGGAATGAAGTATGCTGCCCATCCGGGCGGAGACCAGCGGTGAATGGGCGATTGAAACGCCATGCTCTGCATAGAGTTTGAGGTCGTGCTGCGAGGCATGGGTGGCGTGCGGGGCGTAAAGCCGCGCGCTCAACAAGTGATGTTTGGCGAGCCATTGCGGCGCGGACATCTTGTGAAGGCGCTGCATGGTGTCACGCTCGAGCTGTCCCTGGGCCATATGGATGCGCACCCGGCAGTCAAGATCGCGTGCCGCCGCCATGGTGCGTTCAAGCAAGGGCAACGTGCAGGTCTCGATCCGATCGGGGGCGAGCAGACCATTGATCAATCCGCCGAAACCGCCGTGATTACGCTCGATGAAGCCGATGGCATCGCGCAGGCCTTCAAAGCCGCGCGCCTCATCAAATAACGGTTCGATCCGCCCGGGCGCTTCGAGAACCATGCCGCCGGAGCGATAGGCCGGACTGAGGAAGACCCGCAATCCCAGTTCACCGGCAGCCGCAGCCGCCGCCTCGAATTCGGTGACCGTTTCCGCCCATTTGCGATAATAGAGCGAGGCGACAGGCGCGGCGCTGGTAATCCCGTTAAGCAAAAGAAGACCGAAGCTGAAACGCTTTTGAAAGGCCAACTCCTCGTCGGAATACATTTCATAGGGGCCGCGCTCAAGATAGGACCGCGGCCAGACACGGCCTTTCGCCCAGCCAGGCTGGTTGTCCTGCACCAGGAGATAGGTATCGAGATCGGAAAGGGCATCGAGATCGATCAGTCCGGGGCTGATCAATGCCTGGCCAAAGTCGATGCGGCGGGCCACTTGGCCCTGAAAGGCCGGACCGAGATAGACGATTTGATTGTGTTCGAAGACGATCTCGCCGTTACGCAATAGACAATGGCTGCCGTCGCGCCAGCCGAGCAGCCATTCGGCCGTCAGCAGGGTTTTGCCTTTCGGTCGCTGCCCCAGCCGCAATTGCGCGACCGCGGGCAGCGGAACGGATGCGGTTTGCATAAAAATTATCCTGGCGCTTAGAGCGTCTCACCGCGGTGAGACGCTCTTTTTTGGCGGCTGCGGCGGGTCGGTTTATTCCGCCATTTTCGTGTGCCAGTGGCGCGGCTTGTTATCCGCGCGGAAATCCACACTTTCAATCTTTTCAAGCATGCCCCAGGCGATGGGTTGCTGATGCAACGGGATCAAGATCGCCTGGTCCTTGGCAATCTTGAGTGCCTGTTCTTCCAGCGCCAGCCGTTTTGCGGTGTCAGGCTCTTCGGCTGCCGTTTTGACCAGCTCATCGAGTTCCGGATAAGACCAGCCGCCATAATTGGAAACACCAGTGGAGCCACTGCGGGTGGACAGCACCTGCGAGAGCAGGGAATAGGCATCAAGCGTTGGCTCATTGGCCCAGCTCAGATTGAACATGTCGGCCTTGCCATTGGTGCGCTTTGGCTGCTGCACGGCACGCGGCCCCATATCGATGGTGGGTTCGAAACCCGCCCGCTTGAGCATATTTGCAATGCCTGAACAAATATCCTCTTCATTGATGCTTTCGTCATTCATGCACAGATAGGTGAAAGCCAGGCCCTTCTGGTTTGCTTCCTCTAGCAATTTCTGCGCGCGTTTTGGATCAGCCGACTGATAGACATCCAGCGCCTCAGCGTAGCCGGCGATTTCTGGTGCAATCAGCGAACCGGACGGGCGGGCCAGCCCACGCATGATCTTCTTGTTGATGAGGTCGCGATCGATGCTTGCTTCGACCGCCTGACGCACGCGCGCGTCCAGGAACGGGTTTGGGCGGCCGTCCTCAAGCTTTTCCTTGCCATTGAAACCAATGAAGACGGTGCGCAATTCTGTGCGCTTGCTGACCTTGATGCCGGGTGAGGATTCAAGCCGCGGCAGATCCTGGACCGGTGCGGAATCGACCAGATCGATTTCTCCCGACAGCAACGCAGCCACACGGGTGGCCGCTGAAGAGATCGGCACATATTCGATGCGGTCGAGATTGTGCTTCTTTTCATCCCACCACTGCTCGTTGGCCACCAGCACCGTCTTGGAATCGGGAACGCGGCTGTCGAGTTTGAACGGGCCGGTGCCATTGGTGTTGTGAGTTGCGTAATTCTCAGTTTTGGAGGCGATATCGGTTGGCTTTTCGGCCTTGTTGTCCGTAAGCCACCGCGCATTGAACATGAAGATATTGGTCATATCATTGAGGAAGAGCGCGGTTGGCGCCGAAACCTCGATATCCACTGTGAAATCATCAACCTTCTTGACGCCGACATAAAGCGGAATATTGCCGCGCAAGGGTGAGGTCGGGTCAGCGACGCGGTTCATCGAGGCAACCACATCATCGGCGGTGAAATCAGCGCCATTGTGGAACTTCACACCCTTGCGCAGGCTGAAGCGCCAGAATTTATTGTCGACCAGCTTCCATTCCACAGCAAGTGCCGGTTCGATCTCGAAATTGGGACCGTAGCGGATCAGCCCCTCATAAATATGGTTGAGAAATGCAAGGTTCGAGGTGGAGGGGACAGAGTCTGGATCGAGAGAATAGATGTCGGCTCTGCTGCCCCAACGCAAGGTTGCAGCATCGGCAGAAGGGACCGCGAGCGGGGCTGCAATTGCCACGGTGCTGAGTGCGGCGATGAGAAACCTGTTGAAACGCGTCATGCTCTTCCCTTCATGAATAACGATCGATCCGTTGCACTGGATTTTGTCGCACTATCATAATCCTCTTATGTATTGTCAACGATATTGTTGGCAATTATTAATGAAAACATCAACAGAGGGAACTGTTCAGCCCGCGGCAAGTGATCACGGGCTGAACCAAAGAAAGGGAGACGCCATGCAAGGTCTGCTGCTGCTTCACGGGACGATCGTGACTGTCGACGCCGCTCGACGCATTATCGAGGATGGGGGGCTGGTGATTGAAGGCGACCGGATCGTTGATATCGGTAAGGCGGCGGATATGGCTGCCCGGCATTCCGGCAAACAGATCATCGACTGCACGGGCAAGCTGATCATTCCCGGTCTCATCGATGCGCACGGGCATGCGGGTCATGCCCTGATCCGCAGCATTGGCGCCGACACCAACGCACTGTGGATGAAGATTGTTACGCCGACTTATTATCATTATGTCACCCGCGACTATTGGTATGCGGACGGCCTGGTTTCCGGTCTTGAGCGGCTCTGTGCCGGGGTCACCACTGCGGCCAGCATCATCAGTTCGATGCCGCGCAGCGACGATCCGCAATTTGCCATCAATCATGCGCGTGCTTATTCGGAGCTCGGGCTGCGCGAGATTATCTGCGTCGGTCCTGCAGGCCTGCCCTGGCCGCAAACGGTGACGCGATGGGAGAGCGGACGACCGCAACGTCATGAGGTGGATTTTGAAGACATGCTTGCGGGTGCGGAAAACGTGATTGAAACACTTAATGGCACGGCCGAGGGACGG
This sequence comes from Ochrobactrum sp. AN78, assembly GCF_029909885.1. Lineage (NCBI taxonomy): Bacteria > Pseudomonadati > Pseudomonadota > Alphaproteobacteria > Hyphomicrobiales > Brucellaceae > Ochrobactrum > Ochrobactrum sp. AN78. Next base: position 132,208 of record NZ_JASAMU010000013.1, read on the forward strand.
ATCAAGGTGTTTTTGACGCCCTTTACCATTGTGCCCTCCATTGAACCGTCCAACGCATCGACGCCGGATTGCGCCGTCGCTCTGACGGCACAGGACCGGATGCAGGCACGCCGCATTCGCGAGACGGCACGCAAATTCGGGATACGCATTCATTCCGACGCCTTTGCCGGCCAGGTGCGAATGGCGTTTCAGGACAAGGAAAATGCCTTGCTCGGCCCCGATGTGCATTTGCAGCATTGCTGGGGGATCTCGCATGAAGAGATCGACATTCTGGCTGAGACAGGCACCCATGTGACCCACGCGCCACCCGGACGTTCAACGCCTTTGATGCAGATGATGGCGCGCGGCGTGCCGGTCGCCCTCACATCGGACGGTGCCGCGCCGAGCCGTCATTTCGACATGCTGCAGATCGCCCGCATAGCGCAGGCGACCCAGCATGTGCTGCACAATCATGATCGCTATATTCTGCCGCCCGGCAAGGTTTTCGAGATGATCACTATTGATGCGGCGCGCGCGATCGGCATGGACCATGAAATCGGATCGCTTGAAAGCGGAAAGAAAGCCGACATCGCGATCATCGACATGCGCAAACCGCATTTAACCCCCAACTGGATGCCGGTCCACCGCTTGATTCACCAGGTGCTTGGCAGCGATGTGGACACGGTGATTGTTGACGGAAAGGTCTTGATGCGGGACGGCAAGGTGCTGACCATCAATATGCAGGACGCACTGGCCTTTGGAGAAAGTGAAGCGCAGGCGCTGGTGATAAGAGCAGGGCTTCAGCCCCACATGCATGATCCCGGCTGGGGCCAGTTGCAGCGGGTGTTTTCCAGCCCGGTCAAATTCCCGGTTGCGCCCGAAATCTGACAGGCTCGGTCGCGCGGATGCCAAGCTTGGCCCTTTAAGACAGCAAGCAGCAACCCGGCGCCACCGCATCCCGGCCTTGTCCTTGTCATTTGACGCGGGCAAGGCCGGGAGCTGCTGTCAGGCGGGCTGGGTTGCGCGCACATAATGGGTTGGGCTGATCTTGGTCATCGGCAACGCAACAGGCACGAAATCCGGCGCGCGCACCGCACTGGGAATTTCGTCGGACAATGGTTCGCGGGCGATGGAACGCCGCGCTGGATCCGCCACGGGGACAGTGGAAAGCAGTTTGCGTGTGTAGGGATGCTGGGGGTTGCCAAAGACGGAGCGGCGATCGCCGATCTCGACGATCTCACCCAGATACATCACCGCCACACGGTGGGCGATGCGCTCGACGACGGCCATGTCGTGACTGATGAACAGGATTGCGATTCCCATATCCTGCTGCAGGTCCATCAACAAATTGATGACCTGAGCCTGGATCGTCACATCAAGCGACGCCACAGCTTCGTCGGCGATAATCAGGCGGGGATCGAGAGCCAGGGCGCGGGCAATGCAGATGCGCTGGCGCTGGCCACCGGAAAAGGCATGCGGATAGCGCTGAAGATAGTCGGCAGGAAGATTGACCTTGGCGAGCAGATCGGCGGCGCGATCACGCAGCGCAGCGGAACTGCCCAGCCGATGCACCCGCATGGGGTCGATCAGCGCCTGGGCGATCGTCATGCGCGGATTGAGCGAGGAAAAAGGATCCTGAAACACCATCTGTGCCTCACGGCGGAATCGCCGCAAATCTCTTTTTGCTGCACCGACCAGTTCGGTGCCCTGATAGCGGATCGACCCTGATTGCGGCCGGTCAAGCTGCATGATGCTGCGCGCGACGGTGGATTTTCCGCAACCCGATTCTCCCACCAACGCCAGTGTCTCGCCGGGGAAAATATCGAAGGAAACATTTTCGACCGCATGAACGCGGCCGGTGGTGCGCCCGAGCAGGCCGCCTTTCAGGTCGAAACGGGTGACGAGGTCACGCACTTCGATCAGCGGCTGTCTGCTCTCATTCACCTGTTTGATCATGTTCATTGCGCCGCCCCCGCGCGTGCTTGTTCCTCTTCATAGACAAGCAACGGGAATTTTTCCGGCCCCGGTTTGTCTGCCATGCTTCCCAGACGCGGCACCGCCGAAATCAGCGCGCGGGTGTAGCGGTGTTTGGGATTGTTGAAAATATCATGGACGGGCCCTGTCTCGACGATCTCGCCCTTCAGCATCACGCAGACACGGTCGGCGATTTCGGCGACCACGCCCATATCGTGGGTGATGAACAAAACCGCCATACCGATCTCGCGTTGCAGCGCGCGAACCAGGTCGAGAATCTGCGCCTGGATGGTGACATCAAGGGCGGTGGTGGGCTCATCAAGGATCATCAGCGAGGGGCGACAGGCCAAGGCCATCGCGATCATCACACGCTGGCGCATACCGCCGGAAAGCTGGTGGGGATATTGATCAAGCCGGCGTTGTGCATCGGGCACCCGCACCAGTTTGAGCACATTGAGCGCTATCTGTCGCGCCTCGCGCGATGTTTTCTTCTGATGCCTGATCACCGCTTCCATGATCTGATCGGCGACCGTGAAGACCGGATTGAGGCTGGACATCGGGTCCTGAAAGACGATGGAAACCTCAAAGCCGCGCAAGGCTTCAATATGCTTGTCGGACAGTTTTGCGAGATCGACGATCGAGCGATCCTTCATCCGCATCAAGATCCGGCCACCGGTGATCCTGGCACCATCAAATTCGGTGAGCCGCATGATTGTCATGGCGGTGACCGATTTGCCGGAGCCGGATTCGCCGACCAGCGCCAGCGTTTCGCCATGCGCGATCTGCAGCGAGACATTCTTGACAGCCCGCACCGGATTTGCCGCATTGGGCGCAAAGCAGACCTCAAGGTTTTCAACCGAAAGAATAACATTGTCGGGCAGAGCCGCACGGCTGCTGGATGATCTGGTCAAATTGTGTTCCCCTGCGATTTTTCGCGTTTGCCCTTATCTAACGCTGGCTGCGAGGATGGTGTCAACACGCAAGCGGCTCTGCGGGGAACGGCGAGCAGGTCTAGGGCCGTCTTTGATGCCGCAGCTCAGGCTCTTGCCGACGGAAAAGGTCCCCGGTCGATTGCGCGCGGCAGGGTTATGCAGAATTTGCATTACCGTCTCTGTTTTCGCATGACGGTGTTTTTATCGCTCAGCGCAGTTGGAGAGCGGGATCCGTGACGCTGCGCAAATTGCTTTGATTATCGGCGAGATGGTTCCAGAATGCCTCCACATCGCGGTTTTTCGCACCGGCGCGGCGGAAAATCCGGATTTCCATTTCCAGCGCCATTTGCTGGCCGCCAATCTGCACCAACTCACCCTGGTTGATAGACTTCTGGACGCAGATCTGCGGCAGCCAGGCGATGCCGTGTCCGGCAACGGCCATTTGTTTGAGACTGACGGCGAGAGAGGATTGATACACAGTACTCAAATTGGGCGGATGGCGGCGGCGTGACTGGATAAGCGAAATCAGCTTGCCCAAATAGCCGTCGTTCCAGGAATAGGAGAGATAGGGGATTTTCGTCCCCTCCGGCACGTCGAGATCAAAAAGCGGCTTGCCGGCAGGATCAGTGCCTGAAACCAGGATCAGGCGATCCTTGCCGATCTGCAGGGATTCAAATGGGCCGGCTTCGAGAACCGGAGGACCATCAGGATGATCGTAGATGATTGCGAAATTGCATTTGCCCGACGACAGATGCTCGATGCATTCCAGAAAATCTGCGGTATGCATGCTGCTGCGAACCGGGGTCTCCGCGCCCTGGCAGCGCGAAATCCAGTCGGGAAAGAAATAGATCGCCAAGGTGTGAAACGCAGTGAACGTCAAGAGTTGCGAACTGGCGCCGGCGACATTGCGGCAATCGGTGCGCAGTCGGTACATGTCGCGGACAAGCTCCTGGCAGCGCGGCACGAACAGGTTGCCGGCGCTGGTGAGATGCACTGGATAGGTGCTGCGGTCGAGAAGATCCGCGCCGACCCAATTTTCCAGTGACCGGATGCGGCGACTGAATGCGGGTTGGGAAATATTCCTTGCAGCGGCAGCGGTCGAGAAGTTCCGCGCTGCCACAATTTCCAGGAAGTCTTCGAGCCAGGCCAGCTCCATCGCAACCTCATGCGTTATTTGCATAGTTCATTCTAACTACGCATTGGACAGCAGCGCAAGTGTGCTCCTAGCCTGAGAAAAAAATAAAACAAGATCGAAGATCGAAACAGGGGAACTATCCATGAAACTTGCTTTGGCTCTGGCCCTTTCCTGGGGCCTTGGCCTGGCGGCGGCACCTGCTGTTGCCCAGACCAAAAATCCCGGAACCTTTGTCTTTTTGTGGACCGACGACGTGCAGTCGTTCGATCCCGCCTATATTGCCAACACGCCGAGCTCCTACGGCGCGCTGAACGTCTATAGCCGACTGCTCAATTACAATGGATCCGAGATCTCGGAATTTGTGCCTTCCATCTCAAGCGCGGTGCCGAGCCTTGACAATGGCTTGATCAAGAACGGTGATGATGGTTCGATCACTTACACCTTTCCGATCCGCAAGGACGTCTATGCCCATAAGGTCGGCATCAAGGGGGATGATGGCAAGATCGCCTGGCAGGCCTATGATGATTTGACAGAGCAACAGAAGGCGAAGATTGAACCCGGCTATGGCCAGATCACCCCTGAGGATGTGCGCTATTCCCTGTTAAGGGCGATCCTGATGGGACAATCCTGGATGTCGAACGCGATCACCGAAGTGGTGACGGCCGGCAAATATCCGGACATTACCAAATGGGTGGAGACGGAAGCCAACGTCAAGAATATCAATGATGCGGGACCGGAGGCCTTGCGCAAGGTTTATGATCAGCTGGCCTCCCAGATCACGGTGGAAGGCGACAATGTCGTGCTCAAACTTCCAAAATCCTTCCCTGCAACGCTTGGGGTCCTCGCCCTGCCCTTTGGTGCTTCGATCGTTGACAAGGAATGGGTGGCGTCAGTCGGCGGCTGGGATGGTGATGGCGACAGCTGGAAGAAATACTACCGTCCCGAGCTTGGCGACGATCCACTGTTTGCCCAGGAAAACGGCACCGGCCCTTTCATGCTGGAGGAATGGGACCGCACCGATCGCCGGATAACACTCAAACGGTTTGACAATTATTTCATGGGTCCGGCAAAGCTGGAGCGGGTGGTGATGCGCACCGTTCCGGAATGGACCACACGCCGTCTGCAGCTCTTGTCAGGCGACGCTGATTTTGTGACGGCGCCCGTCGAGTTTCTCGATGAGCTGAACAAATCCGATGGCGTCAAAGTGGTTGATGGATTGCCGAAAGTGTTTGGGCGCGGGCTGTATTTCGCCTGGCCACTCGAAGACACCGACAATCCGGCGATCGGCAGCGGAAAACTCGATGGCAATGGCATCCCGCCGGATTTCTTTGCCGATATCGATGTGCGCAAGGGCTTCAACTATGCGCAGAATTACGATGCGTTGCTCAAGCAGGTCTTGCTGAACAAGACGGTTCAGTCGCGCGGTCCGACGGTGCGTGGCATCATGGGTTATCGCGCGGATTCCCCGATCTACAGCTATGACCCGAAGAAGGCTGCGGAACATTTCAAGAAGGCCTTTGACGGCAAGTTATGGGAGACAGGCTTTACCTTCACCGCCTATGTCCAGGAAGGGACACCGCAGGGCACCGCGGCGCTTTCGGCGCTGCAGCAAGGATTGCAGCGGATTAATCCCAAATTCAAGATGAAGATCCAGTCGCTGCCCTGGGCATCGATTTCCGACAAGTTGAACAACCGGGCCAAGCCGGCTTCGCCGCTCACCTATATGGGCTGGGGTCCCGACTATTCGGATCCGGGCGGTCCTTTGGGCGCTGCGACCTACTACCTGTCTCCGACCGGACTCGTCGGCGGCATGCTGGGCGATGGCTATCGTGCGTTGATGACCGAGAAATTCAAGCCTTTGCTTGATGAAGCCTGGGCGTCTTCGGATCCGGCGGTGCGTGAACCGATCTATGCGAAACTTCAGGCGATGTCGCATGACTATGCCACCACACAGTTTCTGTGGGAGGATTTTGGCTACATCGTCACCCGATCCAATATTGATGGCTATGTCCACAACATGATCCTTTATGGCGCCTGGGATTTCTACCCGGTGAGCAAAGCGAACTGAGCCCCTGACGCGCACCGGGCGAGATCCGCGCCCGGTTCTTTCCCTTCATATCCAGCGATAGAGGTAATGGTGTGCTCAATTACGCGTTGCGGCGGTTATTAACACTCCCGGTGGTGCTTTTCGCCCTTTCGATCATGCTGTTTGCATTGCAGATGTCATTGTCGCCCACCCAGCGGCTGGCGGCCTATGCGCCCTCGCCCGACTTTCTCAAGGGCGGTCAGGAGAGCATCCGCCGGATGATCGAACAATATGGCCTCAACGATCCTTTTCATGTGCAATATGGCAAATGGATCGGCAATATCATGACCGGCAATCTCGGTTGGTCCGAGACCGCGCGCCAGCCGGTGGCCCATGCCCTGACCTCGTTGTTGCCGGCAACGCTTGAACTGGTTCTGCTGGCCTTCATTCCAAGCTTTCTTTTGGCGATTTACCTTGGCTCCCGCGCCGGCATCTACCTCAATAAATGGCCGGATCACATCATCCGCATCTTCACCATCCTGGGCTGGTCATTCCCCGTCTATGTGTTTGGCCTGCTGATGCTGCTGATCTTCTATTCGGCACTGGACTGGTTTCCGCCCGGACGGCTCAGTCAATGGGCGCAGGCGACTGTGATGTCGTCCGACTTCACCCGCTATACCGGCGCCAACACGATTGATGCGCTGCTGAACGGGAATTTCCGGGTCTTGGGGGATTCGCTGCGTCACCTGGCCGCGCCGGTGATCACGCTGACTTATGTCAATCTCGCCAGCATGACGCGGGTGATGCGCACCTCGATGCTCGAGACCCTGCGGCAGGACTATGTGCGCACGGCGCGCGCCAAAGGGATGCCGCGACGCGTGGTCGAGTTGCGGCATGCGCGTCGCAATGCCCTGCTTCCGGTGACCACCATCGCCGGCATGGAGCTGGCAACCATGATGGGCGGCGTGGTGATTACCGAGACCATCTTCGACTATGCCGGCCTGGGCCAGTTTGCTGCCAAGTCGGCGGCCAATCTCGATTTCCCGGCCATCCTCGGCTTCAGCTTGTATTTTGCGATCGTGCTTGTGCTGATGAACCTGATCGTCGACCTGATCTATCCATTGCTCGATCCGAGGGTGAAGACGCGATGAAACTGCTTTCCTATCTTTTGCGCAATCCCGTCTCGCTGATCGGCGTGTTGATCCTTATAGGCTTTGTGTTGATCGCCTTTTTCGCACCCTGGCTGGCTCCGCCACAGGAGTTTCAGATGTCAGTCTATGACACACCGCGTGCCGGCTTCCTTGCAACCCCGCAACCGCCTTCGCCCGACGCCATATTCGGCACCACGGAAGGCCAGTATGACATCTATTATGCGGTGATATGGGGCACCCGAACCGCCTTCAAGATCGGGCTCGGCGTGGTTGCCATTTCGGTCTTTATCGGCACCTTGATCGGCGCTCTGGCGGCTTATTATGGCGGTAAGATTGATGAAATCCTGATGCGGATCGTTGATGTCTTCATGGCGGTGCCGTTTTTGATTGCCGCGATGGTTCTGACGGCACTGCTTGGAAAAGGCATCGGTCCGATCACCATTGCGCTGACGACTTTCGGCTGGATGGGCTATGCTCGTGTGGTCCGCAGCGAAATTCTGCGTATCCGGGAAATGGATTATATCCATGCGGCCCGCAGCTATGGTGCCGGCGATCTGCGCCTGATTGTGCGGCATATCCTGCCCAATGCCTTCTTTCCGGTGCTGGTTCTGGCCACCATGGCAACCGGCTCGATGGTTCTGTCGGCCTCGGCGCTGAGCTTTCTGGGCGTGGGCACCGAAGAAGGTTATGCCGACTGGGGGCAGTTCATTGCCTATTCACGCAACTGGATCGTCGGTCAACCGGGAAACCCGTTTCAATACTGGTACACGCTGGCCTTTCCCGGCGCTGCGATCTTTCTGTTCGTTTTATCATGGAACCTTGTCGGCGACACGTTGCGCGACATTCTTGATCCCCGTCACACAAGCTAGTTGGGAGAATAACTGTGCCTGCGCTTTCCAATTCATCGATTGAACTTTTTGAGAGCCTCATTCGCCACGAAGTCGAAGATAAGGCCATTCCCTCGATTTCCTACGCCCTTGTGGATCGGGATGGCTTGCTGGCAGAGGGCCATGTTCAGCATTCCACGCGTCATTTCGACATGCATGACAAGACCTGTTTCCGTATCGGCTCGATCACCAAGACCTTCACCGCAGTGGCGATCATGCAATTGGTGGAGAAGGGGCTTTTGGACCTGGATGTCGATGTTTCGGACTATCTTCCGGGATTTCAACCGGTCAATCCGTTCATCGGACGCGAAAGCGGACCCTATGGATCCCATATCAGCCTTCGCAAGCTGATGAGCCACACGGCGGGTATCGTCAGAGAACCCAAGAGCGGGCACTATCTGGATGCGCACCGGCCGCCGCTGGCCGATACGGTCGCCGAGCTTGCCACATCAACGCTCAAGCAGGATCCCAGTGCCGGTACCATGCATTATTCCAATGCCGGCATTGCGGTTGTCGGCCTGGTGATCGAGCGGGTGGCGAAAAAATCCTACGCCGACTACATAGCAGAGAACATCCTGAAGCCGCTTCAGATGTCTGACACCGCCTCCGGCATGGCGGATGGCATTCGCGAACGTCTCGCGCCCGCCCATATGTGGAGGCTTGAGGGCGACAGCCCCGCTCCGGTCTTCAGCCTGGGCGGGTCTCCGGCTGGCAATATTTTCTCAACCAATGCCGATATGGCTCAATACGCCCGGTGCCTGCTGCGTGGCGGCTTCACACCGGATGGCCATGCGCTTCTGAGCCCGGCCTCCTTGCGCGAGATGTGGAACCCGATCGGAAAGCGGCCCAGCAATCATGACAAGACCTTGAATGGCTACGGCCTGTGCTTTGGTGTGGGTGACATGGACGGCTGGACCTCTGTCGGGCACGGCGGGGCTGTCTATGGCTATGCGTCGCAAATGACTTTGCTGCCACAGGCTGGGGTCGGCGTCCTGATCTTTGCAACGCTGGACTTCGCCAATCAGATCGCATCGCGTCTGGCAAGCGACGGCCTGCGTCTGGCGCTGTTTGAACGCGGAATGGGGGCGCGCCCGCAAAGCGCCGCGATGCCGCCGGCGATTACCCCAGAGCAGTTTTCGACGCTGCCGGGACTGTATCGCCACGACGAAACCGGCGAGGTGGTGGAAGTCAAGGAAAAGGCGGGAAAACTCTATCTGATGGGCGAAGGGGTTCCTTTGCAGATCCGACCAACAGCCGATGACGCCTTTGTCATTGACGGGCGCATTTATGGTCGGGGCGCCGACTATCCGCATATGAACCTGTCGTTTAAAGACGCCAGCACCTTGAACTGGAAGGATCAGGACTGGGTGAAGGTCGACAGTCTCCCGGTCGAGCGGGTGCCGCCCGAGATCGCCATCCATCTTGGTGAATACGGACCGGATTTCAACATCACCTACCTGACCTATAGCCATGGCCAGCTGAAATGTCTGATCGAGTATTTCTGCACCCATAGCTGCGAGCCTGTCGATGGCGGTCGCTTCCGCATGCGCGGGCTTCTTTACGAAGAGGAGATTCTGGAACTCGGCGCCGTTGACGAGAACGGCAGACAGGGCATCCGCGTGGGACCTATGTTCCTGGAACGCCGCCAGGCGGCGCAGGCGGCTTGAGGTCACTGGCACAGATGGGTGTCCCGATCACCATGGAAGAACCTCTTGGCGCGCGCATGCGTATCAATGGCCGTCCGGTCGATTATTTTTGTGGCACGAGCTATTTTTGCCTGCACGGCCATCAAGAGGTTATTGATGCCGCCTGCGCTGCGACGAGAGAATATGGGCTTGGTCCAGGCACGCTTGCGCTGATGCCCATTTATGCGGAGTTGAAGGCCGCGTTATGCGCGTGGTTTGCCACAGAGGATGTGGTGCCGTTGATATCCGGTTATGTCAGCCCGATGGCCCTGTTGCAGGGACTGCGTGATGACTTTGACGTGGTTTTCGTTGATCAGGCGACCCATTACAGCAGCCGGGATGCCATCGCCGGACTTGGTAAGCCGGTTTATCAATTTCGCCATCTTGATGCCAACAGCCTCAGTGGTGTCCTTCGGCTTCATCTCCGGGCAAGGCAACGCGCAGTGATCGTCACCGACGGCGTCTTTCCCTCAACGGGGGCACTGGCGCCGCTTGCCGATTACAGCAATGCGATGGCGGCCTATGACAATTGCCTGCTCTGTGTCGATGATTCTCACGGGGTCGGCGTGCTGGGACAAAGTGGGCGGGGATCGTTGCAACATGCCAATCTGGAGCAGGAGGGATATTATTTCTCGGGAACTTTGAGCAAGGCCTTTGGTGCGCTTGGGGGGATTGTTCCCGCGACAAGCGTGCTTGCGGAAAAGATCAGGCAGAAGTCGATGGTCCTGCGGGGGGCCTCGCTGCCACCCCCAGCCGCTGCTGCAGCGGCAATTTCCGCTCTGAGATTGTTGAAGGCTCGACCGCAGATCCGCGCCGATCTTAACCGCAATGTCTTGCATTTACGCAGCGGCTTGAGGAAACTGGGCTTTGCCGTCGCGGATAGTCCCGTCCCCATTGTCTCGTTGCGTGGTGCGATTGATCTCGAGCATCTGCGAGGGGCGCTGGACAAGCGCGACATCGTGGTGAAGATCACGCCGGCCCATGGTTATTCGGATGCCCCGGACATGCCCACGATGCGACTGGCGGTGTTTTCTGATCATAGCCCGCTGCAGATTGACAGGCTACTTTCAGCAATCCGTGACGTTGTGTGAAGGAGAGCAGCCAGAGGCCAGACACGACCATTGCGCTTTGCGCTCGCATGACGCTCAGCAGGTTGGAATTCTGAAATAGGCCAACCAACACACAGCGGCGATTGCGACAGCGCTGAGACGAAGGGTGAGCGCATCGCATTGAATGGTTATTTTTCGTCTTTCGGTGCTAAACGCAATATGCTCGACTTCAAGAAGATAGGCAACAAACAAGAACAGGCCCGCAATAGAAAAGGCAATAGCGCCGCCCAGAGCCAGAAAACGCATCATGTTTTCCGCATTATCGATTATCTGCAAATCTGAGCAGGAATAAATTTCGTTAAATAATGCGAAGGATTGCATATTTTATCATCCAATTATCAATCAAACATTCAATATAGACTTCTAATAAGGCGATACTCGGTAGATACCAGTATGTCTACGGATCTTCGATGAACGACCTTTTTTTGAGACGATCAGACAAATAATCGAATATCGTGCGAGCGATGTTTATTCCTCGGATCAATTTGACATGCAAGTGCGACAGACCAAAGCACTCTGCAACATGGTCGAGAAGGCCTGGGTCTGTTTTTGCCAGACGATTTATATCGCTGATAATCATCCCTTGTTGTTGCGATTGGTGATTTTGGAGAACAGTGATCTATTGCGACAGCGCCTGCTGTCGCCCAAACCTTCACAGGCGCCGCACTCTGGTTGTTGTTCGAAGCACGCACATACACCAGAGTGCTCCAGCTCATTCCCCTTGTTTATAAAGCCGCCATTATCCGATGAGATGCGCATTCATTGGCCGCAGCCTGCTGGGGTTGTCGAAGGCGGCGATACCGCCGCGCGCATCAAGCCACAACGCAATTCATCGAAAATGCTCAACTGCCGGTTTCGGTGTGGGCGGTGGATCCCGAAACCGTTTTGCCAACCGATACTCTGTGGGTCAAGACCCTATCGCGCGTCCCTTAACCGCTGACAATGTGCATTCAGCTCGTCTGTGAACGCATGCAGCACATCTTCTCGTCGCGGCTGCTCGATTTCCAGGTAGTTGATATGGGTTCGCGCCTGCACGTCGCTTGCAACACCCATATCTGCATATAAAGCGTTGATAGCTTCTGCCGCAGCGCTCAGATCCAAATTCAGGAACATGGCGAAATGGGCGAGGACTGCATATTCCTGCGGACGATTGCGCCCAAGCCCTTTCCATCGTTGCGCGGTGCCGGCGAGCTTGCGATTTGCAACCACGACATTATAAGCACCGTCACACATGGAGCCGGAAACTGCGCGATAGGCTCCTTCAATACCACGGCTACGCAGCATTGCCATCAATGGTTGACATAAAAGGCGATAAGCCGATCCGATCCTGTCATCGACATCAGGACCGCTGATAAAACTCATCGACAGGTTAATGACATCCGGCCCCTGCACCACGGCTCCGCCGCCCGTGTCACGCAGAAACACCGACCATCCACGTGCTTTCGATGATGCGATAGCCGGCTCGAAATTGTCATAATGCGCGTGGCTGCGGGGCACCACGATCCCGGGAGGTGTCTGCCAGATCATCCATCTGATATCACGGTGATGGACAAGCTCCGCGACCATATCGCGTTCCCGGCTGAGCGCTTCATGGTAGGGCAATTGCAGGACAGCGCTCATTTTAACACCCATTTAGCTCGTGATACAATGCGACAGTCGGCGTCGAGACTGGTTGGCTTTAGGCACTGGCGCCGAACTTGGCAATACGAGGCTTGAACTGGTAACGAGCACTTGCGATCGGCGAGTTAGCGGTTGCGCATATTTGGAGATCTCGGCTGATCTTCAAACTGGCGCCTGTTGGTTGGCAAAGTTTGGGCCCACTGCGTGCGAATGCAGTGTTGATGCGAGCAACCGACGGGGATCTTCAACCGACCCGTAACAATCAATCCCGTTATTACGCCTCTCGCCATTCTTCCAAGCGAGAGGGTTTTTGTGGCCTAAAGTGAGGCTGATTTTGCTGTAGCCGGCTCGGGCTCACTCTGCACCGGGGTTGCGACGCTTTCAGACAGCAGATGTTGCAGCCGCTGTTTTTCAAACTGCCCGATCTCCAGACGCGACACTCCTGCGCGTTCCAGAGCGCAGCGTTTACCGCCATTTGGCTTGCAGCATCCGGCGAAAGACGATGGCCGGGCGCCGTTATACTCAACCGCGAGCATTGGCTTTCCATAATTATCAATCAGCAAAAAATCGACGCACTTGCTGTTGTTGGAACGAAAGGCTCTGTCCTTAATAGCTTCCGCCTGCCATTTTCGGTTTTCCCGATTGATTGGGCGTGTCGCGTAAATGTTGTATTCGGATAGGAACCGCAACTGGTTTTCATGCTTGGTTTTGTCATGCTATTCGTCTTGCAGGCGCTTTTTTTCGAAGCGCAGCTCGCGTTGCTGATCCTGGAGCTGCAGGATCTCAACAGTGGTCGACAGAAGATCGAGCTGTCGTGTGATGACGCTTGTGTGTCTTGAAGAAGCAGTTGCACAATATGGCACCAATTGCGGCACCCAGAGCGAATATTATCAAATCGGCTTTGAAGTCAATCAGTCGCATTCGCCGACACGGAATATATGTCATTGTCGTCTTAAGTCTCTTTGCTTCAGGTTCGGACGGCTTTGTCTTATGTCCGCAACGGGTCGATACTTGGTGATGCTTCGAATTACCAGTTGACCTTGAAGCCGAGATTGCCCTTGAGGCTGTAGCTGTCGGCAAAATGATTAAGCGATGTATTGACCGAGCCTTCGCCATAAAGCG
>NZ_JASAMU010000014.1:0-122352 GCF_029909885.1 Ochrobactrum sp. AN78
GACTAAAAGTCAGATACTCGGATGAAATCTAGCAGGGGTCAAAATTGAATAAGTATTCGCCCGCTAGTGGGGTCAATATTCCACGCCGAAACACAGCCAATGAAGACAGAGAAGCAGCGGACACGCCTTTGAGGCTTTTAAAACAAGCTTTTGGCTCAATACGATTGAGGCCGATGCTCATAAATCTCTCGCGCTCTACGAGAACAGACATGATGCAGGATGTAACGTCTTGTCCGCTACTGCGATCAATGTAGCTGGTGGTGCCATTGAACAGGATCTGTTCAATGTTGTGAGCTTCGTCGGCTTCAAACAACTCGTGAATAGTTCGCAGGCAAATTTGATAACAAACGAGATCAAAGTTTGCCTTCTTCTCACGATCGGAGATGTGCGTTTCTTTCATCTCACCAGTGCTTGAGACAAACCGGACCTGCTTTAATGTCGGCATTTGGTCGGGGGAAGGGAGTGAATATTCAAGCAGGAGAACTTTTCCTTCCGCTTGATATTCCATCTGGAACGACTTTTCGAATAAATCCGCGTAATTCGAGCGTTCTAATACGAGCGATGCGTGCTCGATAACAGAATCCGGTTCGCCAGCAATTACCCCTGCTGCGAGTGCGTCGACCTTCGCATTGTGACTGGCCTGCTCCGCCTTGAATGTTGCTTCTAGTTTTGTCTCTGTGGCTTCAAAGGCTGATTGTGTTGCTTCCCAATTTTTCACTGCTACTTGATGTTGAACGTCATTCTCGGCGACACGCGCTTGCCAACGATCTAACGCTGATCGGTTGGTTTCGTTTACCGCCGCAATCTTTTTCTTTGCTTGGCCGAAAATGCGATCCCAAATCGAAATCACAGGCTGTCTTTCAACCGGTCGATCGATCAAGGATTGTCGGGGTGCGGGATCGGTGAAGCGCTTTCTTGGATATGCGCCCTTTTTCTTAAGTGCTTCCCAATCCACACGGTCATCGACCTTCAGCGTATGCGCTAGAATGGAGCTGAGCTGATCAAGACTGTTCTGCGCGTCAATTGTGGCTGCGTCTGCGGCGTCTTTACCGGCTAGAACCTGAGATTTAGCCAAGTTTATATCGTATTTCTTATCCCATGATGCGATAAGCGCATCCACTTTTCCTTGAAGCAGATAGAGCTCTGGAGCACTTAAATCTTTATGTGTGCTGAGCCCATCGTGCCAGAAGTCGATAAAGTATCTTAGTATTCGAGAGCCATCCGCGCTGTATTTTGCTTGAAGTTTGCCTGCTCTGATCGATTTCAAGTGGCGCGAATTTACAGTGATATTCGACATTTCTAGCCCCGATGATTTGCCCGGGAACATCAAAGCTGAGTCGCTACTTTAAGTCGAGCTTGTTCGCGGTGTTATATGATTGAGAGGACACATGGGACGCATGGCAAAAGCCATTAATCTTTCCACTCGATCTGGATTTCTCCGTCGAGCGCGCGGACCGCTTTTCCTACTGCTTGGATGCTTGGTTTGTTGCGCCGCCAACCCATGCTCTGGAAATATTTCTTGGTTCTACTAGCTCGATCCAAGTCAGCCATGGACCAGCGAATTTCAAAACACTTTGCTCGAAGCTGGTCCAACACATTGAAACCCGTCAATTTATAAGGTTTTCGTTGACGTCGAAAGCCGTGATACCGCGCAACCTGTTGTATGTTCGTCCATGAAGAGTATGAGAAAACGGCAGAAATCTCCTTTGCGTCGGCGGTCGGATATAGCTTGCGCAACTGAGAAATTTCTTTAGCCGTCCAAGAATGAATTTGGCGTGAACTTACTTTTTTTCGGCACTGACTTTGAATGGCGCAGCGGGTCCGATGCGGAAGTAACGCGCATAGGCGATCAATATCGTTTCTGTGCTCACGCAAAAGGCTGATCTCGTCTTCAGTCCACAGCTTTATACCAGAATCATTGAACCCGTTCTTTTGCATGCGTTTTTGAGTTAATTCTGCCAATTTGGCGTAGTGATTGAAGCGTTTCAAAGGCATTTGGTATATTGATGTGAACTACTCCCTGTTTGCCAGCTGTTTGAATTGAGTATCCAAACGATTCACACTCTTCCACAAGCTCTCGGCAATATCGTGGAAAAAGATTGCTGCTCCATGTCGAGGCGCGGCGGGTGGTCAAGAGGTGTGTCCAGGTTTGGGTAGACCTAATGTGCTCAGATGTGAGCAGATTTGCGCGCATCTCTTGCCATGTCGTCCCGCGATTGGAATTTGCGCCATGGTGGCGCAAAGGGGTTATTCTTGTTTTGGCAAAAAGGTGTTGGCCGCTGTAGTTGGGTGAATATGGTTGAAGCTCTTATCAATCTTCAACTCCGCCTTTTATAACTGTGAAAGGAAAAGCAGGGTTTGGATCAGACAGGTCTATTGATCGAAATCTATCTAAAGTGTCTATCGCTGCACCCAAGAGAGTCGCCGTTGGTTTATCTGAACCTTCCATGATTTCTCTGAAGCTTTTTATGCTCGCTTCTAGACCTTTGTCCCACGCCATCCGAAATTGTTCACTCTCGGCGAGAAACATTATCATTTGATAGGTAATCAGTTTTTCAAAGGCGACTGACTTGCCTTCGAGAGCGCATAAGCGATCATTCAAGGAATTAAGAACTTCACCGATCTCGGCCACTCAAACCTCCATTAGCGGATCGCTACCGTGCGACTCACATTTCTGCATGCTACTAGCTTAAGGCATTGCTACAGCACCAGTGTATCGGGAGGCAAACTTGGGAAAGCCACGGCTATTTCAAGTTGTTGTTTTTAAACGATCCGCTCCTAGCAAATGCTAAGTTTTTGCCATGGCAAAATGAAACTATCTCGCGATTTCACGCAACATGAGCGCGACATGGTGCCTGTCACGTGACGTTATGCGTAACGATTTGTAACGCATCCGAAACGTTTCACGGTCTGAAAAGCGTCTTACTCAGACGGTTTAAGACATTGATTGTTCTTTGATTGCAGTGGGAACGGGCAGGGCGCATGTTGCGTTTCATGTCGCGTCTACGAGCCGCGACTCATTCTAACCTATTGATAATGCTTATGAGTAGTTCGCAACACGTTGCAACATGGATTTAAGAAAGTGCAGCGCCAACTAAACGATCAAGCTATTGAAAACATTGAGAATTTAGTGGTGCCCCCAGAGAGACTCGAACTCCCGACCCCCTGATTACAAATCAGGTGCTCTACCAACTGAGCTATAAGGGCACTGGCGTCGAATTAGCATATTTCCAGCGCGTGTAAAGCGAAAATTCACATTAAGTGGGTGATGGTAAGCAAGTTTTGCATATGATAGCCATCTAACTGTGGAAACTGCACGAGTGGATTGAATTTGACGTTTGAATCCCGGCTGACATTCACGCTGTTTCAGACGTCAAATTCGATAAATTCACTCGATTCATAAAGTTACTCGCGGTCTTTTGATTCCGACATTTGCTCAATGCCTATATTCAAGGGATGCGAATATCGGAATGGGACCACGAGCTAGCGCATTGGAATGGATGATATGGACGATAAATCCTTGGCGCTTCACTTCCTCTCGTCGGGAACAGAGGAATCACTTGCGGCTCAGAAAGAGCTCGTGAAGCGTTACGGCCATGTTGCCGCCGAAGATGCGGATACAGTCGTTGCTCTCGGCGGTGACGGCACTATGCTGCAGGCTTTGCGCGATTTTATGAACAGCGGCATACCGATTTACGGTATGAACCGTGGCTCGGTCGGGTTCCTCATGAATGAATTCAGCGTGGAAGATTTGCCTGCGCGCATTTATGCGGCGCAGAAAGAAACAATCCGTCCGCTGGAGATGATTGCCGAAACCGCAAATGCTGCGCCGTTCAAGGCGCTTGCGATCAATGAAGTCTCGCTTTTCAGGCAGTCCTACCAGGCAGCCAAGGTTCGCATTACCATTGACGGCAAGGTACGGCTCGAGGAACTGGTCTGTGATGGCGTCATGGTAGCGACGCCTGCAGGTTCCACCGCCTATAATCTGTCTGCACAGGGGCCCATTTTGCCGCTTGAGGCCCCACTGCTGGCTCTGACGCCTGTGAGTCCGTTTCGCCCAAGACGTTGGGGCGGGGCCCTTTTACCAAAGCATGTAACTGTACGAATGGATTTGCTGGAAACAGAAAAGCGGCCAGTCAATGCGGTTGCTGACAATAACGAAGTCAAGTCGGTAAGGTCAGTCACAGTCCGCGAAGACCCCGATAGCCAGGTTGCCATCTTATTTGATCAAAATCATTCTTGGGATGAGCGAATTCTAACAGAACAATTTAGACATTAGTTGGCTATGATTTTAGTAAAATACCGCATTAGTTTTGAGTGAAACACAATAAAATACAAATAAATAAGCATTTTTATATTCTGACGCGGTATTTTAGTTGACTTTTGCACGCTACGGACGTAGGCGATGCTGCACGAAGACGCTTATTGCGTTGCAGACGCCTTTTCTGCCTTGGTTCCTGCGCCGATTGACGCGGCTGCAATGACAGGATGGGTGGAATTCATTTCCAAAAAGAGAGCTGCGCCTCCATTGACGACATTTGCCGAACTCGGTCTTTCCCCGAAAGTGCTCGCTGCTGTTGAAGCTGCGGGATACACCGCGCCTACACCAATTCAGGCTGGTGCTATTCCACCTGCACTGGAGCGTCGAGATGTCCTTGGCATCGCTCAGACAGGCACGGGTAAGACTGCGTCTTTCGTTTTGCCGATGCTCCATCTTCTTGAAAAGGGCCGGGCGCGTGCTCGTATGCCGCGCACGCTCATTCTTGAGCCGACGCGCGAACTTGCTGCACAGGTTGAAGAAAATTTCGTAAAGTATGGCGTTAATCAGCGTCTTAACGTTGCACTGCTGATCGGTGGCGTTTCGTTCGATGAGCAGGAACGCAAGCTCGAACGCGGCGCAGATGTGCTTATCGCGACGCCTGGTCGTCTTCTAGATCATTTCGAACGCGGTAAACTTCTACTGACCGGTGTTGAAATTCTCGTTATCGATGAAGCCGATCGCATGCTCGACATGGGGTTCATCCCCGATATCGAGCGTATCTGCAAGCTGATCCCGTTCACGCGTCAGACGCTGTTCTTCTCGGCGACAATGCCGCCGGAAATCACCAAGCTGACCGAACAGTTTTTGCATTCGCCGACACGTATTGAAGTCGCGAAAGCATCCTCGACCGCAAAGACAGTCACACAGTGTCTGGTAAAGTCGGGTAAAAAGGATTGGGACAAGCGCGCTGTGCTGCGCGATCTCATCCGTGCTGAAGGTGATACGCTCAAGAATGCGATCATTTTCTGCAACCGCAAGAAGGACGTATCCGAGCTTTTCCGCTCGTTGGTGCGTCATGAATTTGATGCTGGCGCATTGCACGGCGATATGGACCAGCGCGCACGCATGGCGATGCTTGCCAATTTCAAAGATGGCAAGCTGCGGCTTCTGGTTGCTTCCGATGTAGCAGCGCGCGGCCTCGATATTCCTGATGTCAGCCACGTGTTCAACTACGACATTCCGATCCATTCGGAAGACTATGTGCACCGCATCGGTCGCACAGGTCGCGCTGGACGTTCCGGTAAGGCGTTCACGCTCGTTACGCCGTCTGACACGAAATATCTGACGGCAATCGAATCCATGATTGGTGAAAAGATTGAATGGCTCGATGGCGATCTTTCAACCTTGCCAGCGTCTGACGAATCTGAAGATACGGCACGTAAGGGCAAAAATGCTCGAGGCAAAGGTAAAGATGCCAAGGGTAGATCGAAAGATAAGCAGAAGGTCGAGACACTTGTGATTGTTCAGGCAGATGAGCCGCAGCCGGTAATCAACGAGATCAAAGAGCGTCGTGATGCGATCCGCACGTCAAATGACGAGCGTCGTAACAAGCCTCAGCACGACAACCACAAGCGTCGCCGTGATCGCGACGATGATGATGGTCCGGTGCCAGTTGGTTTCGGTAATGACATTCCAGCCTTCATGCTGATCCCGACTGGGGTTTGAATTTAGGTTGTTGCAAATTGAAAACGCCGGTCTGATTGAAACAGGCCGGCGTTTTATATTGAATGCGGATAGTTAGAGCGCATCACGAAAATGTGAGGCACTTATTCGGAATAATATGCACGTAAAAACAAGGAGATAGAGCATTTCCAATGATTCAATTTGAACTGGAAACGCTCTAGAGCGTGTCGCGTTTAATTGCACCCATGATGCTCGCTCTACATTCCTTTAATTGTCGCATGTTCGCGAACGTTAAATGAATCCATTTAACTGCGACATGCTTTAGGTAAGAACGAATTTTTAGAGCGATTTCTGTGACTTCGCTTTAGCGGGAGCAGTCCTAAGACTTGCTGCAAAGGCCAGTCGCGCCCAATCAGCCATGATTTCAGGGTCGTCGTAAGCCTCGTCTGGTACACTCCAATAAGGCATGGCGACAGGCTTGCCACTCTTCCGACTATCGTAAGCCCATTGTCTGGACCCAGCTTCGATGAAGGCAGCGGCCGTCTGGGAATCGGCTTTCAACAACAGCTCGTCCTGAACAACGAGCGCTATAATCAATCCCTGATGGTAGATACCTTTGCCGCCGAACATGCGACGAATGCTGATCGCTCCTAAGCCTTCAAACAAGTCACGTAAGGATTGATCATCCATTTGGAACGCCGGGTATTTAAGCTGCTCCCTGCATCTGGCGCAGGCTTTCTGAGGACGCTGCAGTCAGCTCAACAGATTCACCGCAACCACAAGCCGATGTCTGATTTGGATTGTTGAATACGAATCCAGTGCGTAGCGTGGTGACTTCGAAATCCATCTGTGTGCCAAGCAGGAATAGCACAGCTTCAGGTGCGATATAAACTTTTGCCCCATCTTTTTCGACGGAATCATCACCGGCTTTCGGCTCAGTGACGAGGTCAATCGTATATTCCATGCCAGCGCAGCCGCCTTTTTTGACGCCGACGCGAATGCCAAGCGCACCGTCACGCGACGCCATGATTTCACTAACGCGAGCTGCTGCTGCATCGGTAAGCGTCAAGACTGAGAAACGGCCCATTTTTCATCTCTTCCGGTGTTATGCTGGTCTGCAGCTGGAGAATCATCCAGTTTGTTCGAAGCAATATGCTTTTCTGCGGGATTGCCACGTTTTTACTATAGTTAGTGTTGTAACATCATTACTGCAAGACACCAAATCGGGAGCACAGCCACAACGAGCGTGCACACCTCGGTGCGCTGCAAACAAAGAATTGCTGGAAGAGGAGAAGCGAATGTCGATTGAGCGCATGAAGCCTTTGATACTTGCTGGGGTCGCTGGCGTGTTCAGCACCATTGTTTTGATGTCCGGTGTCTTGACGTCTGGCGCGCAAGCCCAGGAAGCGCCCAAGAAAGTCGCTCCGGCCCAAGCCCAAACTCAGAAGCAGGAAAAGCCCGTCGAGGAAACCAAACCGTCTGAGCAGACTCAGGATGCCAGTGACGGCATAACGGTTCCTGATTACCGTGATGACCGCTCGACCCCTCAGGCGCTGATGGAATCCTATTACAATGCGATCAATCGCAAGGAATATTCTCGCGCTTACAGCTATTATTCGGAAGAGGGGCGGGAGCCTGATTTCAAGACATTTGCCAAAGGTTACGAAGGCACAAAAAGCGTAAAGGTTGCGGTTCGGAAGATTGATCCCGATCCGGGGGCGGGGCAGATTTACTGGAGCCTTCCGATAGCAATCGAATCTGAGGGTGACGATGGCAAAAAGGAAGTATTTACAGGCTGTTATACGATCCGTCTCACCAATCCTGGTATGCAGGAAGAGCCACCTTACAAGCCGATGCAGATCATGACGGGCTCGTTGACGAAATCGCCGTTGGCCATCGAAAAGAGCGTGCCGGAAAACTGCGAGGCCCCGTAACGAAAATTCACGCTTGACCTTGCCACGATGGGAAGCTGCACAGTGGTGTCAGTTAAAGCATTTAAATCAAAAGTGTGAAGCGATTTTCCTCTGAGGTAGATACTTTAAAACAACCGGATAGAGCGTTTCGGGTATCCAATCCCAACTGGACCGCTTAAGAGCAAGGAGTGAGTTGAATGGTGACTTTTTCTGTACCGAAGATGAAATGCGGTGGTTGCGCCGATAGTGTCACTGGCGCTCTACGTAAGCTTGACGAAAAGGCCACTGTTAAGATCGATCTCGATAAGAAAGAGGTCGAGTTTGATGGCAACGCATCGCAGGATGAAGCGCTTCATGCCTTGTCTGCTGCGGGTTATCCCGCGACGATTGCGCAATAATGTGATCGCTATTCTGCGCGTTGTGATGGCGCGCCGCTTGCAAGATATCGATCCAAAGCATAATTGCCGGGCTGAAACGCCCGGCATTTTTGTGGGCTGGTTCATAAGATTGCAGATCGCAGTGACAAAGTGCGGCGCTTACATCTGCAAATCTTGTGTTTGGCAAATTTTGTGTCTGATTGACTGGGAGACCGATTTTTGCCACACCAGCGGCAAATCTCGTTTATGGTGCTCCATAACGATAGTGAACCGCGATTGTCACGGATTTGCCGTATGGTCCGGGCTCTGTTCGAAATGGGTGCCAAAAGGCATAATCATCGCGTGATCGCGATAAAGAAGGATGTAGGGCATGGCTATGGCAGCCGATTTCCAGGATCTTCGCACGAAGATGGTCGATAACCAGATCCGTACCACGGATGTAACGGACCTCAGGGTCATCGACGCTTTTCTGACTGTTCCACGCGAAGCTTTTGTTCCGGCAAACCGTCAGGTGCTTGCTTATATCGACGAAGATCAGCTTCTTGAAAGCGAAGGCACTGCGCCACGTTATCTCATGGAACCGTCACCTTTTGCGAAGCTCGTGCAGCTTGCGAAAGTTAACAAGGACGACGTCGTTCTCGATGTCGGTTGCGGCACTGGTTATTCGTCTGCAATCTTTTCTGAGTTGGCTGGATCGGTCATTGGCCTTGAAAGTGATTCCGCACTGGCGGCCGTTGCGACGGCTCGTTTGCAGGAACTTGGCCATGACAATGTTGTGATCGTTTCAGGCGATTTGAATGCAGGCTATCCATCGGAAGCGCCTTACGATGTGATTTTCATCGAGGGTGCAGTTGATTTTGTGCCGGAAGTACTTTTCAATCAGCTTAAAGAAGGCGGCCGTCTGGTTGTCGTCGAAGGGCGTGGAAATGCCGGAATTGCGCGACTTTACGTGAAAGAAAACGGTGTTGCTTCGGGACGCAGCGTTTTCAATACAGCAGTTCGTCCGCTTCCTGGTTTTGAGCGTATTGAGCAGTTCGAGTTTTAATCCAGCGCGTGGGGCAATTCTGCAACGATGCGGAAATTGTTTGTGAAAGCACTGGCGGGAAAGATGGAAATAGCGGAATTTACACGTTATTAAGTCTTCCCGAACCGATCGGTTCGATTATAGATTCGTTTGTTCTGATATGAGGTATACGGTGTTCAAAGCGTGCAAAGGACTTATGGCGGCGGCAATACTCCTGTCTGGCACCGTTTTATCGGGACAGGCCGCTTTGTCAGAGACGCTGAATGGCGCTCTCATGAAAGCCTATAAGAACAACGCGACCCTGAACTCTTCCAGAGCAGGCGTGCGTATCGAGGACGAGAATGTCGCGATTGCGAAATCCGGCTACCGTCCGCAGGTGACAGGTTCGTATAATATCGGTCGCGGAAAGACGCCGACAGCCGGCACGCGCACGACAGGTACCTACGGTATTGAGTTGAACCAGATGCTGTTCGATGGTTTTCAGACCAAGAACAACGTTGCCGCAGCTGAAACCAGTGTGTTTGCGCAGCGCGAAAATCTCCGCAACGACGAACAGAATACACTTCTGGAAGCCGTTCAGGCTTATATGAGTGTGTATCAGCTTCGTCAGATCGCAGCGCTTCGCGAAAAGAATCTCGCTGCTATGAACGAGCAGGTCCGCGCTTCGCGTGCGCGCCTAGATGTTGGTGAAGGCACACGTACCGATGTTGCTCAGTCAGAATCGCAGCGCTCGACCGCCATCGCGGAGCTCAATTCTGCCCGCGCAGACGTGAAGACAGCCGAAGCGACTTATGTTCAGGTTGTTGGTTCACAGCCCGACCGTCTTGCTGCAGCACCTGCTGCCAAGAACCTTCCGCGCACGCCAGATGCTGCCTATGCAAATGCTGTTACTGTGCATCCGGGTATTCTGGCTACCCAGTATGCAGTTAACGCGCAGGGCTACAACGTCAAGGCCAAGGAAGGTGCTTTGCTGCCGACTGTTGGTTTGACTGCAAGTGCAAGCCACCTCGACACCTATGCTGGCACCAATGCTGGTGATGGCAACTCCGCATCGGTTGGCGTCGGTGTAAGCATTCCGATCTATACCGGCGGCCGTACTTCAGCGCAGATACGTCAGGCTAAGGAACAACTCGGCCAGGCACGTATCGAAGTTGATATCATTCAAGACAGGGTTCGTCAGGCGATCAGCTCTGCCTGGTCTCAACTCGAAGCAGCTCGTGCATCCGTCAAGGCAAACCGCGATGGCATCGCGGCAGCTCAGCTGGCTCTTGATGGCGTTATTGAAGAACGCAAGGTCGGACAGCGCACCACGCTCGACGTGTTGAATGCACAGAATGAACTGGTGAAGGTTCAAATCGCGCTTGTTCAGGCTGAGCATGACTCGATTGTTGCAAGCTATGCGCTTCTGAATGCAAGCGGTCGTATGACGGCACAGGACATGCAGTTGCAGGTCGCTCAGTATAAGCCTGAAGAGCACTACAATGCTGTAAAGGACAAGTGGTTCGGCCTACGTACACCAGATGGCCGGTAAACCTTAAAAATATGAGTTACTGAAACGGCGCCGTTGGCGCCGTTTTTGTTTGATTCGTCGTGGGAACTGCAATTCTTAACAAAATGATAAAGCTGTGGGTTCGGATTGCATGTGTCTGTGGAGGGATTCTCAAACCGACCAAGGTCCGGTACCCTTAATCCAATGATTCTCTGCCTGTGTGAGTAATTGGCAATAAGGGAAAGACGGACAGCAATGGCACAAACATCCAGCGCAGCACGCGAACCGTCAATGGAAGAGATTCTCGCTTCCATTCGCCGGATTATCGAAGATAGCGATGTTTCGCGTCATCCGATGCCTGCCGCGTCCGCTTTTCCGTCGCGGGGAGAAGTCGCCAAGTTTCGTAAGCCTGTTACTGCTCAGGAATCTCAGCCTGAAGCAGCAGATAAACCAGCTCTCAAGAGCGATGCGTTCTTAGATGACACCGTTTTGCGTGGTCCACTTTCAGAAACCCCGTCTGCAGTAACTATTGCAGATGAAATTCCTGATGCGGATGAGGAAGAAGACGATTTCGTTCTCGACGCACAAAATGATGATCATCGCGGCGAAGTTGTTGAACCAGTAGCCGAAGTTGACACTGCTCCCTCGTTGGAAGCCAAGATTGCCGTTGAGCTTGACACTGCACAACCTGATGAGACTTCGGAGCCGGAAGTTGAAGCAACGCCCGCTGCTGAAGCTCAACCCGCTGACTTGAAAGTGCAGGGCTCAGCACATATTTTGTCAGAGGGCACCGAACGGAAAGTGGCTGCTGCATTTCAGGATCTGAACCACGCTGTTCACTCGGAACCGCGTCGTTCTTTCGATGAAATCGCTTCTGACCTTTTGCGCCCGATGCTGCAGAGCTGGCTTGATGATAATCTGCCGCCTCTTGTTGAACGACTCGTTCGCGAAGAAATCGAACGTGTGGTGCGAGGCGAACGCTAAGTATCTAAAGCATTTCCAGCAAAAGTGCGAAGCGGTTTTGCGTAGGATAATGCTAATGATAATTGGTAAATCGGTTCCAGTGATTCAATCCTGACTGGAGCTGGTTTAACGCCAGATTGAACTTCTTGACCCGTCTGTCTCCCAGGCGGGTTTTCACTTTTAGGATGATTTGTCGGCTGTTAGTTGCTATTGAGCCGTCAATCAATTCATTCCGCATAAAGACCGGACGTTTCCATGCTTGAGAAGACTTATGACGCCGCGGCTGTAGAGCCGAAAATCGCTGAACGCTGGGAAGAAGCCGGCGCGTTCAAGGCGGGTGCAGGCTCAAAGCCTGGCGCTGATCCCTTTGCTGTTGTCATTCCTCCGCCGAATGTGACCGGTTCGCTGCACATGGGTCACGCGCTTAATAATACGATTCAGGACATCATGGTCCGTTTCGAGCGCATGCGCGGCAAGAATGTTCTCTGGCAACCGGGTTTGGACCATGCGGGCATTGCCACGCAGATGGTTGTTGAGCGTCAGCTTGCTGAACGCCAGGAGCCAACGCGTCATATCATGGGCCGCGAGAAGTTTATTGAGCGCATCTGGCAATGGAAGTCTGAATCAGGCGGGATGATCTCCAATCAGCTCCGTCGTCTCGGCGCATCATGCGATTGGTCACGTGAACGTTTCACGATGGACGAAGGTCTGTCGCGGGCCGTTCTCGAAGTCTTCGTCTCGCTTTACAAGCAGGGACTGATGTACCGCGACAAGCGTCTCGTGAACTGGGACCCGAAGCTTCTCACCGCGATTTCCGACATTGAAGTCGAATCACGTGAGATTAAGGGCAATCTCTGGCATCTGCGCTATCCGCTGGAAAACATTCCGTTCGATCCAGAAAACCCGCATACCTTCATCGTTGTTGCAACGACACGTCCTGAAACCATGCTTGGTGATACGGGTGTTGCTGTTAACCCGAAGGACGAGCGCTATCACGCGTCGGTCGGCAACAACATCGTTCTTCCGCTCGTTGGACGCCGCATACCGATTGTCGCGGACGATTATGCTGACCCGGAAGCCGGTTCCGGTGCTGTGAAGATCACACCTGCGCACGACTTCAACGACTTTGAAGTTGGCAAGCGCAACGATCTTCGCGCAATCAATATTCTGACGCCGTCGGCAGCGATTACGCTCAAGGACAACGTTGATTTCCTCGAAGGTCTGGAACTGACACCTGATCTGATAGCGCTTATCAAAGAGTTCGAAGGTCTGGATCGTTTTGCTGCACGCAAGCGCCTCGTCGAAATGCTTGACGAGCAGGGTTATCTGGAAAAGATCGAGGATCACACCCACGCTGTCCCGCACGGCGATCGCGGTGGTGTGCCAATCGAGCCATATCTGACTGACCAGTGGTATGTGAACGCAGCCCAACTCGCAAAGCCAGCCATGGCTGCGGTTCGTGATGGACGCACACAGATCGTGCCGAAGAATTGGGAAAAGACCTACTTCGACTGGATGGAAAACATTCAGCCATGGTGTGTTTCCCGTCAGCTGTGGTGGGGACATCAGATCCCTGCATGGTACGGCCCGGATGGTCATTGTTTCGTTGAAAAAAGCGAAGAGGAAGCGAAAGCTGCCGCACACGCTCACTACGGCGAAGAGGTCGCTCTGGAACGTGACACCGATGTTCTGGATACGTGGTTCTCATCGGGCCTGTGGCCGTTCTCAACGCTGGGCTGGCCAGACAAGACGCCGGAACTTGGCATCTATTATCCGACGAGTGTTCTGGTAACGGGTTTCGACATTCTGTTCTTCTGGGTTGCCCGGATGATGATGATGGGTATGCATTTCATGGAAGAAATTCCGTTCCATACGGTTTATCTCCATGCACTCGTGCGCGACAAGCACGGCGCGAAGATGTCGAAATCCAAAGGCAATGTCATCGATCCGCTTGAGCTGATGGACGAGTATGGCGCGGATGCTCTGCGCTTCACGCTTGCCATCATGGCCGCACAGGGCCGCGATGTTAAGCTCGACCCGGCGCGTATTGCTGGCTATCGCAATTTCGGTACGAAGCTTTGGAATGCGACACGTTTTGCTCAGATGAACGGCGTGAAGCTTGATCCAAACTTCAAGCCTGATGATGCAAAGCTTGCTGTCAATCGCTGGATTCTGACGGAACTGACCAAGGCGGCGCGCGCTGTCACGGAAGGCATTGCGAACTATCGCTTCAATGAAGCGGCAAGCGCGGCATATCGTTTTGTCTGGAACCAGTTCTGTGATTGGTATCTGGAACTGCTCAAGCCAATCTTCATGGGCGACGATGAGCTTGCTAAGGCTGAAGCGCAGGCAACCGCTGCTTACTGCCTGGATGAGATCTACAAGATCCTGCACCCGTTCATGCCATTCATGACCGAAGAGCTCTGGACCTTGACCGCAGGTGAAGGTGCAAAGCGCGATACGGTTCTCGCTTTGGCGCAATGGCCTGAATTGTCATTTGAAGATGAAGAATCAGCTGCTGACATCAATTGGCTGGTTGATCTTGTCATGGGCATTCGCTCTGTTCGTGCGGAGATGAACGTGCCTGCTGGTGCTGTGGCTCCGATCGTGGTGCTTGAGGCAAATGCTGCAACTATCGACCGCTTTGCGCGTCATGATGCTGCAATCAAGCGTCTGGCACGTGTGGAATCAGTTTCCTTTGAAGAGGAAGCGTCAAAGGGTTCAGCGCAGCTGGTGCACGGCGAAGCTACCATTTGCCTGCCTTTGGGCAGCCTGATTGACCTGAAGGCCGAAGCCGCCCGTATGGCCAAGGAAGCAGGCAAGATCGCTGCTGAGATGGAGAAGATCGAAAAGAAGCTCTCGAACGAAAAGTTCGTAGCGAACGCAAAGGAAGAGGTCGTTCAGGCGGAACGTGAGCGTTTGGCAGAACTCAAAGATGCGGCGGCACGCGTGGCGACCGCAGAAGCGCGTATCCGCGAAGCAGGCTGATTTCGTCCGTTCAGATCTGCCTCATTTCGAATCATTAGTCCGGCAGCTTCTAGTTGCCGGGCTTTTGCTTTCAAAGAGGCTGTAATTTTAGCCTTTCAAGGCGTTCTAAAGTTCATCGAACCGCCGTTTCGATTGTTTTTCAGCTCTGTTGCGCTTTAGCAACAAGGCTCGAATTGGGCTAAAAAATGGCAAAATTTGGCGGTTTTGGGTGCTAATCGCCCTGCAAACATCAGAAGAATTAGCAATTAGCGCGCTTATTTTAAGCTTTTCGTCAAAACAAATCTTCGCTACTCGCGGGCCTCCCAATTTATGCATCTTGCAGGCTGAATCCTTCCTGATTTACGTTTGCGTCAAAGTAAATTGCTGAAGTTCATTGCATTCTGTTTGGGAGGACATTTTATGAAGCTGCAGCGCATGAAAGCTGTCGGGATCGCAGTCGGCCTGTTGGGGAGTGCCGTTACTGCACATGCGGGCGGTCTGGAGCGGAGTTCGCAGGATTTTGATATCCTGTTCGAGCAGGGCACCGTGATCGATACAACGGGCACCTACGTTTCACCACAGCGTAAGCTGAAAAATATCCGCGGCCCGATTGGCGCTGCGACAGGTGGCATCAATCCGCTGAACGGTCGTCCTTATTCCAATGATGTGGACGAAGCAAAAAGCTATTGGGTACCGAAGTTCTCAGCCAAGGTTGATCTTACGGACGATCTGGCTTGTGCGGCACAGTATCGTCAGCCATGGGGCATTCACACGGATGTCGGCACTGATAACATTCGCATGTTCACTGCTATCGAACAGAAGATTTCATCCAATGATTATGGCTTGAACTGTTCTTATCGTTTCAACGCGGGTGAAAAAGGTTACTTCCGTCTTCTCGGCGGCGTCAGCTATCAGGAGCTGAAGGGTGAACAGACCCGTATGATTCCTCCGGGCTCAGCTTTCGGCGGTTCGTTCCGTGTCGCTTCGCTTGACGTTGAAGACAAGGCATTTGGCTGGCGTATCGGTGCTGCCTATGAACTCCCAGAATATGCGATCCGCGCAACGGTCGTCTATCAGTCTGAAGTCAAATACAATCTTGAAGGCACCATTGATAATCTGGCTCTGAGCCCAATCACTGGCCGCGCACTTCCGATTAGCGTTGCTGGCGATGTTGCCACACCGCAGTCGGTCGAATTCAAGTTCCAAACAGGTATTGCTCCGGATTGGCTCGCTTTCGGTTCGGTCAAGTGGACTGATTGGTCGAGCGTTGAAATGGTTGCATTCAACTCTTCTTCCAATCTACAGCTTGCTCCCGGTGCGATCGTTCCTAAGGGAACGAATATCACCAACCTGAACCTTTATTATCAGGATGGCTGGACTGTCAGCGGTGGCGTTGGACACAAGTTCAACGATCAGTGGTCTGCTGCAGCAACTGTCACTTGGGACCGTGGAACGACAACAGGCTTGACGTCTCAAACCGACATCTGGCTCTTCGGTCTGGGCACGAACTATAAGGCAACCCAAAACTTTGAAGTTCGTCTTGCAGGTGCTGCTGGCTGGCTGACATCTGGTGAGATGGACGACACTGTAATCAACGGTAAGCCAAACCCAACCGGCTCCAAAGGTGAATTCGGAAACGACTTCGTTGGCGCTTTGTCGCTGACAGCTAAGGTCAAGTTCTGATCTTTTAAGAGAAGTAACAAAAAGCCCGGCTCTAAGCCGGGCTTTTTCATCTAAGAGTAAAGATTTTACTGTTCAAGGCGAGCAAGCAGGGAAGACGTATCCCAGCGGCCACCGCCTATCTTCTGCACTTCCTTGTAGAACTGATCGACCAGTGCGGTTACAGGCAGTAGCGCGCCATTGCGGTCAGCTTCCTCAAGACAGATACCGAGATCCTTGCGCATCCAGTCGACAGCAAAACCAAACTCATAATTGCCTTCATTCATCGTGCTGTGCCGGTTCTCCATCTGCCAGGAACCTGCAGCACCCTTGGAGATAACGCCAATCAGCTTCTCGATATCCAGACCAGCTTTCTTGCCGAAGTGGATGCCTTCGGCGAGGCCCTGAACCAGGCCCGCAATGCAAATCTGGTTGACCATCTTGGCGAGCTGGCCCGATCCAACGGGGCCCATCAGCCCGACCGAACGCGCATAGGCTTCGATAACAGGTTTGGCCGTTTCAAACACCGCTTCCGACGCGCCGACCATCACGGTCAGAACACCGTTTTCTGCGCCAGCCTGGCCACCAGACACAGGCGCATCAATGAAATGAAAGCCACGCTGCTGCGCTTCGCCGTCGAGTTCACGTGCGACTTCTGCGGATGCCGTGGTGTTGTCGATGAAAACAGCATCCTTTTTCATTGTCGAAAAAGCGCCATCTGAACCAGTCGTCACTTCACGCAAATCGTTGTCATTGCCAACGCAGCAAAAAACGAAATCCGCATCGCGCGCGGCTTCAGCAGGAGTGGCTGCATGTTTTCCGCCGAACTGTTCAGCCCATTTGGCAGCCTTTGCACTGGTGCGATTATAGACCGTAACGTCATAGCCGCCTTTGGTTTTCAAATGGCCGGCCATCGGATAGCCCATTACGCCGAGGCCGAGGAAGGCCACTTTTATTGCTGTCATTCTTTGTCCCTCCAGAGAGAAATTGGTGGATCAGGTGAGTGGCGTCATGACCGCCTTGCGATAGGCGGGACGCTGCGTGAGACGGTTATACCAGTCTTCAAGATGAGGGGTTGATGGGCGCTCTATAGGAAACTTGAACCATGCGTAGGCATAACAACCCAACGGAATGTCACCAACGCCGAAATCGTCGCCTGATAACCATGGCTGGTTGGCAAGTGCTTGATCGGCAATTTTGAGCGATCGCGTCATGCCTTCAATCCCGCGCTGTACTACTGCCTCGTCGCGCTTATCTTCGGGAAGCCGGATCAAATTGGTGATCACATCGCGAAAGTTGGCATAGAGCGTGGAGGGAGCCCAATCCATCCATTTTTCTGCTTGAGCACGTTCTGCAGGGGGTTCAATCCAAAGGCCGCTCTTTGCATGCGTTGCGGCGAGATAACGAACGATTACATTCGATTCCCAAAGTGTGGTGTCACCATCTTCAAGAAGCGGGATGAGGCCATTGGGGTTCCGAGCAAGAAAACTTTCATCCTGCAGGCCGCCAAACTGTCCACCCACATCGATCTGCTCATATTTGAGCCCGAGTTCTTCAGCTATCCAAAGCACCTTTTTTACATTGGTGGAATTGGTTCGACCCCAGATTTTCAACATGATTGAGCCTATCGATTTGCGATTAAAAAACGCGAGATGCGCTTCAGAGAGGTATGCATTTAAAGCAGATCGCCCCCGGTAGCTGCAAGGCTAACGGGGGCGATAAATTTTCTTTTATTCGTCAGTTCAGCGGATCAAATGCCTTGTCAATCGCCGTTCAAGGAAGTCCCAGACGTGTCGCAGACATTCGACAATCAGCAAGTAGATAACCGCTGCCCAGATGTAGGTCTGGAAATCGAACGTCCTTGAATAGGCACGGCGGGTTTCCCCCATGAGATCAAGCACGGTGATGATTGCGACGATAGCCGATCCTTTGATCATCAGAATGATTTCGTTGCCATACGGACGCAAAGCCACGATCAAGGCCTGAGGCAGGATTACTTTCCAGAACGTCACACGCTTGGAGATACCAAGAGCCGCCGCACCTTCCCATTGCCCAGCAGCAACGCTCTGAATAGCGCCACGCAGGATTTCTGCCTGATATGCCGCTGTGTTGAGCGAGAAGGCCAGAATTGCGCAGTTCCATGCATCGCGGAAGAAAACCCAAAGACCAACACTTTCAAGGAACGGACGAAACGTTCCGAAGCCGTAATAGATCAGGAAGGTCTGAGCGAGCAGCGGTGTGCCACGGAAGAAATAGACATAGCCAAAAGCGATGCCACGCAGCCAACGGTTCTTTGACATGCGAGCCGCCGTGATCGGCAGAGACAGGAGCGCGCCAATAACAATCGAAATCGCTACGAGCCGCAAAGTAACCAGCAGACCAGACCAATAGCGCGGTGCGTAGGTTTCAAACAGATCAATACGCCACACATTATAGAGATATAGCGCAAGTCCGATGAAGAGCAGGCCCCAGAATACCACGATGATATGCCCGGCAATTCGAGCGCCCGTCCAACTTCTGACAACTGGCGGTGGGGCTAATACCGTTGCTGCGCCATGTGTTGTACCTTCACTCATAATCATGCACCCCGCGACGCGCTATTGCCCGCATCGGCCCATCGAGCGATGCGGTTGATGAAATATGAGGAGATGATCGCAAGCGCGAGATAGAGCAAGCAGGCGACGCCGAAGAACAGGAATGGCTCTTTCGTGACGCGCGCGGCAATCGACGTTTGGCGCAGGATATCCGAGAGTGTAATAACCGATACGAGTGACGTATCTTTCAGCAAAACCAGCCAGAGATTAGCAAGGCCGGGAAGCGCGATCTTGATCAATTGCGGCAGGATGATTTTGCGCATGGTCTGCCAATACGAAAGACCGACCGCATAGCCGCCTTCATATTGTCCACGCGGAATAGCTCGAAAAGCAGACAAAAAGACTTCGCTGGAATATGATGAAAACACAAAACCGAGCGCAATCATGCCTGCCACGAAGGCATTGATTTCAACATTTGCGTTGATATTGAAAAAACTGAGCAGTTGTTGAAGCAGCAAAGACGCGCCAAAATAGACAAGGAAGAGCGTCAATAACTCCGGAAGTCCACGGAAAATAGTGGTGTAAATGTTGCTTGCGAGGCGTATCGAAGGTTCGCTCGATTGCTTACCCAGAGCAACAATGAAACCAAGCACCAGGCCTACGGGCAATGTCGCAAGGGCCAAGGAAATCGTGACGACAAGTCCCCATGCGATACTTTTACCCCAGCCGTCGGGGCCAAAACTTAACAAGGTGGCGTAATGTTCCATGCGCCTAATCTCTTCCTAAGGGCTTCAAGTCTGTGGTGAAACTAGACCTGATAGATTTTGAATTTTCTCTTTATAGCCCAAATAGTTACGCCGGTTTACTTGGAAGTAAACCGGCGTTTCAATGTTAAAATATCTTAGTTTTCTGCACCGTAAGCGTCGAAATCAAAGTACTTGTCATTGACTTCTTTGTACTTACCGTTGGCGCGGATTGCCTTGATCGCTTCGTTGAACTTTTCAACCAGCTCAGGACGGCCCTTTTTGAAGGCAACGCCAGCACCAGGACCGTGAATTTCGATAACTGGTGGGAAAGTACCAACCATCTTGCAACAAGCGCCATCTGGCGTTTTCAGCCATTCGGCCAGCGTCACGCTATCGTCGTTGACGGCGTCCAGACGGCCATTGGCTAGATCGAGACGATATTCTTCTGCAGTCGGATAAGCCTTGATCGTGCTGTCGGTGAAGGTCTTTTCCGAATAGTTGGCATGCGTGGTCGAAACCTGTACGCCAATCGTCTTGCCTGCGAGATCTTCTTTAGTCACACCCTTGATGTCGGTGTCCTTAGGTGCTGCAACACCGGGAGGCGTGTTGTAATATTTGTTTGAGAAGTCGACCTGCTTCTTGCGTTCGTCAGTAATGGACATGGACGCGATGAAGGCATCGAACTTGCCGGATTGAAGGGCAGGGATAGCACCGTCCCACTCCTGCGTCACGAACTCGCATTCAGCTTTCATTTCGTCGCAGAGCGCTCTGGCAATATCGACGTCAAAGCCGGAAAGCGTGCCATCTGGCTTGATGAAGTTGAATGGAGGGTAGGCACCCTCCGTGCCAATCTTAAGCTTCAGGGGTTCCTGAGCATTGGCAATACCGGCGCTCATGCTGCCGAGTGTGATGGCAAGTACTGCAACTGATGTCGCCGCAGCGATACGCTTAATAACGCGCATTCTTAGTCCTCTCGTTTAGTTGTGGCTGGTTCCCTGATTCTTTTTCTGGTTCAGCCGCTTCAAGAGATGCTGTCGACATAAAACCTTAAGTAGTAAGCCTGACAGTGGATCCCCCGTTCACTACAAATAGATGTCAGAGCTGACAACGCGCAATATTTTTTCGCACTTATGCCCAATCATCCGCCCAGGCTTTGATAATCCCACCATTTTCCATGTCTTTGCAAGACGGTTGGCGTAATTTAATTGTGCATGCAGAAAGGGGTTTCAAAAGGGTTTTCTATAGAATATGGCGATATGACCGTGTTTTTTACGGATATTATCTCAACTAATGGAGAAATCCTCAAAGCTTCATCAATTGCACAACGAAGTCGGCAATTTCTTCCACTGCATCCAGACTAAACACGGGCAATTTTTCATGTTGAACCATGTGGTCGCTTGCAATTGCAACAATGCTTGGATCGTCCTCGTATAGTGGCGGACCGTCATGTCCGAGGGAGCGTTGCAGCTCGATTTTCTTATGAGATTCGCGCTTATAACCTTCGATCAAAACCAGATCACACGGGGCGAGTTTGCTCGCAATTGCTGCTAACGACGGTTCTTCTTCGCCCAGATTTTCATGCATGATTGCATAGCGCGCTGAGGATACAATTGCGACTTCTGCGGCACCTGCATTTCTGTGTCGCCATGAATCTGTGCCGACGTGATCGATATCAAAATTATGGTGTGCATGTTTCACAGTGGAGATTCGGTAGCCGCGTTTGGTCAGTTCCTGAACGAGCTTCTCGGTCAGCGTGGTTTTGCCGGAATTTTTCCAGCCAGTAATACCGAACAGCTTATGGGTCATTTCATGGCCTCGTTCAGACGGGTCGCTTCAATCAGGTCATCAGGTTTGTTGATGTTGAAGAAGGGGTCACAAGTCTCGCTATCGGCGAGCTGCATAAGGGAAAATTCAACCACTTCAAAGCCGATATGGTGTGCGAAGGCGAGGACGCTGGCTTTGTCAGTATGTGCAAGCCATTCGTCGAGTGGCTGCAAAAGGTCTGTCTTCCACAGTCCGAAAATCGGATGCACACGCCCATTCGAGCTCGCCAGCACAATGCGAGCAACGGTATTCTTTTGCTGCTCATGTAGTCGGGACGCCAGATCGCGGGGAAAGAACGGGCCGTCGGCTGCAACGCTCACCACGAATGGGTAGTCATGAGCATATTCAAGAGCGGTTTTTAACCCGACAAGCGGTCCACCGTGTGAAGAGGGCTTATCTCGGATTACCGGAATATTCAGCTCCGGTAGACGTTCAGGATCGCCATTTGCATTGAGAAAAACATGATCGACTTGTGGCGAAAGCCGCTCTGCAACATGCTCGACGATCATCGTTGAGCCGAGTTTTTGCAGGAATTTGTCTCCCGCCACACCTCCCGCTTGCATGCGACTGGATTGACCGCCCGCAATAATCGCGCCTGCGATGCGGATCATATCCCTCATTACGAAGGTTCCACTCCGGTTGGCGTCGCGGCCAACGTGCTTTTATTCTGCTCACGCTTTTTGCGAACATTCTCGCGATAGACCATATAGATGCCGCTTCCGACGACGAGAATTGACCCGGCAATTGTATAGGAATCTGGAGCTTCGTTGAAGACTACCGTGCTCAACAGGATCGCCCAAAGCAGGCTCGAATAACGGAAGGGCGAGACAAACGAGATCTCACCTTCCCGCATGGCCATGATGATGAAGTGATATCCGACCAGCAGAAGTCCCGCAGCCAAAGCCATGATAAGAACTGGCGCAAGACCAACGGGCTGCCAGCCACCCATAGGCAGGATGAGGCCACCGCCAGTGATAGCTATGGCACCGGCGGTCAGCGTGGACAGATAAAGTGTCGGGACATGTGCGGGCACACGACGGGTTGCGATATCACGCATGGCGGCAAAGCAGACGCTGGATAGCAAAATGCCTACGGTAGCAAGACTCGCCGAACTATCGGTGCCGGGACGAATGATGATGATAACGCCGACAAGCCCGAAGGAGATACACATCCAGCGCCGCCAGCCAACTTTTTCATTGAGGAATAGCACGGCGCCAAGGGTGACGACCAGCGGCGTTGCTTGAAATACCGCTGAGCAAAATGCCTGTGAAAGATGGCCGAGAGAGAAGATATAAGTGACGGTCGCCAGCACTTCGCCCAAGACGCGCAAAACCGTCATCAAGTCCATTGACAAATGGCGCAATGCGCCGTTGCGCCAGGCGAGCAGGCCTATCGCAATTGTCGCGAATATCCCGCGGATAAACATATACTGACCGCTGTTCATCTGCGTCAGCAGATATTTCGTCATAGTATCGCCGATGGTGAATGTACCCATGGCGAGGAGCATAAATATACTTGCACGAAAATTAGCTGACTGCGGCACGATATAGAATCCGGTTTAGGAATGTATATCGCTATCGCATCAATTGGATTCGGTCCAATTTATACTTGTTGCATATGTATTTAAATTATTTATCCGCCCGTAAGGCTCATATGGCGCGCTACGGCCGGGCGGTTGTGGTCACGGTCAATGATGAAATCATGGCCTTTGGGCTTGCGAGAGATGGCTTCATCAATGGCATCGTTTAGTATGGTGTCGCTCTCACTTGCACGGACCGCAACACGCAAATCTGCATCGTCGTTCTGCCCCAGACACATATAGAGCATGCCAGTACAAGTGAGGCGTACACGATTGCAGCTTTCGCAGAAATTATGTGTGAGAGGCGTAATGAAACCAAGTCGCCCGCCGGTTTCAGCAATAGTGACATAACGGGCAGGGCCGCCCGTGCGGTAAGGAATGTCGGACAACGTAAACTGCTGGCTTAGATCGGCGCGCAGCTGTGAAAGTGGCAGATACTGATCGGTGCGATCGAACTCGATTTCGCCCATGGGCATGGTTTCGATCAAGGTCATGTCCATGTCGCGGTCATGCGCCCAGCGGATCAGTTCCGGAATTTCGTATTCATTGAAGTTCTTTAACGCAACCGCATTGATTTTAACGCGAATCCCAGCCTTTTGGGCCGCATCGATACCCTCTATGACGCGATCAAGATCGCCCCAACGTGTGATGGTACGGAATTTATCGGGGTTGAGCGTATCCATCGAAACGTTGATACGCCGCACGCCGCAATCCGCCAGCTCATCCGCATATCGGGCCAGCTGGGAACCATTGGTGGTGAGTGTCAATTCGTCCAGTGCACCTGTTTTAAGGTGACGCGATAGTCCGCGAATAAGATGCATGATATTTTTGCGGACAAGTGGTTCTCCGCCTGTCAGTCGCAACTTGCGGACGCCCTTGTCGATGAATGCACTGCAGATGCGATCAAGTTCTTCGAGCGTCAGCAGGTCTTTCTTCGGCAGGAAAGTCATATGCTCCGCCATGCAATATGTGCAGCGGAAGTCGCAACGATCAGTCACTGAAACGCGCAAATAGGTAACCGCGCGCCCAAACGGATCAATCATTTGTCCGGTGGGAGAAACAACAGGCAGAACTTGAGAACCTTGCATAGAGTAAGCCATTGTTTCCACACGATGCAGAACCCATTCTGCATCTTAGTTCTAGATAAGTGGCCTCGAACGCTTTGTCCAGTTTACGCGTTTGCTAAGCACCTTCAAGTGATAAGGCATTAATCTGACGCGTCAGTCTTTTTGTCTCTTCTCTTCGAGACTGAACATCAATATCTCTTTGATTTGGCGAAATTCAGAGCGTCGGGAGCATATTTTATATGTCAGCCTTCATATGCTGCAGAATGAACAGCCGCTGGAATGACGGAGAACAATTATGAGTGATGTCTGGCCAACCGAATTGCGTGTCTCGAAAGACCGCAAGCTTCTGACAGTGGCGTTTGAAAGCGGTGAACGGTTTGAGCTGACTGCGGAGCTTCTGCGTGTCTTGTCTCCATCTGCGGAAGTGCAGGGACACTCACCGGAGCAGCGTGTGACCGTTGGTGGCAAGCGTAATGTAGAAATTATGCGCATGGACCCTATTGGCAATTATGCCGTCCGCATCACCTTCGACGATATGCACGATACGGGCCTGTTCTCATGGACCTATCTCCACAAGCTCGGCACTGAGAAAGACACGCTTTGGCAGACTTATCTGGATGAACTTGCGGGAAAAGGTCTGAAACGCGATCCGAGATAAAAAAAGGGCGGTTTCCCGCCCTTTATTTTCAATCAGGTTTTTATCTCAACCGAGATTGAGTTCCTTGAAGAAGTCGTTGCCCTTGTCATCGATGACGATAAAGGCGGGGAAGTCGACCACTTCAATACGCCAGATGGCTTCCATGCCAAGTTCTGGATACTCGACAACTTCGACCTTTTTAATGCAATCCTGCGCAAGACGAGCGGCCGGGCCGCCAATCGATCCAAGGTAGAAGCCGCCGTGAGTGCCGCAGGCTTCGCGCACCTGTCGCGAGCGATTGCCCTTGGCGAGCATCACCATCGAGCCACCAAACGACTGGAACTGATCAACGTAGGAATCCATTCGGCCAGCCGTTGTCGGGCCGAAAGAACCCGAGGCGTAACCAGCTGGAGTTTTTGCCGGACCCGCATAATAGATCGGATGGTTCTTGAAGTATTCGGGCATCGCTTCGCCATTTTCCAGGCGCTCACGGATTTTCGCATGCGCCAGATCGCGTGCGACGATAATCGAACCGGTCAGCGAGAGCTGCGTCTTTACAGGATGCTTTGACAGTTCCTTGAGGATGTTTTCCATCGGCTGATTGAGGTCGATCTTGACCACATGCGATGACAGCTTTTCCTCGTCAATCTCAGGCATATATTGTACCGGATTTGTTTCAAGCTGTTCAAGGAAGATGCCCTCTCTGGTGATCTTTCCTTTGGCCTGACGGTCGGCAGAGCAGGAAACACCCAGGCCAATAGGCAGCGATGCACCGTGGCGTGGCAAACGGATAACACGAACGTCGTGGCAGAAATACTTGCCGCCGAACTGCGCGCCGACACCAAGCGACTGGGTCAGTTTGTGAATCTCAGCTTCCATTTCCAGATCACGGAAAGCATGGCCCGTCTCGGAACCTTGCGTTGGCAGACTATCGAGATAGCGTGTTGATGCCAGTTTCACCGTCTTCAGGTTCATTTCAGCAGACGTACCGCCGATAACGATTGCCAGATGATAAGGCGGGCAGGCTGCCGTGCCGAGGCTGAGGATCTTGTCCTTCAGAAAGTCGATCATGCGATCGTGGGTCAACAGAGAAGGCGTCCCCTGAAACAAGAACGTCTTGTTGGCCGAACCGCCGCCCTTGGCTACAAACAGGAACTTGTAAGCGTCTTCGCCTTCTTCATAGATGTCGATCTGAGCAGGCAGATTGTTCTTGGTGTTCTTTTCCTCGAACATCGAAAGTGGGGCAAGCTGCGAATAACGCAGGTTCTTCTTGTTATAGGCATCAAGAACGCCGGCACCAAGCGCATCTGCGTCGCCGCCTTCCGTCCAGACGCGACGGCCTTTCTTGCCCATTATGATAGCAGTGCCAGTATCCTGACACATCGGCAAAACACCACCAGCGGCAATATTGGCGTTCTTCAAAAGATCATAAGCGACGAAGCGGTCATTATCGGTTGCTTCGGGATCTTCCATAATATTGGCAAGCTGCTGCAAATGGCCGGGGCGTAACAGGTGATTGATATCAGCAAATGCCGCTTCCGAAAGAATGCGCAGGCCTTCAGCGTCAACGCTCAGGATTTCCTGTCCCTTGAACGTGTCGACCGACACGTGTTCCGAAGTCAGTTTGCGATAAGGGGTTTTATCTTCGCCAAGAGGGAAAAGATCGGCGGCGCTTGCTTCTGCCATTGTGGTACCTCGCTTGCTTGCCTGCGGCATCTCGTAAGATGCGCTCCGTTATTCAGCCCAAACCAAAGTCAGGGCATATTCTGCGGGGCTTTTATCGCGATGCAGGGCGGAATCCACTGCGGCACATTGTTCAGCCGCACAGTAAAGAGACAGGCAGTGTGACCGCAAAAGCGCTTTTCAAGAAAAATTGATAGAGTTGGGACCAAAATTATTGGAGGATGCGTTAACGTTAAAAGATTCTATACGACATTCATCAATTCTATGGGCAAAGATTGAAGCGGATTCGCTTTTTAGCGATTGCATTGAATGGGCGGTTAGAATGCAGTTCTCCAGACATTTGAATCGGGACATTAAAGATAGTCGCAAGAGCGGTCCTTATGTCCGTAATGCGCTTGTTTTAGCGCTAGCAGCATCGACGTTGTTCTCAACAGCGCAGGCGCAGGCAGCAAATTCATTGCTGGAGCTGTTTCAGCAGCGTCGCCAGCAGCAGGCTCAGCCTGCTCAACCTCCCGTTCAGTCCGCGCCAGCGGCTCCAGCACAGCGAACAGCGAAACCTGTTTCCGTACCAAGAGCTGCTGTCCCACCGGCGCAGCGTGTTACGGTTAAGGGGCCGCAAATCTATAACTACAAGCCGGACACGCTGATAAAGATCGATTTCTCAGCCGTCGATATGCAGGTGACGGCTGCAGTTGATCCTGCTCGTGTCGATCCTTTGACGTCAGGCATGTCCCCGATTGGTCCCTCGAAAAAGGTTGACGAAACGCAAGGCGAACGCGCTTTTGATGCGGCAACGGATTATCTAAAAACCGTCGATGTCAAAGCTGAGAAGCAGATCGCCGAAGCGATTGTCAGTTTCTATTCGGAAAAGCGCACATTCCTTTGGTCATCAGATAGCAAAGCACTCGATAAGGCGCGGAACGTTGCAGCTTTCTTTGCACAGGCTGATGATGACGGTTTGAATCCCGAAGAATATGCTGTGGTTATTCCGGGCGATCATTTTGATGAAACACAGCAGGCAGAACGCCAACAGAAACTTGCCGACTTTGAAATCCGCATGTCTGCGCGGGCTTTACGTTATGCAATCGATGCCGGTGAGGGCCGTGTCGTTGCCGACAGGTTGAGTGGGTTCCATGATCTGCCGCGTGGTCGCGTTGATCCAAAGGCGGTGTTGGCGCGGCTCGCATCCGAAAGCGATCCAGTCGCTTATCTTAAGAGTTTCCAGCCCAATAATGAGGCTTACGCTTCATTGAAGCGCGAACTGGCGCAGACCGAAGCACCAGCAGGTGAACCTATCCGAATTTCGCTTGATAAGCCGATCCGGCCCGGCGACACCAACGATCAGCTTGGCAAAGTCGTGGCGCTAATCACGCGACACGCGCCTGCCAGCTATCTCGAACTGCATCGCGATGTGTTGCAGACCCATGCCGATGCCAGCCTATATGATCCTGAGTTGGCAGTTGCCATTAAGGACTATCAGAAGCTGTCCGGTAGCACGCCAGATGGCATAATCGGCAAGAACACGATTGCAGCTCTTCAAGGTGAGCAGGATTCGGTCAAGCGTGATCGTATTCTCTATTCGATGGAGCGTTTGCGCTGGCTTCCGCATGATTTTGGTTCGCGCTATGTGATGGTCAATCAGCCATCCTATCGGGCTGAATATTTCGAAGACGGCAAAGAAAAGCTAGCTATGAATGTGGTCATCGGTTCGCCAACCCATCAGACCTATTTTTTCTATAACAAAGTTCAGACAGTTGTTTTTAATCCGTCCTGGGGCGTTCCGCGCTCGATCATTTTGAACGAAATGCTACCCAAGGTAATGCGCGATACCAGTTATCTCGATCGCAATGGCTATGAAGTCTATGTCGGTGGTAAGAAGGTTTCAGCGAGCGCTGTAAACTGGAGCGCAGTTGCTGCCGGTAAAGCCCATGTTGGCATCCGCCAGAAGCCTAGCCTTGATAACGCATTGGGCGAGTTGAAGATTTTGTTCCCGAATGCCCACGACATCTACATGCACGATACTCCGGCGAAGTCTTATTTCAACCGTGACATGCGTGCCTTGAGCCATGGTTGTATTCGTCTGGAGCGCCCACGCGACATGGCAGCTGCCGTTTTGGGTAAGCCAGTCGAAGAGCTGGGTAAATATTTTGGCAAGGACGAACGCGGCCTCAAGGTGGCAAATCCGGTTCCGGTTTACATTGCCTATTTCACGGCCTGGCCGGATGCGAACGGCAATGTTCGTTTCTTCAATGATATCTACGACCGCGATTCAGGCTTACAGAAGGCGTTCGACAAAACTGCCGAATCTCGTTTGGCCGCTCTTTGAACGGTTAGTGCTTATCCGGCTTACGAGTGATTTCAACGAATAGTGCTGTATGCATAGACAAACAGCATCAAGAACAAAAAAAGCGGGCTTAAAGCCCGCTTTTC
Source organism: Ochrobactrum sp. AN78 (assembly GCF_029909885.1). Lineage (NCBI taxonomy): Bacteria > Pseudomonadati > Pseudomonadota > Alphaproteobacteria > Hyphomicrobiales > Brucellaceae > Ochrobactrum > Ochrobactrum sp. AN78. Next base: position 28,837 of record NZ_JASAMU010000014.1, read on the forward strand.
TATTTTAATTCTGAACGTAACAAGCTTTTCCCTGACCGTGTGCAGGATCACCGAAAGTACGATTGTCACAGCGGACACCGTCACGGAATACCCGTTCTACAAAACGCCCTTTGGCTCCGTAGCGTACGACCTTACGACCATAAAAATCGCAGAAGCCGTTTTCTTTCGCGCATTGTTGCCAATCGCCGCGACCTCGATCATCACGTCTGTTATCACGCCAGTCATTACGGCGATCATCGCGACGATCGTCACGCCAGTCGTTGCGTCGATCATCACGTCGATCTTCATAACGATCACGGACGACAAAAGAGCAGCTTTTCCGCGCACCAGGGGCTGGATCACCAAAAACCTGGTTGGAGCAACGCACGTTCGGACCGTCGATGAACTGAGACGTTCCACGGCCATTCGCGCCGTAGATGACTTCGGTTGGGTAGGGAAGCCTGCATGTTTCGTTTTCACCGGCACAGCGCTGCAATTGTGCGGCCTCGGCTGGTGCAGGTGCAAGAGCATACATAGATGCAACGAAAGCTGAGAGGCCTGCGATGAGGCTTAATTTATTGGACAGAAGAGCTGTCATGGCTAACACCATTGTTTGAATGTCTGATGAGTTCTTATAGAATTTAGTTCTTGAATATAGAATGAACAGCGACGCGTGTTTCAACGGATCGAAATCTCAATCACGTGCGATTACAGCGGTTCCAGCTAAGACTGAATCGTTGGAACTGTTGTAACTATTTGTTTTTACGCACTATCCTACGCAAAACCGCTTCGCACTTTTTGCTGGAAATGCTTTAATTGAACGCAAATCGTGTAAAATTCCAGTTAGATAGTTCCCTTTTTTTATTGAATCCGCAAGAGTGCGGTCTGATGTTTCTCGTCAGCAAGGTCGTAAGAAAATGCATGGTGAATACAAGGTCCACGGTGGCAAGCTGGTCGTTATTGATCTGGAAGTTCAGGATAACAAACTGAGCGAGGTTCAGGTTGCAGGTGACTTTTTCCTCGAGCCAGCAGAAGCGCTAGATGATATTCGCGATGCACTGAATGGTTTGCCTGCAACCGCTTCATCCGAAGAGATTGCAGACGCTGTCCGTAAGGAACTTCGCCCTGATGCATTCATGATCGGGTTTAGCCCGGAAGCTGTGGCAATTGCTGTTCGTCGGGCGCTTGGTGTTGCTCGTACATGGCGCGACTACGAATGGCAGATCATCGATATTCCGCCGCTTACGCCGACAATGCATTTGGCATTGGACGAAGTTTTGGCGCGCGAAGTGGCTGCAGGACGCCGTGCGCCGACGCTGCGTTTTTGGGAGTGGGAACGCCCGTCGATCATTATCGGTGCGTTTCAGTCGCTGCGCAATGAAGTGGATATGGAAGCAACCAAGGAGTTGGGCGTGGAAACGGTGCGCCGTGTAACGGGCGGCGGTGCGATGTTTGTAGAGCCGGGTAACTCGATTACCTATTCGCTTTATGCGCCGGGCGATCTGGTCCGCGATATGAGTTTCGCCGATTCCTATGCATTCCTCGATGAATGGGTGCTAAAATCGCTGAACTCTCTCGGTATTGATGCTTTCTATAAGCCGCTCAACGATATTTCGAGTTCAAAGGGCAAGATCGGCGGCGCGGCACAAAAACGTTATTCGGGCGGAACCGTTTTGCATCACGTCACCATGGCTTATGATATGGACGCCGAGAAAATGGTGAAAGTTCTGCGCATTGGGCGAGAAAAACTTTCGGATAAAGGTACAGCCAGTGCGGTCAAGCGTGTCGACCCTGTGCGTAGCCAGACCGGCTTGCCGCGCCGCGAAGTCATCGACCGCATGACGGAAATGTTCATATCATTAAATGGCGGGGTGAGCGGATCAATCACGCCTGAGGAATTTGCAGCCGCCGAACAGCTTGTTGAGGAGAAATTCGCAACCGAAAAGTGGCTGCACCACATCCCATAAGCAAAGAATGGCTGCAACGACCATCGCGCCGCGTGACAGCGCGGGCAAGCCATGCCATAGGGAGGCCAAGTTATCACAAGGCCTCCCACGCAAATGATCCGTATCGACAATATCAGTAAGTCCAATAGCCACCGTATTCTCTTTATCGAAACTTCCGCCGCCCTGAACCGTGGCGAGAAGATTGGCCTTGTTGGTCCGAATGGTGCTGGCAAGACAACGCTTTTCCGTATGATTACCGGCGAAGAATTGCCCGATGAAGGACAGGTCACTGTCGAAAAAGGCGTGACGATTGGCTATTTCAACCAGAATGTGGGCGAAATGGGCGGGCGTTCGGCCGTTGCTGAGGTGATGGATGGAGCAGGGCCGGTTAGTGTTGTTGCCGCCGAACTCCGTGAACTTGAAGCCGCCATGTGTGATCCTGATCGTCTCGACGAGATGGATGCAATCATTGAACGTTATGGCGAGGTTCAGGGACGCTACGAAGAGCTGGATGGTTATGGTCTCGATGGACGCGCGCGCGAAGTTCTGGCAGGTCTCAGTTTCAGCCAGGAAATGATGGATGGTGACGTTGGCAAACTGTCCGGCGGCTGGAAGATGCGCGTGGCGCTTGCCCGCATTCTTCTGATGCGTCCTGATGTGATGCTGCTCGACGAACCAAGCAACCATCTAGATCTTGAAAGCCTTATATGGCTTGAAGCTTTCCTCAAGAATTATGACGGCGCGTTGCTCATGACCTCGCATGACCGCGAATTCATGAACCGGATTGTGACCAAGATCATCGAAATCGACGGTGGTTCGCTTAATTCCTACAACGGTGATTATGGTTTCTATGAGGGGCAGCGTGCGCTTAATGAAAAGCAGCAGCAGGCCCAGTTCGAGCGTCAGCAGGCGATGCTGGCCAAGGAAATCAAGTTCATTGAGCGTTTCAAGGCGCGTGCGTCACATGCCTCGCAGGTGCAGAGCCGCGTGAAGAAGCTTGAGAAAATCGACCGGGTCGAGCCACCACGTCGCCGCCAGACTGTTGCCTTTGATTTCGCGCCAGCTCCACGTTCTGGCGAAGATGTGGTCAGCCTCAAAGGCGTCAACAAGACCTATGGTAGCCGTACGATTTATGATGGTCTGGACTTCATGGTTCGCCGCCGCGAACGCTGGTGCATCATGGGTGTGAATGGCGCAGGCAAATCGACTTTGCTCAAGCTTGTCACCGGCGCGACTGAACCAGATCAGGGCATTGTGAACCTTGGCGCCAGTGTGAAGCTTGGCTATTTCGCGCAGCACGCCATGGATATTCTCGATGGCGACAGCACCATTCTTGAATGGCTCGAACAGCGCTTTCCAAAAGCAGGGCAGGCGCCTTTACGCGCTTTGGCAGGCTGCTTTGGTTTCTCAGGCGATGATATCGAAAAAAAGTGCCGTGTGTTGTCCGGCGGTGAGAAAGCCCGACTTGTCATGGCCGCAATGCTGTTTGATCCGCCGAACTTCCTCGTACTTGATGAGCCGACGAACCATCTGGATCTTGACACCAAGGAAATGTTGATCAAGGCGCTTTCTGCTTATGAAGGCACGATGCTTTTTGTATCGCATGATCGTCGTTTTCTGGCAGCACTTTCCAATCGCGTTCTGGAACTTACGCCGGATGGCATTCAGCAATACGGCGGTGGCTACAGCGAATATGTTGAAAGCACCGGTCAGGAAGCGCCGGGGCTGCATGTTGGATAATGAGAAGGCGGGAGTTTCCCGCCTTTTCTTTTGTCTAAACCCTATCGGTACACGATACCGCCATCGGTAAGAATGGCCTGTCCAGTGATGTAATCTGAATCCGCGCTGGAGAGGAACGATACCAGCGAAGCCACATCTTCCGGCGTCTGGGCGCGGCCAAGTGCGATGCCCTCAACATACTTCTTATAGGTTTCTCCCTTTGGTGCGCCGGTCAGTTCTGAGAAGCGTTCGTCGATTTCGACCCACATGTCTGTTCCGACGATTCCAGGGCAATAGGCATTTACGGTGATGCCCGAGCTTGCGTATTCCTTCGCAGCCGCCTGCGTCAGTGCGCGCACGGCAAACTTGGTAGCCGAATAAACACCGAGCATAGCAAAGCCATCATGACCAGCGATCGACGAAGCATTAATGATTTTGCCTTTGTGTCCGCGGGCTTTGAATTTGGTTGCTGCTGCCTGAATGCCCCACAACACGCCTTCAATATTGATTTTCAGGATACGATCAACTTCTTCAGGCATGACATCAGAAATCGGCTGAACCTGCGCGATGCCTGCATTGTTGATAATGACATCAAACCCGCCCAGTTCTTTCTCGGCATAGTCGATTGCAGCATACACCTCATCGCGTTTGCTGACATCGGCGGAGAAGGTCGATGCCTTACGCCCAAGCGCTTCGACTTCCTTCTTAACTGCTTCAAGCTTGTCTGCTTTCAGGTCGACCAGTGCAATATCAAAGCCATCTTTGGCGAGACGGAGAGCGATGCCGCGTCCGATACCCTGTGCCGCACCTGTTACCAATGCAACCTTAGCTGTGTTTGACATGATGTGTCCTTTTCTGCTGTTAAGTGGGGGGGGGCGTTTATGCTCTTAACATCGGTATAAACCGCAAAGTTGTTACTGACCGATGACGTTAATAAGACAATTAGAGGTAGCTAACACCGGCTTCATTGATCGTGATCAAGTGTTCTCTGATTTGCACTCAAACCTTAGATTTAGCTTCTTAATGCCGACGTCAATCTATATACTGGATAAAAAATATCAACTTTTAGGCATGTCATGATCGTCCTCCGTCAATCTCTTGTTCAGAACGTTTTGGGTAAGCCGCACCGTCGTCGTTTTTTGCTTCTTTCAGTAGCAATGCTCTTCGGATTATCATTGCCTATTGCTGTTCATGCTAAAGATAAGGGCACGTTGCGGATTGCTCTTGCCACGAGCATCTCCAATCAGGCTGTTGAAATAGCCGTTGCTGAAGCAAAAGAGCAGGGATTGAATGTGGAATTGGTAGAGTTCAGCGACTGGAACACGCCAAACACTGCCGTTGCAGACAAGACAGTCGATGCCAATCTCTTCCAGCATATTCCCTATTTGAATTACACAAATTCGAATACAGGTAATGGACTCGTTCCCGTTGCACCGGCTTTCAGCACGCCATTCGGACTTTACTCCAAGAAATATTCAAAGCTTGCGGATCTCCCGGATAACGCCCAGATCGCCTTCTCTGGAGATGTGATCAACACAGGACGCTCTTTGCTTCTGTTGCAACAGGCAGGTTTTCTGGATCTCAAGCCCGGTAAAGATCAACGCGCCAGCCTTGAAGATGTATTGACCTGGAAGAAGCCACTTAAGATCGTGCAGCTGGATGGTCCGCAGATCGCACGATCATTGGATGATGTGGATGCTGCGGCAACTTACCCAACTTTTGCCAAGCTCGCGGGGCTGGAAGCATCATCAGGGCTGATATTCGAAAATGAACCGATTTATGCGTTTCAATTCGTGACACGTCCTGAATTGCGTGATGATCCTCGCTTGAAGCAATTTATTGAGATTTATCAGAACTCATCTGCAGTGAAAGCTAAGCTCCACGAACTTTATGGTGATATGGTTTCCTTCCCACGTTAGGCGCAGGTAGGACAATAAGCCCGCCATAAAAGCACACAAACGGAACACGCGGATTTTTCATGGTTATTTTGCCAAATAGACCATTGAAGCAATGACGTGGTTCAGTTAGAAACGGCTGGATTGAGGCTTTAAGCCTCCCAGCGATGCACCCGTAGCTCAGCTGGATAGAGTGCTGCCCTCCGAAGGCAGAGGTCACAGGTTCGAATCCTGTCGGGTGCGCCATAAAATCAATGACTTATAATTGCTTCTTCCACTGCTCACAGGTTCAGGTAAACCTAAAATTTTGAGGTAGAAGCCGCGCTATTCGTGAAGAATCACGACAATTCCAGCTATTTATAGGTGCTATTTAAGTGTCCTACGTTGTTTATCGTTAATGACGAGGGCACCCGCCTTGTCTCGTTACAAGACTCACGATCTATTACGCAGAAATTATACAGGACAAGGTGATATGGCTCAGAAAAGTGCAGTTAAAGCTCCAGCTATGATGGCTGTTGCAGGAGTAATATTCTTAATTGGTGGCTTTTATCTCCAGTTTAGCGCATCAGGGGTTTCTTCGGCTGATCAGATGCGTTGTGAGCAGAATGTCAAAAATCTCTACAAAGACAGTGCCGAGGCGCAACAAACACTGATGCCAACATGCAATGAGCCAGGCGTTGTTGCCATGATGGATGCAAAGGCAAACGGATCAGGCGCATTCGACGCAGCGGCAGCAATAGCTTCGGCTAATCAGTCTGAAATCGGTTCAGGCGCTTTGGGTTATGGGCTCATGGGCGTGGGCATCGCACTTTTGATTTCAGGACTTTTTGGCCTGTCTCGCGCTAGAAAGCTTGGCTAAAATCTATCAATAAATGCCAGCTGCACTTGAAGTCGGCATTTGACCACTGACTGTCAGGCGAGGCGGGTATGCGCAAAACGGGTTCCTGCCTTGGTTTGAATGTGCTTAAAGAAGGCACGAAGTTTATACGGGAGCTAAATGTGCATTCTTTAGGCAAGGTAGCCATAGCCAGTGCGATTGCTACTCTGATGGTTTCTCCTGCACTTGCGGATGCAAAGACGGATTCACTTCAACTCAGGAAATCCGTAGTTGAAGGGTTGTTTACCTATATCGAACTGGGTGAGAATTCTGACGGGCGTTCGAAGGCGCTCGGCATTGCGATGGAAGAGAAGGTGCAGGTACCTGTTGCCAAAGCACAGTATGAATGGCAGGAAATTGCGAAGAATAGCTCCGATGCTGGCGCATATGAGGCGTATAAGATGTGCGATACAGCAGCCAGTTCGCTTCAGAATATTGTGAAGATCATTGCAGGTTACATCAAAAGCGACAGCACTCAAGAGCCGGAATATGATTCCGCTCTGACCAAACTGGGTGCTGATCTTACCGAGTGCGAAAAGGCGCTCGATGTGCAGCTGACCTTCTAATCATTGATACAAGATATATTGGTAGCGGCGCTCGAATTGCGAACGCCGCCATTTAAAAAATTATTTCAGGTCAGCGAGAATATGGTCATAGACCTTGCAGGCGCTTTCAGGATCTGTTGTGAGCTGCGACTGCGCACCGGAAAGCTTCTGTGCTACTTCGGACGCTTTCTGTGGATCCTTGGCAGCGAGTTCCTGCATCTTCGTGGCAAACTCTGTTGCCTTTGCACTTACTTCTTCAGCTGTGCAAGCGAGCGAAGGTGAAGCAGCGGCCATTACAACAGTGATGGCAAGAAGGTATGCTTTCATTGTTCGTTCCTCGTGACTAGTCAAAGTTATATTAGACAATCCCGTATAATGGCCTGAATATAAAAGTGAAATAAGCTGAAAATCACATAGTATGTGCGAGATTAACAATAAACCTGCGATCATCCATCGGGATGCGCTATGAGGGTTGTGCGAATATTCGGATACCTCAATATCCATCAGAAAGAGAGTAAATCTAAATAGATCAAAATAATTGTCGATACTCGACTATTCAGCTTTGTTTCGTTTTTAATATCTGACTTTTGCGCTTATTGAGCATCTATTAATTAAGCGTATGAGGAGATGATATGCGTCATATTCCAACAGCTATTGCCGGTTTTATTGGCTTAGCCATTTTGAGTGTCATTCTAGGGTCCTGGTATACTGTCGATGAAGGTGAACGAGGCGTTATTCTCCGTTATGGAGCAGTTGCTGGCGTTGCCCAGCCGGGACTTGGCTTCAAGATTCCCTTGATTGACTCCGTAGTCCGGGTTTCTGTGCAGTCCAAGGCCGCAATTTATAACGGTATGGAAGCTTATAGCCGGGATCAGCAGCCTGCCACGATGAACCTTTCGGTAAATTACCGTATTCCGCCAGATCGTGTGGAAGAAGTCTATGCCACCTATGGTGGCGAAGATGGGCTCTTGTCTCGTCTGGTGGAGCGTCGCGTATTTGAAGAAAGTAAAACGGTTTTTGGTCGCTTTGCTGCCATGACGGCTATCCAGGAACGTGGTCGGCTTAATCAGGAAATCGCAGATGCGATCCAGAAGAGTGTGAGCGGTCCAGTCATTATCGACAGCGTACAGATCGAAAACATCGATTTTTCTGATGCATATGAAGCAAGCATCGAGCAGCGTATGCTGGCCGAAGTGGAAGTTCAGCGCCTTCGCCAGAATGCTGAGCGTGAAAAAGTACAGGCAGAAATCACCGTTACGCAGGCCAATGCGCAGGCAGATGCACGGCGTGCCGATGCTCAAGCACAGGCTGATTCCGTACGTTTGCAGGCACAGGCCGATGCAGAAGCAATTCGCTTGAAGGGTGACGCAGAGGCACAGGCTATCAAAGCACGCGGTGATGCATTGCGGGACAATCCAGGTCTGGTGTCTCTCACGCAAGCTGAGCGGTGGAATGGCCAGCTACCGACGACCATGCTGCCGAACGGTTCAATCCCTATGCTGAATATCACGCAAGAATAATTCGACATTTGATACGTTGGCGGGTCGAAAGGCCCGCCATTTTTGCGAACATAAGTCAACGGGAACGGCGAATCGGAAGTTTCACGTTCACATTATCTAATTAATCTATATGACTAATAATAAACGAAACTTCGTTTCCAAACATTCTTCTCTTGAGAGAAGAATGGCGCGAGTGACGGGGCTCGAACCCGCGACCTCCGGCGTGACAGGCCGGCACTCTAACCAACTGAGCTACACCCGCGCATTGTTCTGATGTTTTTCAATCAGGAACGCTGCTCATGTATTCGGGAAGTGGAGCAGCGTCAATCGTTTCTACGCTTAAGACCATAAAAAAGTTCGGATAATTCTAATTTAGGTCTGCATTTGTGGAAAACACCTGAAATCCGCTCCCTCAGGTCACGGGTAAATGATCATCTGGTACTGAATTTAAGCAAAAGCGGCACCCCAAAGTGTGTGCCGCTTAAATGAGATTCGCTGCTACTTGACGGATTCGCCGGTCTTAGGATCGATTTTGATTTCGACCTTCGCGCCATTCTTCATGAAATATTCGATTTCATAATAGCCGCGATCATTCCAATCGACTTCATCGATATATTGCACATCGGCGGTCTGTTCGATCTTGGCAATGATTTCAGAGAGCTTTGCACCCTCTGGAGCCGCGGCGAAAGCGCCGGCAGAAGTTGCTGTGAGAAGAATGGCTGCGAGCATGGTGCGCATGAAGAACTCCCTTCGATTGATATAGTTTCTAGGTAAAGCCTGAAACGCACATATCAAGGTGGTGCTTCGCCAAAGACTCTTATTGCCACGAGCCAAAGTGTGTCTGCAAAAAGCAGCCAAACACGAGGAAGGCCAATATGGCCAGGGCGATCAAGAGTATTTTCATTTTTTGATCATCCGCATTGTTCAGATCACATACAAGAAAACTGTATGTGATCTGAACCTGTCAGATTGATCGGTTTCAGGAAATGATTTCGATCAACGGTTACGATTATCGACCGAAAATGCGCCAGCACCGGTCGCTACCAGTGTCAGGAATACGAAGCAGAAAAGAATGGCTGCATCGCCGCCATTGGCGACAGGGAAGAAGCTCTTTGGGAAGTGTGCCATGAAATATGCAAAGGCCATATGGCCTGAAAGAATAAAGGCGACGGGACGTGTGAACCAGCCCAGGAAAATCAACGCGCCGCCAACAATTTCCAGCAGCGCAGATGCAAGCTGAATAGCAGACAGGCTGTCAGGGCCCGCGATTGGGAAGCTGAACGCCTTCTGTGTCCCGTGCTCAAAATAGAGCAGCGCGGTCACGATACGTAGGATGCCAATAGCATAGGGTTGATATTTATTGAGCGAGCTTGGTTCTGCCATCAGTTTCTCCAAATATGAGTTTTAAGTTCAACAAACTCATGAAGCCAGAAATGTGGGAAAATGCAAGCAGTCGCTAATTTTTAATCCGCGCAAACCTATCTAGCGACAGCGAGATTGACTGAGTTTCACCTCAAACTGGCGAGGTCCAACCATTCCATTTTTCATCGGTTTGGGGACAATATTCGCTCTGAGAGAACAAGGTCCGGCAATGATCTGATATTGATCTTCCTTCTGATAGATTACTTTGCTTATCGGATACTGCGGAAGCGCGGCTGCGGCGGCCTCAATGACAGCGGTTAGCTCTTTTGCACGTTGATAGTTCGGAGCAAGTGCTGCTTGTGAACTGGTGGTGATGAGAAGCAGGGAGAGAGTGCCGAGAGCTAATTTCAGTCGCGCCATGGTGTTCTCCGTCTATAACAGCATGAAAATAAATGGAGCGGGTAGCGGGAATCGAACCCGCGCATTCAGCTTGGGAAGCTAGCAGGCTACCATTACATCATACCCGCCCAGTATAACCTATCCTAGCAAGACGCAGGTCAGCACGCCAGTGCTGTTGGAATACTAGCGCCGCAATCTTATCCTTATCGGTTCCAATCATTAATAGGCGTAAGAAGATTTCATCGCGGTTCCCATTGATATCCGTAAATCCGTCGCCATTTGCGGTACTCAATATTTAAACCGAAATTTCCAACAGGTACCTATGGCCACATCTTCCAAGCGCCGAGCATTGCTGATCGTCAATCCAAAAGCCCGCAACGGCAAAGGGTTCAATGCCGACATGCGCGGGATACTCGAGCGCGGCGGCATTTCTCTCATTGAGAAGACTGCGAAGGGGGATGAAACCATTTCTGATGTCATCCGTTCCAATAGCGAAGTCGATTTGGTGATTGTCGGTGGCGGCGACGGTACATTGAACGCAGCCGCACCTGGCCTCGTCGAAACGAAGGTGCCGCTTGCCATATTGCCGCTTGGCACGGCGAACGACTTTGCTCGCACAATCGGCATTCCCGCCGACCCCACAGAAGCCACGCGGCAGCTGCTCACTTATGAACAGCATCCCATCGATCTTGGTGAAGTGAATGGCCACCTCTATTTCAATGTGGCGAGCATCGGCTTTAGTGCTGAACTCGCGCAGAAACTGAGTGCTGAGGCCAAGAAAAAGTGGGGTAAACTCGGCTACGCCATTGCGGCTGGCCGTATTCTGATGCGTTCAGAGTTGTTCACTGCCTATCTCGAACATGATGGCATTACAGAGCAGATAAAGACGCTGCAAGTTTCGGTCGGAAATGGCAAGTTTTACGGCGGCGGCATGGCCGTCGAAAAAGATGCAGCCATAGACGACGGCAAGCTCGACTTTTATAGCCTCGAAGTTGACCATTGGTGGAAATTGTTGCGTCTGTTACCCAGTTTGCGTCAGGGAACACAGTCAAAGTGGGACGACGTTCGTGCATTTCCCACGACTGAAGTTATCATTCGCACCAAGAAGCCAAGGCCAGTAAACACAGACGGTGAACTTTCAACCTGGACCCCAGCTCACTTTCGCCTGCATCGTGAAGCGGTCAACGCTTACAGGCCATTCTCATTCTGATAAAAAATGGCCCGCTCTTTAAAGAACGGGCCCAATTCATGACGTTAGGTGACTGGCTCGGAGGTCAAAAGAGCCATAGATGAAACGGGCGAGGAGCCCAATCGTTCCATCATCAGAAGAAAAAGTACCAGATAAACAGAACAGCGATGAATGGTACGCCGAGAAGCCAAAGGATTAGTGCACGGAACATATTGTCTCTCCTTCATGTTGTAATTTCAACGATCTGGCAGGAAATTGGTTCCCATAATGATTATGTTCACAACTGCTTCGGTTCGACTCATTTCAGGGGATTTGCAAAAACTTTAATGATCCGTCAATAATTCAGTGACATCACTAATTTCTAAAAGATACGATCGGCCTTACGGTCATAGTTAGTGTATTGCGGGCGTGTGGCGTATGAGTTCAAACGGGTGGCGAAACCGTGCTAAGAATGCAGATCTATCGATGATGCGTCAAAAGCGCGGATCGACTGCTATGTTGACATTCATGGCGCTGGCTGTGGTTTTGGCGGGTTGCGCAAGCGCCCCGCAGCCGAAATCGTCGAAGAAAAAGCACCCCAAAGAATATTTTGCCGAATCCAAATATGGCGTGAAAGCCAGCCCACGTGTCACCAACCTTCAAGGCAAGCCATTGCCACGTGGTGGTGGCCGCGATCAGGTCGGTAAACCTTATCAGGTCAAGGGCCGCTGGTATTATCCAAAAGAAAACAAGAATTACGCCTCAACGGGTCGTGCTTCCTGGTATGGCAGTGCTTTCCACGGTCGGTTGACCGCCAATGGCGAAATCTATGACATGACGCATCTGACGGCAGCGCATCCAACGATGCCGCTGCCAAGTTATGCGCGTGTCACCAACACTTACAACGGCAGTTCAATTATCGTTCGAGTGAATGATCGTGGGCCATTCGAGCGTGATCGCGTGATTGATCTATCGCAGAAGGCTGCTGAGTTGCTGGATTATCAGCATCACGGCACGGCCGATGTGAAGGTTGAATATGTAGGGCGTGCGCCTCTTGATGGACAGGACGATGCGTATCTGATGGCATCCTATCGTCCAGGAAATGGGGATCCGATTGGACAGCCAGCGACCGGCGTCATGATGGCCATGAATGCGCCAACGCCGACACCAGCCGGAATTGCGGCGATGCCGGTTCCACCGTCTTCTCCATTTGAGGTCAATCCGGCTTATGGCGATGGCGAGACACCGTTGCTTCCTGCAAATGTTCCGGTTCCTTCACAGCGACCAGCTGGCAGTTTCGGCGTTGCGACTGCGGCTCGTATTGGCGGGCTTGGTTATGCTTCCGACCGTATGGCAGCCTCTGCCTTCGCCGAAGAGCGCACCTATGGCAGTATCTTGACCGCAAGTGCGGTTTCGGACGCCTGGAAGCGTAGAAATGCAGAAGAACAGCGTGAATATGTCGAGATCGGTGTTTTTAACTCGCTGGACGATGTGACGAAACTGGAAAAATCTCTGCCGCGCACTGCACGTGTGACACGCACCAAGATACCTACGGAGCAGGGCGACGTTTATGAGCTGACGGCATTTGCCGAAAAGGGCAATAACGACGATTTGCTTCGTGCGGCGTGGAAAGTCGGAGCAACAGACGCCTTTGTTGTTCGTGCCGACTGATTTTGGCCGGAAAGGCTGCATAGGCTCGTCGGAAGTTTAAAGCATTTCCAGCAATAGTGTGGAGCGATTTTGCGTAAGATAATGCTTTAAAACAGATAGATAGAGCAATTTCCACGATTCAATATTAACTGGAATCGCTCTAAGCGGACGGGTGAATCATGGGGCTTTCTTCAAATAGCGTAAGGCTTGCGGCAGCATTTTCCGTTGCGGCTTCAATGACCGTGCCGGGATATGCGCAGACTGTGCAAGCTGCATTCGCTACGAAGGCTCCCCAAGTCCTGTTACTGGACGATAAGAGCGGCACCGTCCTTTTATCCAAAAATCCGGACATGAAAGTGCCACCCGCGTCGCTTGCCAAGTTGATGACGGCTGAAGTTGTCTTTGAAGCACTTGAAAAAGGCCAGACGACGCTCGAAACCAGCTACCCTGTCACTGAGTATGCGTGGCGCACCGGCGGTGCACCTTCTGGCACGTCAACGATGTTTGCTAAGATCAAGTCGACGCCAACGGTTGCTGATCTGCTGCAAGGCATGATTGTGCAGGCTGCAAATGACGGTGCCATCATTCTCGCTGAAGGGCTGTCTGGCAGCGAAGTGGCTTTCGCGCAAAAGATGAATGAGCGTGCGAAAGATTTGGGCCTCATAGGCTCGAATTTCGTGAACGCGACCGGACTGCCCGCCGAAGGACAAACGGTAACGCTGTCCGATCTCATAAAACTCGCGCGCCATATTCATAGCGCTCATCCCGAACGTTACGTCTATTATGCCCAGCCGGCATTCACTTGGAACAACATCATGCAGCGCAATCGCAACCCGCTTTTGCGGCTTGATATTGGCGCAGACGGCATGGGAACGGGCTACACTGAAGCATCCGGTTATGCTTTGGTCGCCTCTGCAGAACAGAACGGACGCAGGCTGTTTCTTGCAATGAGTGGTTTGACCAGCATCAAAGAACGCGAGGAAGAAGCAAAGAAACTTATCCAATGGGGGATGACTTCATTCGATACTATAAGTATTTATTCGGCTAACGAAGAGATCAGCACTGCGCAGGTTTTCGGCGGCTCCGCCTCCAGCGTTTCTCTGAAAGTTAAAGACGATGTTGAACTGCTGCTTCCAAAGGAAGGGCGCGACAAGCTCAAAGCACGTATTTCATACGAGGGGCCGTTAAACGCTCCCATCGAGACAGACACGCAAGTTGGAACTTTGCGGTTCGAACTCAATGGGAATGTAGTACAGCAAATGCCGCTCTATACCGCTCAATCGGTTTCGGTTGGCACTCTCTCACAGCGAGCAATGGGCGCAGCGCTGGAGCTTTCCACGGGTTGGCTAAGGAAATATCTCTAAACCCTCCTCGACCTCACGCGCAAACGCCGATAAACAATAGAGAGCTTGTTTTAAGCTGAACTCAATTTTGCGGAAGCCAGTGTGACCGGATTGTTTATTACATTCGAGGGTGGGGAAGGTGCGGGTAAATCAACCCAGATTGCCTTGCTGGCGGAGCATCTGCGTAGCCTTGGTTTTGATCCGCTGATCACGCGTGAACCCGGTGGTTCTGCGGGTGCTGAAGCAGTTCGTCACGTGATTCTGAGTGGTAATGCCGAAAGCTACGGTCCTGCAATGGAAGCGCTGCTTTTCGCGGCTGCTCGAGCTGATCATGTCGACCAGCTGATCCGTCCGGCATTATCTGAAGGTCGCGTTGTGCTTTGTGACCGTTTCATCGATTCGAGCCGTGCCTATCAGGGCGTGACAGGAAATCTCAATGCCACTTATATGGCTGCTATCGAACGTATTGCTATCGATGGTGCAATGCCAGATCTTACGATCATTCTTGATATTCCTGCAGAAAAAGGTCTTTCTCGCGCAGTGAAGCGTCGAGGGACTGACATTGCCGATCGTTTCGAGAAAGAAGCCATTGCCGTGCACGAAGCCCGGCGTCAGGCGTTTCTAGAAATTGCGAATGCCGAACCCGATCGCTGTATGGTGGTCAACGCCGACCGTTCACAGGATGAGATATCAGCCGATATCGTAGCCATTGCAGACGAAATTTTGAAGAAAAAGGGACTTCTGTGATCGAAGAACTTGATGTCCCAAAAGCCCATGATTCCATTGAAGGCGTAGCTGAACCATCTGCCAGTGATTATCTCACCGGTCATGGCGAAGTAGTAGCTTTCCTGGCACAGGCCTATCGTGAAGGTCGTATGCATCATGCGCTGCTTTTTGAGGGCGCTCAGGGTGTTGGCAAGGCGACACTGGCCTTTCATCTCGCAGGCCACATGCTTGCGTTTGGAGATCAGACCTTTGCACCTGAAACGATCGGAATGCCTGATTTCAGCAAACCACTCTGGCGACAGATCGCAGGTGGTATGCATCCGGCCGTGTTGCATATTAATCGGCCCTTCGATCAGAAAACCGGCAAGTTCAGGACTGGTATTCCTGTAGAGGAAATTCGTCGCGTCACTCATTTTCTGACCCGCACGGCATCGGACGGCGCATGGCGAATTGTCATTGTCGATCCTGCCGATGATATGAACCGTAATGCTGCGAATGCGCTTCTCAAAACTCTGGAGGAGCCACCGGCACGCGCGATGTTCATTCTGATATCGCATTCGTCGGGACGGCTTCTGCCAACCATCCGTTCACGCTGCCAGAGCATCCAGTTTAAGCCTCTCGGAGATGATGCGCTTACAGATGCATTGGAGCACATTGGACCTAGCGTCGGGCTTGATGCCGACGGCATCACACAATCGCTTCTGACTCGCTCTGAAGGCAGCGTGCGCAAGGCGCTGCTTCTCGTGGCCCATGGAGGCCTTGAAATATCGAATGCCGTTGATGCCATATTGCAGGGGCAGGCGTTTGATCTTCCAAAAGCTCAAACGCTTTCAGGTGTTCTGAATGGGCGTGAGGCAGAAGTTCAATATGAACTGTTCCGTGATTACCTCATGGGCCGGATTGCAGACGAAGCTCGACGCTATGCAGATTCGGGTCAGTTGCGTGAAGCCGATCAGTGGTCGCGTTTCTGGAGCGAACTTGTTCGTGAAATTTCGAATGCCGAGACCTATAATCTCGACCGGAAGCAGGCAGTTATGATCCTTTTGGAAAAAACGCATCGCGCTTTTCGATCTGGCACGCCTCCGCTTACGTGACATGATGCTTCACTTGCGTTATGTCACCGCTAACGTTTTTTAAACATCACACTTGAAGAAGCCGGATTTCTGATGAGCCGCGAAAAATTCTATATCACCACCGCAATCGCTTACCCAAATGGCAAGCCGCATATCGGTCATGCTTATGAATTGATTGCGACTGATGCCATGGCGCGTTTCCAGCGTCTGGATGGCAAGGATGTTCACTTCCTGACCGGCTCGGACGAACACGGCATTAAGATGCTGCAGAGTGCGCGTAAGGAAGGCATTGCGCCACGCGAACTCGCAGATCGCAACACAGCTGCTTTCCAGCGCATGGGCGAGTTTCTGAACAGCTCGCACGACGATTATATTCGCACCTCCGAAGAGCGCCATTACAAGGCCAGTCAGGCAATCTGGCAGGCAATGGCCGCCAATGGCGATATCTATAAAGGCGGCTATGCGGGCTGGTATTCGGTTCGTGACGAAGCCTATTATGGCGAAGAGGAAACGGAAGTCCGTGCGGATAATGTTCGCTACGGTCCTCAGGGCACCCCTCTTGAGTGGGTTGAAGAAGAAAGCTACTTCTTCCGTCTGTCCAATTATCAGGACAAGCTTCTTGAACTTTACGAAAAGAATCCCGGCTTTATCATGCCTGCGGAACGTCGCAACGAGATCGTGAGCTTCGTAAAGTCTGGTCTGAAAGACCTTTCGATTTCGCGCACGACATTCGACTGGGGTATTCCGGTTCCGGGTGATGAAAAGCACGTCATGTATGTCTGGGTTGACGCCCTGACGAATTACATCACGGCAGTTGGATATCCTGATACAACCGATGAAAAGTGGGGCTACTGGCCTGCCGATGCTCATATCATCGGTAAGGACATTTCGCGGTTCCATGCAGTCTACTGGCCAGCATTCCTGATGTCGGCGGGAGTTCCGCTGCCAAAGCGCGTGTTTGCGCATGGCTTCCTGTTCAACCGCGGTGAAAAGATGTCGAAGTCGCTTGGCAACGTCATCGATCCGTTTGAACTGGTAGAGCGTTATGGTCTTGATCAGCTGCGCTACTTCCTGATGCGTGAAGTACCATTTGGTCAGGATGGCAGCTACAGCCATGATGCGATCGTCAATCGCACCAATGCCGATCTTGCCAACGATCTGGGCAATCTTGCACAGCGCTCGCTGTCGATGATTGCCAAGAACTGCGAAGGCAAGGTTCCTGTTCCTGGTGAGTTTTCGGATGCTGACACGGCTATTCTGGATCAGGCCGATGCGGCACTGGAAACTGCGCGTAAGGCAGTCGGTGATCAGGCGCTGCATATTGCTCTTGGTGCAATTTTTGCCGTGGTTGCGGAAGCAAACCGTTACTTTGCGGGACAGGAGCCGTGGGCACTGCGCAAGACTGATCCTGCGCGTATGGGTACGGTGCTTTATGTAACCGCGGAAGTGATCCGCCGCGTCGGCATCATGGTGCAGCCGTTCATTCCGCAGTCGGCTGAAAAGCTCCTCGATACTCTGGCAATCCCGGCAGATAAGCGTCAGTTCTCTGACGTAACTGCAAGCCCGCTTGTCGGTGGAGCCGAACTACCAGCACCACAGCCGGTCTTCCCGCGCTTTGTGGAAGCGGAAGAGCAGAACTGAGCTGAATATGCTGGTTGATAGTCACTGCCATCTCGACTTTGCGGATTTCGAGCCAGAGCGCGATGCTGTTGTGGCGCGCGCGCTCAATGCTGGCATCAAGCGCATGGTCACAATTTGCACGCGTGTACGCAAGTTCGATACGATCCTGACACTCGCTGAGAATTACGAGTCCGTCTATTGTTCTGTTGGAACACACCCGAACAATGCGCATGAGGAACTCGATGTCACGGCCGATGATCTGGTGCGTCTGGCTGAGCATCCGAAAGTTGTCGCCATAGGCGAGGCGGGTTTGGACTATCATTATGATTATGCGCCGCCGGAAGCCCAGCGTCAGGGCTTCCTCACGCATATCGAAGCTGCACGTCGCACACAGTTGCCGCTCGTGATTCACGCGCGCAGCGCGGATCAGGATATGGCCAACATTCTGGAATCTGAGACGGCGAAGGGCGCGTTTCCCTTTATCCTGCACTGTTTCTCGTCCGGTCGGGCATTGGCTGAGAAGGGCATTGAGCTTGGCGGTTATGTGTCATTCTCCGGCATTCTGACCTTCAAGAACTCAGCCGATATTCGCGAAGTTGCAAGCATTGTTCCGCGTGATCGTCTGCTGGTCGAGACAGATGCGCCATATCTCGCACCGATGCCGCATCGCGGTAAACGCAATGAGCCGTCATTTGTGCAGCACACGGCAGCCGTTTTAGCTGACACAATTGGTGTGAGCAGCGATGAGATAGCCGACATCACAAGTGAAAACGTCTTCCGGCTTTTCTCCAAAATGCCAAAGCCTGCTGGAGAATAATCATCGTGGCAGCTTCCCGCAATTGTTTGCGTTTCACAATTCTGGGGTGCGGATCGTCCCCCGGTGTGCCACGTATCAATGGTGATTGGGGCAATTGTGATCCTGAAAATCCGAAAAACCGGCGTCGCCGCGCCGCACTCCTTGTGGAGCGGTTCGACGGTGAAGGAAACAGCACCGTTGTCGTGATCGACACAGGACCGGATTTTCGAGCGCAGATGATCGATGCGGATGTGCCGTCGCTGGATGCAGCTGTTTACACACATCCACATGCCGATCATATTCATGGGATCGATGATCTTCGTACCTACGTGGTCGAAAACAGGCGCCTGATGGATGTGTACGCCAACCGGCTGACGCGCAATCGGCTGTTTGATGCCTTTGGCTATTGTTTCGAGACGCCAGCAGGGTCGAGTTATCCGCCGATCCTCTCCATGCATGACATCGTCGCTGAAACGGCTTTTACGATTACAGGAGCAGGCGGATCGATCCGGTTTGAACCATTCACGCAGGTTCACGGTGATATTGAATCGCTCGGCTTCCGCATCGGCAATGTCGCTTACTGCACAGATGTCAGCGCATTTCCAGATGAAAGCCTGAAATATATCCGCCATGCAGATATTCTGATTATCGGCGCACTGCAGTATCGTCCTCACCCAAGCCACTTTTCACTTGAGCAAGCGCTCGAATGGATTGAGTTTTTTGGACCTAAGCGCGCGATACTGACTCACATGCACATACCTCTCGATTACGAGACAGTCATGCGGGAAACACCCGATAACGTTGAGCCTGGCTATGATGGGTTGCGCTTTGAAGTTTCCATCTGAAAAAGCCCGCTGCGGGTATTTGCAGCGGGCTTTTCTCTTTGGGCTGTAGTCGTTGATCAGGCAGCTGAACCCTTGACCGGGAACGGCATGACATTACTGCTTTCGTCTTTAGCCTTTTCAGACTTGTCTTCAAGCTGCAGTCCACCAGCGCGGAGCAGGTCGGAGAAGCGGCCACCGCGTGCAGCCAGTTCGTCGAAGCTGCCGCGTTCAACAAGATGTCCCTTATCCATGAACAGGACAATATCAGCAGAGCGAACAGTAGACAGACGGTGCGCAATGATGAAGGTCGTGCGATTGTGGCTCAGATCATCAACAGCCTGTTTGACCTTTTCTTCTGTCTCAACGTCAAGCGCACTTGTCGCCTCGTCGAGCACCAGGATCGGAGAATCCTTGAGGATAGCGCGAGCAATAGCGAGACGCTGACGTTCACCACCTGAAAGCTGCGAACCACGTTCACCAACGACCGTGTCATAACCGTTGCCCTTTGCAAGAATGAAGTCGTGCGCGGCAGCAGCTTTTGCAGCAGCATGAACCATTTCGTTAGACGCATTCTCGTCACCGACACGAATGTTATCTTCGACCGAACGGTTGAACAAACCTGCATCCTGGAACACGGTTGCAATTGCATGACGCAACGAGCGGCGGCTGACAGTACGTGTATCGGTGCCGTCGATCATAATGCGACCTGCAGCAGGGTCGAACACACGCTGGAGAATATTGATCAGTGTTGTCTTGCCAGCACCCGTTGGGCCAACGATAGCCACTGTCTGTCCAGGCTTGACTTCGAACGACACGTCGTAGACGCCCTGACCCGAATTCGGAAATTCGAAGGTTACATTATCGAAAACAATGCCACCCTTCACATCTTCAAGATCGGTTGCATCCTGTGGTTCCTGACGGTCAGCTGTCGCGTCTTCCATTTCGAAGAACTCTTCCAGCTTTGCGCGGGCTGTTACAGTCTGGTTGATGAACGCGCTGATCTGGTCAAGACGACCGATCATAAGTTGAGCGAAACCGATAAAGGCAATAACATCACCAACGCGCATCTGGCCCTTGGTCACGAAATACGCACCAAGCATCAGCACGATAACCATCGAGAGCGTCGAAGCCATTCGGTTCAGACCGCTGGCAAGCGCCCACCAGTTGAGAACCGGAAACTGGACGTTTTCCAGATTCTTTGCATATTGGCGCAGCGACTGTGTTTCAGAAGCGATGCGGTTATAGCTCTGCACGACCGAAACGTTGCTGATGGTATCGCTGACATGCTCGAACAGCTTGTGGTGGTGTTTTTCAACGGCCGTCTGGCCATCCTTTGTCTTGCGCATGACGAGCTGGCCAATCATCAC
This sequence comes from Ochrobactrum sp. AN78, assembly GCF_029909885.1. Lineage (NCBI taxonomy): Bacteria > Pseudomonadati > Pseudomonadota > Alphaproteobacteria > Hyphomicrobiales > Brucellaceae > Ochrobactrum > Ochrobactrum sp. AN78. The sequence continues at coordinate 49,625 of NZ_JASAMU010000014.1, forward strand.
ATAGATGACACCAAGCACGATTAGCACCATGGACATGCGCATATCCATGCTCATTGCGACTGGAATAAGCGCGACCAGAGCCACAACTGTGGTCAGGTGCTGACGCATGAATTCAAGCCAGAGCGTGAAAAGGGAGTCGGTCGCGCGGATCAACGTGTGCAGTGCGTTTGATGTACCGCGCTTCTGGTGCCACGAAAGCGGCATGGTAATGATGCGCTCATAAGAGTCGATCATTACGCCGAGACGACGGCGATGGGCGAGGCGGTCTGCACCGCGCGCAACAAACACCGCTGCGACGATGTTAAACGCACCAAGTGCGGCCCACATGGCGAGCTGCGTAAAGATATCACCTTTATCTGAGATAGCCTGAATAACGCGACCAAAAAGGATCGGTTCGGCCAACATGACAAGGGCAACCAGTACGCTTGCAATACACATGGTTATCGTTGCAGCCTTCTCAGCCGCAAGATATTCCATGGCACGCCAGTAGATTTTGAGCAATGACACCTTCGCACTCCCGCTCGTTCTATTTCACAGGACTAAATGGTGCAGTCCCGTTGTTCTATCAATATGCAATGAAGGCAAGAAGTGGCGAATACGTGTTAAGATTGACCATAAATTAAAAATGCATGTAACCGAGCGTGAAGATTCATAGCCGCATTCCTATTCTTTGCAGAGCATTCCTGCTTTAGCAAAACAGCGGCAGATTGTTGTTTTCCCCAATTTAGCCTAGCAATCCGCCGTTGGCGCGTCTATTGACTGATTTAAAGCGCATCTCGAAAGACGGAAACAGGCTCTCGGATATAAGACGCATAAAAAGTCAGGCACGCTGGTTCGTGCCCAAAAAAGTATTGATCGGGTTTTTCATGGCAGGCGTTGAACAGAAAAGTGTGGCTGCAGACGAGACGGGTATGCGTCTTGATCGCTGGTTCAAGGTCCATTTTCCCGGACTTGGGTTCGGACATCTGCAAAAATTGCTGCGTTCCGGTCAGGTCCGCGTCGACGGCGGTCGTGCCAAGTCAGACACACGTTTGCAGGCAGGCCAGATGGTGCGCATTCCGCCGCTGGAGGTCGATGAAAAGGCCGCTGGACCAATGACAGCAAAAACCATCCGCAGCCAGCAGGATGGTGATGTTCTCAAACAGATGCTGATCTATGAAGATCCGAAGGTATTTGTTTTTAACAAGCCTGCGGGTCTGGCAGTGCAGGGCGGTTCTGGCCTTGTTCGCCATGTTGACGGCATGCTCGAAGCATGGCGCAACAAGCGGGGTGAAAAGCCACGTCTGGTGCATCGTATTGACCGGGACACATCTGGCGTTCTGGTGGTTGCCCGCACACGCGGAGCAGCACAGGCGCTGACTGCATCGTTCAGGGAGCGCGACACCAAAAAGACCTATTGGGCTTTGGTGAAAGGCGTTCCGCGCAAGCGTGAAGACAAGATTTCGACATGGCTTGTAAAAGAACAGACGCCTGACGGCGATAAGATGCGCGTTTGCCAGCATGGTGAACCGGATTCCGATCACGCCGTTTCTTATTACCGGATCATCGAAAAGATTGGTAACAATCTGACCTGGCTGGAGATGGAACCTTATACAGGCCGTACCCACCAGCTTCGTGTCCACGCAGCACACATCGGCCATCCGATCATCGGCGATCCGAAATATTTTGAAGCAGATCAGAACTGGGAATTTCCGGGCGGCATTCAAAAAAAGCTGCATCTGCATGCGCGCCGCATTCGTATTCCCAATCCTGCAGGCGGCATCATTGATGTCACGGCACCTCTGCCACCACATATGGTGCAGTCTTGGAACTTGCTTGGCTTCGATGAGGCAAACGCGGAAGAATAAGAATGTCGGGTGCTGGGGGAGGAACGGCTCAGGGCCGGGTGTCGTTTGATGGACTGGCTATCGCGCTTGTCATGTTCATCATGTTCACATGGGGGCTTAATCAGGTTGCCATCAAGATCGGCAATCGCGGTTTCAACCCCATGCTCATGGCCGCAGGTCGTGCAGCATTGGGTGGCCTTTGTGTTTTTCTCTGGTGCTACTGGAAACGTATTCCGCTTTTTGGACGAGATGGCACTTTAAAGCCCGGCATTCTGGCCGGCCTTCTCTTTGGTGTTGAATTTGTCCTGATCTTTCTCGCCATGGAACTCACCAGCGTCGGGCGTGTCACTCTGATGATGAACGTGATGCCATTCTGGGTGGCGATCGGTAGTCATTTTCTTTTGGGTGAGCGCATGTCCATGCGCGCCTTCATTGGTATGTGTGTGGCATTCCTCGGTGTCTTTGTTGTCTTTTCGGACCATATCAGTCGGCCTGGCCCCAATGCGGTCTATGGTGATTTGCTTGCACTGATATCAGGAATGCTGTGGGGAATGACGACGCTCGTCATTAAGCGGACGAAACTTGCAAGTGCTGCGCCCGAAAAGACGCTTCTTTATCAGCTGGCAGTGGCAGCTCTGGTTCCATTACCATTCATGTCGCTGAGTGGTCCATTGATCCGTGATCCGGATATGCTCTCGGTTCTGTCATTTCTGTTTCAATCGGTGTTTGTAGTAGCTGTGTCCTATCCATTGTGGTTCTGGATGGTACGACGCTATCCGGCTTCCAAACTGTCTAATTTTGCGTTTCTCACGCCCGCTTTCGGTGTGCTGTTGAGTGGAATATTGCTCAACGAACATCTTGGCTGGAAAATCTTTGCTGCACTCGCCCTGATCGGGCTGGGCCTGCTTATCATCAATCGACCAGCAAAAGCCGGAGTTGCCCGATGAAACTCGTTCTCTTTGATTGTGACGGTACGCTTGTCAATAGCGGTGATACGATTCACCATTGCATGGCTGCAAGCTTTATCGATGCAGGATTGCAGCCGCCGGAAATTGCTCAGACCCATTCAATCATTGGTCTTTCGCTTCCATTGGCTATTGCGCAATTGCTTGGTCGTGAAGTCGATGAGCAGGTCAACTGGCTTACACAGCGCTATAAGGAAAACTTTGTTCGGCTGCGTCAGGCACCAGATTTCGCAGAGCCACTTTATGATGGTATCTTGCCATTGCTGACAGAGCTTGGCAGTCGCGATGATCTTTTGTTGGGTATTGTGACAGGTAAGTCGCAACGCGGCGTACGCTCGGTCTTTGAGCGCCACGGAATTGGACACCATTTTACGGTCATTCGTACTGCTGATGATTGTCCTTCCAAACCACATCCAGCCATGGTGCTTGAATCTTGCGCTGAAATGGGGATAGAACCGGACCAAACGATCGTAATTGGCGATGCAATCTACGATATGCAAATGGCGCGTTCAGCAGGCGCACGTGCTGCCGGTGTTTCCTGGGGCTATCATGGCCCAACCTCACTTGTGGAAGCAGGCGCTCATCACGTCCTGAATAAGCCTGAAGAACTCCATGCTATCCTGCATGAAATGGATGCCTTGGTTTCATAATTGATTGCGACACGATAGCTGTAAGAACTGGATATATGATAATGCGCGACACTCTGAGCGACCCACAAGCCGAAATGCCGATTTCCCAGAAAGACCCGGTGGCCCGCTCGCAGGAGCTGATGCGGACGCCTTTGCCGAAACGTTTTTACGAAAAGGCTGAGGTTGCGGAAGTCGAAGGCGGTTTTACTGTGCATCTGGACGGCCGCCCGGTCAAAACTCCGGCACGTGCTGTTCTGCTCTTGCCCACCGCATCCGCTGCTGAAATCGTCGCTGAAGAGTTCCGTTCGCAGGAAAAGGTTATTGACCCTTCCAAAATGCCAGCCACACGTCTGGTAAACACAGCCGTCGATGGTATCGCGCAGGATCCGCAGGCAGTGTTTGAAGATATCTTGCGCTTTGCCGGTACGGACATGATTTGTTATCGTGCCGCGACCCCGAAAGAACTGGTTGCCCGGCAGACTGAACAATGGGACCCATTGATTGACTGGGCTGAAAGTCTGGGGGCACGCTTCGCACTGGCCGAAGGTGTGATGCATGTCGAGCAATCACGCGAAGCGATTACTGCCTATGGCGTTCATCTGTCGGAATTCAAAAATCCAATTGCACTTGCGTCGCTCCATACCATGACGACACTAACTGGCTCGGCACTTATCGCGCTGGCAATTGCCAAGGGCGAGGTATCCGTCGAAGACGGTTGGACACGCGCGCACCTTGATGAAGACTGGACCATTGAGCATTGGGGCGAAGATGCCGAAGCGCAGGCCCGCCGCAAGACGCGCAAGGGCGAAATGATGGTTGCCGCTCAGGTGCTGCAGGCGCTCTAGTTTTTATTCAACTAATGAACATAATAGATTGATATTAATAGAAAACCCGGCTTACGCCGGGTTTTCTTTCGCGTGCTTCAGCACGTCGTTCCCCTCGGTAATCCAAGCGCATCCTGAAAAGTGTGAAACTATTTTGGATAAGGTGCGCTTTAAACAAGTAACCAGAGCGGGTGGTTGCCCACCCGCACAATAGGTTAAACCGAGTAGTACATGTCGAACTCGACTGGATGCGGCGTTGTTTCGTAACGCAGCACTTCAGCCATCTTGATTTCGATGAAGCTATCGATCTGGTCGTCTTCGAAAACGCCACCAGCTTTGAGGAACTCGCGATCCTTATCGAGCGACTGCAGAGCTTCACGAAGCGAACCGCAGACGGTTGGGATCTTCTTGAGTTCCTTTGCAGGCAGATCGTAAAGGTCCTTGTCCATAGCCTGACCTGGGTGGATCTTGTTCTTGATACCGTCAAGACCAGCCATCAGCAGAGCTGCGAAGCAGAGGTATGGGTTCGCTGCTGGATCCGGGAAGCGAACTTCAAGGCGCTTCGACTTCGGAGACGAGCCGAATGGAATACGGCAGGAAGCCGAACGGTTACGCGCCGAATAGGCCAGCAGAACCGGAGCTTCATAACCTGGGACCAGACGCTTGTAGGAGTTGGTCGATGGGTTGGTGAATGCGTTCACAGCCTTGGCGTGCTTGATAACGCCACCGATAAAGAACAGGCAGTTTTCCGACAGACCGGCATATTCGTTGCCAGCAAAGGTTGGCTTGCCTTCTTTCCAGATAGAGAAGTGAACGTGCATACCTGAACCGTTGTCGCCGAAAACTGGCTTCGGCATGAAGGTTGCAGTCTTGCCGTAAGCGTTGGCAACCTGATGCACAACATACTTGTAGATCTGCATCTTGTCGGCGTTGCGAACAAGCGTATCGAACTTGACGCCGAGTTCGTGCTGGGCCGAAGCCACTTCGTGGTGATGCTTTTCAACGGTCACGCCCATTTCCGTCAAAACGGTGAGCATTTCCGAACGCATGTCCTGTGCGCTGTCGATTGGCGGAACAGGGAAATAACCACCCTTGACGCGTGGACGATGACCGAGGTTGCCGGTTTCGTAATCGGTGTCGTCATTCGATGGCAGTTCGGTCGAGTCGAGCTTGAAGCCTGTGTTGAATGGATCAACCTTGTACTTCACGTCGTCAAAGACAAAGAATTCAGCTTCTGGACCGACGTAAACGGTGTCGCCGATGCCGAGCGACTTCATGTAGGCTTCAGCCTTCTTTGCAGTCGTGCGTGGGTCGCGGCCATAAGCTTCACCCGAAATAGGATCAAGAATGTCGCAGAGAATAACCAGCGTGGACTGAGCGAAGAACGGGTCAATATGAGCCGTTTCCGGATCTGGCATGAGAACCATGTCGGATTCATTAATGGCCTTCCAGCCAGCAATCGAAGAGCCGTCGAACATGACGCCATCAACGAACATTTCTTCGTCTACGAGGCCGATATCCATCGTGACATGATGCAGCTTGCCCTTTGGGTCTGTGAAGCGGAGATCAACAAACTTGACGTCGTTGTCTTTGATCTGTTTCAGAATGTCATTGGCAGTCGTCATTTTAGTATCCTGTTTGCACGACGATGGTCGGTAGGCTGGTTTTATCAGATAGCATCCACGCCGGATTCACCGGTACGGATACGGATAACTTCTTCGATATTGGAGACGAAAATCTTACCGTCGCCAATACGACCCGTCTGGGCTGCCTTGCGAATAGCTTCAATGGCGCCATCGACGGTTTCGTCGGCGACGATAACTTCGACTTTCACCTTGGGAAGAAAATCGACGACATATTCCGCACCGCGGTAAAGCTCGGTGTGGCCTTTCTGCCGGCCGAAGCCCTTGGCTTCAATTACAGTAATTCCCTGCAAACCAACTTCCTGAAGGGCTTCCTTCACTTCATCGAGCTTGAAAGGCTTAATGATGGCTTCGATCTTTTTCATCAGAGAATGGTCTCCGCTCTTGTTCGGAAATGGGCATCGTGCCCGTTTCACAGATATAGAAGCATGAACTGTGCCAACTCGATCTGTGTTGACCAAAAATTTTACATTCCATACTTTTTCAAGCAAATTTTCCCGAAGTTATCCCGTCAATCCCCGTGAAAATGGCACTAAAGCCGAGGCTAGCGCATTTTCAATAGTTTCAGAAGTGCAACTTTCTTTGCGGTAGAGTGGCATTATTATTGTCATGGAAACAAGGCGGTATGTGTGAAAGATTTTCAATAGGGTTTCGATCTCGTTAGACGTGATTAAAAATTAGACAAAATGCAAAGAAGTTAGTCAATCTTGCATTGAGGCGACTGCCGCGTAATTAATCACCCGGACAATCAGAAGGGAAGTGTGTGTCATGTTCGAACTGTTGACACCGGAAGAAATGGCACGTGCAGATAGTCTGACAATAGACACCGGACAGCGGGATGGCTTTTCTCTAATGCTAGCCGCAGGTCATGCCGTTGCCGATGTCGCGCAACGCATGTTTATCGGCGAAGGGCCGATCGCGATCCTCTGTGGGCCGGGAAACAATGGCGGTGATGGCTATGTTGCCGCGCAGTTTCTGCTCGAAGCCGGACGCGATGTTATTTGTTTCGGAACAGCGCAGCCACGTCCGGGAAGCGATGCGATGCGCGCGCTTCTCTTTTATAAAGGCGAAGTGCGCCGGATAAGCGCTTTGATACCAGCCGACTTCATCGGTGTTATTGATGCCGTTTATGGGGCGGGCTTGGCGCGTCCTGTGGGAGGGGCTGAGGCTCGCGTAATAGAAGCGGTCAATGCATCAAATATTCCTGTACTCGCAATAGATTTACCCAGCGGCGTGTCTGGTGAAAGTGGACAGGTTCTTGGAACGGGAATTCAGGCGCGGGCGACCGTGACGTTTTTCCGGAAAAAACCTGGACACCTGTTGCAGCCTGGCCGAACTCATTGCGGCGTGCTGCATGTCGCGGACATCGGTATTTCTGACGATGTGCTCAACAAGATAAAACCCAACACTTTTGAAAATGCGCCCCAGCTTTGGCGAGATAGCTTACCTACGCTTTCAACGAACGCACATAAATACAGCCGTGGTCATGCGGCAGTATTTTCCGGGCCTGCGCATTCGACTGGCGCTGCGCGCCTGTCATCAATGGCAGCGGCACGAAGCGGAGCAGGGGCGGTAACGTTGTTGTCTCCGCCTGATGCGCTGTCAGTCAATGCAGCGCATTTAACAAGCATCATGGTGCGGGAAACACGCGGCATCAAAGATATTGAAGCGTTCACGATTGACCGAAAGGTTGCTGCCTGTGTGCTGGGGCCGGGCTACAGCAGCCCGTCATTCGCGCGCGACCACGCCTCGATGCTCCTGACAGCCGTTAATGGCCGCGCCGAAAATTTGAATGGACTGGTGCTGGATGCCGATGGCATCACGGCATTTGAAAGCAAGCCTGAGCAGCTTTTTTACGCGAAACGCAGTTCACATACAGCTCTCGTTCTCACACCACATGAAGGCGAATTTCGGCGTCTTTTTCCTGATATTTCGGCTGAGAACAATCTGTCCAAGACCGGCAAGGCACGTAAAGCAGCGAAGCGCGCGAATGCAGTGTTGATCTATAAAGGTCCAGATACGGTGATAGCGGCTCCTGATGGGCGAGCCGTTATCAACGCGAACGGTACACCATTTCTGGCAACTGCCGGATCGGGCGATGTGCTTGCTGGTATCGTTTGTGGATTGCTTTCGCAGGGAATGCCCGCTTTTGAGGCGGCAAGTGCAGCCGTTTGGGTTCACGCTGATGCCGCTCGACGCTTTGGTCATGGGCTTATCGCGGAAGATCTGCCAAACCAGCTGCCTGCGGTTTGGTCTGGCTTGGATCATTATGAGTAGGGTTAGAGCGTATCTTGAAAAGTATGAAACGGTTTTCTGATAAGATACGCGTGAAACTGGACAATTAGAGCGTCGATTTGATTCAATCAAATCGAGCAGCGCTCTAACGCCCTGAAGTGCGGCTGCCCCCGGTTCCAACGTCAACAGTGACACTGCCGGAGATCGAAACGTCGGTATTGCCGATGCGGAAATTCTTCCATGTTCCGGCGGGCTGAGAGTTAGGTTCCGGCGCAGGCGGAGGAGCCGAAACGATTGGCTTCTGTGGTTCTACGCCGGGAAGACCAGTTGGTGACTGATCGTTTGCAAAAGCGTTTGCTGATAATGCCGTTGAGAAAACAGCGGTAAATATAAGAAATCGCTTCATAATCATCTCGCCTTATTTCACACCCTGTCTGCAACGGCTTCCAAAAGTTGTTCGGCCATTTCAAGCGTAAACTCATCATAATGAGAGATAACGCGGCTTGGTTCATAATGCTGGACTGGGAGATCAGTATAACCGAAATCAACTGCGACGACAGGAATACCTGCGGCTTTAGCTGTATCGATATCGGTGCGGCTGTCTCCAACCATCACTGCGCGGTCACGGTTGCCATTGGCTTTGAGGATAGTCTCCGTCAGATGACGCGGATCGGGTTTGCGGAAAGCAAATGTGTCTGCGCCGCAGATAGCAGCAAAGCGGTGCGCTTCGCCCATTGACGTCAGAAGTTTGACGGAAAGGGCTTCAAACTTATTTGTACATACGGCGAGTGTATATCCGTTTGCGGAGAAGCGATCCATAGCTTCGAGAACGCCCGGATAAAACGTCGAATGTCCTGGCATATGTGCTGCATAATGCTCGCGGAATTCTTCGACCAGATGATCGAGTTTCGCATCGTCAACCTGCTTTTGCTGTGCAGCAAAGGCGCGCTCGATCATGACGCGACCTCCTTGTCCAACAAAGCGGCGCAGGGAATCCTTGTCAGCAGTTTGCAAACCTGAAATTGCGAGACAATGATTTAAGCTGTCCAAAAGGTCCGGTGCTGTTTCAACCAGTGTGCCGTCGAGATCGAAAACGATGATAGGCTTGGAATTTACAGCGGACATATGACTTCCTTCAGCAACGAGACTTGCGAGCGCATTTCTAACCGTTGTTTCAAATAGGCTAAACTTAACGCAGAAACGAGGGCCTAACGCAAAAATCGCGATAATTTGTATTGAGAGCTTTGTTGCGCTCCACGCACATGCTAGAGGCGTTCTCGGAGCCGGATGAGAATCCGCTGGGAAATCAGGAATTCAGGCATGAATGACGCACGCAAGCTGAAAATCGCCGCCGCTGCAGAGGCATTGACGCACGTCAGGGACGGAATGCGTCTGGGAATTGGTACCGGTTCTACAGCCGAAGAATTCGTACGGTTGCTCGCTGAAAAAGTAAGTGGCGGTTTCAAGGTTATCGGTGTTCCGACTTCTGAACGCACGGCTGCTCTTTGCACTGAACTCGGCGTTCCTCTGACCACCCTCGAAGAAACTCCACACCTTGATCTCACTATCGATGGTGCAGACGAGTTGGATGTGAACCTGACCCTTATAAAGGGTGGCGGTGGCGCTTTGCTGCGCGAAAAGATTGTTGCCGCTGCTTCCGACTCAGTGATTGTCATTGCGGACGGATCGAAAGTTGTTGAAACACTTGGCCGTTTTCCTTTGCCGATTGAAGTCAATCGATTCGGCCTTGGCGCAACTTTGCGCGCTATTGAAATGGCTGCTGCGCAATGCGGCCTTGCAGGTCCGCTAGTCCTGCGGTTAAAAGATGGCTCGCCGTTTGTAACGGATGGTGGACATTATATCGTGGATGCATCTTTTGGCCGCATTCCCGATCCAAAGATTCTATCTGACGCTCTCTTCGCCATACCGGGTGTTGTTGAGCATGGACTTTTCATCGGACTGGCAAATGCCGCGGTTATCGCAGGCGCTGACGGCATCCGAACCATGAACCGGCCTTAAAACGCCGACAAGAATTGTTTGAACGGAGTACTGACCATATGATCCCGGCAACTGGCTTCCGCCGTCTGATTGCACCGTTTTCCGCACTCGTCCTGATGACAGGCGTTCATGCGGCCTCTGCTCAGGAGATTTCTGCATCGCATCTGGACGCTGCACGTGCAGCAATCTCCTCGATCAATGCCACTGAGCAGTTCGACGAGATCCTGCCGAGTGCTGCGCGCGCCCTCAAAGGTGAGCTCATTCAGAAAGATCCTAACCTTGAAGCACTCATCACCAAGACGGTTGATGACAAAGCTCTGGCGCTCGCCGCTCGCCGTGCAGACCTCGAAACCGAATCTGCGCGCGCTTACGCAAACGCATTCAGCGAAGACGAGCTCAAGGCAATTGCTGCTTTCTATACGTCTGACGCTGGTAAGAAGCTTCTTGCAGAAGGCCCAATCGTAACGCGCGAAGTCGTTAAGGCTGCCAACATCTGGCAGAACGGTATTGCGCGCGATCTCGCAACGTCAGTTGCAGAAGTTCTCGCAGCACAGGCTGGCGCAACCGCCGCCCCAGCTCCCGAACAGCCAGCTCAGCAGTAATTTGCTATTGTAACGCAGATTTTAAAAGCCCGGCCACTTGGCCGGGCTTTTTCTTTTGCTTACATAGGTTTCAATACTTGAGTGCATCCCGAAAAGTGTGAAGCGGTTTTCGGGAAAGATGCGCGTTTAAACAAAGCATTAGAGCGCCGAACTGATTCAATCAGATTGAAACGCGCTCCAGATTCTGAATGGAGAACACCATGGCCAGCTACGATTATGATCTTTTTGTTATCGGTGGTGGTTCCGGTGGTGTCCGGGCAGGGCGTCTTGCTGGCGCCATGGGCAAAAAGGTCGGACTGGCCGAAGAATATCGTATGGGTGGCACCTGCGTCATTCGCGGCTGCGTACCAAAGAAACTCTTTGTCTATGCCTCCCAGTTTCCAGAACATTTTGAAGATGCTGCTGGCTATGGCTGGGACGTCGGCAAAAGCACTTTTGATTGGAAAAAGCTTATTGATGCGAAGGACAAGGAAATCACCCGTCTTGAAGGCCTCTATCGTAAGGGGCTCGAAAATTCGAAGGTTGAGATTTTTGCGAGCCGCGCCGAACTGATCGATGAGCATACAATCGAGCTGAAGGCAGACGGACGCCGCGTCACTGCTGATCAGATTCTGATCGCGACAGGTGGCCACCCAAGCGCGCACGAAGCCTTGCCAGGCAATGAATATTGCATCAGCTCCAACGAAGCTTTTCACCTTGAAGAGCTGCCGAAATCAATCGTGATTGCTGGTGGTGGTTATATCGCAGTTGAATTTGCCAATATTTTCCATGGCCTCGGCGTTGAAACCACGATTGTTTATCGGGGTAAGGAAATTCTCTCCCGCTTTGATCCCGATATCCGCAACTTGCTTCATGAAACAATGGAAGCAAAGGGTATTCGCATTATTTGCGGTGCGATTTTCGAGAATGTCGAAAAGCAGCCAGACGGCAGCCTCAAAGTCTCACTGAGTAACGGCGAAACGCTTAATGTCGGGCAGGCCATGCTGGCCATTGGTCGTAAGCCGAATACGCAGGGCCTTGGGTTGGAGAAAGCCGGTGTTAAGACCGATGCTCTCGGTGCAATCGAAGTTGATGACTATTCACGCACCAGTGTTTCCAACATCTGGGCAGTTGGCGATGTCATCAATCGCGTTCAACTGACGCCTGTAGCCATTCATGAAGCCATGTGTTTCCTTGAAACAGCCTTCAAGGATAATCCGACAAAACCTGATCATGAACTGATTGCAACAGCAGTCTTCTCGCAGCCAGAAATTGGAACTGTTGGGTTACCGGAAGATGAGGCTGCAAAGAAATATCCTGAATTGGAAGTCTATCGCGCCTTGTTCCGCCCGATGAAGAATACGCTTTCGGGCCGAAACGAGAAAATGCTCATGAAGCTCATTGTAGACGCCAAGAGCCGCAGGGTTATCGGTGCACATATAATGGGGCCGGATGCAGGTGAAATGGCACAGCTTCTCGGCATTTCGCTTAAGGCAGGTGCAACCAAGGATGACTTCGATCGGACCATGGCAGTTCATCCAACTGCGGCCGAAGAACTGGTCACAATGTACAAGCCTACCTACCGCATTTTGAACGGCGAAAAGATAGACAGCTAAATCTTTCGTCGCAAGCTGATCCTGTTAACGATTCTTGCTGGTATAAAGCGAGCGTCTGCATTATATCAACGCGGTCACGTGTGCCGGTTTCCGTGCGCAGACATTCATTTGTCTGGCAGAAGCGGATGCCGGCTTTCGTGTTAAGGAGGAAGAAATCCGAGAGAAATCGCGCGGATAATTAAACAGGTGTGAAATGACGAAGAACTGGACCCCGAATTCCTGGAGAAACAAACCGATCAAGCAAGTGCCGTTTTATCCAGACGCACAGGCTCTGACCGATGTTGAGGCTCGCCTTCGTACCTATCCACCGCTCGTTTTTGCAGGCGAGGCGCGAAAGCTCAAATCACAGCTTGCAGACGTAGCTGAAGGCAAGGCATTCCTGCTTCAGGGCGGCGATTGTGCGGAAAGCTTCGCAGAACATGGCGCGGATAATATTCGCGACTTTTTCCGCGTCTTTTTGCAGATGGCCGTTGTTCTGACGTTTGGTGCCTCCAAGCCTGTTGTTAAGGTTGGCCGTATTGCTGGTCAGTTTGCCAAGCCGCGTTCTTCCGACATGGAAACGCTCAATGGTGTCGAGCTGCCATCATACCGTGGCGACATCATCAACGGCATCGATTTCGATGAGGCTTCGCGTATCCCTGATCCGCAGCGTCAGGACATGGCTTACCGCCAGTCTGCTGCGACGCTGAACCTGCTGCGTGCATTCGCGCAGGGTGGTTACGCCAATCTTGAGAACGTGCATCAGTGGATGCTCGGCTTTGTTGGCAAGAGCCCGCAGGCTGAACGTTATGCTGCTCTCGCTCAGCGTATTTCGGAAACGATGAACTTCATGCGCGCTATCGGTATCACTTCCGATAGCAATCATTCGCTGCGTGAGACCGATTTCTACACCAGTCATGAAGCTCTGCTGCTTGGCTATGAAGAAGCTTTGACACGCGTTGATTCCACATCGGGCGACTGGTACGGGACTTCCGGCCACATGATCTGGATTGGCGACCGTACGCGTCAGGCTGATCATGCGCATATCGAATATTGCCGTGGCATCAAGAACCCTCTCGGTCTGAAGTGCGGTCCATCGCTACAGCCGGATGATCTCATCCGTCTGATCGACCTTCTCAACCCTGAAAACGAAGCAGGGCGCCTGACGCTTATCGCTCGTTTCGGTTACGACAAAGTTGGCGATCATCTGCCGCAGCTTATTCGCGCAGTTGAACGTGAAGGTCGTAAGGTCGTCTGGTCTTGCGACCCGATGCACGGCAACACGATCACCGCTGGCGGTTACAAGACACGTCCTTTCGACCGTATCCTCAAGGAAGTCGAATCCTTCTTCGCAATTCATCGCGCCGAAGGCTCGCATCCAGGTGGTATCCATGTCGAAATGACCGGCAAAAATGTCACCGAATGCACGGGCGGTGCTCGCGCAATTTCTGCGGAAGACTTGCACGACCGTTACCACACGCATTGCGATCCACGTCTGAATGCAGATCAGGCGCTTGAGTTGGCCTTCCTTCTGGCGGAGCTGCTCAAGAAGGAACGTGACTCGGGTTCGGAAAAGCAGGCCGTTAACGCCTGATTGGGTATAATCACTTCAACTGAACACAGGGCGGAGGATTCATCCTTCGCCCTGTTGTATTTCGGCTGAACTCGCTTATTGATTTTGACGAAAACTCACTTTTGGGGGCATCGATGAAGCGAATTATTCTGGCGTTTCTCAATTCAATGCGTGCTCTCAAGCACTTGGCGCGACATGAAAAGGCCGTTCAACAAGAACTGGTTCTTTTTCTGATATCACTACCCGTTGCATTTTTCCTGGCCCCAAGCTGCCTTGCATTCCTGATGATGGCCGGGTCGATCTTGTTTCTCATTCTGGTTGAAGTGTTGAACACTGGTATTGAAGCAACGTGCGATGCAGTTTCTCGCGATTTTCATAAAGAGATTCAGATTGCCAAAGATTGCGGATCGCTCGCGGTATTGATCGCAATTGTTTTTGTAGCCACCACATGGGGCTACATTCTCTTCACAACCTATATGGTTTGATAAAGAACAACAGTTCTTCAACTCAATCCGTTGCAATTAATTGCACAAGCGCGCTAAAGCTTGGGCATGATCAGCGCTAGCGAGAATCTCGATATGCTTCGTATTGCCGTTGCACAGCTCAACCCTGTTATGGGCGACATTGCCGGAAATCTTGCCAAGGCACGGGCTGCACGCGCAGAAGCAGCCCAAATGAACGCCGACCTCGTAATGTTCACAGAACTGTTCATCGCGGGCTATCCGCCTGAAGATCTGGTTCTGAAATCAGCATTCGTTGCTGCTTGCGAAAAGGCTGTGCGTGAGCTTGCTAAAGATACTGCAGATGGCGGTCCCGGCGTTATCATCGGCACCCCCTTGCAGCGTGATAGCGGCTTACACAATTCGATTGCAGTGCTCGACGGCGGTGAAATCATAGCCGAACGCTTCAAAGTTGATCTGCCGAACTATGGTGAGTTTGACGAAAAACGCGTTTTCCAGCCTGGCCCGATGCCCGGCCCAGTTAATTTCCGTGGGGTTCGCATTGGTATTCCGATCTGCGAAGACATCTGGGGTGATTTAGGTGTAGCGGAAACTCTGGCTGAAAGCGGTGCGGAGTTCCTGCTGGTTCCCAACGGTTCACCCTATCATCGCGACAAAATCGATCGTCGTTATCAGATCGTTCTGAAACAGGTTATCGAAACCGAATTGCCTATGCTCTATGCTAACCAGATGGGCGGACAGGATGAGTTGGTTTTCGATGGCGGTTCATTTGCGTTCAACGCCGACAAGAGCCTTAGTCTGCAGATGCCGCAATTTGCGGAGAAAATCGCACTGACAGTTTGGAAGCGTGAAGGCGACAGCTGGCGCTGTGAAGACAGCGAGAAAGCAACATTGCCGGAAGGACTTGAAGCTGATTATGCGGCCTGCATGCTGGGTCTGCGTGATTATGTGAACAAGAATGGCTTCAAGGACGTCGTGCTTGGTCTTTCAGGCGGTATTGATTCTGCAATTTGCGCAGCGCTCGGCGTCGATGCGCTCGGTAAGGATCGCGTGCGTTGTGTGATGTTGCCTTATCGATATACGTCGGAAGAGTCGCTGAAAGACGCTGCCGACTGTGCCAGGGCGCTCGGTGTGCGTTACGATATCGTGCCGATTGCCGAGCCCGTTGAGGGTTTCCTATCCGCGCTCAAGCCTTTGTTTGAAGGCACAGAAACCGGTGTGACCGAAGAAAACCTGCAAAGCCGTGCCCGCGGCACCATTCTGATGGCTATTTCCAACAAGTTTGGCTCGATGGTTGTGACTACGGGCAACAAGTCGGAAATGTCGGTGGGCTATGCAACGCTTTATGGTGATATGAATGGCGGCTTCAACCCCATCAAAGATGTCTATAAGATGCAGGTCTATGCACTGTCCGAATGGCGTAACAATCATGTTCCGGTAGGCAGTTTGGGTCCCGCTGACGAAGTGATCCCGCAAAATATCATTGCGAAGGCACCATCGGCTGAATTGCGCGAAAACCAGACAGATCAGGACAGCCTGCCGTCTTATCCCGTGCTTGACGATATTCTGGAATGCCTCGTTGAAAACGAGATGAGCAACGCCGAGATCGTCGCGCGGGGCCATGCGCTTGAAACAGTGCAACGTATTGAGCATCTGCTCAATTTGGCCGAATACAAGCGCCGGCAATCTGCACCAGGTGTAAAAATTACCAAGAAGAATTTCGGACGTGATCGTCGTTATCCAATAACGAACCGCTTCCGCGACCGCTGAAAGATTTTGTAATGACCGTAACTGTTCGCTTTGCACCGTCTCCGACGGGTTATATTCATATTGGCAATACGCGTACCGCGCTCTCGAATTGGCTTTATGCCAAAAAGAATGGCGGCAATTTCATCTTGCGTTATGACGACACAGACGTCGAACGTTCTAAGCAGGAATATGCTGAGGCCATTGCGGTCGATCTTGACTGGCTTGGTGTGAAGCCCGACCGCGTTGAATACCAGTCAAAGCGATTTCACGTTTATGCCAAGGCTGTCGAAAAGCTGAAAGAGGCAGGCCTGCTCTATGCCTGCTATGAGACAGCTGATGAACTTGAACGCCGACGCCGGTTGCGATTGGCACGCCGTCTTCCGCCTGTTTATGGTCGTGAGGCACTGAAGCTGACCGATGAAGAAAAGGCTGCTTTTGAAGCAGAAGGGCGCAAGCCGCACTGGCGTTTTCTTCTGCCTAATTTCGAGAACCACCCATTTGTAACCACACGCACCGAAGTCCATTGGGATGATCTGGTTCGCGGCCCGCAGACTGTCGATCTGGCATCAATGTCAGATCCTGTCCTCGTTCGAGAAGACGGCACATATCTTTATACACTGCCATCGGTTGTCGATGATATTGATTTGGGTATCACGCATATCATTCGCGGCGACGATCACGTCACCAATTCAGGCGTGCAAATTGCTATCTTCGAGGCGCTCGGCGCGGAGCCGCCAGTCTTCGGCCATCACAACCTGCTCACCACGGTTTCGGGCGAGGGACTATCCAAGCGCTCTGGTGCACTGTCTATCGGTTCGCTTCGCGATAGTGGATATGAGCCAATGTCTGTTGCGTCTCTCGCGGTGCTTATCGGAACGTCTGAGTCTGTTTCCGCAGCCACCGATATGGATGCGCTTGCAGAACGTTTTGACCTTGCTTCAATTTCGAAATCATCAGCGAAGTTCGATCCAGCTGAACTTGATACGCTCAATCGGGCATTGTTGCACGAGATGCCATACGAGAAGGCAGCAAGCCGTCTCGAAGCATTGGGTATTCATGGTGAGAATGCTGAGCAATTCTGGCTGACTGTACGTGGTAATCTTGAGCGATTTAATGATGCTGCTCATTGGTGGCAGATTATCAATGCTGATTTGCCTGAAAAGCCTGAGCTATCTGAAGAAGATCAAGTCTTCGTGCGTGAGGCGTCGGCAATGCTTCCGTCCGCACCTTGGGACAAACTTACCTGGAAAAGCTGGACCGATGCTGTGAAAGCAGCAACAGGCCGCAAGGGCAAGACACTCTTCATGCCCCTGCGTATTGCTCTTACGGGGCAGGCGCATGGTCCGGAGCTTGCGGACCTACTGGTTTTGATTGGTCCGGATAGAACGAAGAGCCGACTACTCTGACTTTCGAACCTTCCGTGTAGGTTCGCTCCGTTGGCGGCGTAGTCGCTACTGGAGCAACATACGCGGTGGGCTGCACCTTTGGTTGGTCAGTTGGCGCATAGCTCGTTTCGGGCGTTTCATATGCCGGTACAACGAAATCTTCAACAGGCTCGCTCACTGCGTTCGCGACTTTGGCTTGACTTTGTTTCGATGTCTTGCTCGCAGATGATTTCTTTGGTGCAGCCTTTTGCATCTTCCGAGCTGGCGTCCAGTTTGCGGAACATGCTTGCACAAACCTGCCAGCATGAGACCTACCTGCAATTGTAGCATTCAGCTCAGCGAGTTGGTTCTCTAGTGTCCTGATCTCTGTTTGAAGCTTGTTCGCTCTTGCCTTTAGGCGTGTGCAACTTGAAGATTTACTTGCCGAAATCCCAATACAACTCTGTTTCGCCATCTCTGTCCGACTTCGGGAAAGTTCGGCCTTATTGCGATCAAGCTTTGCTTTTGTAGAATTCAAATTACTCGTTAAACGTGCTTTTTCTTTAGGAGTACATTGCTGTATAGGTTGCGTTGTCGTGCAGCCAGCAACCAGCACTACGGTCGCCATTAGCGTCGCCAAAGAAGATACACGAAGAAAATTCTTATAAGCAATCATCATAGAACAAGCCCGTTCTGTTGTTCGTATGTGTCGATTGTCGTGTATTGCGATTAAAAAAGCATAAACGCCAAGTATGATTAATCGTACTTGGCGTTTTTTATTAAAGCGTATTATTTATATTAAAGCAATAGCTTATTTAGCCTTGCATTTTTACTTCACCGGAGCGCTGAAGTGCTTCAACAACCGCAAGCGCGGTCATGTTAACCACACCGCGCGATGTAACCGATGGTGTGAGAATGTGAGCAGGGCGCGCAGCGCCAAGCAAGATCGGACCAACATGCAGTGCATCGGTAACGGTCTTGACGACATTCAGGGTAATATTTGCTGCATCGAGGTTAGGAAAGACCAGAAGATTGGCTTCGCCCTTGAGACGGGAATTGGGGAATACGCGATCACGCAGGGCTTGTGACAGCGCCGAGTCACCATGCATTTCGCCGTCCGATTCCAGTTCTGGCGCCTTCTCAGCAAGGATTGCTGCCGCACGACGCATTTTCTCTGCACTTGCTGACTCTTTCGAGCCAAAGTTCGAGTGAGAAACAAGTGCGGCCTTTGGCTCAATGCCAAAGCGGCTGATTTCCTTCGCCGCCAGTATCGCCATTTCGGCAATCTCACTGGCTTCCGGTTCCACATTGACATAGGTGTCGGTGAGGAACAGTGCACCGCGCTGAGAAATAAGCAGGCTCAACGCCGAGTAATCGCTGATACCGGGCAGCTTGCCGATAATCTGCTTTACAACGCGCAAGTGGCGTTCAAAGCGTCCTTCCAGACCGCAGATCATGGCTTCAGCTTCGTCGCGCATTACGGCAAGTGCAGCAATGGCGGTGGAATTGGTGCGAACGATGGTACGCGCTGCTTCTGGTGTGACGCCCTGGCGGCCCGTATAGGACAGATAGAGATCCACATAGTCGCGGTAGCGCGGGTCGTCCTCTGGATTGATCAGTTCAAAATCTTTGCCCTGACGGATTTTAAGGCCGTAGCGGCTCAGACGTGTTTCCACGACTTGCGGGCGACCAACGAGAATAGGCGAGGCAATGCCTTCTTCAATCACGACCTGTGCAGCACGAAGTACGCGCTCATCCTCACCGTCGGCATAGATAACGCGCATCGGCTTGCTCTGTGCACGCGCAGCCGCAAAGACCGGCTTCATGATAAGGCCGGAGCGGAAAACAAAGCGGTTCAGCCTATCCATATAGGCTTCCCAGTCTTCAATCGGGCGCGTCGCGACGCCACTCTCCATCGCAGCTTTTGCAACTGCAGGCGCGATGCGCAGGATCAGGCGCTGATCAAACGGCGACGGAATGATATGATCCGGCCCGAATGTCGGTGTGTCACCTGAATAGGCACGGGCCGCAACATCTGAAGGCTCTTCGCGCGCAAGTGCTGCAATGGCACGAACGGCTGCAAGTTTCATTTCTTCATTGATTGCGGTTGCACCTACATCAAGTGCACCGCGGAAAATATATGGGAAGCAAAGAACGTTGTTGACCTGGTTCGGATAATCCGAACGTCCGGTACAAATCATAGCATCAGCGCGTGCTTCACGCGCTGCTTCCGGCATGATTTCAGGATTTGGATTTGCAAGCGCCATGATAAGCGGTTTGTCAGCCATCTGCTTGAGTAATTCAGGTTTCAGAACACCTGCAGCCGAAAGTCCGAGGAATACATCGGCGCCACCAATGACATCCGCGAGTACACGCGCGTCAGTCTTCTGCGCATACACTTCCTTCCAGCGATCCATAAGTGTGTTTCGGCCTTCATAGACCACACCTTCAAGGTCACAGACCCAGATATTCTCGCGCTTTGCACCGAGATTAACGAGAAGATTAAGACAGGCAAGTGCAGCTGCACCAGCGCCTGATGTCACGATCTTCGCATCTTCGATTTTCTTGCCTGCAAGTTCCAGTCCATTGAGAACGGCTGCTGCGACGATGATCGCCGTTCCATGCTGATCGTCATGGAAAACCGGGATGTTCATCTTGGCGCGGAGCTGCTCTTCAACTTCAAAGCACTCAGGTGCCTTGATGTCTTCGAGGTTGATGCCGCCAAAGGTCGGTTCCAGAGCCGAAACCACGTCGACAATACGTTCAATTTCAAGAGCATCGATTTCAATGTCGAAAACATCGATATCAGCGAACTTCTTGAAGAGGACAGCCTTGCCCTCCATTACCGGCTTGGATGCGAGTGCGCCAATGTTACCAAGACCGAGAACGGCAGTGCCGTTGGAAACGACCGCTACCAGATTGCCACGCGCCGTATATTCGGCAGCAGCAGCAGGATCTTCATGGATAGCAAGGCACGGGGCCGCAACGCCTGGCGAATAGGCCAGTGCAAGATCGCGCTGATTGCCGAGCGGCTTCGTGGCCTGAATTTCCAGCTTGCCGGGCTTTGGATAGCGGTGGAAAAACAGCGCCGCTTCGTCAAAATCTGAACGCGTGGAAGTGGAGGGGGTCTTTTTGTTGGTCATTATCGCATCGCTTTCCGGTTCATACGCGCAGCCGGGGGAGGAAACCGCGCCGTGACGCCAATTTGCGTCTTTTGAGCCATTATCGTTCTTATCTCAAACTATCAAATCACTATAGGTCCGATTTCAAGAAGCAGTTATTCCGCAGCCACAGGGTATTTCAAATCAAGCCGCTTCTTTTATGGCGGTAGACATGCCACCAAGCGATCCCACCAATCAACCGGATTTTGGTTGACGCGCGGAAATGTCCACCTGTTCCGCTTGTTTTGTGCTCTCTACGAGATGGCGGGCTTCACTTTGTGAGGAACATTACTCCTATCTAAATATCAAAAAAGCGCGTGAGCATGAGCTCTAATATCAGAATTCTTATATAAGACTATACTTTAGTAGCTAACTATATTGAACTGTTTCGCTCAATTTTAAGAAGATTATACTTAGTAAAATTCAGTAAACAGGCAGAGGTATGTGTCATGAACGCCGGTCTTGAAGATGTGGTCGCAACTGAAACGGTTTTATCAGATGTCGATGGTCTTTTGGGGAAACTAGTAATTCGCGGGCGATCACTCGATAGTCTTGTACCTCACACCTGCGTCGAGGATTGCATCGAATTATTGTGGGATGGCTTTTTTGATGACTTTCCCAAGGGGGCTGAGCTTCAGCGCGCATTAGGCGAAGCACGGGTTCAGGTCTTCCATCACACCGACGCCATTGATGATGAGCTTCTTGATTTGCAGCCCATCGAAGCGGTTCGTGCGCTCATAGCAAGAATCCCAGATGGCGACGATCTTACGGCGGCACTTTATATGGTCGCCGCACCAGCAGTTTTTACACCCGCTATTATCCGTGCAAAGCGCGGCAGACAGATGGTTTCCCCGGATCCTTCACTTCCACATAGCGTCGATATTCTGCGGATGGCGAATGTCCGGATGCCTGAAGAATACGATGTTCAGGCTCTGGATAGCTATCTTGTCTCTGTTTCGGACCACGGCTTGAATGCGTCGACTTTTGCTGCGCGTGTCGTAGCGTCAACCCAAGCCGGAATGACATCTTCAATTCTTGCCGCCATTGGCGCACTGAAGGGGCCATTGCATGGCGGTGCTCCGGCTCCAGTACTTGATATGTTGGACGCTATAGGTAAAGCGGAAAATGCCAAGCAATGGTTGGAAGATGCAATATCCAGAGGTGAACGATTGATGGGATTTGGCCATCGCGTTTATCAAGTCCGTGATCCGCGTGCCGATGCCATCAAGGCAGCTCTCATGCACGTTCTAGAGAACAAGAGTAAAGATGAAAGCAGGCTAATGCTGGCTGAAGCCGTTGAAGCTGCGGCAATTTCTGCATTGGCAAGCCATAAGCCAGACCGTTCGCTTGCAACCAATGTCGAATTCTACACCGCGCTTCTTCTTGAGCAGTTGGACTTCCCACGTGAGGCTTTTACTTGCGTATTTGCCATGGGACGAGCGATGGGCTGGGCCGCGCATTGTCGCGAGCAGATAAGGGAAAACAAGCTCATTCGACCCAAATCACATTACATTGGACCAAAGCTGGAACTGGCAGTCTAATCATACCAAGGAAATAATCCGCCTTAACGATTGAAGTGGATGTTTATAGTTTCTCTCGATTCTCCCCTTAAGCGCGAAACCTGACGTTTCGCGCTTCTTTTTTCTTCGTCATATGTTTGTGACATGAATCGGGTTTTCTGCGCTCAAATCCGGGTTGCCAACAGAAGGACAACCAAATGAGCGAAGAACAGATTGAGCCAAAGCAATTCCGCACTCTGTTTATCTCGGATGTGCATCTCGGCTCCAAGGCAGCTCAAGCCGAACTTTTGCTGGATTTTCTGCGCTGCCATGAGGCGGAAACGATCTATCTGGTTGGAGACATCGTTGACGGTTGGCGCCTGCGGCGAAACTGGCATTGGCCGCAAGAACACAACGACGTCGTTCAGAAGCTTCTGCGCAAAAGCCGCAAAGGTGCAACTATTATCTACATCGCTGGCAATCACGACGAATTTCTTCGAAACTTTCAAGGCACGCATTTTGGTGGCATTGAAGTTATGAACCGCGCTATCCACGAAACTGCAGATGGCCGCAAGTTTCTTGTCATCCATGGTGATCAGTTTGATGTGGTGGTGCGCAATGCTCGCTTCATCGCTTATCTTGGTGACTGGGCTTACGATACGGCGATCTGGATCAACACAGTAATGAGCCGCGTCCGCGCCATGTTTGGATTGCGATATTGGTCATTTTCGGCCTGGGCCAAATTCCGAGTCAAAAAAGCAGTCAATTTCATCGGTAATTTTGAAAACGTTGTTTCGGAAGAAGCACAGCGCATCGGTGTCGATGGTGTCATTTGTGGCCATATTCATCATGCAACCATCGAGAAGATGAATGGTGTTGAATATATCAATACGGGCGATTGGGTCGAAAGCTGCACAGCAGTTGTCGAACATTTCGATGGCCGTATGGAGTTGCTGGAATGGACTGAACGACTTGGTCAACGACCATCGCTTCCTGTCGTGCAAGACGGCAATACCGGTAGCAGAATAATCAGACTTCCACGAGCGGCGCGCAAAGCGGTGAACGGAAGCCGATGAAGAAACTGGTCATCGTCACAGACGCCTGGCATCCGCAAGTAAATGGCGTTGTGAGAACGCTGGCGAAATGCTGTGAACTGATGGCTGAACGTGGTTACGAGGTGATTGTCGTCTCGCCACAGGATTACCGTTCGGTTCCATGCCCGACTTATCCGGAAATTCGTCTGGCAATGACAACGCCGTCGGCCTTTCGGCGAAAGCTGGCGCGTTTGAACCCTGACTATGTGCACATCGCAACAGAAGGCCCGCTCGGCTTTATGGCACGACGCGCCTGTCTTAAAATGGGTTGGAGCTTCACGACAAGTTTCCACACTCGGTTCCCAGAATATCTTCAGGACCGATTTCCAATCCCGCCAAAGTGGACTTATGCGTTTTTGCGTCGTTTCCATAATGCGGCATCGCACACACTGGTCCCAACCCAATCGATTCTGGACGATTTACAAGAACGCGGCTTTACTGGGCTGGAGCTCTGGACAAGGGGTGTTGATCGCACACTTTTTCATCCGCGCGATGATGTGACGAGAGAATTACCACAGCCAGTCTTTATCTGCGTCGGCCGTGTGGCGACTGAAAAGAACCTGCCAGCATTTCTGGAACTTGATCTGCCTGGAACGAAGCTTATCGTCGGAGACGGTCCAGCTTTAGAAGACCTCAGATCGCGTTTTCCCAAGACTGTGTTCGTTGGCAAAAAAGAGGGAAAAGATCTGGCGCGCATCTACGCATCAGCAGATGTTTTCGTATTTCCAAGCAGAACAGATACCTTCGGGCTGGTGCTCCTTGAAGCCATATCATCGGGTCTACCTGTTGCAGCATTTCCCGTGCCAGGTTCTGCCGATGTTGTCGGTGCTACCGGAGCAGGCATTCTTTCTGATGATTTGCACAAAGCTTGTCTGGAAGCGCTCGAAATGCCAGCATTTGATCCTGCAGAAGTACTGAAGCCCTTCACTTGGAAGGCCTGTGCTGACATTCTCGAAAACGTTCTCTCGTCAACAAAGAGTGTCGCACAGCCAGTGGGTAAACCAGATAATCAGCCCCAAACGGTGGCTTCCGGCGGATAAACTAGAGCGCCATCGTAATGAAGGCCAGGAACGCGATCCTGCGCCAGAAGCAGCGGACCATCAAGGTCAACAACATTGGCTTTTTGTGCGAGCAATACTGCAGGCGCCATACCGAGCGATGTGCCGACCATACAGCCAACCATGATCTGCAATCCAAGCGAAATTGCTTTCTCTCGCATGACCAATCCTTCGGTCAATCCACCGGCCTTATCCAGCTTGATATTCACAGCATCGTAGCGTTTTGCAAGGTCTTCGAGGCCTACTGACGTATGTACGCTTTCATCAGCACAGATAATCACCGGACGAGCGATGCGGCTTAGAATATCGTCATTTCCAGCGGGCAGGGGCTGTTCGATCAAAACCACGCCGGCTTTGGCTGCTGCTGCCATGTTTTCTTCGATATTCTCATCCGTCCAGCCTTCATTGGCATCAATGATGATGCGGCTATTCGGTGCAGCATTCGCAACGGCATGGATGCGCTCGATATCGTTATCGCCCCCCATCTTGACCTTAATCAGCGGATAATGAGCGACTTTAGCTGTGGAGACTGCCATTTCCCCAGGTGTTCCGAGCGACACCGTTATCGCTGTCTCAAGTGCGCGCGTTGGCGTCCCGAGCATATCAGCCACGCTTTTCCCTGACAGCTTTGCTTCCAGATCCCAAAGCGCGCAATCAACCGCATTGCGTGCGGCACCAGCTGGCATAATTGTCTGAATATCCTGCCGTGTTGCACCATTCTCGATCGCACCACGAACGGATTCAATCTGTTCACTCACGCTTTCGATCGATTCGCCATAACGGGCATAAGGAACGCACTCACCGCGTCCTAACTGGCCATCTTGGCCAATCTCGCAGACAACCACTAAGGCTTCGGTCTTGGAACCGCGAGAGATTGTGAATTTCCCGGCAATGGGATAGCGTTCATGAATGATTTTCAAGCTATTGTGCATGGATATGCCTTTTAGGACGCAGTATTTCGGTCGTGTAACGACTCGTATAAGAGGTTAGGCCATGTTGACCGACGCTGCCGACAAAGCAAGTGCTGCCGCTAATGTTGCGCCAAAGATTGATTTGGCCGAGCATGATGGCGCACGTCTTATCAGTTTGAGTGGACGCTGGATTTCGCAAAGCGTCAGCATTGTCGATAAGAAGATGCGCGAGCTTGAAAAAGTCGGTGGTTCACAAGCTGTTATAATCGATGCAACGGATGTAGCGGGGCTTGATACTGCCGGCGCATGGCTGATTGAGCGGCTACGCCAGAGACTATTGTCTCAAGAGATAGATGTTCGTCTCGAAGGTGTAAAACAGGCCTGGCTTCCTCTTATGGAAGAGGTTGGCAATTCGGTCGTTCGCACTTTGGATGTGACGCATACGAAGAAGCCGTTCTTCATCGTCTCGATGCTGGATGCTCTCGGTCGTGGCGTCGTTTCAGTCTATGAAGATTTCCTGATGGCGATGCATATTCTGGGCGCAACCATTCGTGGCGCGCAGTTGAAAGCGGGGCGCGGAACAGGCATTCCAATTCCAGCCATCGTCAAGCAGATGGACCGGATGGGGGTGGGCGCAATCCCGATCATCGTCCTCATGTCAACGATTGTGGGTGCCATTATTGCGCAGCAGGGCGCTTTCCAGCTTCGCTACTTCGGGGCTGAAATCTTTGTCGTCGATCTGGTCGGCATTCTGGTTCTGCGCGAACTCGGCGTTCTTTTGACGGCTATCATGATCGCCGGTCGATCGGGCAGTGCTATCACCGCTGAAATTGGCTCAATGAAGATGCGCGAGGAAACTGACGCGCTCACCGTTATCGGACTTAATCCAGTTGGCGTACTTGTTTTCCCACGGCTTGTCGCTCTGGTTGTGATTCTGCCGCTTCTTACAATCATTGCCGATTTGTCGGCATTGATTGGCGCTGCAGCTGTTACTTATTTCTACTCAAACATCTCGCCGGAAGCATTTATCAGCCGCTTGCATGATGCAGTCGCACTCAACACTTATTTTGCGGGCCTTATTAAAGCGCCGTTTATGGCGATGATCATCGGCATTCTTGCTTCAGTTGAAGGTATGAAAGTTGGCGGTAGCGCAGAATCACTGGGGCGCCGGGTAACGGCTTCTGTGGTGAAGTCGATCTTCGTTGTGATTGTCGTCGACGGAATGTTTGCCATGTTCTATGCGGCAATTGACTTCTAACCCCCTATTTCTACATTTTGATGGGGTCTTTCGGACACAGTCTGGAATAAAACTGAAGCGAAACTGCTTCTTGCAGTTTAGTCGCATGGTAAGCTCGGATAAAGAATATTGATGGAGACGAGTATCGATAATCAGCCGCAATCGCAGCATGCCGAGACCAACGA
This sequence comes from Ochrobactrum sp. AN78, assembly GCF_029909885.1. Classification (NCBI taxonomy): domain Bacteria; kingdom Pseudomonadati; phylum Pseudomonadota; class Alphaproteobacteria; order Hyphomicrobiales; family Brucellaceae; genus Ochrobactrum; species Ochrobactrum sp. AN78. The sequence goes on from NZ_JASAMU010000014.1 coordinate 76,213, forward strand.
TCAGCCTTTGCCGATCATGTCGGTGCGTGACGTTACCGTTGGTTTTGGCGGTCGCGCTCCTGTGCTCGATAATCTGTCCCTCGATATTTATAAGGGTGAAGTCCTTGGCTTCATCGGCCCGTCCGGTGCAGGTAAGTCTGTGCTGATGCGGACCATTCTGGGCCTTAACAAAAAGCAGTCAGGCCAGATTGAGATATTGGGCAACAATATCGACAAGATGACTGACGTTGAGAAAATGGCAATTGATATGCGCATGGGCGTGCTGTTTCAGCATGGTGCGCTGTTTTCTGCCCTCAACGTGCTTGAGAACATTCAGGTTCCAATGCGCGAATATCTGGACCTGTCACCAAAGCTCATGGACGAGTTGGCGCGTCTGAAAATCGATCTGGTGGGACTGAAGCCGGATACAGCAGAGAAGTTCCCGTCTGAGCTTTCTGGTGGCATGATCAAACGCGCTGCACTGGCTCGTTCGCTGGCACTCGATCCAGATATCGTTTTCCTTGATGAGCCGACATCTGGCCTCGATCCAATTGGCGCTGCAGACTTCGATGAACTGATCGCCAATCTGCGCGATACGATGGGGCTCACCGTTTACATGGTGACGCACGACCTCGACAGTCTTTTTGCGATCTGTGATCGCATCGCTGTCCTGGGTAACAAAAAAGTTTTGGTTAGTGGTTCCATTGAAGACATGCTGACTGTAGACGATCCATGGGTAAAATCCTATTTTCGAGGCAAGCGCGCACGTCAGATCGACACATCCGCGCCGAGCAGACGGCGGCCCGGCAGCCGCTTGCAGACTGGATAAGATATGGAAACGAAGGCCAATTACGTACTGGTAGGAGTTTTCACGCTGATCGTCAGCCTGCTGGCTTTCGGTTTCGTGTACTGGATCGCCCGTTTCGGTGAAGCGCGGGATTCCGTCATCCTCGATGTGCGTATTCCTGGATCCGTCACAGGCTTAAGCATTGGTAGTCAGGTCCTTTTCAACGGCATCAAAGTCGGTGACGTACGCCGACTACATCTCGACGAATCCAATCCGAGCATGGTTATCGTGCAAACCCGCGTGAATGCGACTACTCCTATTACGCGCTCAACCAAAGCGACACTTGGCTTTCAGGGACTGACTGGTCAGGCTTACATCGAACTTAACGGCGGTAGTCTGGAAGAACCGAACCTGCTTACAGAAGCAGCCAAAGAAGATACGGTTGCACGTATTGATGCCGATCCGTCAGCAGTGAACAACCTCCTCGCAACCGCTCAGGATATTTTCGCGCGTGCGAATTCCGTGCTTGGCGAGCTGGAAGGATTTGCAAAGGATGCGCGCGGACCACTGATCGATACGATCCACAACACCAAGACCTTTACAGATGCGCTTGCGAAAAATGCTGATGTGATTGACGAACTTGGTTCGAACGCGGCCAACATCAATAAGATCGTTGCCGATGCACAAGAGATGATGTCGCGCTTGAATGCGGCCTCCTCGCGTGTTGAAAGCGTTATTGCAAAAGCCGACCAGTTGCTCTCAAGTGATGATAAAGACGGTGTGGTCGCGCAGGCTAAGGCTACACTTGAATCCATTCGCCAGATGTCGAGTAATTTGGATAAGCGCATTACGCCAATCGCCAGCAACCTTGAGCGTTTTTCGGGACAGGGTCTGAGCGATGTTCAAGCGCTGATTGGTGATAGCCGCCGTGCCGTGCAGCGTGTAGAACAGGCTGTAACAGACCTCGAACGCAATCCCCAGCGTTTGCTGTTTGGTGGCCCAGGTAGTGTTCCGCAGTATAACGGAAGGACGCGTCATTAATGTCCATTACAGGTTCTGTCGTGACCAAATTTCCCCGCAATTCGATCCGGAATATTACTGCGCCCTTTCTGCTTGCAACCTTGTTGGCAGGATGCGGAACGACAACGCCGCTCGATACTTTCAGCCTGACTGCGCCACAACAGACGCAATCTGAATCCGCGAGCCGCAAGAGCCTTCAGCTTCTGGTTCCTGCACCGAGCGCGCTGAAAGCACTGGATAGCGAGAATATCGTCGTCAACACAGCACCCGGTGCGATTGAGTATCTCAAAGGCGCACAATGGGGCGACAGGCTGCCGAATCTCGTTCAGTCGCGCCTTGTTCAGGCTTATGAAAATACGGGCGTCTTTGGCGGCGTAGGACGGCCTGGCGATGGTCTGGCTATCAATTACCAGATCCTGACCGACTTGCGTGTGTTCAGCATTCAAGCCTATGGCGCGCAAAGGGCAGCGGTTGTTGAAATCGCCGTCAAGCTTATGAACGACAAGAATGGTGAAGTCCGCGCAACACGCGTCTTCCGTTCGGCTGTTCCTGTTTCAGGCACAACCAATAGCGGCTACGTAAAAGCCCTTGATGCAGCGTTCGAACGCACCGCAAGTGACATTGTGAGCTGGACGATATCCTCGCTGTAAAGCATTTCCAGCAAAAGTGCGTAGCGGTTTGCGTTCGGAAATGCGTAAAAACAAATAGTTACAGCGGTTCCAACGATTTAATCTCAACTGGGGCTGCTCTACGCTTCAAAATTTCTGGTTTTTCAAGGCAGTCCGGTCCGCTCCGGACTGCTTTTTTTATTGAGCTCCTTTGTAACCGCGTTCCCGCTAAGCGATTATTGGGCTGATCTGTTCGCCAGCCAAAAATGCGCTATGTCGCTTCAATATGAAATGCGTTGTTATGCAGCTTGCAGACGGATCAACTACCGTCCATCTCATCAAAACATCGAAGCGCTCAGAACAGCAAACAACAAAAAACGCGGCCCGAAAGCCGCGTCTTTTTGTTCATCTGACTGCGCTTAGAGCGCTTCCTACTTTGATTGAATAAGAAGAAACGCTCTAAGCATTTGTTTTTTCGCATTATCCTACACAAAACCGCTACGCACTTTTGCTGGAAATGCTCTATCGCAGGCGTCCGCTTGCGTGAGCGAGCATGGTGTAGACCTTGCCGGTATCCGACGTCAGATAAGTCTGGGTCACCATGTTGTCGCGATCGTTGCGGGCGACGTCTTCGAGCAGGCGCTGGAAGTCATCCATGTAACGGTCCACTGCACGGCGGAATTCACCATCGGTCTGGTACTTACGCTTGATATCATCAAAGGTCTGCTGACCCTTCAGCGTGTAGAGGCGACGCGTGAAGACATTGCGTTCACCGCGGCGATAGCGATCCCAAAGTTCAACCGATGCTTCATGGTCGATTGCGCGAGCAATATCCACCGAGAGCGAGTTGAGCGATTCAACCACGTGGCTTGGCGAACGTGGAGCTTGGGTCGGCTGTGCCTGTGAAGGTGCCGCAACTTCGTCTTCGCGTGATGCGCGTGCCAGAAGATCTGAAACCCAACCGCGTGGCTTTTCAGCCGATTGAGTAGGCTGAGTAGCTTTTGGAGCTTCAGCCGGGCGGGCACGAACAGCAACTTCGGCCTGTGCCGGAGTTTGGGGGCGCGGAGCCGCAGCCGGCGCCTGAACCGGGGTAGGCGCTGCACGCTGCGTCTGGACCGGACGCGAAACTGGACGATCTGCACGACTTTCACCGACGTCGACCAGACGACCCGACTTGTTGACGATCTCAGCAAGCTCCTTAAGAGCATTGATCTGCTCACCAACGGCCTTGCGCATTGCGCTCGTCGTTTCTTTGGCTTCAGCTGGCATATCAAGAACGCCGCGCTTGAGTTCTCCACGGGTCGTGTCGAGTTCGCTGCGGATTTCCGTTGCAGTGCGACGAATGTCGTCAGTCGCAGCAGAGAATCTTTGCGATGCCTGTTCAACGATTTCAGCAACGCTCTCGCGCATCTTCTCAGCCGAAGAACGTGTCTGGCCTTCAGCGCGCTGGAATGCCGAAGCAACCACGGTTTCAAACGACTGCATCAACTTCTCGATGCCTTCTGACTTTTCAACCAGGCCGGAGGCAAGCTTGTCGAGCGCCAGATGACGATCTTCAAGTGTGCCTGCGAGGCCATTCTGTGCCGAGTTGATCATGTCCGAAGCAGTGGAGAGAACCTTACCGTGCTCTTCAAAGCGCTCAGCAATGTCTGCGATCTGCGACAGCGTGCCGTCGGACAGTGCACGCAGCGTGCCGATATTGTTGTCGATGAGGCCAGTCGAAGCCTGGAACATCTGCGCTGCACGGTTGGCGTTTTCGACGAAGCTGCTTGTTGTTTCGACAAGGCGACCATCGATATTCGTCAGGTTGCGAGCGGCAGCATCGATAAGCTTGCCAAGTTCGCCATTTGAAGCGGCGAGACGGTCGATCAATTCGCTGACATTTTCCGAAAGGCCGGTCTTCGCCTGCTGAACAGCTGCAATGGTTTCTGCCGTACGGTTGGCCAATGCGTTAACGAGCGCAGCATTTTCAGCACGCAGACGATCAGTGGCTGCGTGAGTTGCTTCTTCCAGCTGTTCTGCCAGTCCGCGACCACTATCTGCCAGACGCTGCACGAGAGGCTCAGCAGTATCGTTGAGGATCTGCGTGATTTCCTGCGAGCGGGCCGCAAGAACTGCATTGAGTTCACGCGTGCGCTCTTCAAGCGTTACAGCCGTGGTGTCTGTTACCTGAGCGATGCGTGCTTCAACGGAACCAAGTTCCATCGTGATACGCGAACCAATGTCACCAAGGCGGGTTGCAATGGCATCTGCACGTTCAGCAAGACGTGCTTCTGTGCCGGACAGGTTCTCAGTAACGCTCGACGAGAAGGCTTCGCTGTGACCGGCCAGCGTTTCACTGGTTTTGGTCGCAGTATCAGCGATACGAGCTTCAATTGCCGACAATTCACCGGTGAGGCGGTTTTCGATAGCTTCAAGGCCACCAGCAATCGCGCTCGCACGTTCTGCAAGACGCGCTTCCGTACCAGCGAGATTATCAACAACGCTTGCCGAGAATGCCTCGCTATGACCAGCCAGTGTTTCGCCAGTCTTGGTCGCAGTGTAGGCAATGCGGGCTTCGATTGCCGACAGTTCGCCGGTGAGGCGGCTTTCGATTGCTTCAAGTCCACCAGCAATTGCGCTTGCACGTTCGTTCAGGCGGGCTTCTGTTCCGGCCAGATTGTCGGCGACGCTTGCAGCAAATGCTTCGCTATGACCTGCGAGGGTTTCGCTCGTCTTGCTTGCTGTGTCAGCAATGCTGCTTTCAATCTGTGCCAGACGCGATGCAATTGCATTTGCACGCTCACCAAGGCGTTCCTCAGTAGCTGCGAGGTTGGTGGTGAGATCGGCGCTGAAGCTCTGACCAAAACCGTCGAGCGATTCACCGGCCTTGGCCGCTTCTGCGGACAGAATGCTTGCAGCTTCCGTGATTTTCTCACGCAGCGAGCCAGCAACGACACCTGCACTCTGTTCAAGTGCGCGTCGAACATTATCGACGCCGATGGTGAGCGCCTTTTCCATTGTCTGGGTGCGTTCTTCGATAATGCCAGTCTGGCCTTCGAATGCGCGGGTGATTACATCACTGCTGTTTTCAATCGCATTGTGCAGGTTTGCAGTACGCTGCGAAAGAATATCGCCGTGATCCTGAAGTGTTTGGCTGAGCGAAGCGGTGCTGTCAGTCAGTGTTTCACGGATTGCAGCTGTACGACCTTCAATAGTCTGCTCATGTCCATCAAGAATGTGGGCTAGGGCGTTGTTATGATCGTTCAGAACTGAACGGAGGCCGCTTGTACGTTCCTCGACACGTTGAACGTGATCAGTGAATGTCGCTTCGAATGCATCACGGCTTGCGCCGATCGTGTCGCTGATTGCCTGCGAACGTTCGTCGAAGACGCGTGCCAGTTCCTGCTGATTATCAGCGATAAGCGCGGTCAAAGTGTTCACGCGCTCATCGAATGTACGCGCCAGAACTTCGCGATTTTCGTTGAAGTTATCGCGCAGTGCGGTCGTACGTTCATCCATCAGCTGAGCAAGCATTGCCTGATTTCCAGCAATGACGCTGTGCAAGGAAGCAGCGCGTTCGTCCAGCGAGCGGGCGTGATCAGCAAAGGTGGCATCAAGGCGCGAGGCGTTGTTAGCCATCTCTTCCTGCAGAATGCTGGTTCTGTCAGCAAGGATTGCTGCATGCTGTTCGGCGGCAGAATTGAGAGCCGAAGAGCTGTTGTTGATTGCGTTTTCGATGTCGGTTGTGCGTGCAGAGAGCGTATCGGCATGACCACGGATGACCGCGGAAACGCGCTCTGTTTCACCTTCAAGCGAAGAAGCCAGAATATCGCGGCTTTCAGCGAGCTTGCCTGCGAAGGACGAAGCCTTCTCATTGAGAATATTGCCCACGCTTTCGCTGATCGAAGTCAGATCATCGCTGATCTTCGTCTTCGTTTCATCGATCATGGTGCTGAAGGCAGTACGGCCACCGGAGAAGGTTTCTGCAATCTCACGGGTGCGAGCAATGAGGTTTTCATTGATCTGGCGCGAACGGGTTTCGAGAGCTGCATTCAGCTTTTCGGTGCTGCTGTCGAGCGCATGAGCGCGTGTTTCGAACTCGGTCAGCAGCGAACGGCCACGCTCATTGAGCGTCGTGTCGAGCTGCATCAGACGTGCATCGAATTCGCTGACCATCGACTGGGTAGCACCGCCGAGCAGGGTAGCAATGCCAGCGGTACGCTCATCGAGAGCAGAGCTTACACGTTCCGAAATGTCACGTGACTGCTGATCGAGCGTTGCGATACGGGTGTCGAGTTCGTTTGCAAAAGCTTCACCTGAAGTGGTGATGCGTGTCGCAATATCACCGGTACGCTTTTCAATCGCCTCAGCAATTGCGCCACCGCTTTCATTGATGCTGCCGATGAGACGTTCACCAGAATCACCGAGAAGCGAGCTAAGCTGCTCAGAGGCCGAGACAACATTGTCGCGTATGATATTGGCTGCACTCGACAATTCTTCTTTCAGCTGCTCATGAGCACCTGTGATCGAAGAACGAACGCGCTCAGCATGGCTGACTACGGCTTCGCGCTCATTGCCAAGATCGCTGACGAGCGAACGGATACGGACTTCGTTGTCGCTGTATGCACGTTCAAGCTGATTAACCTCGGACTGAACAAGCGTCTCAAGTTCAACAGCGCGTGCGAGTGTGCGCTCGATCCCTTCGTTCATCGCAGCAACTTCACGGCGAACAGCCTGGCTCAGTGTGGATACACGATCACCAGCAGCGGCTTCTGGCTGCAGAAGCTTAAGAGCTGCTTCCGACATGCTGCGCGCTGCGACATGCATCTCCTGCGCACGGCGGACGAGATGTGCAAATCCCCAGAACATAACGATAGGCAATACTGTGCCAGCAGTTACGCCAATACCGGCGGGGGATGTGAAGAAATCTTTGGTTGCCTGAAAGCTGGAGAAGACATCAGGGCTGATTGCCTTGCTAATCGCAACGCCACCTGCGGCCCAGAGCACGCTCATGGCCGTCGTTGTCCAATAGAGCTTGGAAGAACGTTCCGTTACACGGCGCGGTGCGGCGGCAACAGCTCTGCCGTTGCGGGAATCATCATTGGCAGGCGTGAGGGCAGCCGCAGGCGTGGCGGCTACGACCGCTGGAGATGGCGTTACAGGCTTTGGCGCGGCTTCCTGAACTGCTGGCTTGGCTTTGTTGGCTGGCTTCGGCGCAACGTTAGCAGCTTCAGGCGAGGCGGATGGGAATGCAGCATTGACAACTGGAGGCACGGGCGGTGCAGCAGGGCTTGCAATGACGGAAACGGTAGCAATCGTTTCGGCCTTTGCCGTTCCTTCTGTCGTAATGTCTACGGGAGAGACTTTCGCAGCATCGACCACTTTCGTGTTCTGCTCTGCAACCAATTCTTCGGCCGCACGCGAAATCTGCTCTTCCAGGTCATCGACTGAAAATTCTTCGCCAATCGCACTCAGGTCCATATCAATGTCGAAATCGTCACCGAAATCGATATCGAGTGCCTGTTCAAGTGCCTGTTCGACCTCATGGTCGAGCTTTTGCGCCTTGGATTTAGAAGCCATAGCCTTGCCTACCTCGTACTCATTACTGCGACGGCCGGATCATTATAGAGCCGTTACAAAACTTATTCCGCCATTTTTCATCGTATCGGCTCGGGCTTGTTAAGGAAATAGGCACCCGCGCCTGATGTCTAAAACTTTAAATACAAGGTTAACAAAAAAGGGAAGACTTGCAAAAAATGCCGGATTTCCGGTGTTTTGACATTAACGATCATTCTGTGGAAATCAAACCGATGCGATAAAGCACCTTAACTCATCTCCGCTAAATCGTTAACAAAAATACGCGCTAAAGGAGAGCTGTTACTATTATTCTACCGATGGTTTGATTCATAAGGCGAGAAATCTGCACAGCGTTCAAACGCACTGTTCCACGAGCCACACTAATGCTTATTGAGCCCGCACCACAAGGGTACATCAGCAAATACTTATATTTGCAGATCAAAACTTGCTGGGAAACAATGGCATATTGGCGCAGTTATCTGCCGAATATGCTCCGGTGGTTGAAACTGCGCGCATAAGGCCGTATTTGCCTCTTCAAGATATCAATCGCGCCGGGAAGGCGTGTGCAGGAACTTAAAATGACAAAAATTGTATTCGTATCCGCTGATGGCGCTTCGCGCACCGAAGTTGAAGCTGACAACGGATCGAGCGTAATGGAAGCTGCAATTCGCAACGGCATTCCTGGCATTGATGCTGAATGCGGCGGCGCGTGCGCCTGCGCGACTTGCCATGTCTATGTCGATGAAGACTGGACTGAGATCGTCGGCGGTCCGGATGCGATGGAAGAGGACATGCTGGATTTCGCTTATGAACCGCAGCCTAACTCGCGCCTTTCTTGCCAGATCCGCGTGACGGATAAGATTGACGGCCTCGTCGTTCAAGTTCCGGAACGTCAGAATTAATATTTTAAAGTAGAGTGGTGACATGTAAGGAGCGTCGATGGTAGCCGAACGTCAGTCTGACATCGCAATCATCGGCGCCGGACCTGTCGCCCTTTTCTCTGTCTTCCAGCTCGGGTTGTTCGGTTTCAAATGTCGGCTGTTTGATTCCATGAGCCGGGCGGGTGGCCAGTGCACAGCACTTTATGCTGACAAGCCCATCTTTGATATTCCGGCTTTCCCTGAAATTATGAGTGACGAGTTGGTTGATCGTCTGCTTAAGCAGATCGAGCCCTATCATCCTGACTTTGAATTTAGTCAGCTGATCTCAGACATCACCGCTGGTGAGCAGGGCGTTCAGCTTACGACCGCCACTGGCATCACCTTCAATGCCAAAGCCCTGGTAATCGCTTCAGGGCTCGGCGCTTTGACATCTGCTGGTCAGATCGTGCGCCCCGATCCATTGGCTGCGACTGGCGCTATGGATTCTGTTGAGCGGTTTGGAAACGCAATCGTCGTCAGTTCCGAGACGTTTCGCACATCGCAACGGAAAATTTACGCTATTGGAGACGTTTGTCATTATCCGGGAAAGCTGAAACTCATACTTTCCGGTTTTCACGAGGCCGCCCTGATGACCCAAGCCATCAGGCGCGAATTTCAGCAAGCCAGATAAGCTTCAGATTCTACTGGACCATTTTTTCGAGTTTATAGGTCAGCAGGCGTTCAAAGCGACGTTCAAAATTGATCGTTTCGACGCGGTCGAACCGTTCTTGCGCCTTATCATGCGCTGCCATCAGGCGTTCCGTCACCTTATCAATGTCCGCACGCAAGGTTGCGCAATCTGTACGACTACGCAATGAGCGTATCTGACGTTCCATATCACTGGCGTGACTACGGGCAATCACGATATGGCTTTCTTCGTGGCGTCGGATATCCTGATACAACGTATCCCAGATCAGCGCGAGCTCAGGAGAGGCTTTTCGGCGTTGCTTCCAGCGTGGCAACATGACCTTTGCATGGACATTCACATAAACGCCCTGAACTTTGCACGCGCGATCACCGGAAGCCCGACCATAACGCACCTTGGCGTCGAAGCGGATTTCAGCTGCACCTGGATGATGCTGACCAGTTTTCTTGAGAAACGGGCCGCTGCGTGACAATGCCTTGTCGAGATCCTCGGCAGTCTTTCCGTTGACATTGTAATAGCTGAACGTTCGGAAAATGGATGCGGCTTCAGCATGCGGGGCAACAACAGCAAGCGTTAACCCCAGAGCCAGAACCCGTTTTTTCAAAGACATGTTCCGGCACCTCTTCATAAAACCAGAAAGAAACTCGTAAATTCATTGATGAGCAACATGGCATGCAATCGTCAAGAGAACTATAACGCCCCTCACAAAATGACATAGTGCCTGTTTGACTGCATTAAAGCATTTCCAGCAAAATCGGGAACCGGTTTTGCGTATGGAATGGAAATGCTTAAAAATAAACAGTTTGAGCGGTTCCAACGATTCAATTTTAACTCGAACCGCTCTAAGTTCTAAAAAAGACAATTGGAATATCCGTCAATGATGAAACAATGGCAACTTGCCCATGGTCGTAACCTCCAATTGGGTGCAAAATCTGTCGTTATGGGTATTCTCAACGTTACACCGGATTCCTTTTCCGATGGCGGTCGCCATAACGATCTCGATAAAGCCTTAGCGGTTGCCGAAACAATGCTCGCAGATGGGGCAACGATTATCGATGTTGGTGGTGAATCGACACGGCCGGGCAGCGCTGCAGTTGATGCTGAAACTGAGGCAGCGCGCGTTGTGCCGGTTATTCAAGCGATTGCCCAGCGTTTAGGCTGCATCGTTTCAATTGATACTTATCGCGCCTCAACCGCACGACGTGCAGTGGAAGCGGGCGCGCATATCGTCAATGACGTGTGGGGGCTGCAACGTGAACCTGAAATTGCAGAAATTGCGAAAGAGACAGGCGCGGGACTGGTCATCATGCACACCAGTCGCGATAGAAACACCGATCCTGACGTAATTGCCGATCAATTTGCATTTTTAGATGTATCGCTCGAGATCGCGGGCAGGGCAGGCATTGAAGCCTCCCGTATCGTTCTTGATCCGGGTTTTGGTTTCGGCAAAGACAAGGACGAAGACATTGCGCTGATGGCACGCATGGAGGAGTTGCAACGGTTCGGCTATCCTTTGCTTGTCGGCACCTCGCGCAAGCGCTTCATCGGTGCAATTACTGAACAGGCCGATCCCATGATGCGCGACGTTGGAACTGCTGCAACATCAGTTGCAATGCGTTTGGCGGGAGCCGACATCTTCCGTGTTCACAATGTCGCTTTTAATAGGGACGCACTTGCAGTTGCCGATGCTATCCTGCAAAGCAAAGCAAATTCAAAATAGGAAACATGGCCGTGTACACCATCCGTATCATGAATTGCGCGTTCTTCGCGCACCACGGCGTCTTTGACGAGGAACATAAACTCGGCCAGCGTTTCTATGTCGATGCGATACTGGACGTCGATCCTGGCGCCTCGCTGGACAATGACGATATTGAAGGCACAGTCCATTACGGGATCGCTTTTACTGTCATTCAAGACATCATCACCGGTCGTCAGCGTTATCTCATCGAAACGCTTGCACTTGATGTCGGTAAGGCACTGGTCGCGCGTTTTCCGCAGATCAAGCGCGCTGAAATCACTGTTCGCAAGCCGAATGCCCCGGTTCCGGGCGTTCTGGACCATGTGGAAGTAACAGTGGTTTATCCGCACTGATGAGTAATGCCGTCATCTATCACGCTTGGCCCTATCGCGCTTGGATTGGACTAGGCGGTAATATCGATGATCCAGTCGCTTCCATGGCCAAGGCGTTGAAACTGCTTGAAGCTCGTGCAGACACGAAGGTCGTCGCTGTTTCAAATGTCTATCGCACGCCGCCATGGGGTAAGACCGATCAAGCCTGGTTTCACAATGCCTGCGCAGAGATCGAAACCGCACTTGAACCATTAAAGCTTATTGAGACATGTCTCGACGTTGAACGTTCGCTTAAACGGGTGCGGTTAGAGCGTTGGGGACCACGCATTATCGACATTGATATTCTTGCTATGGAAAAGTCAGGTGAGGCGGTCATCATGAATGAACCGGCACTTGAGTTACCGCATCCGCGTATTCAGGAACGCGCATTCGTCCTCGTACCACTCAACGATATTGCACCAGCACTTAAGATTGCAGGCAAAAGAGTTTCTGAGTGGGAAATTGCGTGCGCCAGCTCTGAAATAGAAAAAGCCCGCACTGATGCGGGCTGGTGGATTGAATAAATATATAATCGGGACTGATTAGTTTTTGGCAATACTGCCAACAGCGATGTTATCGATGCGCTTGAGGCTCATCCCGATCACTGGAACCAATTCCTTGTCAACGCGAACCGAAACCGTGACGTTCATGGTGTTTTTATCGGCAACGCGCGCGAGCATTGCACCATTCAGTTCCTTGCGGTTTAAGCCAAGAACCACTTTGTTTCCCGTCACGGAACCTGACGTTACATTCAGGCCCTTGCCTTCTGCGCCGTCATTAAACTTCCCGGAATAGCTGGTGCCAACGCGCGTGACCGTCGCCTTCATCGGCTGAGAGAAAACACCCACCCGGCAGGAGCCATCCAACGTCATACCGACTGCGTCGTTAGGCGTTGTGCCTGCCAGCGAGCATACAAACTTGGTGCCCTTGTATTTTCCGGCGACAATTTCACCCGGACCGGACCATTGGCCCTCAATCGTCTGGAAAAACTGTTCATCCTTATCTGCGGCCAGAGCTGGCGCAGCAAAAAACGATGCGGGCAGTAGCGTGAGGCATGCAGCGATGTAGTTTTTCATATTCAGCTCTGTCCCGGAATCTCGACCCTAAGGCACCATTCCAATAATTTATCTGTAAACACTCCGCAACCGAATGTCCCACAATCGGGCATCAGTGCATTTCTACGGCGCAAGGATCACAGATTCGAGCACCCGATACATCTATCTTATATTCGTTGCGAATGGTTAATGCTTCGTTGTCACGACTGTTAAAGTCAACGAGATTTCCGGGAATGTGTGACATTGAATTGCGTAAAAGTGCGCCTGGTCCGAATACAGCTTCATCTTTTTCGGGAAGAGCATTAATCCTTATTTTTCGGCTTCACGCCTTTGTCGCCGGTTATGCGCGCAATGTCGCCGATAAAGTCCCCAACACCGGGGCGTTTTTCCGAATTGAACGGAAAGGGCCGCACGACATCCATCGCTGCGATACCGATACGGGCAGTCATCAATCCATTGACGACACCTTCACCGAGTTTCGCAGAAAGGCGCGATGCCAATCCGTGGCCGATGAGCTGCTGAATGACGCTATCACCCATCGCGAGGGTCCCAGTCACGGCCAGATGCGCCACGACCCGACGTGCAAGTTTGAGAAACCCCAAGGTGCCCGGACGCCCACCGTAAAGCTGTGACAGCCGCCGGATCAGTCGGGCGGATTCAAAAATCACATAGCCAATATCGACGAGCGCGCGTGGACTGATCGCGGTGACGATTGAAACGCGTTTTGATGCATTGAGGATTAGTGCGCGTGCTTCTCGGTCTAGAGGGCGCAATATTTCTGTCTCAGCAAGGCGGATGAGATTGCGGCCATCAATGATTTCATCAGTCAGACCGTCAAGCATCTGTCGTCCACGCGCAGTTTCAGGCACGCCTGCCGCAATTGTGCGCAGCGCGTCAACAGCTTTACGGGCTGCGGCCATATCATCACGCTCCGCCGCATCGGCGGCATCCTTGCGCAGATGTTGCACTGATGCCAGCCGCCTTAAAGCCAATAATTCACGCACGATAATTGCAACGAAAGAAGCAAGCGCGATCATTGCGACGCCTAGCGCCGTCCAGCCAAGCCAGTCAGCGCGCATGAAAAGCGCCTGAATAAGGTCTTCGGTCCAAATGCCAATGGCAAATGAAACCAATATACCCAGAGCACCCAACAAGATCTTGCTCAAAGACCAGCGTCGCCGAGGCGGCGCTTCAAATGACGGGTCCAAAACTTCCAGTTCAGCGGCTTCTTCATCGCTCAAGGCAAAGACATCGATCTCTGGAACGACTTTGTCCAGATCCGTGACGGCACGCGGACGACGCGGTGCTTCTTGCATCGCTTCGGAAATTGAAACCGTCTCAGTTGGCTTTTTGACGGTAAAGGCTGCGGGTTTGCGTGGAGGCTGCTCGCTCATGCCAGACGATCCCCGATGAGAAACTGGAGTGCGCGATCAAGCCTGATATGTGGCAATGAAAGCGTTAGACCTTCGGCAGTTCGTTCAAGCCGTGGAGGCCGAAAACGCACGAAGCGAATAGCTGGTTCGTCGCTCGAAACTGACGGTTCGAATATTACATTAGGATTCTTTGGTAAATCACCAGGAAATATAGCAGTTTCTGTTTCACCATCTAATACGTCCGCATCAATTCGTTCGCCTTTGAGCGGTGTTCCGATAATGACAGGCAGTGTGTCCTTGCCTTCCTTTACCGTCGCCTCACGCGTGGCACGCACAGCAGCCATCGCCAACACGTCAATATCGGCACCTGAGAAATCAGCGCGTTCTATTGCCCGCTCGACAAGACGGCGAACAATCGCCTGCAACCTGTCATGGCTCTCGTGGTGAAGGTGATCAGCCTTGGTGGCTGCAACCAGAATACGGCCAATACGGCGCTGGATAAGGCCGGTTAGCAGATTGGCACGTCCGGGACGGAAGCAAGATAGAATATCAGTCAGTGCGCGCTCAAGATCGGCCACCACAGCCCCGCCTGCATTCATGGCCTGCATGGCGTCAATGAGAATAATCTGGCGATCGAGCTGGGCAATATGTTCGCGAAAGAATGGCTTGATCACATGCGTTTTGTAGGCCTCGTAACGACGTTCCATCATTGCAGCCAAACTGCCTGCTTTGAAATCTTCCGGCTTCAGCTCGGGTAAGGGCGCAAAAGTAAGGGCTGGCGAACCTTCAAGATCACCGGGCATCAGAAAACGTCCCGGCGGCAGTGTAGACAGAGCGCGCTCATCAGCTTTGCCAGCACGCAGATAAGCCGTGAAGCTTCTGGCCAGTCGCTGAGCGGTCAATTCATCTGCATTGTCGGACGGCGAAACGGTTTGCGCGTCGTGCAACCACATCTGTGCGAGATCGATATGCGTTGGCTCATTGGCCAGAGCAAATGAATCCGCGCTGAACTCGCTATAGGTCTTTCCCAGCAAGGGAAGGTCGAGCAACCACTCACCGGGATAATCGACAATATCAACCGACAGTCGCCCCGGCGAAAACCAGCGGCCCCATGCGGATGCGGTTTCATATTCAATCGTAAGACGAAGTTGCGAGATAGCACGCGTCGAATCCGGCCAGATACGTTCGTCGAGCAAAGCTGAAAGGTGTTCTTCATACTGAAAACGCGGAACTGCATCGTCCGGCTGCGGTTCGAGCATGGAACGTGAAATGCGGCCTGACTTATATGCCTCAAACAAGGGCAGGCGGCCGCCATGCACCATATTGTGCACCAGTGCGGTTATGAAAACCGTCTTACCAGCGCGGGAAAGACCAGTGACACCCAGCCTCAGCGAAGGAGACATCAAACCCGTTGCCCGATCTGTCAGCGTGTCGAGTGCGATCCTTGCTTCATCGCCGAAACTGGTCAGTTTTGCCAATTGTTCCCTCGTGAAAATTACATCTTGTCACTGCCATACATAGGAACTCGTGAGGCATATCAACAAGGAAGCATCGGATTCAATCGATAGTCCTCAACAGGGCAGAGGAAAACTTTCCAGAAAGCCCTTTCCGCGCGCAATATCCGACAATGGTCCATCAAAGGTAATTGTAGCGAGGGCTGCGGTTGGGAAGCCAGCTTCAAGCCTTGAAAGACTTGAGGGTTCACCATCGCCGCAAAGCGCCAATGCAAGATCTTCCATACTTGGATTGTGCCCAACCAGAATCAAATGGTCTGAATCTGCATTTTTCTTTATTGCCTGCATATATTCACCAGCTCCGCCGCTATAGATCGTCTCATCGATGATCATTTCTGCATCTATTCCGAGCCGTTCAATCAAACCAAACGCAGTTTCGCGCGTGCGGCAGGAAGCCGAAAGTAAAACCTTTTCAGGGAATAGCTTTGACGCCTTCATGGCTTCGGCCAACTCGTTTAATGAGGAAATACCTTCTTCATCCAGCGGCCTGTCAAAGTCTTTCATTGCAGGCTTTGCCCATATTGCTTTGGCATGACGGAGGAGAAAAAGGCGACTCATTGAGGGCTCCTGACTGCATTTTGATGCGCTTGCAGCTCAATTCATGCCACATTTTCTGCAAGTTTGCTCCGACTACATGCAGTTTCGGGCAACTTTCTGGTGTGGCGTGTGAATATTCACAGATAGTTTTGATGCATAATTGGGCATAATCAGCAGGATCGATTGTTCTTCATTTGTAATTATGTTTCTTAAGCAGGTGACTACCTAATAGTTTGAAGTCTTTTATAAAAACAAAACCGAATAAATTACATTTTGAAATTAAATTGCTTATTTTTTCATCAAAATCATACAATTTTGATGAATTAAAAAGTAGCGAGACGCGTGTGTTTGATGTTGTGTCCTTGTTGCTATGGACTTATATAACCGCTCGCGTCTCCTAGATGTGGGGTGATTCAGAATGAGTGAATTGATCGACCTTGACTATAGGCCCACTGAAGACGAGCCGTTCATGAATGAACGGCAGAAGTCTTACTTTCGTGCAAAACTTGTTGCATGGAGGAATGATATTCTGCGCGAAGCGCGCGAAACGCTCGAAGCGCTGCAGCAGGAAAATGCAAATCACCCGGACCTGGCGGATAGGGCATCCTCCGAAACGGACCGGGCAATTGAACTTCGCGCTCGTGACAGGCAGCGCAAACTGATTTCCAAAATCGATGCAGCTTTAAGCCGTATTGACGAAGGAACCTATGGTTTCTGTGAAGAAACCGGCGATCCAATCAGTTTGAAACGACTTGATGCACGACCAATCGCAACGCTTTCTATTGAAGCACAAGAGCGCCATGAGCGCCGCGAAAAGGTCTATCGCGACGATTGATCTTAATTAGAGCGCCATGCGTCCATTTGGACGCACAAATGAAGCTCTAACAGATTAAATTTGCTGCGTAATTTTACCTTAAACTGTTAAAGGTTTAAGGAATTATGCGGTAAGTCGATTAGAAAATTCTTTAAAGGCTGCGGCTCCCGCAGCCTTTTTTCTTTATGTTTTGATCAGGCGAAAAGAAGGGTATCAGCCTGTTTGACTGATACCCTTGATTTAAAAGCACTTCCAGCAAAAGTGGGAACCGGTATTAACTGGAATCGCTGTAACCGTCGCTTTCACGCAATGAGAATTACCTAAAAGTTGCGGGTCTCGTTCTTGGTAAGCTCACCGAGAAGCTTTTCCATTTCATCCTCGATACTGTCATCCGGCTTCCCGCCATTTGGAGAGATATCGAGTGAGCCCAGAAGCTCTTCTTCAAAAATATCAACTTCCAGCATTTCAGGTTCGTTATTGGTAGAGCCTGCCGGGCTTTCTGTTTCAAGATTGGCCATGATGGCATCGTGGAAAGCACCACCAAGATCACCAAGATCATCATCTATAGTTTCTGGCTCTGGATTTGACGGAGCTGAAACTTGCTCTGCCTTGAGGGCAGGTGGCGTGAAATCTGGTGCCGATGACGTCGTTACCGCTGGGCTTTGCAAGATGTCACCGATTTCAGGTGCAGGTGCTTTTGCACTCGTCGTCACTTCACGTTCTGGCGTAACACTACCAAGATCGGATACTGCAACTGTTGCTGCAGCTGCTGCAGCGGCACTGGCACCCAGGCCTGAGGTTGAACTCAGAACTCCGCGAGAAACCTGGCTGAGAGGGTAGGCAGGATGCAGGCGTGGTGACTGGGGCTGTTCCGCCGGACGTTCAGCAGGAAGCACAGTGCGCGGCTGCGGCGGATAGTTGGGAGCTGGGCGTGGCGGCTGAGTACGCGCCTGAAAGGCAGGTGCCTCAACCGTTTTTGGTGCCTGAGGGGCAACTGGCGTGACAGGTGGGCGTGGAGGAGCGCGAAACTGCGGCGTTTCAGGGCTCACCTGCTGAGCTGGCGTTTCCCGTACTGGTTCAGGTTTGCGCTGAACCGGTGTTTCAATCGGGGAATTCAGCTGAATGGCTTCACCTTTTTCCACCGACTGCGTCGTGTGTTGCGTGAGAGCCGGGCGGTCTGTCACCTCGGACGTAATGCTCGCCTCATGCTGCCGGAAACGCTCGATATGTTCTGCTTCGATACGAACGCTTTGTGAACGCGAATTCGCGCGTGATTCCATGACAATATTCTGTTCAACGACAACGTCAGTAGGGCCGCCGATCAGCAACAGATGTTCAACGTCGTCACGGCGGATCAGAACCAGCTTGCGGCGGCTATCGACTGCTGCTGCATCCATAACTGAAAGTCTTGGCTGGCGTCCAGTTCGACCGTTCGTGGCAAAAGTTCCACCGCTGAAGCGACGAATAATACTCAGAACAACAAAAATTCCGCCTAAAATGATCGCAAAAATAAGGATGAAGCCGACAATATTTGCCGCGCTTTCTCCAACAAGACCGCTGAGCCATTCCTTCATGCGGGTAACCCTCTCATACTAAAACGAATAATGTCCGGTTGACGGAAACCACAAATCCCCGCGCTTCAAATCAACGTGACAACACATGTCCTATAGAACACTAGTTCAATTTACCCTGCTTGGGAATGTTCCATCAATTTGTGAGAAACATATGATCCCCAGCCAAAACAGTGCAAAACAGCTTAGTTGATGCTGTTTTGAGGTCGGCAAGCTTGTGCTGCCGGGCAATTAACGCATTCTGCGAATCGTATATACCCTGCAATATGCGACAAAATCTGGCACAAGACATGAAGCTGGAAAACGATGCAGGGAACGTGATTGGTTTTGCTTGATGAATAAGATAGCGCTTGAGCTGGAAGTAACAGCAAACGGACGATTTGTCGTCCATGCAGTTCAGCCAAACAGCATGAAAGGGCAGTGGGCCTGATGTCGCGACAGACGGACAATAATTATCCGAAACCGCTCGTCATGCCGAAGCGTGGCTCAAGCTCAGCACTGAGGCTCCTGATCATCGGCATAGTGCTGACAGTTGCAGCCCTTGTCTATTTCCTGTTTCGAGACAAGCTAGGTGACGGTTTTGCTATCGTCCTGATGGGCATCCTGTCCATGATCGGCGTGTTCTATCTTTTCGGTGCTGCCACAGGTCTGATCCAGTTCAGCCAGCGCCATGGCGGGCAGGACCTGGCCCATACCTTCATGGATACGCTGCCCGAAGGAACGGTAATTTCGGATTCCCGTGGCCAGATCGTTTACGCCAATAATTCCTATGCAGGCATGACCGGCGTTGCGACTGCCGACGGCGTGCGCTCACTCGACAATATTCTGACGAATGAACCGGCTGCTTCCGACGCCATCTATCGCCTGACAAATGCGGTCCGTGACGGCCTGTCGGGACAGGAAGAAGTACGCATATCTGGCGGTCTTTCACGTGATGGTCACGGCTCTGCCGCCCCCGTCTGGTATCGTATCAAGGCTCGTCCGGTTGATGGCGGGCCAGACTTCAAGGGACAGTTGGTTGCTTGGCAGATTGCGGATATTTCCGATGAACGCGCCGAACAGGAACGCTTCTTTCAGGAACTTCAGGAAGCGATCAACCATCTTGATCATGCACCTGCCGGATTTTTCTCGGCTGATCCGTCGGGTCGCATCATCTATCTCAATGCTACGCTCGCCGAATGGCTTGGCGTCGACCTCACCCAATTCACCCCGGGTTCACTCACACTCAATGATATTGTTGCGGGTAGCGGGATGGCGCTCATCAAGGCCGTCAAGGCGGAGCCGGGCACCAGTCGCAATACGGTCATCGACCTTGATCTGATCAAGCGTAACGGCCAGAGTCTTGCTGTTCGCTTCTATCATCGCGTTCAAGCTGCACGCGACGGAACACGTGGCACAAGTCGCACAATCGTGCTTGATCGCGCCGAGGGTGAAGATTCATCGGCAGCATTGCGTTCTGCCGAAGTGCGGTTCACGCGCTTCTTCAATTCGGCACCGATGGCGATTGCTGCTGTAGATGCTGAAGGGCATACGCTGCGCACCAATGCGCGCTTCCTTGACATTTTTGCACCTGTGGTTGATCGCGATGCCATCGACAACCGCATGAAGCTTGAGAATGTCGTTCACGAACGTGACCGCGAGACTTTCAACAAAGCACTCGCCGCAGCTTTTGCGGGTCAGGCCAGCATTTCGCCGGTCGATACTGTTCTTCCGGGTAATGAAGAGCGTCATATTCGTTTCTATTTAAGTGCTGTCACCGATCTGCGCGAGACCAGCGAAGAAGCTGCCATCATTTCTGCAGTGGAAACCACCGAGCAGAAAGCGCTCGAAAATCAGATGGCGCAAAGCCAGAAGATGCAGGCAGTGGGGCAACTGGCAGGCGGTATCGCCCACGACTTCAACAACGTGTTGACCGCGATTATCATGTCATCGGATTTGCTGTTGAGCAATTATCGCGCTTCCGATCCGTCCTTCCCGGACATCATGAACATCAAGCAGAACGCAAATCGTGCGGCTTCTCTCGTGCGTCAGCTACTGGCATTCTCACGCCGTCAGACGCTACGCCCAGAAGTTCTTGACCTTACCGATGTGTTGGCCGATTTGCGCATGCTTCTGGCACGCCTCGTTGGCAAGGATATTGGACTTAAGATTGAACATGGACGCGACGTCTGGCCGGTTAAGGCCGATCTGGGCCAGTTCGAGCAGGTTGCTGTCAATCTGGCCGTAAATGCTCGTGACGCCATGCCTGAAGGTGGCGAGATCACTTTGCGAACGCGCAATGTCAAAGCCTCAGAAGCCGCAAAGCTCAACTATCGAGACTTGCCTGAAGCCGATTATGTCGTCTTTGAAGTTGCAGACAATGGCACTGGCATTCCTGCCGATGTGCTTGAGAAAATCTTCGAACCATTCTTCACCACCAAGGAAGTCGGCAAAGGCACCGGTCTTGGCCTTTCTATGGTCTATGGCATCATCAAGCAGACCGGCGGCTTCATCTATTGCGATTCCGAAGTCGGCAAGGGCACAACCTTCAAGATCTTCCTTCCGCGCCATATCGAAGAAAAGGGCGCAGATAACGCACCGATTGCGGTCAAGGAGAAGAAGGTCGAAAAGGCAACTGACCTTTCCGGCTCCGCGACCGTTCTGCTCGTTGAGGACGAAGACGCGGTTCGCATGGGTGGTGTGCGCGCGTTGCAGTCGCGTGGCTATACAGTCCACGAAGCGGCATCAGGCGTCGAAGCGCTTGAAGTTCTTGAAGAACTGAATGGACAGGTCGATATCGTTGTTTCCGACGTTGTCATGCCTGAAATGGATGGACCGACGCTATTACGCGAATTGCGTAAGACGCATCCGGACATCAAGTTCATCTTTGTTTCAGGTTATGCAGAAGACGCATTTGCGCGCAATCTGCCAGCCGATGCCAAGTTTGGCTTCTTGCCAAAGCCATTCTCTCTCAAACAGTTAGCAACTGCTGTTAAAGAAATGCTGGAGAAAGAAGATTGATGCTTGAGCGCGGTGCGGACAGCGATGCGTGAACGCATAATTGCGATTTTCGGTGGCGGACCTGCAGGGTTATTCGCCGCCGAACGCTTGTCGGCACTTGGACATTCCGTAACGGTTTATGAGCAGATGCCAACCGTTGGGCGCAAGTTTTTGCTGGCAGGCAAATCCGGTCTGAACAT
Organism: Ochrobactrum sp. AN78; assembly: GCF_029909885.1. Classification (NCBI taxonomy): domain Bacteria; kingdom Pseudomonadati; phylum Pseudomonadota; class Alphaproteobacteria; order Hyphomicrobiales; family Brucellaceae; genus Ochrobactrum; species Ochrobactrum sp. AN78. The sequence continues at coordinate 97,884 of NZ_JASAMU010000014.1, forward strand.
CACGCATTCCGAAGAATTTGCGCAATTCGCGCAGCGCTACGGCATGAGCAACGATCACCTGTTGCCAGCTTTACAACAGTTCACACCGGAGAATTTACGCGACTGGGCCGATGCGCTCGGCGCAGAAACTTTTGTCGGCTCCTCCGGCCGCATATTTCCCAAAGCCATGAAAGCTTCGCCTTTGCTGCGCGCGTGGGTACGTCGATTGGAAGCACAAGGCGTTAAAATCCTGACCCGGCAAAAATGGATAGGCTTCGATTCTGGTAGGCCTCTCGTGCAAACGCCAAATGGAATTGAACTTGTTTCGTGCGATGCCGCACTGTTTGCCTTCGGAGGCGCAAGCTGGCCCAAACTGGGTTCCAATGGCGCATGGAGTGGAATATTCGAGGGGCAGGGCATCCGGATTACGCCGATGCGTCCGGCCAATTGCGGTTTCGATGTTGCCTGGAGTGGCGTCTTTTCCGAGCGCTTCGCAGGCGAGCCTGTCAAGTCGGTGATGATCACCAGCAAGGCAGGAATAACACAAGGCGAGTTTGTGATTACGCGCGGCGGCGTGGAAGGCAGCCTTGTCTATACACATTCAGCTGCTTTGCGCGATGACCTTGAACGCGACGGCCATGCCAACCTCATTCTCGATCTTGCGCCGGGCCGTACGCTTGAACGGCTGACACTTGATATTTCGCGCCAGGATAAGAAGCTAAGTATTAGTAATATATTGCGAAAGGGCGCTGGCCTTAAGGGTGTCAAAGCTGCACTTGTGCTTGAGTTTCAGCGCGAAAAAGACCCCGCCAAACTGGCGCAGACTATCAAGTCACTGGAAGTGCCACTCCTTCGTCCACGCCCCATTGAGGAAGCCATATCTTCTGCGGGCGGCATAGAATGGAGCGAAATCAATGAGCATTATATGCTCAAAAAACTGCCCAGCATGTTTGTTGCTGGCGAGATGATCGACTGGGAAGCACCGACGGGCGGCTATCTTCTCACCGCATGTTTTGCGATTGCGAAGGCCGCAGCAGAAGGCATGGATAACTGGCTCTCAAGAGGCAGTTAGACGCCTCACTATTCAGGCTCATGGGAGGGAATATGATACGCTTTTTGAAGATTGCCGGTTCCATTGTCCTCTTAAGCCTGCTGGGTGTCGTCTTATGGCTCGGCTTTCGGCCACCGGAGCTTCTTAAAGTCGGCACCGGCTATGCCGCAAAAATCGTCTGCTCCAATGTGTTTCTGGCAAACCGCAACCCGCAGGAAGTGCTTGCACTTGATGTACAGGCGCCCGGCCATCCGCTTCTGAAGTTTGTCGATGTTTCGGTCGATAACGCCGGCGAGACAGTAACTGCACATATCTTTGGCTTCTTCGCGCCAAACAAGGCCGTCTATCGTCCGGGCCTTGGCTGCGCCAACGTACATGGTACGGATCTGCGTCCTCAACTGACAGCGCCCATGGATGCGGCCGCTCTCATAGCCGACATCAATATCAACCCGGCAGTTCAAAGCATCATCGAAAACCCGGCATTTGCAGGCCCCGGTATGCGTGCCATCGCTGTGCTGAAAGACGGCCAGATCGTCGCCGAAACCTATGCGCAGGGCTTTGATGCCGATACGCCTCTCTTGGGCTGGTCCATGACGAAATCCGTTATGGCAACACTGATTGGTATGCGCATTTCGGAAGCCAAAATGGACCTTCAGCGCGACCATCTTCTGCCAGAGTGGGAAGGTGACGACCGTTCGAATATCAAGCTTGCCGATCTTCTTGGGATGCAGAGCGGCCTTAAATTCGATGAAGACTATGGCAACGTTACCGACGTAACACGTATGCTTTTCCTCGAAAATAATATGACAGAATTTGCTGCCTCTTTACCGCTTGAAGCGCAACCTGGAACCAAGTTCAACTATTCGAGCGGCACGGCGAACATCCTGTCAAAGCTCTATATGGAAAGCTTCGACACGCCTGAAGAAGCATTTAACTACGCGCAGAAAGTACTCTTTGAACCATTGGGTATTGCAAGTGCTACACTGGAAGCGGATGCGAGCGGTATCTTCGTTGGCTCATCCTATCTTTATGCCAATGCGCGTGACTGGCTCTCCATCGCCCGCCTTCTGCTTGATAAGGGCAAAGTCGGCGACAAGCAGCTCTTGAGCGAGGATTTTGTCCGCCTGATGCAGACGCCAGCCCCAGCATCGCAGGGGCGTTACGGATCGGCTCAGACATGGCTGCAAAGCGCTGGCATTCAAGCGGGTACAGAAGGCATCCCGGCAGATGCCTTCTGGATGTCGGGCCATGATGGCCAGAGCCTGATCATTGTACCTTCGATGAACCTGGCCATCATTCGCCTTGGTCTCACACCGTCGCGCACGGGTTACAAGGTTCCCGAACTTCAGGCCGCTATCATGAAGGCTTTGCAGTGACTGCAGGCAAATCCGCAAGACTGAGCTTGCGGAAATCGCCGCCGCTTGGATTCTGGAACGGATAGAGGCCGAATTCCGGCATCACTGCATAGAGATGGTCGAAAATATCGGACTGGATCTGTTCGTAAGATGCCCAGACGGTCGTATTGGTGAAACAGTAGATTTCGAGCGGCAAACCATCCGGCGTCGGGTCCATCTGGCGCACGAGCAGGGTCATGCCGTTGTGAACGCCGGGATGGTTCCGCAGATAGGTCTCTACATAAGCGCGGAACGTGCCAATATTGGTGAAGCGACGTGTATTGACCGGGTTCTTTGCCTTGTCGCCAAGCTTCGCATTCCAGTCGGCAATTTCCTTTTCCTTCTTCGACAGGTAGCCTGTGAGCTGATCGATGGAGGTAAGGCTTTGAAGTTCACCTTCGCTTAGAAAGCGTATGGTTGCCTGATCGATAAACAACGCTCGTTTGATACGGCGGCCACCAGACTGCTGCATTCCGCGATAGTTTTTCATCGGCTCAGTGATGAGTTTACGGATGGGAATAGTAGTGATTGTCTTATCGAAGTTCTGCACCTTCACCGTATAAAGTGCGATCTCGACCACATCGCCATTGGCGTCGAGATTTTTCATCTCAATCCAATCTCCGACGCGAACCATGTTCGATGAAGCAATCTGCATACTGGCAACCAGTGAGAGCAGCGTATCCTGAAACACGAGAATAAGAACCGCAGCCATGGCACCCACACCAGACAGCAGGATCACAGGCGATCGATCAAGAAGCGTCGCGATGATCAACACGATCGCAATAATGTAGATTACGAGCTTGCTAACCTGAATATAGCCCTTGATCGGTCGGTCTTTAGACTCTTCCCGGCGGCTATAAAGCGTATCAACCACACTCAGAACAGCGCTTACCGTGAAAGCCAGCGTCAGAATAATAAATGCAGTCGCTACATTGCTGATTACCGTCAGCGCAGTTTGAGGCAATTCAGGTACAGCTGCGATGCCCGACGAAATGATCAACGCAGGAACGATATTGGCCAGATGCCCAATCACGCCGTTTTTCTTGAGTTCTTCGTCCTGACCGAAAGGTGTTCGTTGAACGATCCTATCTAGAACCTTCAATAGTATCGCTTTGATAAGGAAGTTTGCGACAAACGCCGCAAGAAAAAGACCGCCAAGTGACGCAACCGTCTGCGCCCAGGGATGGGCAATAAAGAATTCCGACAATAGATTTTCCCGAACGAGCTAAACCAAATGATCTGGTGATTGTGAAACAGTGGTAATTGGATGAACTTCTGAAATCAACCTTTGTACCTCATTTCAAATAAAAGCCCCGGCCAGAGGCCAGGACTTTTACCCATACAGTACTCAAGGATATAGCTTTACTGCGCAGGAGCAGGTGTTGCTGGCGCTGGAGCAGGATCAGCCGTCGGCGCGTCTGTCGCCGGAGTCTCTGTCTCACCTGTTGCGGCTTTATCCGCTACACCGTCGGCAAAGAGTGCCGAACGATCAAAAGTCGGTGCCTCGGTCAGCTGCTCCTTCGTGGCCTTGATAACCAACCACTTTTTGCCGTCGCTTCGCGTTGCAAGCTGCAACTGATCAGGGCTCACGGCAACGTCCTTCTCGCCGACACCAAGGAAGCCACCGACACCAATCACAGCTGCCTGAATTTCACCTTCAGGGCTGGTGATCAAATCGTTGAGCTTGCCAACAGAGGCAGCATCGGCTGCGTCGCTCTCATAAACGGTTTGACCGATAAAGCTTGATACAAGGAGTTGTCCATCCTTCGGCTCAACAAAGCCGACCTTATCGGCACCTTCAGAAGGCGGACTGCCAAACATGTTCTGAGATGAAACAGGAAGCTCTGCTGCTGCAGGCGCTGCTTCTGTCGGCGCCGGAGTTGCAGTCTGTGCAAAAGCTGATCCACCGATAAACAGTGCACACGTCGTTGTCAGAAGTGTTGTTCTAAGCATAACCATCTCCTTTATACGCTCGGTTGCATTAGTTGAACGTAGAGATGTGCATTGAGTTCCGAAATTTTTATAAATTTTATGAAAAATTGGGATGTTGATGAGAAATATAAATCAGCAAAGAATATACTATAGAAACAAAACAGGCCGGTTTTACCCGGCCTGCCTTTTATATTTAATCTAACTGAAGATTAACTGCAGCCACTTGTAGCACCACATGTATCACACTTGAGGCAAGTGCCGTTACGAACCATTGTGAAGTTCTGGCACTCCGTGCAGCTGTCACCCGTATAGCCCTGCATCATCGATTTAATACGGCGATCAGCTTCAATCTTCTTGGCCGCGTTTGTCGTTTCTGCGCGAGCAGATGCCGCATCAGCTGCCGCCTTGTCAGAAAACAGCTCAGTCGCTGCCTGATTTTCTGGCTGGGCCGCTGGGGTTGGCTGCTCTTCAAACTCACGCTTGAATGCCGTTGCACCGTCTGTCACCAGACCAACAGTGCCCGCGCGAGGAGAAGAGGACTTCAACGTCGTCACATTCGAACCTTGTGGCGCAGATGTAACCGACCCCTTCGATTCATTTCCCGGCTGAGTGTTTGATACCAAGGTCGGCTTGTAGCCACGCGTCCAGCCAGTTGAAACGAGGTTGGTCTTACCTTCCTGGATGCCCTTACCAAGCGCCGTGTTGGAGAAATCACTCGTATCGACATGAGCGAGATCGTTTCGGCCAAGATAGGATACAGCCAGTTCGCGGAAGACATAGTCGATGATCGACGTTGCCGTCTTGATCGCGTCGTTGCCGATGACCATGCCAGCAGGCTCAAACTTCGTGAAGGTAAATGCCTCGACATATTCTTCGAGCGGCACGCCATATTGAAGACCGAGCGATACGGCGATAGCAAAATTGTTCATCATTGCACGGAAAGCGGCGCCTTCCTTATGCATATCGATGAAGATTTCGCCAAGACGACCGTCACCAAACTCACCGGTGCGCAGGTAAACCTTGTGGCCACCAACAACGGCCTTCTGCGTATAACCCTGACGACGGTTCGGCAGCTTGTCACGCTCGTGAACGATTTTTTCGATAACCTTTTCAACAACGCGCTCTGTGATCTGAACAGCACGAGCAGCTGCAGGTGCTTCGATCAGTGCTTCAACCGCATCATCTTCGTCCTCGTCGTCAGCGATAAGCGATGCATTGAGCGGCTGTGAAAGCTTGGAGCCGTCGCGATAAAGTGCATTGGCCTTGAGCGCGAGCTTCCACGAGAGCATGTAAGCGCTCTTGCAGTCTTCAACAGTCGCTTCATTCGGCATGTTGATCGTCTTCGAAATCGCACCGGAAATGAACGGCTGTGCTGCGGCCATCATCCAGATGTGGCTTTCAACCGAAAGATAGCGCTTGCCGATCTTGCCGCAAGGATTGGCGCAATCAAACACAGCATAATGCTCTTGCTTGAGGAAAGGGGCACCTTCAAGCGTCATCGCACCGCAAACATGAACGTTTGCTGCTTCGATTTCCTTCTTCGCAAAACCGAGTGCCGGAAGCATTTCAAACGAGAAATCATTGAGCTGCTCATCGGTAAGCTTCAACACGTCCTTGCAGAAATCTTCGCCAAGCGTCCACTTATTGAAAGCGAACTTGATGTCGAACGCACTCTTGAGGGCTGCGTTGAGTGTCTCAATCTTTTCGTCAGTAAAGCCCTTGGCCTTCAGTGTCGAAGGATTGACGCCCGGTGCCTGATTAAGGTTGCCGTGACCAACTGCATAAGCTTCGATTTCAGCAATCTGGCTTTCCGAATAGCCGAGCGTGCGTAGCGCTTCAGGAACTGCACGATTGATGATCTTGAAGTAACCGCCGCCAGCGAGCTTCTTGAACTTCACCAGTGCAAAGTCAGGTTCAATACCAGTGGTATCGCAATCCATGACAAGGCCGATGGTGCCAGTTGGCGCGATAACAGTTGCCTGTGCATTGCGGTAGCCGTGTTGCTGTCCAAGTTCCAGCGCTTTGTCCCATGCAGCGCGTGCATGAGCGATCATGTCCTGATCAGGACAATCTTCAGCAATCAAGCCAACCGGATTAACAGCAAGACCTTCATAACCGTCGTTCTCGCCGTAGGCCGCGCGGCGGTGATTGCGAATGACGCGCAACATGCTTTCGGCATTTGGCTCATAGCTCGGGAAGGTTCCCAGTTCCTTGGCCATTTCAGCCGAAGTGGCATAGGCCACACCAGTCATGATAGCGGTGAGGGCACCGCAGATCGCACGACCTTCATCGGAGTCGTAAGGAATACCAGACGTCATCAGCAAACCGCCGATATTGGCATAGCCAAGGCCGAGCGTGCGGTATTCGTAAGAGAGACGAGCAATTTCCTTGGAAGGAAACTGCGCCATCATCACCGAAATTTCGAGAACCATTGTCCAGAGACGTGCAGTGTGTTCATACGCTGCAATGTCGAACGAGCCGTCCTTGTTGCGATAGGTCAGCAGGTTGATTGACGCCAGATTACAAGCCGTGTCATCAAGGAACATATATTCCGAGCACGGATTGGACGCACGGATTGGACCAGCCGCAGGGCAAGTGTGCCAATCGTTCATCGTGGTGTTGAAGTGAAGCCCCGGATCAGCCGAAGCCCAGGCGGCATAACCAATCTTTTCCCAAAGATCGCGCGCCTTGAGGGTCTTCATGACGCGGCCATCGCGACGTGCGGTCAGGTTCCAATCGCTGTCATTTTCAACGGCGCGCAGGAACTCATCCTTGAGCGATACCGAGTTGTTCGAGTTCTGGCCTGAAACAGTCAGATAGGCTTCTGAATCCCAGTCTGTGTCGTAGGTCTTGAACTGAATATCCGTATAACCCTGACGCGCGAACTGAATAACACGCTTCACATAGTTTTCAGGAACCTGATTCTTCTTTGCAGCCTTGATTTCGCGCTTGAGAGCCGGGTTCTTAGAAGCATCAAAGCAGTCGTCATTGTCGGCTTCGCAATTGACACAAGCCTTCATGATCGCAGCCAGATGCAGCTTGACGATCTTGGAACCGGTTACGAGGGCAGCAACCTTCTGCTCTTCCTTCACCTTCCAGTCGATATAGTCTTCAATATCAGGATGGTCGACATCAACAACCACCATCTTGGCGGCGCGGCGGGTTGTGCCGCCTGATTTGATCGCGCCCGCTGCGCGGTCGCCGATCTTGAGGAAGCTCATAAGACCCGACGACTTCCCGCCGCCTGAAAGCTTTTCGCCCTCGCCACGCAGATGGGAGAAATTGGAACCCGTGCCGGAACCATATTTGAACAGACGTGCTTCTCGAACCCAGAGATCCATGATGCCGCCTTCATTGACGAGATCATCACCAACCGACTGAATAAAGCAGGCATGTGGCTGTGGATGTTCGTAAGCGGACTTCGATTTCGTCAGCTTGCCGGTCTGCCAGTCAACATAGAAGTGCCCCTGACCCGGGCCATCAATGCCATAAGCCCAATGCAGACCCGTATTGAACCATTGCGGGCTGTTTGGTGCCACACGCTGCGTTGCCAGCATATAAGCGAGCTCGTCGCGGAAAGCGTTCGCATCTTCTTCGGAATTGAAATAACCGCCCTTCCAGCCCCAATAGGTCCAGGTGCCGGCCAAGCGATCGAAAACCTGACACGCATCCATTTCAGAACCGAAACGCTCATTCTCAGGAAGCTTGGACAGGGCGTCTTCATCCGGAACAGAGCGCCAGAGCCACGATGGAACATCGTTCTCTTCAACCTTTTTCAGACGGGCAGGGACACCGGCTTTGCGGAAATATTTCTGGGCAAGAATGTCTGCAGCCACCTGACTGAACTGCGCCGGAACATTGATGTTCTCAAGGCGAAATACGACAGAGCCATCGGGATTCTTGATCTCACTCGTCGCCGTGCGGAATTCGATCTCCGCATAGGCCGACTGGTTTTCTTTTGTGAAACGGCGTTCGATCTTCATCTGTCCCATCCAAACGTTCTATATATAGTAGCTGGACTGATAAATTTCAGCCCTGGCGCGCCAGCCACGGTATGTGTCTCGCATATTTGTTTCGAACGTCCTCCCATGCGGGAGGGCAATCAGGTTGAGGAGCATATGCTCCCCGAAAATTCACTCAGACATAATACCTCGAGAGAAGCATGTCTGACATTCCAGCCATTTGGCCAGCTTATTCAAACTTGTATGAGCTTGCGGATAAGTTTTCACTATCTGGTATGTTATCATGATTGGAAATACTAAATCTAGTATTAATACGACATCGACACCAACAAAACTCATTCCTATTGCAGAGCTAACGTCCTGAATTTCCGACGCAAAAAATCTCGCGCGATACACGTCTCTTCGACGCAACGCCCGCTCTGAACTCGACAAATTTCAAGAAAAGACCGACTGAATCTTTACGCTCGGCCACGCTACTTACGCAACGACACTTTCATAAAAAACGACTCGGCCATGAGCGTCAAGCATTGGTTTACTATAAGGCGGCAGACGCTAGATATTGTGAGAAAGCTTTGCGGGGAAATGTGGATAACGGGGAGAATGACAGTTATATGAAAGACAGCTCAGTTTATTGGGAGACACATGCTGATCCGCAACACTGGAGCGAGTTTCGATCTGATTGAAACAAATCGGCGCTCTATTTTCTGGTTTTAAAGCATTTCCAGCAAAAAAGTGCGAAGCGGTTTTGCGTAGGATAATGCGTCAAAATAAATAATTACAGCGGTTCAGTCTTAACTGGAACCGCTGTAAGAAACACCTCACCGGAACGCCAATATATGTTTTGGGAATAGTCTGGAATAATCATTAGAGCGGTCCAAGCCCCGCATAGCGAGTATTATTCAGCGGCAATGGCCATACGCGAACCATCAAAATCCAGCAGAATACGCTTAAGATCAACTTCATCCACCCGTTCAGCCGCCTCACGCGGCGAAACCCACTCGCAAACACGTTGATCACGTTCCGGCCAGTCTTTAGCGCGCTCAGCAAAATGCAGGGCGTAGACAGCAACCGTAAACTGGTTGATGCATTCCGGCGGTAGATCATTCTTGCAGTAATCGAAGCTACCAATAGGCTGAGATGTTATCTCGCCGCGTATGCCAGCTTCCTCGAACGCCTCACGAGCAGCTGTTTCTGCCAGCGTGCGACCGACTTGAGGCCATCCCTTAGGGATCACCCAACGGCCGGTTCCGCGACTGGTAATGACAAGAACCTGCAATTCATGCGCTTCGTAGCGGTACACAAGTGCCGCAACTTGCTGCAAACGACCGGAAGGCGTCAGAATACGCTTTTCCGTTGCAACAAATTTTTTGGCCTGTGTTTTCACTGCGAAAGTCCCACCATTTTCCAAACAGAATGGATTGATTCGCCAAAATGACAATGAATTTGTTCGACAACGCCTCACAATAAAAAGCGAAAAATGCTTTTATTTTTAAGGGCTTGCTGAAATTAACGGTCGCACGGCTTCAAATCAGTACCGTGCAGTCCGCCTCCATCTGATTTCGGCAGACTTTCAATATAGTGTGATTGCGGCGGTTTTACCACCGCAATCCGCTTTCATTTGTTTTCGTTTACCCGCGTTTTCCGCCAGCAATTGGTTCCTGATAGGTAAAGCCCATATCCCATGGGAAATAAATCCAGGTATCCTGCGAAACTTCGGTCACGAATGTATCGACAAGCGGGCGACCCTTTGGCTTCGCATAAACAGTCGCAAAATGCGCCTTTGGCATCATTTCTCGGACGATAGCCGCGGTCTTGCCTGTGTCCGTCAGATCATCGACGACAATCACGCCTTCACCATCATTTTCGAGAAGTGGAGCACTGATTCCCTTGAGAACCTCCATCTCGCCCTGCGATGTATAATCATGATAAGATGCAACGCAGACCGTTTCGATCAAACGGATGCCAAGCTCGCGGCAAACAATAGCGGCTGGGACCAATCCACCACGCGTGATCGCGACAATGGCACGCCATTCGCGGTCCATATCGGCGATGCGCCAGGCGAGGGCGCGGGCATCACGGTGGAACTGATCCCAGGAAACGGGAAAGGCTTTATCGGGCAACGACATCGAAACGCTCCATGGAAAATCCGGGAGTTTCACTCCGGACCTGTCAAACCAAAAATGCGCGATGGCTGTTGCCAGTCGCGCTGAACTGTCTGGATCTGCAGCTTTCCTTCATGCGCGCACAGCACTCTAAATGCATGCAGCACAAGTATAGAAAGGCTTTCCGCCCGGCAATTTCAGCGCCGGGAAATGCTGATAACCGCAAATAAGCCTATCTTGCAAGAGCGGCGTGTGATCGCAGCCCCCGCTAATAACTAAAATTGAACTAAATAATTGCTGGAAACTAAACGTCGGCCTGCGGGAACAGGCCGACGTTTCGAGAAAATGATTTAACGCGAAAAAAGCGTCAGGATCGGCAAATCATTAAGCATCGCACGGGTCACGCCACCAAAAACGAGTTCACGGAGCCTGGAGTGGCTATAAGCCCCCATGACTAAAAGGTCTGCACGTTCTGCAATAATATGCTCACGCACTACATCCTGTGCATAACGATTATGCGACGGAAGCGGAGTTATACTGATGTCCAGCCCATGACGCGACAGAGCCTCGGCAAGCTCGCTTCCAGCAAGTGCTTCGTCTTCGCCTTCGCGTTCTGGCGGATCGACCCAGATAATTTCAGTCCGCCTTGCATGCTTCATCAGAGGGAGAGCATCAAAAGTCGCACGCGCCGCCTCACGCTTGCCATTAAACGCCACAACGATGCGATCCAGCGCCTCCATCGTGTGAACTGGTGCATAGGGCACCAACAATACTGGACAGCTGGAGTTAAACACCAGTGTATCGGCAGTTTCATCGTTGGTTGCGGGATCGTCTGGGTCAGGTTGACCCGCCACGAGCAATTCCGCACCCAGACATGACGTCAGAACACCATCAGCTGCGGTCCCTGTTTCGGAACGGGTAACGCGAAATTCGTGATTGGCACCCTGACGACGCATCTCTTCTTCGAAAAGGTGCTTTAGACGCTCCGATATTTCCTTATGCTGCTTGTCATGCAGCTCAAACATGCCCGGATCAATGAATCCGTTGGGATCGGCATACACAACAGGAGAGGGAACAGAGTAAAGTCCGATGACGTGCATGTCAGGCATTCTGCGCATCAAAAGCGCAACTGCTGACAAAACCCGCTTCAACTCGGCTTCACTGCGGGAATAGGCGACCACCGTCTTGTAGGACATATCAGTTCTCCTTCCGGCTATATTTCCATTTTATCATATAGAGCATTTCCGGCAAAAGTGTTTCGCGGTTTTGCATTGGATAATGCCTAGAAACAAATAGTTAGAGCTGCTCCATGGTCTCCGTTTTAATTCAGGCTGCTCCCTGCGTTTGCAAGGTGATGATCATCGCTTCGATTGCACTTACAGCAAGATCGATTTTTGTCTCATCGCTGCCCCGAACAACCAGCTCGGTGCTAAATCTACCGTTCTCGAATTTCGGATAAGAACCAATGATCGTTTCAGGATTTTCCTTCTGGATCGCCGTAAGCGGCGCACCAATCACGCCTTCGCCAAACGGGCAGGGAACAGCCTTCGACAAAAGTTTGCGCCCTGTTTTAAGCGTCGGCAGAACATTATCGAGCATCGCCTGAAATACTGAAGGTACGCCAGCCATGACATAGACATTGCCGATATGGAAACCGGGAGCTGTCGAGACAGGGTTATCAATATGTTCGGAGCCTTGCGGCATGCGAGCCATACGCTTGCGTGAATCGGTGAACTCCAGCTCACGCTTGGCGTAATTCGCGGCAAGCATTTCCATTGCCTTTTCATCATAAATGCAAGGCACTTCAAAAGCGCGTGACACCGCGTCTGCAGTTATGTCGTCGTGAGTTGGGCCAATGCCGCCTGATGTGAAAACATAATCGAAACCGGGGCGCAAAGCATTAAGAGCCGTAACTATGGCGTCTTCATCGTCTGGAACAATGCGAACTTCTTTGAGATCAATGCCAGCAGCAGTCAGCACATCAGCCAGATGTCCAATATTCTTATCTTTCGTGCGTCCTGAGAGAAGTTCATCGCCAATTGCAAGCATTGCAGCCGTAACGGCTCGCTGCGGGGTATTCGTCATGCCCGGACTCCATTCTGTGTCTTCACAGTTAATCCCCGGCAGACACATGCTGCAACTGATTTTCTCTGCGTTTCAAGCTGGAATCCTCTTGCAAGGCGAGATGCGCGATTATTCGTTTTGCAATAACTTATTTGAGCCGAATTCGTTGCCAGCGATTTGTTGAATTTTTCGGGAACGCTCTTTCATAAATTTCACTGTCATCAAAACCAGTTGTTACAAGTGCTGGAAACGGCTTGAATTTGCTTCACAAATCATGACATAGAAACTCTCATGCTGCGGTCGTGGCGAAATTGGTATACGCAACGGACTTAAAATCCGTCGCCTTTTAGGCTTGCGGGTTCAAGTCCCGCCGACCGCACCACCATTCCTATCGGTATATACATTTGAGTATAAAACACTACTATTTTACTCATGTTTTGCGTTTCAAGCTTGTTTGCAGCGTTAAAGCCATGTAGCCATGCGCAAATACCGCAGGAAATGCAGAAAGCTGAACAATGACCGCCTTCGTTAAAGCCGTAGCTCAAGCTGAAAGTGCAATGCGTGCGCTCTTTCCAGAGACGCCTTTGCAGCTCAATGACTATCTTTCGCGAAAGTACGGTGCGGAAATTTGGCTCAAGCGCGAAGACCTCACACCTGTCCGTTCTTATAAGATACGTGGAGCCTTCAACTTCATTTCGCGTGCCGTAAAGACAGCTGATGAAAAAGCTGTGTTCGTATGCGCCTCGGCCGGCAACCATGCGCAAGGCTTTGCCTTTGCCTGCCGCCATTTTGGCCGCAAGGGCGTGGTTTTCATGCCTGTCACAACGCCACAGCAGAAAATCGACAAAACCCGCGCATTCGGTGCGGAGTTTATCGAAATCAAGCTTATCGGCGATATTTTCGATGTCTGCTATGCGGCCTCGCAAGAGTTTGCTGAAGCCCATAAGGGCGTGATGGTGCCGCCCTTCGACCATACAGGCATCATCGAAGGGCAGGCGACTGTAGCACTCGAAATCGAACGACAGCTGCCAGACAATAAGAAGCCGGATTTTGTATTCTTACCCGTTGGTGGCGGGGGGCTGTCTGCAGGCGTAACCCAATATTTTTCAGCGCTTGGCTGGAAGACTGCTTATCGCTTTGTCGAACCACAGGGTGCGGCTAGCCTGAAAGGCAGTCTTGAAGCTGGCAAACGGATCAAGCTTACTGAGGTCGATAATTTCGTCGATGGTGCAGCTGTTGCAGAACTTGGAAAAGAAAACTTCAAGCTTCTCAAAGAGTTCGATAAAAACGTTGTCATTACAGTTCCGGAAAACCGTTTGTGTTCAACGATCATCGAGATGCTCAACATCGAGGGTGTTGTGCTGGAGCCTGCTGGTGCGCTCGGAATTGATGCACTGAAGGATTTCAAGAAAAGCGAACTCAAAGGCAAGCGTATTGTCATTGTCGTGTCGGGCGGAAATTTTGATTTTGAACGCCTGCCAGATGTTAAAGAACGGGCACTTCGCTATGAAGGCCTGAAGAAATACTTCATTTTCCGCTTCCCGCAGCGTCCGGGTGCGCTTCGTTCGTTCCTCGATCTGCTTGGCCCTGAAGATGACGTTGCACGCTTTGAATATTTGAAAAAGTCTGCGCGCAATTTTGGTTCAGTGCTGATTGGCATCGAAACCAAAGACGCTGGCAACTTCAAGATTTTGGAAAAGAAGTTTGCAGAAGCAGGCTGGGCTTATCAGGATATTACAGACAATCAGGTGCTTGCTGATTTCATCATCTGATTGGTGTTCAAACAGAAATCATTTGCTTTTTTGGGAAAAGCACCCCATATGGCGGCCTAGGCGCATGGGCTGAACTATTTCAGCTCTCCCGGAATCGGACTCGTTGCGTCTCGCCTCTTGCAATCAGAATGGTCTGAGAGCAGGGGAGACCCGGCTGGTTTCGGGCACGGCAGCGCAAGTCGACCGGTGTTTTCCGGCGTCCCGTCGTATCATCACAAAATTACCCTTCGGCAAGTTGCGCTTGTCCGAAATTTTAAAGCGGACTGCTATTAAGCGGTGCCGCCGAAAGAGATTGAATTGACTATCGAAACTATTGGCGAAAACACCGGCGGCTTTGCCGCTCTGGGTGTCACGGGCGTTTTGCTTAAGGGCGTTGAAGCCGCTGGCATGACCGAACCAAAGCCTATTCAGACACAGGCCATTCCGCATCAGCTGGAAGGCCGCGATATTCTGGGTATTGCTCAGACCGGCTCGGGCAAAACCGCTGCATTCAGCCTGCCTATTCTCCAGAAGATCATTGCACTTGGCGACAAGCGCAAAGGCAAGACTGCGCGCGCGCTGATCCTTGCACCGACACGCGAACTCGCTGTGCAGATCGAAGAAACGATCCGCACGGTTGCCAAGCAGGCGCATGTTTCAACTGCACTTATTCTCGGCGGTGTGTCGCGACTGAGCCAGATCAAGCGTATGCAGGGCGGTGTTGACGTTCTCATCGCAACGCCAGGCCGTTTGACAGATCTCGTACGCGAAAATTGCGTTGATCTGTCAGAAACCCGCTGGCTGGTTCTCGATGAAGCCGACCGTATGCTCGACATGGGCTTCATCAATGATGTGAAGCGCATTGCCAAAGGCACGCATAAGAACCGCCAGACAGCTCTGTTCTCGGCAACCATGCCAAAGGAAATCGCAACGCTCGCACAGAGCCTTCTGCGCGATCCTGTACGGGTTGAAGTTGCACCACAGGGTACAACTGCTGCTGAAATCACGCAGGTCGTGCATCCGGTGCCTACCAAGGACAAGCGTCGTCTTCTCTCAGGTCTGTTGTCGGATCAGACTCTGAAGTCGGTTATCGTCTTCACACGCACCAAACATGGTGCCGATGCTGTTGTTCGCCATCTGGAACGCGATGGTTTTAATGTCGCAGCTATTCACGGCAACAAATCGCAGAATGCCCGCCAGCGTGCGCTGAATGGCTTCCGCGATGGCTCATTGCGCATTCTGGTTGCAACCGACATTGCAGCACGCGGCATCGACGTTCCGGGTATCAGCCATGTCGTCAATTACGACCTGCCAGACGAACCGGAAACCTATGTGCACCGTATTGGTCGTACTGGCCGTAACGGCGCAAGCGGCGCTTCGATCACGCTTTACGATCAGGCAACGGAAGATTCGAAGCTCCGTGCTGTTGAACGCGTCACGCGTAACAAGCTGACGATCAAGGAAGCTCCGGTTAAGCTTGCACCAGCACCGGCAGCAAGAGCTGACGACGACCAGAAGCCACAGCAGAACCGCAGACCCGGTTCGCATAGCGTGCCGCAGAAGCACCGTCGTCCAGCAAGCAAGATGGCGCAAAAGTCCGGTGAACATCGTGCAAATCCTGCTGCCAAGCCAGCCGCTGGTGAAGGCGCTGCAAAGCCAAAACGTCCATTCCATCGCAAGCGTCGCGATGGCGGTGGTGGCCAGCGCGTAGCTTAATTTTTAGAGCGCATCCCGAAAAGTGTGAATCGGTTTTCGGACAAGATGCGCTCAAGAACAAATAGTTGGAGCGTTTTCCCTGATTTAGAGAAATTTCAACCGCTCTAAGTACGACTTTTCTTTAAAACCGCCCTTAACGGGGCGGTTTTTTCGTTATGGGCATGTTTATGAGTTTGCAGTTGCAAAACTTGATGGAAAATTATTTCAGACTTGCTTGAAGATAAGCATGCTTCCTCATAGTTTCCTCTCAACCATAGGGGATAGAAGCTATGCTCAATTCGGTACTCGACGCTATCGGCAACACGCCACTGATCCGTTTGAAGAAAGCTTCAGAAGTCACTGGTTGCGAAATCTACGGCAAAGCTGAATTTCTGAATCCCGGCCAATCGGTTAAGGATCGTGCGGCGCTTTACATTATCCGCGATGCTGAGAAACGCGGGCTTTTAAAGCTCGGTGGCGTAATCGTCGAAGGCACTGCGGGCAATACAGGCATTGGTCTTACAATGGTTGCCAAGGCGCTAGGCTACCGAACGGTGATCGTCATCCCGGAAACGCAAAGTCAGGAAAAGAAGGACGCTTTGCGCCTTCTGGGTGCGGAACTGATCGAAGTTCCCGCCGCTCCTTATCGCAATCCCAACAACTACGTGCGCCTCTCAGGTCGCCTTGCAGAACAGCTCGCCAAAACCGAGCCGAATGGTGCCATATGGGCCAATCAGTTCGACAATATCGCCAATCGCTTGGCGCATGTCGAAACCACTGCGCAGGAAATCTGGCATGATACCGGCGGTAAGGTTGATGGCTTTGTATCGGCTGTCGGTTCCGGTGGCACGCTTGCAGGCACAGCTTTCGGACTAAAAGAGAAGAATACGAGCATCAAAATCGCTCTTGCTGATCCGCACGGCGCTGCACTTCATTCGTTTTACACGACAGGTGAGCTGATATCCGAAGGTGATTCCATCACTGAAGGCATCGGACAAGGGCGCATAACGGCCAATCTGGATGGTTTCTCACCAGACTTTTCCTATCGCGTTTCCGATGCCGAAGCACTCGATATCCTGTTTGACCTGGTCGAAGAGGAGGGGCTTTGCCTCGGTGGCTCATCAGGCATCAATATTGCTGGTGCAATCCGCCTTGCAAAAGATCTCGGGCCGGGCCACACCATCGTGACCGTGCTGTGCGACTATGGTAATCGTTACCAGTCCAAGCTGTTCAATCCGACTTTCCTGCGTGGCAAAGATTTACCGGTGCCGGGCTGGCTGGAAGCGAAAACCGAGATCGACATACCGTACGAGGGATAATCATGGCATACGAGACTGAAGCTCTGTTCCGCGAAGATGCATATCTTAAAACCGCGGAGGGTTCAGTCGTTGCCCTGACCGAAACGGGCGGAATTATTCTCGATAAGACCAATTTCTATGCGACTTCTGGCGGTCAGCCGGGCGATACCGGTTTTTTTGAGCGCACCGATGGCTCACGCATTGAAATTGCGGCGACTGTCACAGGCGAAAGCAAAAGCGAAATCATCCATATTCCAGTAGACGGGCAGACTGGGCCGGCTATTGGCGAAAAGCTTGCTCTGAACATTAACTGGGATCGCCGACATAAGCTGATGCGCATGCATACAGCCTGTCATCTGCTGTCCGTTGCTTGTCCATTTCCGATTACCGGCGCATCGGTCGGTGAAGAGGAAAGCCGTGTCGATTTTGATCTGCCGGATGCAAGCTACACCAAAGAGTTCGTAACAGAGAAACTGATGGAAATGGTGAAAGCCAATGATCCGATCAGTCTGCACTGGATAAGCGACGAAGAATTTCTGGCCAATCCTGATATCGTCAAATCGAAGAATGTGCGCCCTCCCGTCGGTGCAGGACGCCTTCGTCTGGTTGTCATCGGTGAAAATGGCAGTGTCGACTCGCAACCTTGCGGTGGCACACACGTTTCTGAAACGCAGGAAGTGGGGGAAATCCACATCGGCAAGATCGAAAAGAAGGGCAAGGAAAATCGCCGCTTCCGTATTCGATTTGGCAATGCACCGCAGGCTTAAAGCATTTGAGCCAAAAGTGCGAAGCGGTTTTACGTCGGATAGTACGTAAAAACAAATAGATAGAGCAGTTCCAACGGTTCAGTCTTAACTGGAGCTGTTCTGAATTCAGGAGCAATCATGTCGAACAAAAGTGCATTTGTTATCTCCCGCGATGATCTGAAGGCCAGACTGGGCGAACCAGGTCTCGCGATCGTGGATGCCTCCTGGTATCTGCCTGCGGCAGGGCGTAACGGGCGAGACGAATATGATGCCCGTCACATTCCCGGTGCTGTTTTCTTTGATCAGGATTTGATTGCCGACAAAGAGTCGGGGCTGCCACACACCTTGCCGTCGCCTGAGCTTTTTGCGCGCCATGTGGGTTCCATGGGCATAACCGCCGATGAAACTGTGGTTGTTTATGACGGTCCGGGCATGTTCTCAGCACCGCGTGTGTGGTGGATGTTCCGCGTCATGGGTGTGAAGAATGTTCTGGTGCTTGATGGTGGTTTTGATGGCTGGAAGGCAGCAAACTTTCCTGTAACCGATGAAGCAACAAAAATTGCAGCTACGCTTTTCACGCCTTCATTCAATGATGCGAAGGTTGTCAATTTTGCGGAAATGAGCAAAATCGTTGATGGACGTAGCTCCCAGATAGCCGATGCGCGTGCTGCAGGCCGCTTCACAGGCCGCGATGCCGAACCACGTGAAGGTATGCGTTCGGGGCACATGCCCGGTGCGCGGAATGTGCCAGTAGGTACTCTGTCGGAGAATGGCGAGCTGAAAAGCCTCGATAGCCTGCGCGAAATTTTCGCCAATGCTGGTGTCGATCTTAAAAAGCCAGTCGTAACGAGCTGCGGATCAGGTGTAACGGCTGCAGTCATCACTCTTGCGCTGACATCCCTTGGTCATGAAGACAATCGGCTTTATGATGGTTCCTGGAGCGAGTGGGGCAGCAGGCAGGATACGCCTGTCGTGACCGGCGAAGCAGAATAAGCATGACGGAAAAATTGACGGCCAGAGTAACTCATCTGGAAATGACAGCGCGCCCAGCGCTGTCGGTTCCGGTTCCCTCTGGTTTGCGCCTCGCAATTATGCGCTCGACCGAAATGCCAGTGCATTTTTATCGTTATCTATATGAAAGAGTAGGGCGCCAACATCACTGGATGATGCGGCGCGTGCAAAGCGATGCAGAAGTGGCTGAGGCCATTCATGCAGAAACCACTGAGATCCATGTCCTCTATGCGGACGGCAACCCGGCCGGATTGCTGGAACTCGATCTCTCGGCCTTGCCAGTAACCGCTGAAATTCTCTATTTCGGGCTGGTTCCTGATTATCAGGGACGGGGAGTTGGTAAATTCTTCTTTAGTGAAGCCATTTCAACCGCCTGGTCGCACAGCCCGCAAAAAGTGGCCATTCATACCAACACGCTCGATAGCCCGCGCGCGTTACAGCTATATCAGAAAATGGGTTTTGTGCCCGTTGGCTGGTCCGAGGAAGAAGTCAAACCCTGGGAATAATTTGGACCAGTACAATTGGAGCAGCTCCTGCCAAAGCGTAGTCGTTGGAACCGCTTCAAAATTTTGCTCAAAACGCTTTAGCCTCTTGCCACTTCGCGGCCATTGGTAATCGAAACCACAGACGCACTGGTGATACGCCCACTTTCCTCGTCGAAAACAACACAATTTCGTCCGCGCTGCTTCGCCATATAAAGACACCGGTCGGCGCGGCTTAGCACTTGGGAATTGGTTTCATTCTTAGGAGCAGATGCCACGCCGATGCTGATCGTCAGCGGATAAATTTGATACTCCGTGGCATGGAATGGCGTATTTTCTACTTCTGCGCGAATTCGCTGTGCCACCCGCATTCCTGTTTCACCAGTGGCGCCAGGAAGAAAAACGCAGAATTCCTCACCACCAATACGCCCCACCAGATCACCTTTGCGGGTAACATTCTGAAGTGCAAAGGCAATCAGCTTGAGTGCACGGTCGCCGACGCTGTGCCCGAACGTGTCGTTTATCGCCTTGAAGTGATCGGCATCGATAACGAGAAGTGTTCCGCTCTCAATGCGCGAACGGCTGATTTTCATAGCATCAAACAGCGCTTCACGATTTAGCAATCCGGTCATGTGATCGACGCGAGAGCGGGCTTGTAATTCGGTGTGGGCTTTTTCGAGTTGCATATAGGCATCGCTGAGCTTGCTATGCTGCAAAAAGATATAAAGAAGCGAAGGGAAGGCCGTTATGGTCGGTATCACGACGCTGAGACTAATGGCGATAATCCCAGGCATGCCGCCCGAGAAAAATCCGACGGTCAGGCTGGTCCCGACGGAAAACAGGACTACAGACAACGTTATCAACGTTGCCTTCCATAAAGCCGCCTTCATACCGAACTCCCCAACCCCGACGAAGATGTTTTAAATGCCTGTCTCTGAACCCTCTATGAACAGACCTGATCTTTGTGGGCCTTATAAGAGGAATGCTTTGGCGAAGAAAGACGCGCGCCTGCACGGATACAATTTTTTATATATGCGTGCCATTATTGACACAATCTAAAGTAGAGCGTCGCGAATATATTACCCATAGATTAGCTGAACGACAACTATCTTTAAAAGAAATAACAGAGATTGTAATTTTTAACATGTTACTAATGTACAATGTTAGAACGTAACAACACCCAAACAACAGAAGGACGCCCTTGGAGCGTCCCTCAATGTTCATTACGCTATATCGTCGGGTGACTAGTGGATTGAATTTGACGGTTGAATCCCGACCGATATTCACACTGTATCAAACGTCAAATTCGAAAAATCCACTAGATTTATAAACTTACTAGTGGTCGTTTTGATTCCGACATTTGTCCGATGCTTGTAGCCGAGTCTTGCAAATGTCGGAATCAGACCATTAGAAGACTGCGAGATATTTCAGGAGCGATATGATACCGATGATGATGACGATCACCTGAGCGATCTGTTTCACTTTCCCATCGAGTGGCAGCATATTGATGAGATACAGAACGAGAAATATAACCAGAATTGTTATCAGCAGACTGATGAGGATGGACATAGGCAGTCGGACCCTTCCCGGAACGGCTTTTCTATACTCATTCGGCCGCGGTTCCTTCGCAACGCCGAACTGAACTTGGTAATCATGGGAAGCGAGGAATATTCCTTGGCCCCACACATCCCTGATCTCAATCATCTTCAGTTTGAAAATGATGTGCCGGTTAACGTTCCAATGAGAATAAGGTTCCAATAATTTACAAAGCAAAACGTCGGCTTACGCCACTGTTTACTAGAGCGTGTCACGCTTAATCGCACCCATGGCGCTCGCTCTAGATTCTATTAAATGTCGCATGTTCGCGGGAACTCAAATTAATCCATTTGAGCGCGACATGCTTTAGGTTTGTGATTTGAAACTATGCGCTACTTCAACATAGACCCTGTTTGTTGGCGTCGGCTATGCCAGCTGAATGCTTCTTCAAGGAGGTGAGGGGTGTGCCCACCTCGGCTGCAAGCACGATCGAAATAATCATTAAGCTGATCGCGATAATCCGGATGAGCACAATTGTTTATAACAAGCTTTGCCCGTTCACGAGGCGCAAGACCACGAAGATCTGCCAGACCTTGTTCGGTTACCAGAATATCTACGTCGTGTTCGGTATGATCGACATGCGTCACCATCGGAACGATCGACGATATAGCACCGTTTTTGGCTTCTGATTTACTCACGAAAATCGAAATATAAGCGTTACGTGCAAAATCACCCGAACCGCCGATGCCGTTCATCATATGCGTGCCATCGACATGGGTCGAATTTACATTCCCATAGATATCGAACTCAAGAGCAGTATTGATACCGATAATACCAAGACGGCGAATGACCTCAGGATGATTGCTAATTTCCTGTGGACGTAGGATCAGCTTGTCGCGATAGCGGTCAATGTTGTTGAAGACACGTTCGCCACAGGCAGGGCTCAATGTGATCGATGAACCAGAAGCATAATCGAGTTTTCCCGCATCAAAAAGATCGAAGGTGCTGTCCTGCAGCACTTCACTATACATGCGAAGATTATGGAACGGGCTATCTGCAAAGCCATTGAGAACCGCATTGGCAATTGTACCGATGCCCGCCTGTAAAGGATTGAGTGTCAGATCAAGACGACCTGCCTCGACTTCGTTCAAGAGGAACTGGATGAGGTGTGAAGCAATCGCAATCGTCTCACCATCCGCAGGCTCTACAGTTGAAGCGCTATCATTTTCCTGTGTGATGACGATACCGGCAATCTTCTCCGGCGGAATCGGGATGTATGGAAGACCAACACGGCTGTCGCAGGCTATAACCGGGATTGGATCGCGGGAAGGGCGCTTGGTCGGAATATAGATGTCGTGCAATCCTTCAAGCGCCAATGGCTGGTTCAGATTGACTTCAACAATGACTTTCTCGGCAAGAATAGCAAAACTTGCCGAGTTGCCGATGGACGTTGTGGGAATGATCCCACCATTTTCGGTGATAGCAAGTGCCTCGACGACAGCGTAATCAATGGGACCAATCTGGTTGGAACGCAGCTGCTCGACAGTTTCAGACAGGTGTTGATCGATGAACATGACTTCGCCGCGATTGATCGCTGCGCGCAAAGTACGATCCACCTGAAAAGGCATACGGCGGGCCAGCACATGAGCTTGCGTCAGCAGCTTATCGACATCGTGGCCCAGAGAGGCGCCGGTAATCAGGGTAATCTGAAAGGGATCGCTCGCTGCACGTGCCGCCATTGCGAGTGGAACGGCTTTGGCATCACCTGCGCGTGTAAATCCGCTCATGCCGACAATCATGCCATCTTTGATCAGGCTTGCGGCTTCTTCCGCAGTGATAATCTTGTCACGCAGAGACGCGTTCCTGATACGTGCTTCCAACATGTAATCTACCTTCCTTGCAGACCGGCTTTAGGCCGGAAACAACGCTCTCCAGTACGCGCAACTAATATGAGCATGGTAGCCGGAGTCAGCGCATGCAGGTAATAGCGCATGCTGACTGCGATTACACGCATGCTTTGGTCTTAGATCGGCAATGTGGAATTACATCGCAAAACCGTTCCAAGGAATGATTTCAATCAAACCAAGCCAGTGCAACATGGCCGAAGCTATTCCCAACGCAATGATTTCAGGATAAATCTAACGTTGTTGGCACCGTCCTTCTCATAAAAACACTGAAGCGCATTTCTTTCAGCAGCACCGTCTGACTGGGAATTGTGTCTTCGCAAGAAGAAGAGGTTATGCGATGAACGATATCGCTAATCAGAGTGTCGGTTTTGGCCGAATTGCAGTTATGATTCCGGTCAAAGAAATGGATGCGGCCTGTCAATTTTACTGCGGCGCATTAGGCTTCAAAAAAGTCTTTGAAAACGGAAACCCGGTGGGTTTCATGATCCTGAAGCGCGACGAAGGTGAATTACACCTCTCACTGCAAAAAGATCACAAAGCCGCGAATTTCAACATTGCTCACATGCTGGTGAAAGACGTCGATGCTATGTACGGAATTTGTAAGCGTCATGGCATGAGGATCATAAAAGGTCTGCAAGACAAAGACTACGGTTTGCGGGCGTTTGTTTTTGAAGACCCGGACGGCAACCGTATCGACGTCGGACAAAAACTTAACAATAACGAAGCAGAATGATGCTTTTTTTGTCGAGTATCTAAACTGAAAGCGCTGTATTCTTTTCTGAGATCTAGTGTGCTAGGCAGGGCGGATAAGTCCTGCCTAGCAATTTTATTATCGGCAGCGAGCTGTATAGATCCGTCCGCGGCGATCGCGGTATTCACACTTACCGTTACGCAGGTTGCGAACCAGCAAACCACCAATAGCGCCAGCGCCCGCACCAATCAGTGCACCACGACCACCACCGGCAATTCCTCCAATAGCAGCACCCGCGACGGTGCCAATACTGACGTCCTTCTCAGTAGTCGTACAGCCTGTAATGATTAGCATTGCAACTAGCGCAATCGAAATTTTACCCATGAAACCCATCCTCTCCGTGTAGTGAACAAAATGCTCATGGTTAGGCCAATTCGGTTCATTTATGAGCACTTTAACATGAATGACATAAATCGGTTTTGTATCTAAGCGCCAATTCTTTCTGAAAGGAAATTTACCTGCCGTGAATTCGCAATAGTTTTGCAGCTAAAGTTGGGAACCTTCTTTAGCTGGTAGCATCAATTTGTATTGTTGCTGTTTCCTTACAGAACGCCAACAATGAGGTTTGCAGTGCACCAGTGTGCTATTTTACGACGTTCATCTAGATCTATATGCGAGTAGGCGTGTTGTATGAAGGCTTCTGGCATTGGATAACTCATTATTATCATTTGCAAGTCGCACTTCAAACTAGAACCCACCCCGGCCATATGTCGTGTCAATGCTGGGTAGAGATGCGACACCGGTGGCCAGATAGAAATGCGACACTTCTTGATGAAGGACGCAGCGCCAAGCCCCCGATCTGACCGGC
>NZ_JASAMU010000015.1:0-114523 GCF_029909885.1 Ochrobactrum sp. AN78
GCCGGTCAGATCGGGGGCTTGGCGCTGCGTCCTTCATCAAGAAGTGTCGCATTTCTATCTGGCCACCGGTGTCGCATCTCTACCCAGCATTGACATTGGCGATGATCTGGCTGATCAGCGCGGCGCGGCGCGGAAGTCCGGCTATGGTCACATGCTCGTATTCGGCATGCGGGCCACCACCCTCCGCACCCAGACCATCCAGTGTCGCAATAGCAAGCGCCGAGGTGAAATTTCCATCGCTTCCACCCCCGACAGCACTGCCAGAAACGGTCATGCCCAGGGCAATTCCTGCACGGGTCGCCTGTTCGAACAGGGCTTTGTTGCGCGCATTGACCTCCATCGGCGGACGGTTCAGCCCCCCGGAAACCTCGATCTGGGCGCCATCGAGAAAAACCGGGCACGTGCGGATTTCCGCTTCCACCCGTTCCGCTTCGTCAAGCGAGCTCACGCGCACGTCGATCGACAGGCTGGCATGATCGGGGATGACATTGATACGGTTTCCCGCCTGAGCGATACCGACATTGACCGTGGTCCCTTTGGAGAGGTCCTGCAGGGCATGGAGCCTGAGAATCTGCCGGGCCATTTCCTCGGCTGCACTGATACCGCCGAGCGGGTTGTTGCCGGCATGAGCGGCTTTTCCCTTGATGAGCATCTGAAATTGGCCGGTTCCCTTGCGGGCAATCTTGAGGTTTCCGGTCCCCTCCTCCGACGGTTCAAGCACCAGCACCTGATCACATTGCCGGGCGGTTTCCTCAATCAGCGCGCGCGAATGCCAGCTGCCGGTCTCCTCATCGCTGGTGCACAGGAACCAGACCTCGTGATTGTCGAGCGCCTTTGCGGCGATCAACGCCTTCAACGCCCACAGACCTTGAATGACGCCCCCCTTCATGTCGAAAGCGCCCGGTCCGTAGTATTTTCCATCTTCGATACGGGTACCAAGGCGGTCGAGATCCCAGACCGTGTCGAAATGCGTCAACAGCAAACTGCGGCGATCTCCCTGACCGATCTTGAACAACAGATGATCACCGACCTGCGTCTGCGCGAAGCGTTCAGGCCGCACATGCAAATGGCGCGCAAACAGTTCGGAGAGAAAAGCGCCGCAGGCATCGACCAGAGCCTTGTCTTGGGTTGGCGACTGGTGCTCGACAAGCGCCTTGAGGTCGTTGAGCATGTCGTCTGCATGGGTGGTGAGATAGTCCAGGAACGGGTTCATCATTTCCTCCAGGATGGTCGGTCGGTGCTGTGCAGGTCTGCTGGCATCCAGAGCTTCACCCAACCGCTGCGATGAACGGGTTATCATCGCCCGCAGGCTGGTCTGGGCGAGGCAGATGCGCCGCAAAACCGGTCCTGAACGCAATTATCAGCCGTAACGGATTGCAACAATTGCTTTAAAGTGGACACCCTGTTGTGTTTTATGCAACAGGGCGTCCATGCAACATCGATCGTTGGTTTATTTTCGCGAAGTCGCCCAGACAGGTTCCCTGCATGAAGCCTCGGCACGACTGCATATTTCGACCTCGGCTATCAGCCGGCAGATTGCCAAACTCGAGGAGTCGCTGGGCATTGTGCTGTTCGAGCGGCGGCCTCGCGGCATGGCGTTGACCGCTGCGGGAGAATTGCTGCTGCAACGCACGCAGCGATTGGCAATCGGCATGGAAGAAGCGCTGTCGGAATTGCGCGCGCTTGCCGGAAAATCGCATGGGCTCATTCGGATTGCGAGCTATGAAGGTTTCGCCCTTGATTGCCTTGGCTACGCCATCGAATCGTTTCGCCGGCAGCACCCGGCGGTGCATTTTCATGTCTGGGTCGGCACCTCGCCTGATATCTGTGCACGCATCAAGAATGGGGCAGCAGATATTGGTATCACCTACAGCTATCCGCCGCCGCCCGATATTGCTATTCAGCATATTGCCTTGCGACCGATCTTCGCCGCGCTACGCAGCGATCATCCCCTGGCGGGCAGGTCCTCTGTCACATTGAGTGATCTGCGCGGCGAACAATGGGCGGTTCCCGACGAGGACCGGACCCAGCGGCTACTGCTGCAGGCAGCCCTGGCGGCCAAGGGAATTGCTTTCAACCCAGTCTTCTCCACCAATTCCATGGCGATGCTGCGTGCTTACAGTTTCTCCTCGGGAACGACCTCGATCACTGGTTCCCCGGACCTGGCGCGCGGCACCGAGCACAGTCTTGCTCTGGTGCCGATCGAAGATCCCATCCTGGCGACCAGTGCCCTGCATATTCTGACCATGGAGGGTCGAAACCTGTCCCCGACCCTGAACCAATTTCTCGACGCGCTCAAAGCACTGACGCCGCCCGGGCAGGATTAAAATTTTGCCAGCATGGCCCCGCCTTTTTCCGATAGGAGACCGGGGATATGCGGCGACGGTTGCTCAGTGCAATGGAATGATGTTGTGGCCTTGGCTACGGCTTTTCGGGATGCGTTCTCATCGTCACTGCTGGGTGAGTTCGGGGCGCTTTTGATCGTTTGTGGGCGCTTCCGGAATGGTGCTTCAACCCGTCCGTGCTTTCTACGCGCGCGTAAAAAAAGCCGCTGACGCGGCTTTTTCTTTCAACAGGCAACGATGATTACATCATATGCTCGGAAACCTTGCCCTCGGCATCCAATGTCAGCATGACAGTTTTGCCATCCTTCATTGACGATGCTTCCCATAGGCCCTGCTGGTTGAGCTTGAGATTTTTGAGGTCGGTATAGCCGGCCTTGTTGAACAGTTCGGTCGCCTGGGCTTCGGTCAGGCTGTTCTGACCGGCATCAGGGGTCTTATCATCATGAGTGGGTGTGTCGGTGGCACCAGGCACGTCACTATTTGGGGTCTGGGTTGCCTGGGCGCCAGCAAGGGCTGGTGAAAGGGCCATCGCACCTGCGATAAGGAGTGTTGCGAACTTCATAGCATTTCCTCTCATTTTCTGGTTGGTATGTTAACTAACCCCCCTGACCAGAGATGGTTCCCGAACACGCGCAATAATGATCAGACGGGTTGTGGTCCCTATTCGGACACAGTTGGTTGCGCGAAAAAACAACAAGGGCTGGCCAAATGAGACGGATGCAAAGCCACAGGCCTGCATCGTGAAAGCGGGGCCTGTTTGTTGCGGGGGTTGTTCAGTCGGGATGGCTATCGCGATAGACTAGGCGCTCTGCGGGTATTTTGAGGGAAAGCGACAGACCTTCGGGCTGCCAGTCGCGCGCGATCACCGCATTCAGCCCCTGTACCGTCGCCTTTTCAAGAGCGGCACCAAATCCCTTGCGCTCGGGTGGGTGTTGCAGGATCTCCCCACCGGTTTCCTTCCAGTTCAAGGACAGCAGTTCGTCATCCAGACCAATATTGATCGCCAGCTGACCCTGCGGGGATGACAGAGCGCCATATTTGGCGGAGTTGGTGGTCAGTTCATGCAGCAAAAGTGCGAAGGAGGTGAGGCCATTGCCTGCGACCGCAACGTCGGTGCCAGTGATTTTCACAGGAGAGCGCTGCTCGCCCTTATGCGGTGCGACAATCGCCTCGATCAATGCCACCACCGACGTGGCACGATCTGCCGGGCTGTTCTTGCCAAGCACGGGCAAGGTGAGTTCATGGGCGCGTGCCAGCGCCTGCAGCCTTGAACGCAAGTCCGCGACAAGATCTTCGATGGTTTCTGCTGAGCGTGCGCTCAACGATATCAGTCCTGATGTGAGACCGAACAGGTTTTTGATGCGATGATTGATTTCCTGAAGCAGAATATCTTTCTGTTGCGCAGCCTCACGCAGCGCCTGCGCCTGTGCCGCCAGTTCATCGCGTTGCAGAGCGAGCTGCTGTCGCTGACGATAGAGCTCGAAGAAAACCGCGGACTTGCTGCGCAGGATATCCGGTTCGATGGGCTTTTGAATGAAATCCACCGCACCAGCCTCGTAGCCCTGAAAGCGGCGTTGTCCGGCGCTGCCGGCGGTGACAAAAATGATCGGGACATGGCGCGTCCGTTCGTTGCCCCGCATCAGTTCTGCCAGCTGAAAACCGTCGAGCCCTGGCATCTGGACATCGACAAGTGCCAGCGCCACATCATGCTCGAGCAGAAGTTCAAGTGCCTGGTCACCGGAAGTGGCTTTGAGCAACTGCAAGCCATCGCGGCGCAAGAGAGCTTCCAAAGCGATAAGATTTTCCTCAAGATCGTCAACGAGGAGAAACGAAATGGGTTTCATGTTGACTTAAACCTCTCTTAAATATTGAGCTATCGCGGCAAGCGACAGAATTTTTGCGTCGGGGCAGCTGCGCAAGGCCGCTTCCGGCATAACGGGCACCATCGCCTGTTTGGGGTCCTGAACGAGCACGGTCCCGCCACAGGCTTGAATGACGGCGGCCCCCCGCGCACCGTCGTCATTTGCACCCGACAGGACCACGGCGATCAACTCAGCGCCGAACACCTCGGCAGCACTTTCAAACAACACGTCGATGGAGGGCCTCGAAAACAGGACAGGATCGTCCTTGGACAGTGACAGGCTGAGGTGAGTTTCCACCAGCAGATGGTAATCGGGCGGCGCGAAATAGATGGTGCCTGGCTCCAGCGGCTGGCGGTCCTCGACTTCCTCAACCATCAGACTGCATTTTTGCCGGAACAGTTCGGCCATCAGGCTGCGCCTATCGGGCGGAAGATGCACGACAATAAGCACCGGCAGCCGAAAGCCCGGCTTGAGCAGCGGCAGGATTGCCGACAGGGCATCGAAAGCGCCCGCCGAAGCACCGATCACCACAGCCTGCGCAGGCGAAGCCATCATGGCGTCAGCCTCTGATAGATCTTTTCGTCGCGCACAAAATCCGCAAATGTCGCGGCCTCGGCGGAAAAGCGCACGCTCTCCTTGGCACCCAGGCCCAAAAAGCCGCGATGGGCAAGCGAATCCCGGAACAAGCCGAGCACACGATCCTTCAGATCATTGTCGAAATAAATCAGCACATTGCGGCAGGAAATCAGGTTCATCTCGCCAAACACCGCGTCAGTGACCAAACTGTGGTCGGAAAACACCACATTGCGGCGCAGCGACTTGTCAAACGACACCCGTCCATAAGCAGCCTGATAATAGTCGGACAGCGATGTCTTGCCGCCCGAACGCTGATGATTGGTGGTGAAGGACTGAACCCGTTCAATGGCATAGACACCGGCTTCTGCCGCCTGCAACGCCTCCTGATTGATATCGGTCGCGTAAAAAATCGTGCGATCTTCCAGCCCCTCTTCGCGAAACAGGATGACCATGGAATAGAGTTCTTCGCCGCTGCTGCAGCCGGCAATCCAAACCTTCAATGAGGGATAGGTTCGCAGATGGGGTATGACGCGCTCACGAATGGCGCGGAAGTAATCCGGATCGCGGAACATGTCGCTGACCTGAACGGTCAGGAAGCGCAGCAGCTGTGGCAGCATAGCCGGATCGCGCAACAGACGATCCTGCATGGCCGAGAAACTCGGAAACTCCAACTGATCGCGGGCCTGGCGCAACCGGCGCCGGATCGAACTCATCGCGTAATTGCGGAAATCATAATGGTAGCGCAGATAGAGCGCCTCCAACAGCAATCGGATCTCGATTTCCTCAGGCGAACCTGGCTTGTTCCCGCTGGTCATTTGGGCATCCAGACCCGCACAAGCGACAGCAGCTTGTCGACATCAAGCGGCTTGGCCATGTAATCATTGGCACCCGCTTCGATGCAGCGCTGCTGGTCATCCGGCATCGCCTTTGCGGTGAGCGTGATGATCGGCAATTTTTTGAAGCTCGGATTCTGGCGGATGTGCCGTGTCGCGGTCAAACCATCCATCACCGGCATCATCACATCCATCAGCACCAGATCGATGGCGGCGTCGGCGTTGCTTGTTGAGCGCTCAAGCGCATCGAGCGCCTCCTGGCCATTGCGGGCAATCATCACCTGTGCGCCCCGGGGCTCCAGAATATTGGTCAATGCATAGACATTGCGGATGTCATCTTCGACCACCAGGATACGGCGGCCTTCCAACAAGGCGTCGCGATGGCGAGCCTTGCGGATCATCTTCTGCTGCTCGGGCGGCAATTCCGAAATAATCTGATGCAGGAAGAGACTGACCTCATCAAGCAGCCGTTCAGGGGATTTCGCGCCCTTTATGATGATCGATTTTGAATAGCGCCGTAGTTTCTGCTCGCTTTCAGAGGAAAGCTCACGTCCGGTATAGACGATCACCGGCGGGAAGGCATAGGCACTTTCACTGCTGAGCGTTTCAAGCAAAGAAAAGCCGGAGGCATCGGGCAGCGACAGATCGAGCACCATGCAGTCAAAGGTCTGTTCACGCAGCAGATCAAGGCACTCGGCCGCATTGCCGGCTGTGACGGTCTCGACTTCGCGTGATCCCAACAGCTTGGCCACGGCCTCGCGCTGGCGTTGGTCGTCCTCGACGATCAGAACCCGGTGCATTCGCTGTTCCAGCTTGGCCTCCAACTTGGTGAGAACACCGACCAGCTGCTCGCGACTGACGGGCTTGGTCAGGTATCCCACGGCTCCGAGCGAAAACGCGGTGCGGGTATGATCGCCCGCCGATATGACATGGATAGGGATGTGTCGGGTCTGAACATCGTTTTTCAGTCGATCCAGCACCGAGAGACCGGATTGGTCGGGAAGGCCGACATCAAGAACGATCGCATTGGGCGAGAACTCGCGCGCGACCCGCACGGCCTCCTCTGCTGTACGCGCAACCACCGCTTGGAAACCCATCTCGCGTGACAGATCGCGCACGATGGTGGCGAATGTCTCATCATCTTCGATGACGAGCAGAACGCGCTTGTCACCGGTGATGGCATCGCGATCATCGTCAAGTCGGCGTGGCAGCGCGATGGTCGGTTGCTGTGCAGCCAGCGATTGTTCTGGGGCCTGCGATTGTTCGAAAGGAACCGGCGCAACCGCCGCATCGCCGCGGCCATGTTTGAGAGGAAGCGTCAGGGTAAAGCAACTGCCCTGGCCGGGTGTGCTTTCGACACGGATGCTACCGCCGAGCAGCCGGGCGAGCTGGCGCGATATCGACAGGCCAAGCCCGGTTCCGCCATAGCGGCGGCTGATGGTGCTGTCAGCCTGATGGAAGGCTTCGAAAATGCTTTTTTGCTGCTCTGCGGAAATCCCGATGCCGGTATCGCTGACCGAGAACAGGATCTCGTCGTCGGCTTGGGCGGCAATGGCGAGAACGACCTTGCCGCGATCGGTGAATTTGATGGCGTTGGAAATCAGATTTTTGAGAATCTGCTCCAGGCGTTGTGGATCGGTCTCAAACGATCTGGGGATCACCGCATCGATCGTAATCTCGAAGTCGAGTTTCTTTTCCTGCGCAACAGGATCAAACAGCTGTCGCAGCCCTGTCGCCAGCCGCGCCAAAGGGGTGACTTCGGGGTGGATTTCGACATGACCCGCCTCGATCTTTGACAAATCGAGAATGTCATTGATCAGATTGAGAAGATCATTGCCGGAAGACTGGATGGTGCGAGCATATTTGACCTGTTCCTGCGTGAGATTTTCATCCGGATTATCGGCAAGAAGCTTGGCGAGAATGAGCGAGGAGTTCAACGGGGTCCTTAGCTCGTGTGACATATTGGCGAGGAAGTCGCTCTTATACTGGCTTGATCGCTCAAGTTGCTGCGCCTTGAGTTGTACGGAAGCGTGAGCGCGCTCAAGGTCCGTGCGTTGCATCTCCAGCTGGTTGGCCTGTTCCTCGAGCTGACTGTTGGTTTGCTCGAGTTCGATCTGCTGCTGTTCAAGACGGGACTGGGATTCCTTGAGGACGCGGCTTTGTTCTTCGAGCTCCTCATTGGACACGCGCAGTTCTTCGCCCTGGGCCTGTAATTCCTCGGACTGCTGTTGCGTTTCCTCAACCAGGTTCTGCAACTCGTCGCGATAGGTTGCAGCCTGAACGCTGAGCGCGATGGCTTCTGCCACGGTGGTGAGCAGGGATAGAACGGCCGGGTCGGTCGGCTGCAGAAAGCCCAGTTCCATCACCGCATTGACATTTCCATGCACGGAGGCGGGCAGGATCACCAGATGCTTGGGCTTGTCGCGACCCAGTGCCGAACCAAAGCTCAGATAACCATCCGGAACATCGTTGAGCAGGACAGGGGCTGCTTTGGCGGCAGCTTCTCCAAGCAATCCTTCCCGATTGGCAAATTGTCTGGGAACAGCGTGATCATCGGGTACGCCATAGACAGCGGAGCGCCTGTACTGATCGCGGGTGCCAGAGAAGAACGCGCCGGCCACCGCCCCGGTATAGCCTGTAAGGTAATCGAGAATGCTGGCGCCAAGTTCCTCAATTGCCTGATCACCGGCCATTGCCGCAGCCAGACCGATTTCACCGCTTTGCAGCCATTCTTCGCGGGCCCTGTTGAGGGCTGCCTTGCGCAGCAGATATCCGATGATCAGCGTCAGGATAATGCCCAGCAGAGCGGCGAGAATTGTACTGATCAGCGCCTGGCTCTGCGCCCGCTCCATTTCCGCGAGCCGCACGGACCGCATGTCGTTTTCCACCTGCGTCATGGCATCAATGGTTTCGCGGATGGCGTCCATCTCCAGCTTGCCGCGATCGGAGCGCACAAGCGTCAGGGCACGCTCCAATCCTTGTTCTTTGCGCAAAGCGATCGCTTCAGCCATCTCCTCAAGCTTGGCATCGACATGCTGGCGCAGCGTCTCAAGGCGATCGCTTTGTCCCGGATTATCCCTGGTGCGCTCGGAAACCTTTTCGAGCTGAGCGTTCACGGCCGCAAGAGCGGTCCGATAGGGGGCAAGATAGCTTTCTTCGCCGGTCAGCAGATAGCCGCGCTGTCCGGTTTCCGCGTCCTGAAGCTTGGACAGCAGGCTCTGGAGAGAGACAATGGCGCGGTGGGTTTCGACAATGCGTTGATTGGCAACCCGCAGCCCCTGAAAATTGACATAGGTGACTAGTCCGCTGACCATGAAAAACACGAGGGCTGCGGCCAGTCCCATCGCCACACTGAAATCGATTCCCAACAGCTTGCCGGAACGGTTGGCAGTTTCGCGCATGGTCATGAAGAACTCTTGCTTAGGAATGATGGGAGGAAAGGAACGCGATCATCGCGTGTGGAGGAGACGGCAAGTGGCGACGTCGCGACCGGTTCCGGGAACCGGCAGGAGCTTACGCACAATGACAACATGATTCTCCCCGACCCAATCTCAAAGATAGATCAATAGCTTAAAGCAGACGCAATGTCTGTCCATTAGTAGACACAAATATGGTTTGCCGCAATGCGCGCATTGCTGCCGCGGACGCAGCTCATCCGGCAGCGGAGCGGGGTCCGATTGCGGTCAGCATGCGCCTGCCATTGTGAAACAGCAAAAAGCCACGCAGAATGCGTGGCTTTTTCAAAACAACTAGACGCGGCTAGAATTTCTGGCTGTTATACCAGTCATCGACATCCTTGCGCACAGCGTCTTTTTCAATCCCATAGCGCTCCTGGATCTTGCCCTCGAGCTGATCACGCTTGCCGTTGATCTTGTCAAGGTCGTCATCGGTGAGGTCGCCCCACTTTTCCTTGACCTTGCCCTTGAACTGTTTCCAGTTGCCTTCAACGCGATCCCAATCCATCATAGGTCTCCTCTCATGTGGTCTACAGAAACAGCAAACTTTTCTTTCGGCTGGAAAGTTTGCAAGCCATATTCATCGTATCCAATGGCCTATACTTGTAAACGTTTGCTTTGATTGTTTGTTCCAAGTCATATACTTTTAAAAGTCTTGGAACGATTGTCACGGGACTGTTATAGTCGGGCGAGCGCCGCGAACGGGATGATCTGGTCATGCCTTACGCTCTGCGCCCAGAGGAATGGATTTAACCGCTCCTCTGGGCACGAGAGATCCTACTTGGCCCAACGACCGTCATATTTGAATTCCGGGGCCTTTTCCAAAGCTTCCTTGGTGGTGTCCATCTTGGCGGACCACTTCTTGTCGTTTTCCGCATAAAGGATCTCGACCGATTGCGGCGCGACGATCACGTATTTTTCGCCGATGCCCAGGAAACCGCCAACAGACACGATATAGCCGGTCAGGGCACCTTCAGAGATGATGAGATCCTGAATTTTGCCGATCGACTCATCCTTGGAATTGGTAATATCCAGATTGAGGATATTGCTGGAGATCACATCGGTCGGCTTGGCGGTGACAAAGACCTCGGTTTCGACATTTGTTGCGGTTTGAGCGAAGGCCATTGATCCAAGAGCCAGGGTTGCAGCAGTTGCCAAAATAAGACGACGCATATTAATTCTCCAAAATAAACGCTGGTAATCAGCACGACCACACAATGATGAAGACCACTACTTGGTTCCCGTCGGCGGTAGATTTTTATGCAAGCCTGGTTGGCGTGATCGCAGAGCCCCCACGCGCTTGCCGCACGTACAGAGCCTGCTTGCAGCCCCCATCGAGCCTGATTGAAACCTCGAATAATTCCTGGAGGGTCCTCGCCCTCGTTGCGAGACCAATGGCCATCAGGACCAATCGATCGCCTCTTAATAATTCAAGCGGAGCCTGCGAATTGCATGGAGCTTTTTGTGGTTTTGGGAGTTCTACTTTCATATGAGGAGTCGATGCATGCTCAAACCCACCCATCCTGGACATTATCCCGATCGAGATATCGATTGTCAGAACGCTGTTGCCAATGAGGTCAAAGGGTTGATCGCTTCAGCAGTCAATGCGGGCTGGGATGAGATCGAAACGGCGCTTGCCATAAAGATTGTTGCGACCAGGCTGCTTGAGAACCGCGATGCTGCCCTGGAAGATTGAGAGGAGATAAAAATGGTAGAAAAAAAGAATCCATGGTCCGATCCAGACCTTCACAGAGACGATCAGTCCGCCGACCCGTCCAAAGTCGAGCAGAGGGATCATCAACAGAAGCCAACCCATGAACAGAGCAATGCGCCCGGCAGCCAAAAGAAAAAGAAACCGTTGGAGCCCTATCCGGATCGGTCGCGATAATAGCAGGGATAAGAACCATTTGAGTCCCAAATCCGCTGACAACTATCCGGGTCGTCCCGCCGACTGCCAACAGGCGGTTGTGCCGCTTCTCACCGCTATCATGAAGCAGGCGACGCTGGGCGGACGCTCGCAAGATGCTGCCGCAAGCGTTGTTGAAGGAACGTCTATGCCGGGCATGAGCGCTCTGATAACCCAGGCAGTTGGTGCGGGCTGTTCGGACTGAAGAGGCAGCGCAGGCTATCAAGGTGGTTTCCGAGAAACTGCAATGCGGGGATGTCGGCAGACAGCTGGATCACTAAGTTTGGCCTGTGTCGGTTTGGAGGAACCGACACAGCATGCTCATCATGCGATATCTGATCCGGCGAGATCGGAACGGGATGGCGAAGAAGCCGCATGGTTTTTTGCTACCCCGCTCGTCGCGATCAGGCTCGCAGCGGCCAGGGCTGCGACGGCGGAGAAAATCAGGCTGCCCGCCGCCCCTTGCATTTCGACCAACAGGCCGCCAAGAACTGCCCCGCCCGATATGGCAATCTGGAACGTGGTGAGCATGAGCGCACCGGCGCTTTCCGCTTCATCGCCCGCCGCGCGCGTGGTGAAGCTCTGGGCGGCGACCGGGACTGCACCGAATGCCACGCCCCAGACAACAGTTCCCAGAATGGCCAAGGACGGTACTGTGCCGAAAGCAAACAGGGCGAGGGTTGCAAGGCTCAGCGCCGAGGCGGCCGTGGCAAGCGCCACACGCGTGCTGCGCTCGGCGAGAAGGCCACCCAGAATATTACCAAAAAAGCCCCCTATGCCAAAGACCAGCAGGATCGCGGAGATCTCTGTGATGCCAAATTGCGGCACGGTTTCCAGAAATGGCCGGATATAGGTGAAACTCGCAAAATGTGCGGCAACGACCAGCAGGATGGTTGTCAGGCCAACACGAATGATCGGTCGGCGGAGGATGCCAATGAGGCTGGCAAGCGAGGCGCCCGCCTTTGCCGGCAACGATGGGACAGTCACAAACTGCAGGAATAACGTGAGCATGCCAATAGCTGCGGCCAGCAGGAACGCGTAGCGCCAACCAAAAGTGGCGCCAATCCAGGCACCCAGTGGTGCTGCGCAGACGGTTGCCAGCGAAACACCGGTCATGATAACAGCCATGGCGCGGGGAAGTATCGCATCGGGTGCCAGACGCATCGCAAGCGCCAGCGACAAGGCCCAGAAGCCACCCAGCCCGACCCCGAGCAGAATTCGTGCCGCATAAAGCACCGCAAGATTGGGGGCCAGCGCTGAGAGGATGCTGGAAACCACCAGCATCAGCGTGAGACCTAGCAGAACGTGGCGACGATCAAGCCTCTTTGAATAGATGACAATGCCCGGTCCGGCAAAAGCTGCAACAATGGCGGTCATTGTCATTGACTGCCCGGCGGCGCCAACACTGACGCCCAGATCCGCAGAAATCGGCGTCAGCAGACTGACCGGTAAAAATTCGGCCGTCACCAGTCCAAATACCCCCAGAGACAGGGAGAAGATCGCCGGCCAGGCCGCCTTGTCGGGGCCGGTCTGCGCGCGATTTTCTGCGTTGATTTTCATGTCCATGACGCGCTCCATTTTGCTTCCACGGGCCAAGATAAGGGTGACGTTTCGTTGTTTCTATGATAGTAAATCCGAATAACGTACCATTTCCTCCAATAATTCTGCTCTCTCACCGGTGTCACCATGCAAGATCCGCTGACCGAAATTCTCCGCAGTCTGAGGCTGGATGGCGTCGAATATGGGCGATGTCAGCCTTGCGCTCCGTGGGCGACGGCTTTCCCGGCCGGGGAGCCGGCGCGCTTTCATTTTCTGGCTTCCGGCTCAGCCTTCATCCAGTCGCCGGATGGCGAGTGGCATCCACTCAAGCCCGGAGATGCGGTGTTGCTGCCGCGTGGCGACGCGCATGTCATTGCCAGCGCACCGGGGGTCAGCCCGGTCCCGATTGGAGCATTTCCGAGAAAGTCGGTCGGTGGCATTATCGATGTTGAATGCCCGAATGCAGACAGTCGTAATCTGTTGTTCTTCGCTGTCATGACGTTCAATCTCGAGCGCAACCACCCCTTGCTGCAATTGATGCCGGATTTTATCAGGGCAAATGATTTTGCGGCCAGAGAGCCCTCTCTTCCAGCACTGTTGGAGAGCATGGCGCGGGAGGTTGAGATGAATCGTGTCGGCGCGTGCGGAATTGTTGCGCGGCTAGCCGACGTATTAACGGCAACCATGATCCGCAGCTGGGTCGAACATGGTTGCGGCACGGAAAAAGGCTGGCTGGCCGCATTGCGCAACAACGAGATTGGCCGCGTGCTGGCGGCTGTGCATTTGGATCCGGTGCGCCACTGGAGCGTTGAGGATCTCGCGCAGATCATGGGCGCATCGCGATCAAGCTTCGCGCAGCGGTTTCTCGACATTGTCGGCGAGACACCGGCGCGCTATGTCGGGCGAACCCGCATGCAGCAGGCGCATCAATGGCTGAAGCAGGGCCAGCGGGTGGCGATTGTCGCCCATAGGCTTGGTTATGAGTCAGAAGCCTCATTCAGCCGTGCCTATAAGCGGATTACCGGCGCGCCTCCCAGTGCCCATCGCGCGCCGCCGGCACCGCATCATCCGGCGCCTATCTGATCGAGGCAACGCTATGTTTAAGAGCTGGCCATGCGCCGAGCACCTCTCGCAAGCCCCCATGCGACAGGTTAGGCGACACAGCCATGATCTTTGTTGAGCTCACGGCTTTTGCGACTTAGGGTGATCCATGATCAAAGCTATTGCCGGTCTGATCTGACAGCGCGGCTGCTGTTGCGTTTTTGGCGACAACTGCTGCTGACAGGGATGAAGCCTGATCGCGCGTGAGTCGCTGCTTCAGGCGGCGGTGCGCGCGGGTTTCTATGCGCCGCTTGCCGGAATGCTTGTGTTGTCGCTGGCCGTACGCGCAGTCTTGGTGCGGCCATTCTGGTTTGCTGGTGCATCCGGGGATCAGCACGCGCCACAGCCCCTCCGTCCTGATGGCGGAACATCAAATCGAAGCCCCCTCGCCGTCTATAGCATCGTCGTTGGGGCGTCACCATCGGGCTGACACGCCTTTGCCTGAACCCTATAACTGCAATGCGGAGGCGTGATCAAGCGAAGGCGGCTGAAAGCGTAGATCGGACCGCACCATGCACTGTCGCAGCCTGGCACAGGGATCTGCCCTTCCCGAAACAGCCTTATGTCAAAGTTTCTGGCGATGGTGAAACTTGGCTTTGAGCCTGTCCCAGCCTTTGAACAATCCGCGTTTGTCGGTGGCTTCGAAGATCTCGTCGGGACCGTTTGGGTCAAGAATTTCATTTTCGGCCAGCCATGTTTCAATATCCGACAGGTCTGGAATCCAATATGGATAGAGGCTGCGCCCGTCGCCGCACAAACGTTCGATGGTGGCAATCAAGGATCCGGTTTCTGCAAATTTGGCGGCGACCCGCGTCGGTTCAACGCCCAAATGCTCAGCAACAAGATCATCGCGCAGCCGCGCGATCTGCAGACGCAGGCCATCGTCGGCCGCTTCCGCCCAAAGGATGACATCGCATTCACTGTCGAGGCGCATTGAACGGTTGTTGAAATTCGATGAGCCCACCCGCAGCACTGTGTCGTCCACCACCATGACCTTGGCATGCACATAGATGGGTTGACCGCCCGCGGTCCGGGGATGCCAGATCCTCAGACGTCGACGGTGATCGATGCGTTCAAGCGCCTGCACCAGCCTTGCGCGTGCAGAATCCATCGCCAGCGGCTCCAGCCAACCCTGGGCCGATTCCGGTGTGACGATGACGATTTCAGGGGGATCCGCCTCGCAAAGACGCTCGGCAATCGCCCGGGCGATTTTGCGGGAGGCAAAATACTGGCTCTCTGCATAGATATGGCGCTTGGCCCTGCGGATCATGTCCAACCATGCAGTTTCGATCTCGTGGACCGGCTGCTGATTGGCCATCTTGGGAATTGTGCGCGCAATACCAAGCCGCATATGGGTGAAGGTTGCTTTCAAACCCTCAGGCCAGCAATCATGC
This sequence comes from Ochrobactrum sp. AN78, assembly GCF_029909885.1. Classification (NCBI taxonomy): domain Bacteria; kingdom Pseudomonadati; phylum Pseudomonadota; class Alphaproteobacteria; order Hyphomicrobiales; family Brucellaceae; genus Ochrobactrum; species Ochrobactrum sp. AN78. The sequence goes on from NZ_JASAMU010000015.1 coordinate 15,012, forward strand.
GGTTGCTGACAGCGCGGCAAGGTCTCACCGGTCGCCGCTTGCCACCGCATGCGGCCCAGATCGCCAATGGCACGTGCCGCGTCTCCATCAAAGGCGCTGGTGGCATCATGCCATGGATCCTCGGGGCTACCGCTGGGGCTGACGCGGCGTGGATCATTGTCGAGATGCTCCCGCGTATCCCAGCGACGCATTGTCAGATCGATGCCGCCGCAAAATGCCAGACTGTCGTCAATTGCCACAATCTTTTGATGGTGTGAGCCGGCGACAGGATGTTTGGCATCGAATTTCAGGGTAATGCGCGGATGGGCTTTCCAGCGCAGGATCGTCCAAAGCATATTGCCACGCAGCAATGCCTTGAAGGCGCCGGTGTCCCAGCGCAACAAACGGATTTCGAGGGAAGGCGTGCGATCGGCCAACCAGAGGATGAAATCCCCCAATTGTTGTGGTCCGCCGTCATTGCACTCCCCAATGTCGATGCGTGTGTCGAAATCCCAACCGACCAGCATGATCGAGTGGCGGGCCTTGAGCAGCGCCTTGCGCAAGGAAACGAAATAGTCTGCACCATCGACAATGAACGCGAAGCGCTCCGCAGTTTCAACCCGCCAGCAATTCATGCCGGGACGCAGCAATTGATCTTCGCTCATAGCCCCTCATCGCCCATTTATCCATGGCGGCAATGCGCCAGGCTGCGAAAAGTTCCGTCATGATCTTCGCTGCGTGCCAGGGTGAGACGAGCCGCCATGCAGTGCAGCGTGCAGCGCGCCGTCCGTCAGTGGGACGCGCCAGCAAGCATCGGGACGCCCGGAGACTCGTTTTCAGATCATCTGGCCCAATTTCTCTGCGGCCTGACGAAGATCATCGAGATGGGCAAGCCCTTGCGGCAGGGAAAGCCGTTGCGTTGGCGCATGGAAGGACAGCGTAGCACAAAAATTGTTCCTGCTGTCGAGCACGGGAACCGCCACCGCGATCATTCCCTCGACGAGCTCCTCCTGATCGGTGGCAAAACCCTGTGCCTTCACCAGATCGATCTCCGCGCGCAGCGCCTCCGGCTCAATGATCGTCTTGGCGGTGATCGCTTGCCTGGTGCCCGTCAGCAGGTAGCGTTGCAACGCATCCGTGGAAAGAAATGCGAGCGTCACCTTCCCAGCGGCGGTTGCATGCAAGGGCACACGCGATCCGATATGCAGTGCGATGCGCAACGGCCAGTGGGTTTCGACCCGATCGACATAGACCATTTCGTCTTTGTCAGGCACGGCAAGGTTGCAGGTTTCCCCGATTTGCTGATTGAGCCACACGAGCACGTTCCTGCTGGGAAGGTTGCTCAAGGACGCATGCATTGCCCCAATTGCCATTTCGCGAAAACGCGCGCCCGGCAAATAGCTTTTTCCATCGATGTTCTTGGCGAGAAAACCCTGATCTTCGAGATAGGCAAGCAAGCGGTGCACGGTCGGCTTGGGCAGTCTGAGTTCTTCAATGATTTCCGCAGGGGTCATGGCGCGGCGTCGAGACCCCAGCAATTCAAGGATTTGCAAGTTTCGGATACTTGGACTGCTTACCAGATTGTCAGGATCGTTCTTCATCAAAAAACTACATTTAGAACCAAAGTCTCTAAGGTCTAGCGCAGCTGCGGCGGCTATCCAAGAGAAATATATCCGGCAAATTCAACAAGTTATTTTTTTCGAGACGTTTCGTCTCAATTTTCGGTTGACTCCGCATCGCTTTGCGCAAAAGCTTGAGGCACTGCGATCCATAAGAGGAGTGTGGATCGGGTGATAACCGTCAAACGCGAGGAGGGCGTCATGTCGGACACAACCGTGCATGCGGTGAGGAGCTGCAGCCAGACAAGCGATGTCAGAAAAGTTGTTTTCGCCAGTCTGATCGGCTCGACAATCGAGTGGTATGACTTTTTTCTTTACGGTGTGGTGGCCGGCATTGTGTTCAACCACCTGTATTTTCCATCTGACAATGAAACTGTTTCCATCATGTTGGCCTATGCGACATTTGCCGTTGGTTTCGTCGCACGCCCGTTGGGTGGCCTGATTTTTGGGCATTTTGGGGACTTGGTCGGTCGCAAGGCGATGCTGATCATAAGCTTGCTGATGATGGGCGGCGCGACTGTCGCGATTGGTTTGCTGCCTGGCTATCAGACGATCGGCATCATGGCCCCGATCGCCCTTCTTTTCCTGCGCATCCTGCAGGGGATTGGTATCGGCGGCGAATGGGGCGGTGCGGTTCTGATGGCTTATGAATATGCCCCTGACAATAAGCGTGGCTTCTACGCTTCGCTTCCGCAGATCGGCCTGTCGCTGGGTCTGTTCCTGTCATCAGGCGTGATGGCGCTGCTGTCCCTGCTTCCCGACGATCAATTCATGGCATGGGGCTGGCGCGCGGCCTTCATCGGATCGATCATCCTGGTATTTCTGGGCACCTGGATCCGATCGAACATTCACGAGAGCCCCGAATTTGTGAAAGCCAAGGCGGCGTCCCGCAATCGCGATCAAGGGTTGCCGTTCACAACCATGATCAAACGCTATCCGGGCAATGTCATTCTGGGCATGGGCGCGCGCTACATCGACGGTGTCTTCTTCAATATCTTCGCGGTGTTCTCAATTCTCTATCTCACGCGCTATGCGGGAATTGACCGGACAACAGCGCTTTGGACCGTTTGCGCGGCGGCTGTGGTCATGGTGGGGTTCATCCCATTGTTCGGACATCTGTCTGATCGGATCGGTCGCCCCCTCACCTATGCCTGGGGATCATTGCTGCTCGGACTGAGCGTGTTCCCGGCTTTCTGGCTGATGTCGACCGGTGAGCCCCTGTTGATTATTCTGGGTATCGTGCTGCCTTTCGGGGTGATTTATCCCATGTGTTACGGTCCGGAAGCGGCGCTGTTTGCGGATCTTTTTGATCCGACGGTGCGATACACCGGGATCTCATTTGTCTATCAATTCTCGGGAATTCTCGCATCTGGTCTCACCCCGATGATCGCCACCTATCTCATGGCCATCGATAACAATGATCCTTTCTGGGTGTGTGTCTACGTGGTCTTTGCCGCGGTGGTTTCCCTGGCATGCGCCTTGGCGATGGAAAGACGGCGCCGACGGACAGCGCAAGGATTGGCCGGAGTCTGAGGGCGATAGAGAGGGGCCACTTGACGCCTGTAAGCGGACCCCGTGATGAGGAAGATCTTTATGAATGAAGTTGCAGATTACATTATCGTCGGGGCTGGATCCGCAGGCTGCATCGCGGCCAACCGGATCAGTGCAGATCCGTCGGTAACGGTTCAATTGCTGGAGGCTGGAAGCAAAGATACCAATCCCTGGATCCACGTTCCGGTCGGCTATTTTCGGACCATGCACGACCCCAAATATGACTGGTGTTATGCAACCGAGCCGGATCCCGGGCTCAACGGTCGGGTATTGAACTGGCCGCGCGGAAAGGTGCTGGGTGGCTCATCATCGCTCAATGGTCTGCTTTATGTCCGCGGCCAGCAACAGGACTATGATCATTGGGCCCAACTTGGCAATCATGGTTGGTCGTGGCAGGACGTTGGTCCGATCTTCGAGAGTTTCGAGACATTTCATCGGCCAGGTGCTGTCGGTCGCGGTCAGCAGGGAGAATTGCAGGTTTCCGATCCGCGTCTGAAGCGAGCAATTTGTGAGAAATGGCTCGAGGCAGCCCAGGCCAATGGCTACCCCTACAATGCCGACTATAACGGTCCAACGCAGGAAGGGGTCGGGCATTTCCAATTGACCATGCATAATGGCCGCCGTTGTTCTTCGGCGAAAGCTTTCCTCGCCCCTGTGCGCCACCGCCAGAATCTGATTGTGCAAACCGATTGCCAGATCACGCGTGTGCTGATCAAGGCGGGTCGGGCGTGTGGTGTTGAAGTTCGCCGGCGCGATGGGACTATCGACACGATTGACGCCAATCGGGAGGTGATCCTGTGTGCGGGCGCGATCGGTTCGCCACACATCCTGCTCATGTCAGGGATTGGTCCCGCGCAGCATTTGAAAGACCACGGGATCGTGGTGCATCGGGATGCGCCGGAAGTCGGGCAGAATCTGCAGGATCACCTGCAGGCGCGCATGGTCTATAAATGCAACGAGCCGACCCTGAACGACGAGGTTCGCAGTCTTTTCAAAAAAGCAGCGATCGGTCTTCAATATGCACTCTTCCGGACCGGTCCGATGACCATGGCGGCGAGTTTGGTTTTCGGTTTCGTCAAAACAAGACCAGAACTCGCCACACCCGATGTACAATTCCATATCCAGCCCTGGTCGGCCGACAGCCCAGGCGAAGGCGTTCATCCATTTTCCGCGTTCACCCAATCGGTCTGCCAGTTGCGTCCGCAGAGCCGCGGGACCATCGCGCTGCAATCAGCAAATGCGTTCGACTATCCGCTCATTCGGCCAAACTATCTGGCGACGCGCCATGATCAGCAGACACTTGTTGACGGTATCCGCATTGCCCGCCGGATCGCCCGCACCCAACCGCTTCTTTCGGCCATTGCCGAGGAATATCGCCCGACCGCTGATCTTCAAAGCGATGACGAGTTGCTGGGTTGGGCGCGCGACAACTCCACCACAATTTACCACCCGACGGGCACGTGCCGGATGGGCGCAGATCAAAACGCGGTTGTCGATCCTTGTTTACGGGTTCGAGGTGTTGCGGGTTTGCGCGTCGCGGACTGCTCAATCATGCCGGAAATTGTTTCCGGCAACACCAATGCCCCGGCGATGATGATCGGCGCGAAAATCGCTGAAATGGTTCTCAAGGACAAGCGAGCCGCCAGCACAATGCAGATGGCTGCCCGCACCAGTTCATATGAAAAAGTAGCGTAGGAGACTTGACTGAAATGAAGATGACGACGGAAGAAGCGTTCGTAAAGGTCCTGCAAATGCATGGAATTGAACATGCATTTGGGATTATCGGCTCTGCGATGATGCCGGTTTCCGACCTGTTTCCAAAGGCGGGCATTGCCTTTTGGGATTGCGCGCATGAGACCAATGCGGCCCTGATCTGCGACGGCTATACGCGCGTGACCGGCAAGATGGGCATGGCTATTGCCCAAAATGGACCAGGGATTACTGGCTTTGTGACCTCTATCAAAACGGCCTATTGGAACCACACACCAATGCTGCTCGTAACGCCGCAAGCGGCCAACAAGACCATTGGCCAGGGCGGCTTCCAGGAAGTGGAACAGATGGCCTTGTTCGAGGATATGGTTTGCTATCAGGAAGAGGTCCGTGACCCATCCCGCATCCCGGAAGTGCTAAACCGTGTCATTGAGAAGGCCTGGCGCGGTTGTGCCCCAGCACAGATCAATATTCCGCGGGATTTCTGGACCCATGTGATCGATGTCGACCTGCCGCAAATCGTGCGGCTTGAGCGCCCGAGTGGCGGACGCGATGCAATTTCGGAGGCTGCAAAGCTTCTGACAGATGCAAAATTTCCCGTTATTCTCAACGGCGCGGGTGTTGTTATCGGCAGTGCCATCGCGGAATCCATCGCTCTGGCCGAGAAACTCGACGCACCCGTTTGCTGTGGCTACCAACACAATGATGCCTTTCCAGGCAGCCATCCACTCTCAGTCGGGCCGCTTGGTTATAATGGCTCGAAAGCAGCGATGGAGTTGATCGCCCAGGCCGATGTGATTCTGGCACTTGGCACCCGTCTTAATCCGTTTTCGACACTACCGGGCTATGGGATCGATTATTGGCCAAAAGACGCAAAGATCATTCAGGTCGATATCAATCCAGACCGTATTGGCCTTACCAAGAAGATTACGGTGGGCATTTGTGGGGATGCGAAACACGTCGCGCAGCAGATCAACGATCAACTTGGGGCCAATGCAGGCGATGTTGGTCGTGACGAGCGCAAACAACTCACCCATCAGCGCAAATCAGCGTGGTTGCAGCAGTTGTCATCGATGGATCATGAAGATGATGATCCAGGCACACAATGGAATGCAGATGCGCGCGAACGCGAAAAACAACGCATGTCTCCACGGCAAGCTTGGCGCGCCATTCAGGCCGGAATGCCGAAGAATGCCATTGTGTCCACTGATATCGGAAACAACTGTGCGATCGGCAATGCCTATCCAACATTTGAAACCGGACGCAAATATCTGGCTCCAGGCATGTTCGGCCCATGTGGATACGGCTTTCCGGCCATCGTCGGCGCCAAGATCGGCCAACCCGATACACCGGTCGTGGGTTTTGCAGGGGATGGCGCTTTTGGTATCTCGATGAACGAAATGACGTCCATTGGTCGCAAAGGCTGGCCAGCAATTACGATGGTCATCTTCCGCAACTACCAGTGGGGTGCGGAAAAGCGCAATACAACGCTTTGGTACGACAATAATTTCGTTGGAACCGAGCTCAATCCAAACCTGAGCTACGCCAAAGTGGCGGATGGGTGTGGCCTCCAAGGCGTCACTGTTGATACCCCGCAATCGCTCACTGAAGCCTTGCAGAAGGCAATTGATGATCAGTCCAAGGGTGTCACGACCTTTATTGAGGTCATTCTCAATCAGGAATTGGGCGAACCGTTCCGTCGCGACGCGATGAAGAAGCCGGTTGTGGTAGCCGGTATTGATAAAATGGATATGCGCGAGCAAATGCCTGTTTGACGATGATACCGGGAGGTTTTCCTCCCGGTTTCTCTCCGCGCAATGCCGAACCGATTGTCGCAACTGCGCGCCCCGGCCGCTGTTTTATCACCCATCTCCGACCGACATTCGGTTCCCTGTTTGAAATGCGTTCTCAAGAGATTTGCCATGCTTTTATTGGAAAAGATTTTCGAAAAGGCGCGAAGCCGGCCCCGTCACATTGTTCTGGCGGAAGGTGAAGACACACGCGTTATTCAAGCGGCACTCCAAGCCGAACGACAAGCCATTGCCCATGTTACACTGCTGGGTTCTGAAAGCATTATTGCCAAACAAAGTGAGGGGTCACAGATCACGATCATTGACCCCAGTCAATCAAAGATGACTGCGAATTACGCGCATCGCCTTTATCAGTTGCGTCAGACAAAAGGCATGACGGAAGAGCAGGCCTTAGCGATGGCGAAAACACCGCTTGGTTTCGCAGCCATGATGGTGCGTGCGGGGGACGCGGATGGAACTGTTGCCGGTGCGGTTGCAACAACAGCCGATGTTGTCCGCCACGCGTTGCAGATTATCGGAAAGGCGGAAGGCGCATCGCTTGTTTCGAGCTTTTTTCTGATGTTGTTGTGCCAATCGCATCATCAGAAAAAAGGGGCTTTCATTTTTGCGGATTGTGGCCTTGTGGTCGAGCCGGATTCCGGCCAACTGGCAGATATTGCCATGCAGTCAGCTGACTCTTATGCCCAGCTAACCGGGAAAGACCCGGCGGTTGCGATGCTTTCATTCTCGACTGGCGGCAGCGCCGCCCATGAACGTGTATCTAAGGTTATTGAGGCCACCAACACTGTGCGTGCAAGAAGACCGGATCTTTGTGTGGATGGGGAACTGCAATTCGACACTGCATTTGTTGAATCCATCAGTCACGCGAAATCACCCGCTTCTCCGCTCAAGGGCAATGCAAATGTCTTGGTGTTTCCCAATCTGGACGCCGCCAATATAGGCTACAAGATTGCGCAGCGTATCGGTGGAGCCCAAGCCATCGGCCCGGTTTTGCAAGGCCTCGCCAAACCCGCCAACGACCTCTCGCGCGGATGCAGCGCCGATGACATTCTTCACATGATCGCAATTACCGTCAATCAGGCAGCATGAAGTCTGCCATGAAGTGAAAGAGTGGAAACCGAAATCCAAGGCCAGTGAGCAAAGATCAGTCTGAGATGATGCCGACACCACCGCGCCAGTCACGCCGCTCAACTCAGCAATCGATACAGTGAGCTGATTGGAAGAAGCAATTGTCAAACGGTGCGCAATATTCACGGCGTGCATGAGGGATAAGCACGAGGCACGCCCGGCGCTGGCCGGGTTGCAAAGGGCGGCCAGGTGCGGGCAATAATCTCTTACGGCTCGACCATCAGAGCGGCTTTTAGAGCCTCATGAACTTTGCCTGTCTTAACAATGACGCAAGCCTGCCTCAGCCGATCAAAAGTGCGGTTGAGCGTTTGGCTTCGCCAAAGTCGGTCGGCCATTGGGCGAAATTCAGACGTTTAGTCACATTGTACTGACACTGAACCAGGCTCGCGTGTAAGGCGTGTTCGTGAGCCGGAAGCCATGTTTTCCTGGTGACGTTCATTGCGGTCCGCGCGTGCTGATGTGCGAGTGGCCCTCCATCTCATTCGGATTGATCGCTGTCGCGTATTCGGCAAGGTCGCGCTTGACTGTCATTTATCCTCCCAGAAACCGGACGGCATTTCGTAGATCAGTTCGCGCATCAGGCGCGCGACTTCGATCTTGGTTCTCACCGCGGAGCCACCGCCGTTTCAGCGCGCAACAGGCAGCGATAAGAAGGCTGCGGCGGTGCGGTCGCTTGGTTCGGATCCAGCTTGCTGGCCCTGCAACGCACAAGGCTGTTTTTTGGGGGAGCCGGACTGGTGGCGGCACCGCAGGCAGCAGTTGGCTTGGTGACAAGCATTGTTAAGGGTAACCAGCCCGGTCAAGGTTGCCGCATCGCCGCGCTGATGATCCACGCAAGTGCCGCAGCCGCGCCCCGCACACGGGGGGCTGTGTTGCAGCGTGGAGCCGCGGTGCCCCGACGCTGCTCGCCTGACCGTTTTGGCAACGGTCGCCGAGACTGACCGACACTGGACGTGGTGCAGCCTGGCTCGCGCCCCGCAGCACGCGCCTGGCGGATCTTGCGCCTATAATCGTTCATAGGCTAATATTATCTATAGTGATTCGACTTTATCTATTATTCGACAGCGCGTTTCTGTCCGACCGGTTGACCGAAAATCGCAATATGAAGCCGCTCTCACTACAGCGAACCGCGCGTTGACGCCTAAGTTGTTGGAGATATGCGTCTTAGAGGAGCAATAAATGAGCCAAAACCCGTTCTTGCGCAACGACACAGCGCCAGACATTGATGCGACCCCGTCAGCCATCACGCTCGATGATGCCAATATTATCTATAATTTGCCATTCAATGATCTGCTGTTTCGCGCCCAGCGGGTGCATCGCGCGCACTTTGATCCGAATGCCATCCAGCTGAGCCGGCTTCTGTCGATAAAGACAGGGGGATGTTCTGAGGATTGCGGCTATTGCAGCCAGTCCGCGCATTATCCCACCGGCCTCAAGGCAACCAAACTCATGGAGGTTGAGCGTGTCCTTGCGCAAGCGCGCAAAGCGCGCGATGGCGGCGCGACACGCTATTGCATGGGGGCTGCGTGGCGCAGCCCAAAGGATCGAGACATGGATGTCCTGGTCGCCATGGTCGAAGGCGTGCGGGCGCTTGGAATGGAGACCTGCATGACGCTTGGTATGCTGACGCCGGAGCAGTCACTGCGGCTCGCTGAGGCCGGACTCGATTACTACAATCACAATCTTGATACGTCCGAGCGCTACTATGCCCAGATCATCACCACCCGTGGGTTTCAAGACAGGCTGCAAACGCTCGAACGTGTTCGCAAGGCTGGGATCAAGGTTTGTGCCGGTGGCATTCTCGGCATGGGCGAAACGGCTGAAGATCGCATTTCGATGTTGCTGACATTGGCCAATCTGCCCTCACCGCCCGAAAGCGTGCCAATCAATATGCTGATCCCGATCCCCGGTTCAAAACTCGAGCATGCCGCACCGATTGACCCTGTCGATTTCGTGCGCATGATCGCGCTGGCACGGATTGTGATGCCCCGTTCCGTTGTCCGCCTGTCAGCGGGGCGCAGCGATATGAGCGACGCGCTGCAAGCGCTTTGCTTCTTTGCCGGTGCCAATTCCATCTTCATCGGGGAGACGCTGCTGACGGCAGACAATCCGGGCGAAGATCACGATGCCGCTCTTTTCCGACGGCTTGGATTAAAACCAATGCAGCCGGAGGCAGCAGCGTGAGTTTTCCGGCCCTCGATCGCTACCAGACCAAACTCGCCGGCCTCATGCGCAGGTCGCGGTTTCGTGTGCTTAGCCAAACGCGTGGCGTTGATTTCACCTCCAATGATTATCTTAGCCTTGCGACAGCGCCGCGGCTCGCGGCTTTTATCGCAGCCGCAATCGATCAAGGCATACCGCAGGGCGCTGCAGGCTCGCGGCTGTTGCGCGGCAATCACTGTGTGCACGAGACGCTGGAAGCCGAAGCGGCAAGCTTTTTCGGTGCAGAAAGTGCCCTTTATTTCAGCAATGGCTTCGCTGCGAATGTGGCGCTCTATTCCACTTTGCCGCAAAGGGACGATTTGATTGTCTTTGACGCATTGATCCATGCGAGTGTCCATGACGGTATCCTCGCCAGCCGGGCGCGCGCTGTTGCGGTGCCACACAACAATGTCGAGGCGGTCGAACGAGCCATTCGCCGCTGGCGAGAAGGCGGCGGCAAAGGAGCCCCTTGGATCGCGGTTGAGAGCCTTTATTCCATGGATGGCGACCGTGCGCCGCTCGCCGACCTGCTTCAGCTTGCAATCCGCCATGACGGTTTTCTCGTCGTCGATGAGGCGCATGCCACCGGCGTTTTCGGCCCGGACGGGCGGGGTCTCGCTTTCTCCTTAAAAGGTAGCGCAAACCTGATCACGCTGCAGAGTTGCGGGAAGGCGCTCGGCGTCTCCGGGGCTCTTCTTTGCCTGCCTTTGACGCTGGCAGGTTATCTTGTCAACCACGCACGCAGCTTCATCTACTCGACAGCGCCCTCCCCATTAATTGCAGTTGGCGTTCACGCGGCGCTGCGGATCGTAAAGGATGAGCCCGAGCGCCGCGACAGACTGGAAGCCCTCTGCCGTTATGCCGGCAACACAATGGCGTCGACGCTGGGCATCACGCCCAGTCATTCGCACATTCAGCCGGTGTTGATTGGGGACAATGCCCGGGCTCTGCGGATCGCCGAACGTATGCGGGAAGAAGGGTTCGACATCCGTGCAATCCGTTCGCCGACTGTTGCGATAGGCACAGCACGCCTGCGAATCACCATCACGCTCAATGTTGATGAGGCGCAAGTCACCGCCATGACCGAGCGGCTGGCATCGATTCTTGAGGAGGTCGCGACATGATCCCACGTTACGTTGTGAGCGGTACCGATACCGGCGTCGGCAAAACGGTTTTCTCCGCAGGGCTTGCTGGCGCCATAGGCGGCTGTTACTGGAAGGCGATCCAATCGGGTCTTGTTGACGAGACGGATAGTGCTGTCGTGTTGCGACTGGGCGCTCTGGAGCGCGAACAGATCCTGCCGGAGGCCTATCGCCTTCAGACGCCAGCATCGCCCCATCTTTCCGCAGGCCGCGCCGGTATTACAATCGATCCCGCTCGACTTAATCCGCCTGAGACGCATGGCCCGTTGGTCATCGAAGGCGCGGGCGGGCTTCTTGTGCCGATCACGGAGGAGATCGTTTTCGCCGATATCTTCGCCCACTGGCAGATCCCCGTCATCCTTTGCGCACGGACCTCGCTGGGCACCATCAACCACACATTGCTGTCGCTTGAGGCGCTGCGGCATCGCAGCATTCCCGTCGCCGGAATTGCATTCATCGGCGACGAGAACCGCGAGACGCAACGGGCCATTGCCAAGATGGGCTGCGTGGCTGTACTCGGTCGGCTGCCCTGGCTCGCCGAGCTCAACGCAGCAGCGCTGCGTGATGCGTTCTCTCAGAATTTCGATCTGGCACATTTGAGCGGAGGCCTTAAGTGATGCGTTCATGTGTATGGCACCCGTTTACCCAGCATGGGCTTGAGCCGCCAATGACACGCATTGCGTCCACCGATGGCTGCTATCTTGTGGATGAGACTGGCAGGAAAATCCTCGATGCCATTTCCTCCTGGTGGGTGATCACCCACGGTCATCGGCACCCGACGATCATGCAGGCGATCCGCGAGGCGACAGAATGCTATGACCAGATCATTTTTGCCGAGTTCTCGCACCAGGCGGCAGAGCGGCTCGCCGAGGGTCTGATCGCGGTGGCGCCCCCAGGCCTTGCGCATGTCTTTTATTCGGACAGCGGTTCGACCTGCGTCGAAGTGGCGATCAAGATGGCTCTTGGATATTTTCACAATCGGGGCGAGCCCCGCGATCGTATTGTTGTGATGGAAGCGGGCTATCACGGCGATACGATCGGCACGATGTCTGCAGGCGCGCGTGGCGTTTTCAACGCTGCCTATCAAGCGCTGCTGTTTGGGGTTGACCGAATTGCGTTTCCGCAAACCGGGTTGGAACAGCAAACGCTGGATGCGTTTGAGAGGCTTTGCCGCAGCGGGCGGATTGCAGCGCTTTTGATAGAGCCTCTGGTGCTTGGCGCCGGCGGCATGAAGATGTACGGCCCCGCCACACTTGCCGGGTTGAAGAGAATTGCTGAGCAGTATGAATGTCTGCTTATAGCCGACGAAGTGATGACCGGGTGGGGGCGAACGGGAACGATGTTTGCCTGCGAGCAGGCCGCGATCACCCCGGATATCCTCTGCACATCGAAAGGTCTGACCGGCGGCGCTTTACCGCTTGCTGCCACGCTTTGTGTTGGCAAAGTCTATGAGGCGCATTTGTCAAAGGATCGGCGTAAGACATTCTTTCATTCCAGTTCCTATACAGCCAATCCGATCGCCTGTATGGCGGGTGTCGCCAATCTGGCAATCTGGCAGAACGAGCCAGTGCTCGAGCGCATTCGCGCGCTTGAATCCGCGCAACGGCTTAATCTGGCCCGCTTCGACAACGACCCGCGCTTCGCCAATATCCGTCAGCGCGGCACGCTCGCCGCCCTCGACCTTGCGGTACAAGGAAACGGCTATCTCTCGGAAGCAGCCCCTCGAATGCGGCAATTGTTTCGCGATCGCGGGATCCTCATTCGCCCGCTTGGCAATGTTCTCTATTTGATGCCACCCTACTGTATGACCGCGGGTGAGCTAAGCCAGACCTATGACGCGATGGATGAGGTCGCATCGATAATTGTAGAACGCGCAGGATGAGCCCTGCCCGTTCATCTCGCATCATCGGATTGGGCCACGCGGTGCCGCAACGATGTGTCTTTAGCGCCGAAATCGAGACCATGCTGGGCCTTGAGGCCGGTTGGATCGAGCGACGGACCGGAATTCGAAGCCGTTATTGGGCCGATGATAACGACACGCTGACCGGCCTCGCCGAAAGGGCGGGTCGGATGGCGATCGACGATGCCGGAATCCGGCCACAGGAAATCGCGCTTACGCTGCTCGCGACCTCGACGCCAGATCATGTCCTGCCGCCCTCCGCGCCATTATTGAGCCATAGGCTTGATCTTGGGAAATCCGGAGCAGTCGATCTGGCAGGCGCCTGCTCAGGGTTTCTCTATGCGTTGGCGCTGGCCGATGGTTTCGTCAGGCTTCATGGCCGCTCCGTCCTGATCGTTGCAGCAAACATTCTCAGCCGACGCATCAATCCGAACGATCGCAGCACCGCGATCCTGTTTGCAGATGCGGCCGGTGCGGTCGTGCTGGCGCCCGATCATGATCCGCAGCGCGGACTCCTTTCGCTCGATCTTGTATCGGACGGGAGCGGCTATGATCTGATCCAGATACCGGCGGGCGGCAGCACCCGGCCTTATTCGAGCGAAATTGAAGCGGAAGCGTTTCTGATGACGATGCGAGAGGGTCGCGAAGTCTTTGCGCGGGCTGCAGCGCTCATGACCGCCACTGCACGGCGGGCCATGCGCCGTGCCGCGATGACGGCAGATGGTGTTGATCGGTTCATTCCGCACCAGGCGAATGCGCGATTGTTCAACGCAGTCTGCGGTGATCTTAGCATCCCGCGCCACAAAATGGTGCAAACGATCGAAGACTACGGCAATTCATCGGCTGCTACGATCCCACTCTCGCTCTCCATTGCGCACCGTGAGCGTGCGTTTGCCCAAGGCGAAACCTTGCTTCTGACCGCAGCCGGCGCAGGATTGGCAGGCGGATCGGTTGTCCTGCGGATCTAGCTTTCAAGAGCAGCGCGTCATCCGCTTCCTGCTCTGCGACTGGGATAGGCACGCATGGCCCTCTCCATAATTCTGCCTGCTAGCGCTTTATGAAGGCGGAGCCGTCAGCATCCGTTGCAACGATTTCCACTTGTGCGGTCATCCCGGCGACGAGCAGAACCCCGGCAGGGACAGTATCGATATGAATACGAACGGGGATGCGCTGCGCAAGGCGCACCCAGGAAAAAGTCGCTTCAACATTGGGAAGCCCCAGATGGCCGGGCGCCCCATTATCGTCTTCAATACCCCGGGCAATGCTCTCGACATGGCCGGTCACCGGCTGATCGAACCCCATGAGTTTCATGCGTGCAGGCCGACCGACATGGATCTGCCCGAGCCTTGTTTCCTCGAAATAGCCTGTGATCCAAAAACTGGCTGCATCAATGATCGCAATCTTGGTCTCGCCGGCATTGGCGTAGTCACCGCCGCGCAAACGCAGGTTGGTCACATAACCCTCGACAGGAGACAGGATCGTGGAGCGGTGGAGATTGAGTTTCGCAAGTTCGAGCGCCGCTTTGGCGCCCTGATAAGCTGCAGCTGCCTGCGCCGCCTCACCCGCCGCTTGCTCTATGACCTCTTGTGAGGCGATGTTGCCAAGCCGGCTTCGTCTTTTGGCGGTCGCCTGTCTTAAAAGCATATCCTGACGTTTGGCCTCAGCATCCGCCTCGGCATTGATCACCGCGAGGCGAAAACGCTCGGGGTCGATTGCATAGAGGATATCGCCGCGATGGACATATTGATTGTCGTGGACGAAAACGGAACTGATTGTGCCCGAAACTTCCGGTGCGATCTGCACAACATCCACGCTCACACGCGCGTTCCGCGTCCAGGCCATGCTTTCGTATCGTTGCCAGAGCTGGAAAGCGACGAAAGCAGCGAGAACAACAACGCAGAGCGTCAACAGATAACGGGTTAACAAGGATAGGAGGGATTTCATGAGAAAGGACCGGAAGCGGTAAAGGCCTGCACGAGCAGAGCATAGATGAAGATGAAAGCGGCAAGTTCGATGAGCGGACGATGGGCGAGCGCACGCAAGAAACCAATAGTGGCCAGCAACCGGACAACGCCAATGGTAACGACAAGCGCGGCAATAGCCAGCACCAGAAGGCCGGGAAGCAGGACACCACCACTGTTGACATCGGCGATCATGATGGCTCCGCCTTCATCCTGCGTGTAATTCCGAGCGCGAAGCGAAGATCAATGAGGCGGTCAACCAGCAAGACCTGATTTTTATCGGCAGGCTTTGCATTTGCAGCCATCAGCTTGTCGATGCGGTCTTCCAGATCAAAGGCTTGTGTGCTGGCAGAACGCTGCCTGTCATCGAAATATCTGGCGATCTCCGACAAAAGTTCGTTTATCTCGGCGCCGGTTTGCCCGTGAAATTGTGTCTTGGCCTGACCAATCTGCATGACGGCATGCCCGATGCGGAGATGATGGAGCGTATCGTCAAGCACGTGCACATAGGAATTTTTTGAGGCTGGAAAGCGCGGCAGCAGCAAAGCGGTCCTGTCGATCATCAGGCTGGTCCAGTTCGAAGAACAGCCATCTCCGGCCTGCGGTTTTTGGCGCAGAGCCCTGCGGCGGACATCCCTGCGGCTTATCTGAAGCAGACGCTTGATTGCGCGGTCAGCTCCGACCGTTTGAAACAGTGTCATGCTCACCACTGCGAAGCCGGTGGCGGCAAACACTGCAATTACCGCATTGAGAGACTGGGCGAAATCAGCGCTATAGGCTGGGTTGAGCCCCCCCAATATCGGGATGGTCAGGGTGATACCAAGTGCCATGAACGTGGTGGGCGGACGCGCCTGCAATGAGCCGGCAAGCAGAAATGCAGGTCCAAGCACGGCCATCAATGTGATGAAATCGTCGACCCGCGGCAAGACAACGAAACTATAAAGAAGACTGATAGCAACGCCATAGACCAGGCCGTTCATATATTTGATGACGAAGGGTGCGGGTGCATCGAAATTTCCAAACAAGGTGCAGCATACCCCAACAATGGAAAGGGCCATGCCACCTTCCGGCCAGGCGGAGCCAATCCAGAAAGCGCAGCCGATCAGGATCGCGAGCATCGCCCCGATGGCCGCGCGGGCTGCCATCCACCGGTCGCGGTGATAGACGTATCCTGTCGCAAAGTGAGGTTCGTGAAGGCCAGAAAGGCGCCCCCCGGCTATGAGGTTGAGTTCGAGCCTATTGCAGTCGGAAAGCAGCGCAACCAGTTCAGCGAGATGACCACCGAGATTGGCGGCGATCCGCCGATCAAGCGGCTGGGCTCCTTCTTCAGGGTATTGTTTCAACGACAAAGCCTTGTCGATGAGCCCGCGTGTCGGATCAGGCTGTTTGGATATGGCGGGTGTTTGTATCCAAGCCGTGATCTCATGCAGCAGATCAGTCAGATCACCCGGTGATGGTCCACCATCATTCTTCAGGACATGAAGCCGGTCTGCAATATCCGCGGAAAGCGGGAGCAAGCGGGCCAGGCGATCGTGCAAAAGCCGCATTTTTTTTCGCTCCTGCCTGGCTGATGCGGGATCGTAAGGCAGATGCGCCACCATCCCTTGCAGCACGAGAAGATCGACGGCCAGCAATTTGCTGTCGCGAAGAGTTGCTGTCCTTCCGCCGAGCGCCTGTACCGCCAGTTGCCGCGCATCGTTTAATGTCGCCTTGAGCTTGCCGGTAAACTGGTCCCTGATGCGTGTTGGCAAGATGAAGCGGTGCACAAGAACGGCGCAGAGCATGCCAACCGAAATTTCTTGCAGGCGCATGGAAGCCACATCGAATATCGTCCCCGGATCGTGCAGGCTGGGAAATCCGATGAGGCTCGCCGTGTATCCGGCAAGCACGAAGGCGTAAGAGCGGGGCTTGCGGTCGAGAAGCGAGACATAGAGACATAATCCGATCCAACAGGCGAGAACAATACTGCACAGGATTGGGTCATCGACGAAATTCGGAACAATCAGAACGGTTACGATCGCCCCGATCATCGTTCCAATCAGACGATAGATGCCGCGGCTAAGCGATGCGCCGGCAGAGGGTTGCGAAACGATATAGACGGTGACGATGGCCCAGGACGGTTTCGAAAGCCCGATGCGCAGCGATATGTAATAGGCGAGCATTGCCGCAGCAAAACTCTTGAGCGAGAAGACGAGCGTTTTGGCGTCAGCCTTGATGGCGGGGGAGCGGAGGAAGCTCGAAACCTTTGGCGGCAAGGCGGTGGCGAAGCTTACAAACCGTTGGTGAGAATGAGGAACTGCGTTCATGCGGGTGAATATCGCCGCATTGCAAAGCCAAATAAATTCGTTATCCTGACAAAAAATATCTAAATCCTGCCAATGATGGAACGCTTGCAACCCGCCTTTCTTTCCTATGATCCTGATCTCAGCGATCTGCCAGCGCTTGCGCGTGAACTCGACTTCGCCGACTACCAGGCGGAAGTCCCGATCCATAGCCACCGCAAAGGACAGCTGATAATCGCGCTGCATGGTGCCGTCACCTGCACCACAGACAGCGAAATATGGATTGTGCCGCCCAGTTGTGGGGTGTGGATACCGGGACGGGTGCCGCATAGTGCGAGAGCGACTGCCAATGCCCGGCTCAATTATCTGTTCGTCGAGCCTGACGCGGCAGATCTGCCGAAGGAATGCTGCACGCTGTCCATTTCTCCCATGATCCGGGAAATGGTGCATCGGCTGGCACGGGAAAAAGCGGATTATAGTTCAGAGAGCCACGCCGCCCGCATTGCGCGTGTGGTGCTTGAGGAATTGGCTTTGATGCCACGAGAACATTTCAACCTGCCGGTTTCCAGCCATACCAAGATCAGAACGATTGCGGCTGGTCTGACGATCAATCCCGCAGATCGAAGCACGCTTGGTGAATGGGCGAAACAGGTCGCCATGAGCGAGCGATCTTTGGCTCGTCTGATGCTGCAGGAAACAGGACTGACATTCGGGCGCTGGCGCCAGCAGTTGCATCTTGTTGTGGCGCTTCGGCAACTGGCCAGTGGCGCAACTGTGCAGACTGTTGCAGGGGAACTCGGCTATGAATCGGTCAACGCTTTCATAACTATGTTTAAGAAGGCGCTTGGAAGGACGCCAGCGCAATATTTCGTGCAGCAGCACGCCAAACCGACCCGCTCGAAACACGCGGTGCCCCACCTGGAAACTGAGAGTCTCCGCGAGATCTGATCGTAGAGACCGAGCCGAGCGTCGGCCGTTCTCATCGGCGCTTATGCAGGTCCACAAAATACGTATGGGTGCCCAATGGACTTAATCTGATTTAGTGGAGAGCTTCTGGGACTAATTTACGGTTCGTGGTCTCAACTGGATCGACGATTTGTATCCAAGAGCGGAATTTCCCAAGCAGTCCCGGCAGCCGCAATTGCGGGGAAGAACGCTCCCGGCATTCGCGACCTGATTGAAAGCGCAAAGTCAGCAGGCTCGAAAGAAGGTGAGGTAGCGAACGCTATCAAGGTCGTAGCAGTGGGAATGGCGAAAGGTTATGCGGGTGTCGATCCGGATAAGTAATATCTGACTTTTCAACACCGGACTTTTTGGTACAATATTTGACGCGCACCGTGGAGGAAGATGGGTCGCAACCACGTGCGCTGCCCCGTGACGTTGGGAGACGCCCGGGGCATTTTATTGGGTGTAATGATGGCGACGCGCTCAACCCCTGAAGCAGATCTATGCTGGGGCAGCGCGGGAAGTGATCAAGGGGCAAGTCACATGAAAGCAATAACGACTGTCATATGCTTAATCGTATTTGCCACTGCGATTGCTGGCTGCGACGACAGATCATGCCGCGCTTGGCCGGGGACGTGCATTATTCAATAATCGAAGCGCTGTTTTGGGATAATTACAAGTTTGATAAGATTGGAGAAGCCCTCGTTTCGCGGATTTAATTGCCCCTGCAAATATTTGCAGAATTGATTTATCCGACGATGGCCGCCCATATCTTTTTTCCAAACGTCACCACAAAGCCACCGAGCGATGCTGCGACGAACCAAACGAGCATCATGGCGCCCACGCCACGCTCTCGCCAACGATTGAGGTCTGCACTCTCGAAACCGCCATCCCGTGCACGATCCTGAATATCGTGCAACCCTTGGCATCGGGCCTGACCTCAAACGTGACGATGCTTTCAAGGAAAGGCGGCTCATCATCCCACATCCTGTAGCTGCCTTCCTCGCCCTGTGCCGTGGAGACAGGCTCGGTCTCGGCCAAATCCTGCTTAGGTGACCTTTTGTCCTGAAAGGCGGGAATATTGACGGCCCGCCAGACCTTCTCCGGCGGTGCGTCGAGTTCATATTCAAGCAACAGATCTTTTTCCTGCCTTTCGGCCTCCGTGTCGCTCATTGGTCCATGGACCTACTCGAATATGTCCGCTGCTTAGCCCGCAATTATTTGAGGTGCACAAATAGAGGACACCCGCACACCGACGGAAATGTCATGAACCGTTCATTCATGCGCCAGCAGCATCTCATGATAGGCCCAGAACTCATCGATGAACCGTTGCGCCAGGCTGTTGTCAGGGCCGTTGCTACGACGAATGACCAGAAACCCTGCATCAACGAAGCTATTAAATGGTCGTATCACCACACCGCGCCCACGAAAATCCGTAGCCGAGGATGGATCGATGATTGTTATACCGGCACCTTCGGCAACGAGTGTCAGCGCTGTGTGCGAAAGACGGGTCTCAATGGTTGCCGAGCGTGGTATACGCGCAAGCGCGACTTCAACCCGCATAGCAAAAAGCGATCCCGGTTCAAGTGTGATCATGCGTTCGTCCGCGAGATCGTCAGGAGAAACGTCCGGATAATTTGCTAGCCGATGCCCTACCGGGACAGCAACGACCGCCGCTATAGCGCGCGTTTCGATATCGAAACCGGGTCTGTCCAGCGGGCCGTCGGCAAATCCGATGTCGGCCTGCCCTGATGCAACAGCCTCCACAACCAGAGCGGATGAAATGCCGTTCAGGGAAGCGTGAATATTGGGCCGGGGCTTGAGGAAGCGCGCAAGGAAGCGCGGCATGATCCCATTTGCGAGCGCAGGCATGGCCGCGATACGCAACATGCCTGCGTTCTGACGACTAATCTCGTCGGCGAAACTCCGTATGCGATTAAGACCGACATAAGCGCGCTCCACTTCCTGTAACAACGTCATCGCAGCCTGTGTGGGGATCAACTGATTTCCGCGCCGGTTGAAGAGTTTGAGTTTCGTGTCGATTTCGAAATCGCGGATCAGTCGGCTTACGGCGGGTTGGGTGATCGACATTAATTCTGCTGCAGCGGTCATTTTCCCGGTGAGCATGACAGTTCGGAATGCTTCGACCTGACGGAGGTTCATGGTTCACCATAATATTTGGTTATGCTCTAGGCTTAATTTCGAATTTGACTGTATTGAGCCCTGCTGTCAAACCGTTCCCATAATCGTACCGTCGCGATGAAAGCAGCGGACATAAAAAGGGGACAATTCAAGTGAGTGCGGTCAGCGCATATCTGGATCTCATGGGCTTTTCTAAGGATGGCTGGGGTTACGACATGCTCCGCGCCGCCGGCATGACGCTTGCAGTCGCATTCTGCGGTTTCGCGGCTGGCGCGGTGTTTGGTATGATGGCCACCGCTGCGTCATTTTCATCACAGCGTATTCTCAGAATTGCAGCTGATGGCTATTCCACAGTGCTGCGCGGCATCCCGGACCTACTGATCATTTATCTATTCTATTTCGGCAGCAGCGCTTTGTTAAGTCAGGTTGGTGCATTGTTTGGCGCGCAAGGTTTTGTCAGCGCACCTATTTTCATCACCGGTGCGCTGGCCATAGGCGTCGTATCAGGCGCTTATCAGGCCGAAGTCTATCGCGGCGCAGTCCTAGCACTCCCCAAAGGCGAGATCGAAGCTGCCAAAGCCTATGGAATGCCATCACATTTGCTGTTCCGCCGTATCATGGTTCCGCAGGCGGCACGCTTTGCCATCCCAGGCATCGGCAATGTGTGGCAGCTCGTTTTAAAGGAATCCGCCCTCATATCGGTCGTTGGATTGGTTGAGTTGATGCGCCAGGCACAAATCGGCGCTGGATCAACGCGCAAGCCGTTCACATTCTTTCTCACTGCTGGAATGCTTTATCTGGTCATCACTTTCACATCTGGCCTGTTGTTCAAGAGAGCCGAAAAACGCGCCATGCGTGGCATCCGGAGGGCCGTATGAGTTTTCTCGACCTCCCGTTTATGTTCGACAGTTTCGTTCAGCTCTGTCGCGGTATCCCGCTGACGCTTCAACTGGTGGCGCTATCGGTTATCAGTGGCGCCGTGCTGGCAACGATCCTGGCAACGATGCGCCTTTCCGACAGCCTGTTCTTAGACCTCATTGCGCGGGGGTACATCTTCGTGTTTCGCGGCACACCGCTGCTGGTGCAACTCTATATTCTCTATTACGGCCTCAGCCAGTTTCCCGATCTGCGCAGGAGCTTTCTCTGGCCATTTCTACGCGAGCCCTATTGGTGCGCAGTGCTGGCTCTCGCCCTCAATACGGCCGCCTATAGCGCAGAGATCATTCGTGGTGGTGTTCTCTCGGTCGCAACCGGGCAGGTTGAAGCGGCGCGCGCTTACGGCATGAGCGGTTTTGCCCTCATCCATCGCATTCTGGTCCCGCAGGCTCTCAGACAGATGCTGCCCGCTTATTCGAACGAAGTCATCTTGATGGTCAAGTCCACAGCGCTGGCATCAACCATCACCATGATGGAAGTCACAGGTCTGGCGGCCAAGCTGATTTCCGCCACTTATCGCCCGGTCGAGGTCTTTATCTGCGCCGGGGCAATCTATCTCCTCATGAATTTCGTCATCACCAGAATCTTCAAACTGCTGGAATTCCGCCTATCGGCGGCCCAGCGTCAGCCTGCCATCTTGGATGCCGCCGGAGTAAACTCATGATGCATCATATGGAATCGCCTGCGGTCGAGATCAACGATCTCGAGAAATGCTATGGCGCGCACAAGGTTCTGCACTCTGTTTCGCTGCAGGCCCATCAAGGTGAAGTCATTTCCATTCTGGGTGCATCGGGCTCTGGGAAATCCACGTTGCTGCGTTGCATCAACATGCTCGAAGTGCCGGATGCAGGCAGTGTGGCTATTCATGGTGAGGCGTACAAACTCGACCAAAAGCCGGGACACATTCCTCGTCCAACTGATAGGAAGCAGGTTCAGCGACTGCGCGGTCAGGCGACTATGGTTTTTCAGTCGTTCAACCTTTGGTCGCATCTGACCATCCTCGAGAATCTGATCGAAGCACCTGTTCATGTGCAGAAGCGCAGCCCCCGGGAGTGTGTTGCTGAGGCCGAAGCGCTGCTGGAGCGTGTTGGCATTGCCGATAAGCGCAACTTCTACCCCGCACATCTTTCGGGGGGGCAGCAACAGCGCGCAGCGATTGCCCGCGCCCTTGCGATGCGACCGAAAATCATGCTGTTCGACGAACCTACCTCCGCGCTCGACCCCGAGTTGGTGGCAGAGGTGCTGAAGGTCATGCGCGATCTCGCCGCAGAGGGCCGTACCATGCTGGTCGTTACCCATGAAATGGCTTTTGCCCGCGATGTTTCAAGCCGTGTGGTGTTTCTGCGTCAAGGTGTGATTGAAGAAGAAGGCACGCCTGACGAGGTTTTTGGCAACCCCAAAAGCCAAAAATTCCGGCAATTCATTTCCAAATAAAACAAATGAACCGATCAATCGGTTCTCCAACAGAGGTGAACATATGAAACTGAAATACGTCCTTTCCGTTCTTAGCCTTCTCGTCGTGGCGCCGAGCGCCCAAGCAGAAGATGTTGTGCGCATCGCGACCGAAGGTGCTTATGCGCCATGGAATTTTTCCGGACCGAACGGTGTGCTGGAAGGTTTCGAGATCGATCTCGCCAGGGACCTCTGCGAGCGCATGAAAGCGAACTGCGACATCACCGCTCAGAACTGGGACGGCATCATCCCGTCCCTGACGGCGGGCAAGTATGACGCGATTATGGCCGGCATGAGCATCACACCCAAGCGTGAGGAAGTGATCGCGTTTTCGTCGCCCTACGCGGCAGCCATCAATTCCTTCGCTGTCATGGAAGACAGCAGCATTGGTGATCTTCCGGAAGACGGAAAGCCGATAAATGTCGATTCTGATGCGGCCAAGCCACTACTCGCGGAAATTGCCCGGCGGATCAACGGCAAGACGGTCGGCGTTCAGGGGTCCACGACCGCTTCGGCCTTCATGGAACAATATTTCAAGGATGGTGCGGATGTCCGTGAGTACAAGACTTCCGAAGAACATAACTTCGACCTGACGAGCGGTCGCGTCGATGCGGTTGTCGCTAACGCCACTGTTCTGGCTGCTGCGCTCGAAAAGGACGACATGAAAGGCGCCAAGCTGGCTGGCCCGCTGTTTTCCGGCAAGGTCTTTGGCATGATCGGCGTCGGCTTGAGAAAGGACGATACTGCCCTGAAGGGCCGCTTCGATACAGCCATTGAGGCAGCGATTGCCGATGGAACTGTAAAGAAGCTTTCCGAAAAGTGGTTCAAGGTCGACGTAAGCCCGCAAAATTGAGCCCAAACCATGGGGCCTGAGCCTCGCCAGGCCCCCACATGACACTGTGACAAAAGATTGAATTTACGAATGCGCAGATTGCCGGATCAGAGCATAGTCATTGTCGGAGCGGGATTGGTGGGCGCTGCCATTGCCTGGGGTCTCGCACGGTCCGGCTGGCGTCCAATGCTTCTCGATGGAGAAGACCTGTCTTTGCGCGCATCGCGTGCCAATTTCGCACTCATCTGGGTACAGGGCAAAGGTTTAGGCTCCCCACACTATGCCCGTTGGACAATGCAGTCTGCGCGGCTTTGGCCGGCTTTTGCAGAGGAGTTACGCGATGTCACCAGACTTGATGTAGCGTTGAAGCAGACCGGCGCTTTCACCTTTTGCCTCGACGAGCACGAGCTTGAAATGTTTGCGGTCGACGTCGATAGGGTGGCGCGGGATCTGGGCAATGACGCCCCTGAACATGCGATACTCGACAATCTGGAAACCGCAAGAATGATTCCTTGCATCGGTCGGGATGTGATCGGTTCCATCTATTCGCCGATGGACGGTGATGTGAATTCGCTGCGCCTATTTCGCGCATTGCATGAAGGCATCATTAAACTCGGCGCTGCTTACGAGCCGCATTGTGAAGTCGGATCGATTGTGCCGCAAAACGGCGGTTTTCTCCTGCGGGGCACATGGGGTGAGGTCTTCGCCGAGCGCGTCGTTCTCGCCGCTGGCAACGGCAATGCAGAGCTTGCCAAGACTGTCGGTCTTCATGCCCCAGTCGTGCGCAGCAAAGGTCAAATCCTTGTCACGGAAAAATGCGCGCCGTTCTTTCCCTATACATCTGCAACCCTTCGGCAGGCGGATGAAGGCGGCGTCATGATCGGCGACAGTCACGAAACGCATACAGATCGGATCACCACCAAACAGGATATCAGCGCGGTTCTGGCCAAGAGGGCCGTGCGGACGTTCCCGCATCTGGCCGATGTCAATGTCATTCGCAGTTGGGCCGGGTTTCGGGTTAAGACACCGGACGGTCTGCCTGTTTACCAACAATCCGAGAGCCACCCGGGCGCTTACGCGATTATGTGCCATTCTGGCGTCACGCTCGCAGCCAGTCATGCCTTGATCGTAGCGCAAGAAATAGCGACGGATGCCAAACAACTTGCTGGCGATGCGTTCTCCGGTCGGAGGTTTCATGTCTCCTGAAATGTTCCATAAAACTGAAACACCGGAGGATACAGTGACGATCACATTCGATACGCACACCTTCACGGTGCCTGCCAATGCAACTGTCGCTGCGGCGCTGCTTGGTGAGGGTGTCAACCGGCTGAGATACAGCGTCGTGGGCGGTCAGCCCAGAGCACCCTATTGCCTGATGGGTATTTGTTTTGAGTGTCTGGTGACCATCGATGGTGTGCAAAACCGCCAAGCCTGCATGACGCCAGTAGCGGACGGGATGATCATCTCCTCCCAGTCCGGCGCACGTCGGCTGGAAGCGTGACGAGCATGCTTGAAAGAATTTCCGATATTCATGCACTCGATGCGTTTTACGATCTCGCCATCATCGGTGCGGGACCGGCAGGCATGTCGGCAGCCGCTGAGGCAAGCGCCGTAGGCGCAAGCGTGGTCCTGTTTGACGAAAACCCTGCCGCCGGCGGCCAAATTTACCGCGGCATCCAACACAACACGAGTACCGGCAGGCCATTTCTGGGTGCCGAGTACTGGCGGGGCAAAGACCTCCTGAAAGCTTTCATCGCCAGCAATGTCACCTACGTGCCGCAGGCGCTTGTCTGGAGTGTGGAACCA
Organism: Ochrobactrum sp. AN78; assembly: GCF_029909885.1. Classification (NCBI taxonomy): domain Bacteria; kingdom Pseudomonadati; phylum Pseudomonadota; class Alphaproteobacteria; order Hyphomicrobiales; family Brucellaceae; genus Ochrobactrum; species Ochrobactrum sp. AN78. The sequence goes on from NZ_JASAMU010000015.1 coordinate 40,410, forward strand.
CAGGATGGCGACAACAGCAACCGTGTCGATCTGCACGTATCGCTGGGGGGCAAGAGCGGGATTGTCTCTGCGCGCCGCGTGATCTTCGCGACCGGTGCGATGGAGCGACCGATGCCTGTCCGGGGTTGGACATTGCCGGGTGTGATGACGGTTGGTGCGGCGCAGATTGCACTGAAGGCTTCCGGTCTCGTTCCTGCTGGACGTGTCGTTCTGGCTGGGTCCGGCCCGCTGCTCTATATGTTCGCCGCGCAACTCTTGCAAGCGGGAGGCAAGGTTGAAGCATTGATCGATACGACGCCTGGCGCAAATTATGCGAAAGCGGCGCCGAACCTGCTTTCGTTTCTTTTCTCGCCCTATGCCTTGAAAGGGCTCTCGCTCATTTTAAAGATCCACAAATCGCTGCCCGTTTATTCCGGTGTGAACAACATCGCCATAGAAGGAAGCGAGGAAGCCGAAGCAATCTGCTTTTCGGCAAGAGGCCAGACGCACCGCATTGCTGTCGATAGTGTATTCCTGCACCAGGGTGTAATCCCGAACAATAACCTCGCCAATGCCTCCGGCTGCGCGCTTGTCTGGAACGACACTCAGAAATGCTTTCAACCACAGCTTGAGGACAGCGGCCGTTCGTCTGTTCCCAGCATCTATATCGCCGGAGACGGTGGCGGTATCGGTGGTGCATTGGTTGCTGAACACAGTGGCCGTATCGCAGCACTTGCGGCCTGTCAGGATCTTTTTGTCACATTGGCTGCACCGTTGACGTCAAAAATTGCAGAGCTGCATGCACAAGCGCGACGTTTCGAACGCGGCAGGTCCTTTATTGATGCGCTTTATCAACCGGCACAGGCGTTCCGCGCGCCGACGGATATGGATACAATTGTCTGTCGTTGCGAAGAAGTGACCGCAGGAACGATCCGCGACGCGGCGGCTTTGAATATTGCCGGCCCCAACCAGCTTAAAACTATGTTTCGCTGCGGTATGGGACCTTGTCAGGGTCGTCTATGCAGTTCTACCGTTACGGAAATCCTAGCCGAGGTGCAAAACCGTGCGCCGGAAGCCGTCGGCTACTATCGTCTTCGCGCTCCGGTCAAACCGGTGTCACTGAGCGAAATCGCGGCACTCCCTCAAACCCCCGAAGCGGTTTTTGCAGTGACCGGCGAGCAACCGGAAAATTCCTCAACCATTTGAAAGGATTAAATTATGGCTGAGCGTTTCATCCAAACGCCGATTATGCATCGCGCCGTCGAGCACAACGGCATCGTCTATGTTGGTGGAACCACCTGTGATGACGAAAGCCTGGACATGGCTGGTCAGACCCGCGAAATCCTCGCCAAGCTCGACAGCTACCTGGCACAGGCGGGCACGGACAAGAGCAAGCTGTTAGCGGTCACCATCTTCGTAACGGATCTTAGCAAGAAGCCCGAAATGGATAAGGTCTGGAAGGATTGGATCGATCCATCACTGTTGCCAACCCGAGCAACCGTTGGCGTTGCGGATCTGGGTGGCGATACGTTGATTGAGATTGTCGTTTCCGCCTACAAGTAATCACGAGTGAATTCTTGCTGTGCTCTGATATTCCCCTCGTTAACAGCGGGGGGATTTCCGCCTCATCGATGCGATTTCTCTTCTCATTTGCATCGCGATTGCGTCGCCGTGGAAAGTCCGCTTTCAGGTTTTCATCCGCAGCATCGGAAGGAATGGAATTGCGCGCAATCCCGGCAGACGGCTAAGTGCCGGTTCCAGACGCCCGCTGTCCCGGCGGGCGATGGCAACCCGCGGCGCGAAGGGAACAGCCCATGTGTAAATTAGTCGGGCATATCTGAGACGATGGCTTCGATGCTTGCGTCACGCCAATGTTTCGCATGGCTCAATTCGGACGGCAGATGCTCGCCTGCGAAATAGCTTCGGCAGGCAAGATTGAGCATAGGAATATCGCCACGGCTATCCCCGACGACGGCAAGGGCATTTCGGTCAATCTTCAAATCAACAAACAGAGAGTTTAAGTAATTTGCCTTAGCTTCCGGCCAAAAATGAACACGGACCAGCGACAATGTAATCAAGACATTTCGCCTCTTGACAGTCCCTTTGCATCCATTATTCTGGATATATGGAAAACGATGAAGCGATTACGGCTTTTGCCGCTTTGGCCCAACCGACGCGATTGGATACATTTCGGCTGTTGGTGAAACACGAACCTGCGGGGATTCCCGCCGGTGCATTGGCGCGCATGCTGGATGTTCCGCAGAACACGATGTCTGCGCACCTGGCGACATTGTCTCGCGCAGGTCTCGTCAGCAGCGAACGTCAGAGCCGTTCGATTATCTATCGAGCTGATCTCGACCGGTTTCGCGAGCTGACACTTTTTATGATCAAGGACTGCTGTGGCGGAAGTGCTGAACTCTGCGCTCCCCTCCTACAAAGCCTGGCGCCCTGTTGCGAACCGAACGCGGCGACACAATAACATAGGGCCTGAATCCAGACTTCCACCAAACGGACTGATAAAATGAGAGATCGGATCTATAGCGTGCTCTTCTGGGGCACGGACAACCTTGCACGTTCAATATTGGGCCAGGAAATCACGATAGTGGAGAAGGATTGATGTCCAGTTTCGAACGTTATCTGACTGTCTGGGTGGCTCTTTGCATTGTCTCTGGCGTAGCTCTTGGTCATTTCTTTCCGACGGTGTTTCACGCCATAGGCTCGGCTGAAATCGCCAAGGTCAACATTCCGGTCGCCATTCTCATCTGGCTCATGATCATTCCGATGTTGTTGAAGATCGATTTCAGCGCCTTGAGACAGGTCACGGAGCACTGGCGTGGCATTGGCGTCACGCTCTTTATCAATTGGGCCGTCAAACCATTCTCTATGGCGCTTCTCGGTTGGCTATTTATCGGCTGGCTGTTTCGCCCTTATCTGCCTTCAGGCCAGATCGATTCCTACATCGCTGGGCTGATTATTCTGGCGACCGCCCCTTGCACGGCAATGGTGTTTGTCTGGTCGAACCTGACCAAGGGTGATCCGCATTTCACGCTATCCCAGGTCGCACTGAACGATGCGATCATGGTTGTGGCATTTGCCCCTGTCGTCGGGCTACTGCTCGGACTGTCTGCGATTACTGTCCCGTGGGCAACACTCGTTCTGTCGGTTGTCCTCTATATCGTCATTCCGGTGATTATCGCGCAATTCCTGCGCAGAAGCATTCTCGCCAGCGGTGGAGAACGAGCTTTCGACGCAATGCTCAGAACGCTTCAGCCGCTGTCTCTGATTGCGCTTTTGGCGACACTTGTTCTGCTATTCGGATTTCAAGGAGAGCAGATCATCGCACAGCCCATGATCATTGCGATGCTGGCCGTCCCGATCCTCATCCAGGTCTATTTCAACTCTGGCCTCGCTTATCTGTTGAATCGCATTTCAGGCGAGCAACATTGCGTCGCCGGTCCCTCGGCTTTGATTGGTGCTTCAAACTTCTTCGAACTGGCAGTAGCAGCCGCAATCAGCCTTTTCGGCTTCTCATCTGGCGCGGCGCTCGCAACAGTGGTTGGCGTTCTTGTTGAAGTGCCGGTCATGCTCTCGGTCGTCTGGATCGTGAACCGGTCCAAGGGCTGGTACGAACGCGGCGCCAATCAAAAGCCAGTCACCGAAACAGGAAAACTCTGATGTCAGTTACGATCTATCACAATCCGAATTGTGGCACGTCTCGCAACACATTGGCCTTGATCCGTGTCAGCGGCGAAGAGCCTCTCGTCATCGAATATGTGCAACATCCGCCTTCGCGAGAACAACTGGTCAAACTGCTTCGAGCAATGCAGATGACGCCTCGCCAACTCCTTCGCGAGAAAGGCACACCCTATGCCGAGTTGGGATTGTCCGATCTCAACTGGACCGATGATGAACTCGTCGACTTCATGATGGCGCATCCTATCCTGATCAATCGTCCTATCGTGGAAACGCCACTTGGCACCAAACTGTGCCGTCCGTCAGAACTGGTTCTCAACATTCTGGAAAACCCGGTGTCGTCATTCACCAAAGAGGACGGAGAAGTCATCACCTATGAAAGAAAGTCGCGCTGACATGGACCTGCCGAACCTCGATCAGAATTCCTTCGCATTGCCCAACCTGGATGCACTACGCGCTGACTTTCCAAAGCAAAAGCCTCGTGTCCTTTTGCTCTATGGCTCACTTCGTGACCGTTCCTATAGTCGGTTTCTGACGCTGGAAGCGCAGCGCCTTCTCGATGCGATGGGTGCCGAAACGCGTATCTTTCATGCCAATGGCCTTCCTTTGCCAGACGACGGTTCAGCAGAGCATCCGAAGGTACAAGAATTGCGTGAGGCAATGCTTTGGTCAGAAGGGCAAGTCTGGACCAGTCCTGAACGGCATGGAGCCATGACCGCTGTCATGAAATCGCAGATCGACTGGATTCCTTTGCCGGGTGGAGCAATTCGTCCGACGCAGGGCCGAACTCTGGCATTGATGCAGGTATCAGGCGGATCGCAGAGCTTCAACGCGGTCAATCAGATGCGCATTCTTGGGCGCTGGATGCGAATGATCACCATTCCAAACCAGTCATCCGTCGCAAAAGCATGGCAGGAATTTGATGACGCTGGACGGATGAAACCCTCATCATTTTATGATCGCGTGGTCGATGTGATGGAAGAACTAATGAAGTTTACACTTCTGACGCGTGGCATCTCGGATCATCTCACAGACCGTTATAGCGAGCGCAAGGAAGAAGCGGCCAAAGTCGAAAAGCGTGTTTCGTTGAAATCAATATGAGCGTTGAACGACTTCCCATTGTGGCCATTGCTGGACTCGGACTGACGCAGAATATCGGTTTCCTTGAGCCTTCTCGGACCGTCCATGGCGCGGGACTTCTCCGTTTAAAACGAATGGATTTTCGGAGCGCTGTCAGTTGCCCTGCTGGCAGGAGGATTCCTGGCTCCCTGGTTAGCCAAATGCATTGATCAGTACGGTGCAGGTCGCATGATGACGATAGGTTCGATACTGGCCACAGTCGCTCTCATACTGTGTTCGTTTTCTTCAAGTGTTTTGGTGTTTACTGGCACGCTGACGATCATCGAAATCGCCGCGAACCTCGTCCAATATGGAGCTGCCTTCGCATTATTGGGCAATTAGCGCCAAATGTTGCCCAGCGTAGCATCCTCTATCTGACACGGATTGCAGGCTTTGCCTCGACAATTTTCTGGCCCATTACAATAACCCTTTAGCATTGGCTCACCTGGCAACAGACCTATTTACTGTTGGCTTGCCTCCACTTGTTTCTCTGCGTGCCGGTACACCTTTTGCTCGCGCGTTCTATTGCAAAGAGTGGTCGGAAGCGATCAACGAATGGAACAGTCACAACCGCCTTTTCAGGTGATCTGCCAGCCCATCAAAAACGCAAGGGATTGGTGCTGGTCCTCGTAGCATTCTCTTTACAGGCTCTCATTGCGACCGCCATTCTGGTCCATATGGTGCCGATGCTGGGTGCGCTCGGTCTTTCAGGTTCTGCAGCTTTTATTTGCGCGATATTTGGACCATCTCAGGTAGCCAGTCGCCTGGTCAATTTGCTCGGCGGCGAGCACCTCGCGCCAATCAGTCTGGCAGTAATCTCGGCCTCCTCGATGAGCATAGCCCTCATTGTTCTGCTATTCGGGGCTCCTCCAATATTGCGAGGATAACCTTCGCGTGTCTTTTGGGCTTCTGAAATGGTCTCTTCAGTATCGTCTCTGGAACATTGCCTTTGTCACTGTTCGGCAGTGATGGCTTCCAGTAGAGCGAATTTTGGTGCGAGTTGGTGTCTCTCTAATTTGGCTCGTTCAGCCCCTCTAGGCGTCGCGAAGCTCACAGGACTGAGGTTGCTCAGCCTGGAGGCAAAGGCGATTAGGGGCCAGATGACGGCAATTGCGCGCAAAGCTGACCTCGCGTCACACGCTTCGCGGTCTTGGTTGGACGCGAACCAGAAGCGATCTCGTTTATAATGCCATTGCCCTGACATAACTTGGGAGCTGACTTCGGTTTTGTGCTCTCGGAATAACCAATGCGGGGTGTGACCTCACCGTCCGGCTCTGATCGAAAACGAGGAAGAGACCGACCGTGGGCATAGTTATCCATTCTGGCTGCGGGCGCGTCAACGCTCCCATCAGCCGTCAATAGAATCTCCATAGCCGCAACCTGTGGTCGGCGGGTTCCTTCCTCGGAGGCTTTGTACGCTTACCGGCGCCGGGATTGTTCAAGGAAAGCGGACACTCTGCTTTCAGATAGCGAAACCCCGGATGCAGAAGCGCAACCCCTGCGCTCAATAAAGTGACGAGCAGACGCGCGTAGGAGTACCGTTAGAAATAAGCGCTGGGCGAGCATCCGAGTGACCGGCGGAACATGGCGGAAAAGGCGCTCGGGCTGCTATAACCGCACTCAAAAGCGACATCCAGGATACTCTTTCCTTCAGCCAGCATCGTCAACGCATCGAGCAGCCGGGCTTGTTGGCGCCAATGCCCGAAACCCATGCCGGTTTCACGCTTAAACAGCCGCATAAAGGTCGCTCTGCTCATGTGAATCCGAGCTGCGGCATCTTCAATGGAGAGGTTTTCTGCCACATCATTGCGGAATTGCTCGCACAGTTGCGCAAGCTGGGAATGCTTCGGCGTCGGCAAACTGAGTGGCTGCGCGGATTGAAAGGAAAGTTCCATCAGGAGCAACCTGACGACGGCGTTCGTCCTGTCACGACTTGCCGGGTTATCGGCAAGGCTGGCAAGCTTCAGGATCAATTCCCGGAGGAGCGGTGTGATTGCCACGACAACGCATTCGTCAGGGAGCCCCTGCATTTCGCTTGTGTCAATCAGAAGTGAGCGGAATTGTACACCCGCATGGCTAGAGGTTTCGTGCTCCAACCCGGGTGGAAGCCAGACGGCCCGGCTGGGCGGGACGACCCAAGTGCCCTCACCGGTTGTGATCGATATAACCCCGCTGACTGCATAGAGAAGCTGAGCCTCCGCGTGGCTGTGCTTGGGCCCCGAAAATCGATGTTCGTCGTGCGAAATGACGGCGATCTCGTTCGTGATGGTTATGCCGTTCCTCAAATTTTGATCCTTTTGCGATGATTATTGATCATCCGGCGCTAGAATATCATCTGTGGGATCACTAGGCTAGGTCATCCAACAACAGAAAGTCCTTCGTCAGGTGTTCACCCGCAACCGTCTGCTTGGCCGCATCGAAGAGCCGCAATCTATGGTCTTTGACGTGATCTTTGCGCGCGTGGCCCGCACGCTTCCTTGTGCGGTGATTTCCCGTGTGCTGCGACTTACCGGCGGTCGTCGGGCCTGACGGCTTCCCGACGATCGTATTCTGCCGTGTCGAATCCTCCTGCATCGCACTGAAATGGATCACGCCATGTTGACCAATCCCGGAACCAAATATCGTCCTTTCGTATCGCCCATCGAATTGCTGGATCGGACGTGGCCGTCCAACCACCTCACGAAAGCGCCCCGATGGCTGTCCACCGATCTGCGCGACGGCAATCAGGCGCTTGCCGATCCCATGGACGTCGAACGCAAGCTGCGCTTTTACGACATGCTGCTCGCCATCGGCTTCAAGGAAATCGAGATCGCGTTCCCATCGGCATCGCAGACCGAATTTGACTTCGTCCGCGCTCTGATCGAAGACGCGCGGATACCCGATGACGTGAGGATCCAGGTCCTTACCCAATCGCGGAAGGATCTGATTGCCCGTACGTTCGCCTCCCTGGATGGCGCGAAACAAGCGATCGTCCATCTCTATAACGCAACGGCGCCGTTGTTCCGACGGGTTGTCTTTGGGATGGAGCGGCATGAGATCGTGGATCTGGCCGTTACCGGCGTCACTGCGATGCTGGAGGAGAGCCTGAGACGGCCCGGCACCGACTGGACCTTTCAATATTCGCCCGAGACGTTCTGCTTTACCGAGCCTGATTTCGCGCTCGAAATTTGTGAACGTGTGCTTGACGTTTGGCAGCCGACGCCCGAGCGACCGGCGATCCTCAACCTGCCGGCGACTGTTGAGGTGGCGTCGCCCAACGTTTATGCCGATCAGATCGAGTGGTTCTGCCGCACTCTCTCGCGCCGTGACGCCGTGGTGATTAGCGTCCATCCGCACAATGACCGCGGCACCGCCGTGGCTGCCGCTGAGCAGGCATTGCTGGCTGGAGCCGATCGTGTCGAGGGCTGTCTGTTCGGCAACGGCGAGCGGACCGGCAACGTTGACCTGGTGACGTTGGCAATGAATTTCTATACGCAAGGGATCGATCCGAAGCTCTATTTTCCCGCGATCCGCGGTGTGGTGAAGACAGTCGAGCATTGCAATGGACTGCCAGTGCACCCGCGTCATCCCTATGCGGGTGAGCTGGTGCACACGGCCTTTTCCGGGTCGCATCAGGATGCAATCCGCAAGGGTTTCGCTGCCCATGGGCAGCGAAATGATGGTATTTGGGAGATGCCCTATCTGCCAGTCGATCCGGCGGATATAGGAGAGACATATGAGGCCGTCATTCGTGTCAATAGCCAGTCCGGCAAGGGGGGATCGCCTGGCTGGTCGAGCATGACAAGGGTCTGAAACTGCCCCGGTCGCTACAGATCGATCTCAGCCGGCGTGTCCAGGAATTCGCTGATAGCACCGGCAAGGAAATCACCGCGGCTATGATCTGGTCGATCTTCGAAAAAGCTTACAATTTGACCGGTCCGCAACCGTTCGAACTGGTCGGTTATCGGGGTGGAAACCCGCGCAACGCCGGGAAACAGCGCGTCTTTGTTGGTCGCATCCGCCACAAGGGGCGCGAGTTTGCGGTCACGGGTCGCGGGAATGGCCTGATCTCAAGTGCGGTCTCGGCGCTTGAGGACGGTTGTGGCGTTGCGCTGGACGTCCTCGACTATCACGAACATGCCCTGAAATGCGGCACAGACTCGCAAGCGGTCGCCTATCTTGAATGCCGAACTCGTGATGGTCGCAAGGTGTTCGGGATCGGCATCGACGACGACATCGCCACGGCTTCGGTTAAGGCCGTTCTCAACGCCGCGAGCAATGGCGCTCGGGACCCAGAGATGAATGAACTCCCAGATTTGGCGCGTGCGAAAGCACGATAGCCGGAGCCTGGCACGCATGGCTTCTTTTCCCGGCTGCTGGAGCAGAAGGGGAAAGGCGTGCGGGCCCATGCCCCAGATATATCCAGCCACCTCCGCCCCTGCCCTCTCCATCGACAGCTTCTTGTTGCTTTTCCTCTCATTGCACTGGGTGACGCGTGAACCGACCCACGCGGTGCTTGCGCAGCAGACGCCCCTCCCAAACGCTCACTGCCAGCATGGCGATTGTTGTCAGCCACCCCATGCTGAGCAAATCCAAGTGGTGTGCGAGGGGAACAAGCGCAGCAAGGAGAACCACCCCGGCGATGTGGGATATGGGCACGACGCTGTAGACGATCTTCTTGTAGATGGCGCTGCCGAGCAAGTAGATCGCCGGGCCGGCGGCCAAGACGAGCGCATATGTCCCCTTCACCGGGTCGTGTGGGTGAGCGAGCACGAGGTCGTTACCGACGGCGGTGGCGATAATGCCGGCGATAAGAATTGCGTGGAGATAGTGGAAATAAGCACCGATGCGTCCCGGATCGTCCGCGTGGGTGATGGTCTCGGTCGCGTCCTCGCTCGACGTTCCGAAATAGAGCCACCACATCGCGAGCGTGCCGAGGAAGGTGGCGAGCAGCGCGGAGAGGATGGCTGCGTTCCAGCTTTCCGCTTTGGCCAGCGTCGCTCCCGTGGCGAGCACCGTCTCGCCCAGCGCGACAATCACGAAAAGCTGACACCGCTCGGCGAGATGGCCACCATCGATGGTCCAATCGCTGGTTTTGGAGCGACCGAGACCGGGAAGCGCAAACCCGAACATTGGCGAAACATATTCGCAAAGGACCGCGATTGCCCATAAACATGCGCGGGTCCAGCCTTCAAAAAACGCACCGGTGATCCAGAACAGAGCCGCAATCGTAAGCCATCCGAGCATGCGGCGATAATTGGCTGCGAGCGGATGAGACTTGCCGAGTTCGAAGACGATATAGGCTGTTCGCCCGACCTGAATCGCGACATAAGCGAGCGCGAAGACCAGCCCGCGTTCGTCGAAGGCGCTTGGAATGGCCGAAGCCATGACGAGACCCGCCAGCATGACCGCGAACAGCAACGAGCGGATGCGCGGGGTCTCCGGGTCGAACCAGTTGGTGACCCAGCAAGTATATTGCCAGCCGAGCCAGACCGCGAACCACAGGATCAACGCCTGAATCACGCCGGCCGGCGTCAGATCATTGAGAAGCTCATGACTGAGTTGCGTAACCGCGAAGACATAGACGAGATCGAAGAACAACTCGGCGTAGCTGACCTTGGCATGGTGGCCGTCGCGCCGGCGAAGCAGCGGATGATGGTAAGAAGCGTGGTCAGACATGGTTGCTCCTCACCGCGCCAAACGCCAGATGATGACGCCGGCAATCGCCGCCGGCGCGAGAAAGACAGCCGCCAGGATTGGCAATTCGTCACGCACCGAATAACCGGCCTTCGCCACGCCCACCCACATGTTTACAAGCGAGACGACGAGCCACGCCGGGATGAAGAGCTTAGCCGCTATGGCGAGATCGGGCTCGCCCCATAGCCGGCCAAACAGGAGAAACAGGCCGAGCAGGACAAAGCCGCCGGCGATTACCATCGCCATATGCATGAATGGATCTCCCTTTTAAAAAACGCACTGGGGCTGTTTCCATGTCTTTGGTTGCGTTGAAAGGACGATATCCAGCTCGCCATGGGAAGTATAGACCGGCGTTCCGTTCGTGTCGAAAAGTACATCCCTGTGTTCGGTGAGAAGTGGCGGCATTTGGTCGGCTGACCGATAGGCACGCGTTGCGATTGCTTCCATCGCACAGGAAATGCTGGCACCGCACGTCGAACACCGGTGCGAACGGATTGGTCCTGGCGAGGCCCGGCGGCCTCGCGATTGCCGGAGCGCATTTTCACTTGGTGGTGTAGCCGCCGTTGACCAGTATGGTTTGGCCGGTCATCCACCAACCTTCCGAAACCATGAAGCGAATGTAAGGAACGATATCCTCTATATCGGTGAGGCCGGTCTTGGAGAAGCTTGAGAGTGCAGCTGCCGTCTTGTGATAGGCAACCGCATCCTCGCCTTCGGCCGGATAGAAGAACGGTGTGTCCATCGGTCCCGGACCAATCGCCGTTACCGAGATGCCTCGCTCGCCGAACTCCTTCGACGCCGCGCGCGTGAAATGCTCAACCGGTGCTTTGGTACCCGCATAGGCAGCATAGAATGGCGTAAAGGCGCCAAGCAGCGACGTCACCAGCGTGCAAATCTTGCCGTTGTCATTTAGATGCCTTCCCGCTTCCTTGATAAAGAAGAAGGCGGTCTTGGCGTTGACCGCGGTCATCTTGTCATATTCGGCTTCGTCGATGTCGAGGATAGGTTTCTTCAGGACCTTGCCGACCGTGTTGATGGCGATGTCTGGTTTGCCAATCACGGCGATAGCGTCGGCGAACAGCTTCTCGACTGCTCCGGCCGTTGTCAGGTCTGCCTGAAATGCGACTGCTTCGGCTCCGGCAGCCTTAACGGCAGCCATCGTCGCATCGGCGTCGACTTGGGAGGAGGAGCTGTTATAGTGGATCGCAATGGCCTTCGCGCCAGAATTGGCCAAATCCCGGGCAATCAGCCCGCCAAGGTTTTTCCCTCCGCCCGCGATGATGACGGTTTTTCCCTTGATGCTGTGGTCGGTCATGGTTCGCCTCCTTTGCCGGTTTTACGACCGAAATGGCGGTCGCTTACAAAGAAAGCTAATCGTCTGGAATTTTTTGATAAAGACGATCATTCTGACATCACTTGTCAGGAAATCAGGCTAATAGGGGGTATAACCGATTGGACCGCATTGATCTGTTTTGCATCTTCACACGCGTCGTCGAATGCGCGAGTTTTACAAAAGCAGCCGCCACTCTGGGCATTCCCAGATCCTCTGTATCTGCCGCCATTATCGAACTGGAGGCGCGTGTCGGAGCACGGCTGCTTCATCGCACGACGCGTAGGGTGTCCCTCACACAAGACGGCGCTGCCTTTTATGAGCGCTGTGGACGGGTCATCGCCGATGTCGAGGACGCAGAAAACTTGTTCCGGCAGACTTCGGCAAAACCCTCCGGGAGGTTGCGAATAGACGTGCCGGGGCGCATCGGTCGACTGGTCATCGCGCCCGCCTTGCCCGGCTTTCTGGAATACTATCCCCAAATCGACATCGAACTCGGTGTCACCGATCGCGCCGTCGACCTTGTACAGGATGGCGTTGACTGTGTGCTTCGTGTCGGGCCGCTTTCAGATTCGGGGTTGATCGCCAGGCAGATCGGCAAGTTGCGGCTGATCAACGTCGCAAGCCGCGCTTATATCGACAAGCACGGAACACCAAAATCACCAGAGGAGCTTGGCAATCACTGGGCAGTAAACTATGCGTCCCCGTCCAGCGGCCGCATCGAGCAATGGGAGTGGGTGGAGGATGGTGACCTTCGCACTGCCGCGTTGCGCAGTCGAGTGACGGTCAACAGCGCCGAAGCTTATATTGCCTGCTGTCTTGCCGGTATTGGACTGATCCAGATTCCGGCTTACGATGTTAAAGAGCATTTAGAAACCGGTGAACTGGTGGAGGTGATGCCAGAGCACCGTGCGGACGACCTGCCGATGACGTTCCTTTACCCGCATCGCCAGCACATTTCGAGACGACTTCAGGTCTTCGCCGATTGGCTCGAAGCGCTTCTCAGCGAGCAGCTCCTGTGATGCGATTTCGCAAACGATCGACGCCTCCTGCCTGGAACAAGGTGAACAATGTCGTTCAAATTCGAGCGTGACTTGGCCACGTTTCAAGCGGGGCACAGGGATGGCGTCCGCACTTTGAAAAGCCAGCGGCTTTCAGCGTAACCTGCAGCGAATAATTGAGCGATCACGGAGCTTTGAAATGGATGCGTACGGTCATCTGCGGATATTGGTTAGCCTCATCCTCGGCCTGTCCATAACCCGCGTTCTTTCCGGTCTCTCCAAAAGGCTTCAGCAGCCCCTGAAAACCGATCGGATGCACGCGCAGATCGTCTGGTCGATTGCTTTGCTACTTAGGGCAGTTCATTTTTGGTGGTGGGAATTTGCGCCTAAGGGAGATTAAAAACTGGCATTTCTGGATATACATTTTTGTTCTGATCGACACGTCGCGCGTGTGGCCATGCGGTCCGATGACAGCCGCACAATTTTATGGCTGGGGGTGGTATGGCTCTTCTTCGACGTGGTCTGGATAACAGCAATCTACAGTGACTTGCTGTAGTTGAAACTGCAAGAGCCACAGGGCTGATGCGAGCGACCTCGGTGACCAATGCAGGATCCGCAGCTAAAACGCCGAAAGCGCGGTGGCTGCCTACCGGTTGTCAAACCTGACGCGCGCTATCTCAACGCGCCTCAAAATAGATCGACGCAAAACATCAGTCACCAATCACGACATGCGAAAAGCACGCAGCAATTTCCTTGTTCGCACCCCAGTTTGCGCACCCATTTTATCACAATAGGTCCGTCTCCGTCGTCAGCCAAGCCACCCCAGACATCTTTGAACACCTGTTCCCGGGTTGAACTGTCGAAGAAGAAATAGCCTGGGTGTGCCACAGGCGTTGCTGCGTATATTACGGTCCACGTTCCAAAACGAAGGGCCGCATCAATTTCAATGGCCGCCGGCTTCACTTTTTTATCCAGGCCCTTCGCGATAAGGATAGCATATTCGACCGTGTTCTGTTTGGTGAGTCTTTGATCGACACCAGTGCAAGGATCAGCAGCAGTCGCAAGTGGTCAGAAGCCAAATACTCCCTCGACCTCTGCCGTGGTGACTGGATTTTACTGGCGCGCTGGCTTGCCGCCGACAAGCAAGCGCGGATGAAGAAAAGAGCGGAAGTTGAAAGAAACATAGCCGCTGCTTTCAATCCCGGCGAGCGCCTGCAGAATATGACAACTTGTCCGAAGATTATCTGACTGAATGCGCCGCTTCCTGCGCGACGTCGCTAAAGAGCCTTGCTACGACCGGCTACAGCGCGTCTATTTCTTTCTAATGGATCGGTTTATGAGGACGACCAGGAACCTAAGCGCCAGATAAAGACGTAGACAGAAACCGTCGCAATGCGGTGGTGCAAATGTCAAACTCAATGGCAACGCACCGCTGGCTGTTTGTCAGAACTGTTGTTCACTTTATTTGTTTTCGCTCCGGTTAATTTGATCGGTAGCAACCTGATGTGTTCCGCTTCATAAAACGAGCATTGCTGACCGGACGGCTTTGCCCTAACAGGTTCAAGCGTCAGTCTGTTGAGGCGCACACAGATTTACGGTCGACCACTATCACATATCTCGGCAGGGTAATGACCCCGACCAGAGATTGAATTCAAGACAAGGACAGGGAAATTGATCATGACCGACAGCGCGATTGAACAAGCAACACAGCGGGTTTATGAATCACTTGCGGCGGATAATGTGGATATTGATCTCCATATAGCCGGTTTGAAGGCTGCTTTGGCGCTGGCAGGCATGAAAGAAGTTGTTCTCGATCCCGACAAACTGGTCCAGAATAATCGTTCGGGCCGCAAACTTCTTCAGGCTTATTTTCGCCAGCGCGGTGTGACAGTCAGCTATCTCCCATCATAAATAGTGCCAGGACGGTGCCCGGACAAGATATGTTTGGGCCCGATTGTCGCCGCAAGTCAGTGGCCCAACCCAGCACTCCAGCGAACGCGGGGCTGGCCAAAGAAACGCCGAACTGACCGCGACACCGATCTGTAACATAAGCAATAAAAGGTCGTAATCTTCCTGCAATCCACACCGAGCAAACCGTAGAAGAGAAACGATTGAGGACTGTTGCGTGCGTCTGTTGCTGGTCGAAGATGAAATACAGATGGCGGAAGCGCTCCGCGTGGCTTTGTCGCGCTACGATATGGTTGTGGATCACGTCACCAATTTGGAGAGCGCCGAGAACGCGGTGGATGACCATGTCCATGATGCAATTGTGCTTGATCGTCAGTTGGCCAATGATGATGGCTTGAATCTTTTACACTATCTCCGCAAGAAGTCTTTCAATATTCCGGTCATCGTGGTGACCGCCCGCAGTGCGATGGAGGAACGGGTAGACGGTTTGGATCAGGGCGCTGACGACTATCTGGGAAAACCATTCGCTGTTGAAGAACTGGTGGCGCGTTTGCGCGCGCTTCTGCGAAGACCACCGGTGATCGCTCCATTGGTTCTCAGAGTCGGCGCTCTGCTCTATTTGCCTGGCGATCGAGAGGCGCGCGTTCAGGGTCAAATCCTGGACTTGCCACGGCGCGAATTGCTGGTCTTGGAAACGCTGATGCGACGGCAGGGAAGAACTGTGCTCAGACGTGTTCTTGAAGAAGCCGTTTACAGCTTCGATGACGAAATCCAGTCCAATGCATTGGATTCTCATATTTGCCGTTTGCGAAAGAAACTGAGCGAGGCAAAGGCGGGCGTCGAGATCCACGGTATCCGAGGGGTCGGTTATCTGTTGCGAGCGCTGCAATGATCCGGCTTCAACGCAACTCCTTGCGTCGACGGTTGATTTGGCAATTGCTGCTGTTTCAGGCGGGTTTTCTGGTGCTCTTCGTGGTCGCCTTCGTAGCCTATCTCATAGGTGCGAAGGATGGCGGCGCCCTGGTTGATCCTGAAATCACCGAAATCGCCGCCCGGGCCATCACCCGAGACGATACCGGAAACCTTGCGATCGTCGAGACGTCGGAGCTTGTGGCTATGCGTGCCTCTGCGCCTGATCTTTGGTTCGTTGCCCGCAGTGACAAGGGGGAAGTGGTGCAATATGGCCCGGTGCCCGCGCTTTACAAGAATTTTGGCGACATTCTTGATCGCATCACTTTCGCTGATATTCGCGACAATCTGAATTCCTATTTTCTCTCCGCCGTCATCCGAAACGTTAAAAGCAATGCCGGAAATTTGACGGTGATGGGCAAAGGGAATTTGTTGAGCATGACATTTGTCGTGGTCGTCCTTTCAAACCTTCTCACTATTCCCATTCTGGGCGTGCTTGCGCTGATTACGGTGTTTGCCATTCCGTTCATCGTCAAGCGTGGTTTTGCCGACATATCAAATGTGGCGGCACAGGCGGAACTGATCGATATCGACAGTCGCGGCAGGCGCTTGTCCGATCAGGGCGTTCCGGCTGAAGTTCGCCCCCTTGTAGAAGCAATCAACAGAGCATTGCGGCGCCTGGATGAAGGCTATGAGCGACAGCAAAGATTTATTCTAGATGCAGCGCATGAGTTGAGAACCCCTGTTGCAATCCTGCAGACCCGGATCGAGGGCATGCCGGAAAGCGATTTCCGAAGCCGCGTGCTCGCCGATGCAGCGCGGATATCCGCCCTCTCCGAGCAACTGCTTGATCTGCAGCGCATTGATAAGACGACGACGACGTTTAAGCCGGTCGATCTAACCAGCTTATGCGAAACAGTAGTCGCGGATCTCGCGCCGATCGCCATCGCCGGCGGATACCAACTGGCTTTGCTCGCAAGGGACAACCGTTCGCATGTCATGGGAGACGAAGGTGCTCTGCAACGGGTGTTAACAAACCTCGTTCAGAACGCAATCCAGCATGCTGGGAGACGGGGAACAATCTGGGTCAAAACAAGCGGTCCAGGCCTCATCGAAGTATCCGACGAGGGCCCAGGGGTTCCGGACGGGGAGCGTGAGCGCATTTTCGAACCGTTCCATCGTGTGCAATTAACCGATCGCGGCGTTGGTCTAGGCCTTAATCTGGTCAAGCAGATCGTCGCTCGCCATAATGGCTCGGTGACGGTCGGCGAGAGCGCGAGCGGCGGCGCGTCATTTCGTGTGACACTCCCGATCGCAACCCCACATTGAGTGCACTTTCACGGTCTGCTGTCATTGTCGCGCTGTCGCAATCTTTGCCGATGCCAATCATGCGGCCAGCCGAGAACGCTCCGTGCCGACGGATCTGTGGGCGACAATGAAAAGGATGTGTCGAGACGCGCCCGCTGGCGATCCAGTCCCTGCTTTGGCTTAGCGGGTTGAGTTCCTGTGCGTGATCAGACAAGCTCTTCGTCCAAAAGATCTTCCAGCCCTTCCATAAACACAGGCAGTCGGCACGAAAGATGCTGGCGTTGCACAGTTTACGGCCCAAATCCGTGCATTCATGCCTCTTGGATCGCCAGGGCCCATAATTGTCCGAGTCCCGTGGGACAGCGTTAAGCGCACGCGTCATCTTTTGATCCATTGTGAAAACCTACGCTTTGAAATCTGAGGCCGTTTTAATTTTTCAATAAATTCCGTGCATGACCGCGTCGTAATGCTCTTCAATCGCCGCGGTGCAATGACAGGATTTCTTTCGCAATGCCGTCTCGTCTTGAATTGTGACGACGCCTCGACCGGTCGCAATGATGCCTTCTGCGCGCAACTGGCCGATGGTGCGTGTTACAAATGTCCGGCCGACACCGAGCATTTCTGAGAGTTGATCATGAGTCAGCTCGAAATGATCCGAATTTGTCCGCGCGGCCGCTGCCAGCAACCATTTGGCGGTGCGCTGTGTGATTGTATGGGTCGCATTGCAGGCCGCTGTCTGGAACACCTGAGCCATCAGACAGTCGGAATAGCGGGCAAACCAGTGCCGCAGAGCAAGGGAATCCGTCTTGACCTGCTCAAGCGCTGCGGTCTTGATGCGATAGAACCGGCCCGGATTTCGCACCAATGCCGTTGCATAAGCCGGTAGACTGCCGTTGGAGACAATGCCACCGACCGCTCCTTCCCGACCGATCAGCGCGATTTCGACCGCCGGATTGTCATCATCAACCCAGCGTTGGAAACTCGCCATCGCGGCACCACTCGGAAACCAGGTGTGAATCACGTCATCGCCTGCTTTATGCAGGACGGTTAATGCGTCCAACTCGAATATCATGGTGTGAGGGACCAACTTTTGACGATCACTTTCGCTCAGCATCATCAAAAGAAGATTGTCGGAGAAATCCTGCAATGCCTGAATATTCATTGAAATCCATCCCTATTTCATGCGGAGCGTCCAGTAGTGGACAGACGATCATGTCAGCCTATGTTACTTTTAGACATAACAAGGATGACTGATTGGATAAACGGAATTTGCTGATCCCTGGAATAGGGCAAGACGAAGAGAAGCAGGCTTGCCGACAAAATCGCTGCGGCTGAAAACCGCCATTCCCACGCTCTTCCCCGCCAATAAGCATTGTTCTTCATCGTCTCTGTGAGAAAGTGTGCCGTCTGAAATGTCCATATCCGAGCCTGTCAATCTAACCAATTGTGATCGAGAACCTATTCATATTCCGGGCTCAATTCAGTCACATGGTGCAATGCTGGTGATTGATCCCGTCAGTCAGCGTTTGATGTACGCGTCATCCAACGTTCCTTCCCTAACGGGTTATCAGGGTGATTTGATCCCTGGCACGGACATTTCTTTGATTGTGGGGGAAAAAAATGCCCATGATTTTCGCAATGCAGCCGCCAAGGCGCGCGAGCCAGGTCTGTCTTCGATCATAATCGGCTTCCGGTTCCCGCGCCTTGCTGGTCTTTTCGATGCGATCGTTCACACGCATCAGGGCAAGACCTTTGTCGAGTTCGAGCCTTGCCCGGATCATGGACAGACAGCAAGGCAAGCGCTTGATTTGACCCGCTCCGTCATCCATCGCCTGGGCCGTGAGGACAGCGTCGAACGGGCCGCTTCGATTGGGGCAAAACTTATGCGGGCCATGCTCGGCTATGACCGGGTGATGGTCTATCGGTTTTTGCACAATGGCGCCGGGCGGGTGATTGCTGAAGCAAAGTCATCTGCACTGGGCAGCTTCCTTGGCCAGCATTTTCCCGCGAGCGACATTCCAGTTCAGGCGAGAAAACTCTATATCAGCAACACGATAAGAATGATCTCGGATACAGCATCGCGTCCTGTGGAGCTCATGCCTGCGCTGGAGGTGGGTGCGGATCCGGTTGACATGTCTTTCGCGCAATTGCGCAGCGTTTCACCTATTCATTGCCAGTATCTCAACAATATGGGTGTGGCGGCCTCGCTTTCGATATCGATTATCGTTGATGGGGCGCTCTGGGGCCTGATTGCCTGTCATCATGATACGCCCAAAGTTACAGCGCTGCCCTTGCGCATCGGGTCTGAGCTGTTCGGGCAGTATTTTTCCTTGCATATCGCCGCATGTGAGCGCAGAGCGACGCTGCGAGCTGCGGCGGAGGTGCGCACCAAGCTTGATGAACTTGTGTCGCGGTTGAGCACAAACAATTCAATGCGTGACGATCTGATCGCGCAATTACCGGAATTCGCCAAACTTGTTTCCAGCCATGGCGCAGCACTCTGGATGAATGATCACTGGTTTCAAACCGGGGATGCACTCAACGAGCAGACCACACGCGCGCTGTTAGAGATTGCCAAACAGCAGGCGCCCGGCGATGTCTGGTCGACGGCGCATCTCGGGCGCCATCTTGACCACCCTGTTGCAAACGTCGCCGGAATGATCGCCATTCCTCTGTCAGTCACTTTTGGCGAATATCTTGTTCTGTTTCGCAACGAGGAGGCGCATCAGCTTGAATGGGCCGGAGAGCCGGCCAAAACCGTTGTACGCACACCGTTCGGAGAGCGCCTGACACCGCGCGGCAGTTTTGAGACCTGGCGCGAAGACGTGCGCGGACAATCCACCCCTTGGACCGAGATCGATCTGTCGGTGGCGCGCGCCATTGCCACCTATTTGCGCGATGTCATCCTTCGGCAGAGTGAGATTTCGGAAAAGGAACGCATTCGTACTGATCAGCGTCGCCGCATCCTGAACGCCGAGCTCAATCACCGAGTGAAGAATATCCTGGCGCTCGTCAAATCCATTGCCCGACAGACGGGCATGGGCGCGAAGAATGTTGAAGATTATGCGCAGACCTTGGAGGGACGGCTTCGCGCGCTGGCATCGGCGCATGATCAATCTCTTGATGGCTCAAAAAGCGGGCTGATCGGGGCTTTGATGGAGACGGAAGCTGATCTTTATCGCGATGACCGGGCGCCCGACAGGGTGATCCTATCAGGCCCGCGCCTTGGTCTCGACCATCGCGCCTATAGCGTCCTTTCGCTGGTGATACACGAGATGATGACCAATGCCGCCAAATATGGCGCGCTTTCCACTCCGCTTGGTCAATTGCGCATTGACTGGAAACTCTTGTCGTCGGGGGAATGTGCAATAAGCTGGCTCGAAACCGGTGGACCCATGGTCGTGCAACCGACACGCACGGGATTTGGCACAAAACTTATCAGGAGTTCGCTCGAATACGATCTGCGCGGTAAAGTCCATATCGAACATCGATCAACAGGGTTGTTTGCAACCTTTGTGCTCCCAGCCGCTTACGTCGGTGTTGCTGATATCGAAGCGGTCGTTGTGGATGGGGCGCATGCGCGCGCGCTCTTTTCGCTTGATCACACATCCGTTCTGGTTGTCGAAGACCAAAGCCTTATTGCCATGGATGTCGAGGACACATTACGGTCAATGGGCGCTGAGGATGTCCGGCTTGCCGGTGACCCAGAAGAGGCGCTGCACACGCTGCTGACGTTCCGGCCACAAGTGGCAATTCTTGATTTCAACCTAGGTGCGATCACCTCGGAAGCAATCGCAGAGCAGCTCACGGCGTTGGGGATACCGTTCATTTTCATGACCGGTTATAGCGATCAATCCTCCATTCCTGAGCGCTTTCAACATATCGAGTTTGTGCGCAAACCGATCAATGACGTGGCGCTGGCTGCGAAGCTGTCGACGGCTCTGGCCCAGTCAACCCCGAGACATGATCCTGTCAGATCTCAACTTTGATGCTGCAGCGTAAAGCATGCGGCCTCCCCGTTCCGACAGGTTTTGGAAAGAAAAGCGACTTTGACGCGGCAATGGGAGGGTCTAATCTGCCGGCTGTCGTGCCCGGGCTGGTGCAACGCCCGGTCGCATCCACCTTCGGGTGAAAGTCAGGACAGCCAATTCTTCTAGTCTCTCGGGACAGAAGCGATTTTCAAACTAATATCGTTGATTTTTCAATGGCTTGCAAGGCCTTGAATCGCGCAGAGACTGTGGATGCTTTGTGATCCAGCGGCCCTTTGACGCGAAGTCTCTGTTTGCCAATCAAGCCCTGACCGTTTGACGATCACGGCCTTAAGTCGATCAAAACGATACTGCTATATCCCGTCCGTTTCTATGTGCTTTCGGAAGAAGGCAACCCGGCTCACCTTTGTCGACTGCCGGGCCTCGGATGGCACAGCACTTTGCTCTGCGTTTGGTTGGATAGGTTGCGGGGCACGTCAGTCCTTGATAGTGCAACCGACATGATCCCTCTGCCCTACTGTATCTTGGTGCAGACCCCAATGATCTCTCTAACGAAGCGCTCAATCGTGTAGTCAAACTTTTCGATGGAGTGCGCCCTCATATCAGAAAGTTCACTAATGCTGGCTATAAGCAAGCGCTAGCCCAAGGCGATATTTGTGCGGCCGTAGGATGGTCTGAAGCTATCTATCTCGCCAATGTTGCAGCACAAAAAACAGGATCAAAAGATAGCATTGAGTACATCATTCCCCGTGAGGGCGGCCTAATCTGGATGTCAGGATTGTAATACCAGCCGATGCTCCAGATCGGGCCAATGCCGAGCGGTTCATAAATTATTTTCTGTCGAAGGAAGCGGGTGCAGCCTTGACCAACAATGTGAAGATCGCATCGGCGGTTCCGTCCAGTCGCGAACTGCTTAGTCCGGATGTTCTGGCTAACCGGATCACGTTTCGAAAGAGGATTCCAAGTTGCACTATTTCTCTGGTGCGACGACACAGGAAGACCTTAAGAGGATGAACCCCGCCTGGGAGCGCATAAAGAATTGGCTAGGAAATCAGTCGACGGCGCTGTGTTTCCTTGGAAACTGCTTGAAAAGAAAACGCCGGTTAGAGCCTTTCGGATAATCGGCAAGCGTAGCAAACATCTCATAGCCGTTTTTTAGGTAGAAATCGGGGGCTTGGAAATCGAAGGTTTCCAACCACATTCCCACAGATCCTTTTGAAACGGCAATTGCTTCCGCTTGCTTGAGAAGCTGGGAAGCCAAGCCTTGGCCTCGCAGACGCTCCGAAACGAAGAGTATTTCGATATATGTCCAATCAAAAAGCAGTTCTGTCCAGATGCCACCTTGAATCTCTTCGCTGTCATCGTCCTTGATGCAAATTATTGATCGGTCAATGTGGGCCTCGCCCACGCGCCGCGTATTTTCGTCAATGAGAAGATGCAGTAGTCTATCGCGAATTGCTCCGTCGCTGTCGTCTCTAAGTTCAAAGGAAATTGCCAAGGCGAAAACCAGTTCATTAAATCGAGGGTTAATTGGGACTGATAATTGTTATCAAAGATTGCTCAACAGTTCATGCATGGTTTGCTCCCTTAATACCTGAAGCGTTCATAGTAGGCTGCTGTACAGCACAAAAGAATTGGACCATATAGACACTTCGTATATCGAAAAATCAGTTTATATTCTTATCACTAATCGAAGTTAGTAGATTCAATCTACAACTATTTGAACTCCACTCCTTTCCGCTGGGCAGCTAGAATGAGTAGAAAGACTCAAATACAGGCTTATATCTAACCAGGCTAGCGTTAGAGTTGATCATTGCAGCCGTTGGACTTTAGCGAAATCACACTGGTAACTTTCCCGATTGATACGCGCCTTGAGGCTATTTTCGAGCGTTTGTATCTCAGAGCCAACATGTTTGCCTTGGTAGACCGCCGAAGTCTCATGAAGCGCAAAATTGCCGTCTCTACAAGCACTGAGCCAATTGAATGAGCCGACGATCAGAAGAGCGTTATCCGACCAAACCAACTTGCTGTGAAGCTGTTTAACGGCCTGGACCGGCACCCCTACTCCTGCCAACGCATTGCGTACCTCGGCAAATCTATTCTCGCCAGGCTTATTTCTGCGGGCCGTTGCATCGGGATCCGCATAAATCTCTATTTCGACACCTCGCGCCCGCGCAGCTTTTATCGCTGCGATGAAACCGGTCTGTTGCATTGTGGTTGCACTGACCCAAGGAGAAACAATGCACAGTCGGCGCTGCGCATTGGCCAGCTCTTTCAGGAGAAAGGGATCATGCTCGGGTGCATTGTGCAGGAAAACGGCTTCTGACTGCTTTCGTGCCAAATCAGCGCGAACCGGCACAGCGAAATTCAATCTGTTCTCTTCATCCCTGCAGAGAAACCTGGCGAGAACGCTTCGAGGACTGTCAGGTGCCGCAGAAGCCAGGGTGTCCATATCGCCGAATAGGATAAAACTGTCCTTCGCGCGCGAGACCGCCACATTGAGCATACTAGGCGAGAGATCGATGAAGCCACCATCTGCGTGTTTCGAATAGACTTGTGAAAAAATAACGATTGGACGTTCTGCACCTTGCAAGGCATGTACCGTCCCGATTGTCATTCCTGTTTTGCTGACATCAATGCCCGCAGCAGAACAAGCCTCTTTGATTTCCTGAACTTGACGACCGAAGGGCGTGACGACTCCTACGATGTCTTCCAAACGCCCACCGTAATGCTTTGTCAGCATTTCGGCATTTGCTTTGAGCCATGCAGCAACGGTTTGCGCTTCCAGTGGATTGTAGCGACTACCGCCGGCCTTCATCGCCATCCCGTCAATATGGAGATAGTTCATCGACCGGAGCGGAGCTATTTCCGAAGCTCGCATGGGCTCTAGCATACCCTTATAACATAACGCGTTGCAGAAGCTGATGATGTCATCAAAGCAACGTCGATGCTCGAACAAGTACAGTCCCCGGTCCAGTTCGGGATAGGGTTGAAATCGACAGGCAGATTGTGCAAGGCGCATTGTGCTGCCACTGCGTGATGTCAAACCGACTTCCTGGAGTGCCTGCAAAGCTTCTCGCCCACCACCCGGGGGCAAGAGTCCTGCTTCAATAAGATTACCGGTATCAACCGCAGCAGTTAGCGTAGAAATCGGCTCAATCTGCTGGGTATCACCGATCACCAGCGCTCGCTTGGCAAGAGAAAAGGATGGGCCAGCAACCTCTGGCAAAACTTGACCCGCTTCATCCACGATGAGAAGGTC
Organism: Ochrobactrum sp. AN78; assembly: GCF_029909885.1. NCBI lineage: Bacteria > Pseudomonadati > Pseudomonadota > Alphaproteobacteria > Hyphomicrobiales > Brucellaceae > Ochrobactrum > Ochrobactrum sp. AN78. The sequence continues at coordinate 64,584 of NZ_JASAMU010000015.1, forward strand.
AATGTAATTGAATAAATATTCCTGACGCCAGCTACCAGATGAGTTGTTCCTGCAGATCATTCTCTTCGGAAGGGTTGCAAATGTCGATACAGCGCACGGCGTCAGCATCATCCGACGGGTCCACATGGCTTCAACCACGTTACGATCGTCACGTCCCTTCCAATTCCGTTGTAAGCGCTGTAGATCCGGAAGAGCCTTGTCCATCTCCAGAATCCAGCGGCCTTCCCAGTAATGGGTAGCCAGCAAAAAAAGCCGGAATCGAACGGACTTATCAATCGCACAGTCGACGTTCAACAAACTGACGTCATCAGTGGCGTTTGGAACGTATACTTTGGCCAAATTACGCCATTGTTCTTGCTGGATCAGCAGATCTCCAAAGATTCTGTCGGCATTATCATAGGCTTTAGCGGCCCTTTCTGCCTTTACGACAAGGTCGCTCACTTGATCTTTTAGCGCCGTATCAATCGTGTCTATACGGCTACCTGATAAGAGATTTTCAGGCGCTGCTGCTTGGCGAAGAAAGAGACGAGCGCGTAAGGCGCGCTTTTTCTCAATTGGCGGCAGGAAACTGAACAGTGAAAGCAGCACTGGTTCGTCTGCAAGCCAGCTTTCCCATTTGTGCAACAGTTCAACGGCCTCAACCTTCTGCGCATTGCTATAGTGCCAAGCATCGCGGAGAGCGGCAATCGCAGCTTGCGGACTTTCGCCAAAAACTTCGCGGACTGACTCTTCGGCGGCACGGCATCTTGCATAGGCGTCGTCAACACGAGAAAGGATTGCACTTTCTTCCAGTAAGCACTTGTGCAAGGCTTCAACTACGGAGGTCACAGTCGCTTGCGTAAGATTTGGGAACGCGTTACGTCCAGCCGCCAAATAAGCTTCCCGCGCTTCACTCAGATATTCCGCTGTTTCGAGCTTTTGGAAGACGCTGGCCGTCTGGTATTTTGTCGAAGCCTCCTTCTCCTTGCTATCGGCAGGCAGATACACCCCGAAGCTTTTGATACCAGGCAGCCAGCGTCCTGCAAACGGACCCTCACCTTGCGCAAAGTCCTTACCAAAGGCGTCTATGATATTGGTCACAGCCTGATTGTTGCTAGAAGCTGCTACAACGAGTGGAGGCGTCGTTCGCATTAAAGCAGCACGCACCCATTCCCCCGCAATGGCCGACAGGAGCATAGTGGTCTTACCGGTGCCGGGTGGCCCATTCACAGCAAGAATGTCTCCTTCCTCGCTTGTGACCAGATGAGCAAGTGCATCGCGCTGACGATCCGCGACTGGGTGCTTGTCGTTCGAATGACCCAGCCGTTCCGCCAATGGAAACGGTGCTTGACGCACAGAATCCGTCTCTCGCGGTGCCTGTCGCGCGAAATTGGTGAGTAGCGGTGTATCGGGCATTTCGCGGATCAAAGTGTCACTCAAAGCCAGTATCTGGCGTACGGTCTCTGGTGCTGTCGTAGCGGACTGCAACAATCCATAGCCAACGGCCTGATATTCAGGATCAGCCGTAGGCCAATCTCCACACACTGCCTCCATCACCGTCTGCCAATGGCTCTGATAATTTTCCCAGAGGTTCGGCGTCTCCTCCTTCGCAGTGAACGGGTGATCGGTCAGTGCACTATCGAGATCCTTGACATTGCCGATCGAGAAACCATTTTGGGCGAGAGGTTCGAGAATATCACGGGCAACGACGCTGTATTTGGGAATGATCCGACCTTGGCGCGTCACCTCGGCAACTGTAATGATTGGTGTGATATTAATCGGAAGATCGTCACCGCGATTATGAGTGTGCTGAGACCGCCTTCTGATATGGAGTGGTCGATAGCTGACCCCTATCCGCTCTACATGCCCCGGTATCTTATCAAACAGAGCATCGAGTGCTGTTTGTCCCAATATTCCCGTTTCCGCCTCTTCACGGGAGAGGGCATGAAATTCTTCAATTTCCTTGGCCGTCAGGCAGGCATTTCCAATAACACTGTCAGCAACCGATGAACGCCAATATTTCAAAATGGACAAATAAGATTGAGTCATAAAATACCTCAGCTAATACCAATCATACTTTCGCCATTTTTCACCAATGGTCAACTGAGACTATTGTTTTGCAAGTACGAGAAATCCACTTGAAAAAGCCGTCCGGAGTATTCCGGCGAACAAACCAGCTCAACCAGGCAGCGGAGTTAGAATGCGAAACGATCACAACTAATCGCCGGCATTGCCGCATGATAGCAGATAAAAAACATGCCTTTATCTGAAACGGCAGCAACGGGGCCGACAGCAGACAGACGGCTTTCAGCGGATAAGCGTTGACAGCGGTCGCATAGGCCGTTGACGAGGGCGAGGTGGACGAAGATGCGCACTGATGCAGAGGCACACCTGCAAATGGACGATTGCCGATGCAATTCGGCACGGAGCAACGCGCTAGGTAAAGATCACCCGAGTTCAGGATGGAGCTCCGTCGGAGCTTTGAAAGCTGCCTTGACCGGGCCGTCCAGCATTTCTCGAGCAAAGTCGGACCTGTTACCGTCCTCGATATCCGCGCACGCGGCTGCAGGAAGTGCGATTTGAAATGTTCGGTCTCCGGCTTTGACCACTCACGCAAAGTCAACCGCTACTTCGGGGCGGCGGTGGACCGATCATCGAACCTTCGTCAGACGGTTTGCAGCAGTGACAATGCTTGGAACCGCCGCACCGGAGTGGCGGCGTGTCACAATGCGACTATTGATCCACTTAATAATAGTTCGTTTCGCCACGCAGACAGTTCTCCCGCAGAAGATAGGCGCGCCGAACCGGGCGATGATTAGAACTATATTTACTCTATAACCCTCTAAGGCCCTCTTTTTGTGAGGGGCAAAACTCATGCCCCTTGGAGCGGCCTAACGAGCATGGGTTTGAACTTGGCCTCAATGGAAATCTCGTCCTTGCTCAATGCCTAACCAACCTGGCTGCGCCTCCAGACCCAGCGTCCAGAGCAGCAATGGGGCTTGGTTGCAACAAACAGAACTCATCCCGCATCTTCGCTGCCAGAAACGCATCGAGCCCGGGTCTTAGCGCAACAATTGTTGTTGACATGCAACAAGATGCAGTTTTATATGCATCATAAATTATCAATCTTGCATCAGATCGTAGGTTTAGCGCATGGAGCACTTTTCAATCATTCAGGCTCTCTGCCGAACGGCGATGGGCGCACCAACGCCAGCGCTGCGCAAACAAGTCGAGCGGCTAAAGGATGCCCTCGCCAAAGATGGTGAGGAAAAGCAAGCAGCATCGCTCGCGGGGATTCTTGCCACGGCGGAGCGCCTAATGGAGATGGCCCCGAGCCGAATCGAACGCTCGCGAGCGAACCTGTCCGGCGAGACACTCGGCCGCAACACGCCGGTTCCTGTCGATCGTGAAACGGCCGCCGCCTTGGCGGAGATCATCTTCCCGTCTGAAGTCGAAGGAGCGGCCCCGCTTTTCAATTCGACTGTGACGCAGGCAGTTGAGACAATCGTCGATGAATGGACCGATTTCGAGGCGCTTGCGACGATCGATATCGTGCCGTCAAAGACGTGTTTGATCTACGGAGCGCCGGGCACAGGCAAAACTCGACTGGCCCTCTGGATTGCTCGCAAGCTGGACTTGCCCGTTGTTCTCGTAAAACTAGATGGCCTTGTTTCCTCATTTCTTGGGACGACGGCACGCAATATTGGAAATCTCTTCGCATTCGCCAATCGCTATCGCTGCGTGCTTCTGCTTGATGAATTCGACGCGATTGCAAAAGTCCGCGACGATCCCCAGGAGGTGGGCGAGATCAAGCGCGTTGTGAATGCCCTTCTCCAAAATCTGGATGTTAGACAAAACATAGGATTGACAATCGGCATCACCAATCACTCGAAGCTGCTTGATCCGGCGGTCTGGCGCCGTTTCGAGGTTCAGCTTGAGATCCCCAAGCCCGATTTTGAGGTGCGCAAGGCGATCGCCACCATGTTTATGCCCCCGGTGACGGCGCCCGACAGCCATCTACGTCTCATTGCTTGGTTTACCGAAGGTTCCACCGGAGCGGAGATCGAGTCGTTGGTGCGCACATACAAAAAGGCCACCACGGTTCGCGAGGATGATCGACGGGGATTGCTGGATACACTCCGCCAATTTGCGACGCTCAACGCGGCCCGCATTCAGAGTGAACGTCGGACGTTATTGTTCGACGATCCCGCAAACCTGTTCCGAGCCATGCGTGACGACCCCAATCTTGAATTTTCAATGGCCGACATCGGTGAAATCGCGGGGCGGGACAAGTCGACCGTAAGTCGCCAGCTTGGTCGACAGGCGAGTAAAGCCGATTGGGGTGTGAATAATGGCTAGTCCGATCCAGATCGTCCTCAATCCGGACAATTATGAGGAAGCCCGAGAGGCAGGCGGCGGCGGCGGACGTAAAGATTTCTTCGCTCACCGGGATCGAGAATTTGACGCGCACAAGGCAGCCCTGATCGACCAGATCGACACCATTTCCGGGGTTCTTTCCGCGCAAGCTCAGGGACCGATCGGCTACATCAAGGTCATTCTTAAACGGGATGCCTGGGCGAAGAGCCATCGACCCGTTGGAGCACTTTTTCGCAGTGATCGGGTGCCCGTAATCGGGGGTGGAGATCTCGGCGTGATGATTGTCGAAGGCCGCCCATCGGCTTTGGCACAGGTGAAAGCCGAAATCGCCAAAGCCGAAACACAGACCAGAATGCGTTACGACCAGAAAAAGGCGAAAGAGGTGCCGAACCCTTCGGCACAAAGGAGCGAGACGGGAGCAATCGACCGTCTTGAACTCTATGGCGTTTCCGACAAGCGCAACTTTTCGGTCGACGAGGCTGTTGTCTGGCTGGCCAATCCGACGACGGGGAGTGGATATCAGGTCGAGTTGTTCGATGTCCTGCCACCGCGTGCCGAGTGGGATCGCCTCGACTCCGCGCACAGAAGTTTGGTCGAGTCCTTCGTTGCCGGCTTCAACGCCCTTGAACAAAGTCTGTCAGTGGAGCGTCTGCCTAACTGGCGACAGGGGCTCCCGATGCTTTCCGTGCGTCTGGACCGAGCCGGAGATGGAGCCGTCCTACGGCTGACGAGCGTATCATCGAAGGAACGCCGTGAGCTTGCGCCGTTCGACCCGAATGTTCAGCATCACAGCCGCTTGCTGGCTTTCTTAGACAAGCATCCCTTGGTCCGGCGGATCGAGTTGCCCGGCATCGTAGTGCGTTCTGCTCGCCCGGCCACGCCGAGCCGCGCTCGACCAGATCACGCGGTTATGCCGGTTCGCGATAGCCGCAGGACCCATCCGAGGCTGGGCATCATCGATGGCGGTATAAGCCCGGCTTTGTCTGACTGGGTCATCGATCGATGGGACGTGCTGGCTGACGAAGACATGGATTTATCCCATGGCACGTTCATTGGCGGGCTCGCCGTCGCTGGAGCCGGTATCAATGGTGCGGGGACTTGCCCCGAACCCGACGGAGCGGAACTGGTTGACGTAGCTGTCTTCCCAAATGAGCAGAAGGCTGGTGCCTTCGCCTCTTACTATTCGGGCGGCCTCCCTCAGTTCTTCGATGAAATGGATGCGGCTGTCGCAGATGCGCGAGCACGGCATGGCGTGCGTGTCTTTAATATGAGTCTGAACATCCTTCAGCCCGCAGCACCCGATCGCTACAGCCCACATGCGGTTCGGCTTGACCAGATTGCCGAAGAAAACAATGCCGTCGTGTTCATTTCTGCCGGTAACATCCAGCCCCAAGACCTTCGCCCGGAGTGGCCGGTGGATGCGGCAACGGCCCTTTCCAACCTTGCACTTGCGCGAAACGACGGGCTCCTGACGCCAGCGGAGAGCGCAAGAAATGTTGCTGTTGCGGCATTGAATCCACCAGGGCACAGCGGTTGCGTGCCTTTCGCCCCAGCCCGTTTCAGCCGTCGAGGGCCTGGGCTTAGGTCCGGGGGGAAACCCGATCTTGCCCATATCGGAGGAGCAGGTACGCAGCATGCGACGCTGGGGCACGGCCTTTTCTCTATCCTTCCGGATGGAACAGTAGTCGACGGTTGCGGCACCAGCTACGCATCGCCTTTGGTCGCCAAGACGGCAGCTGTCCTCGATCATGCCATCGAGGGCGAGGTCTCTCGTGAAACCCTCATCGGTTTGCTAGTCCACCACGCTGAGATTCCAGAACCGTTGGGCCCGAAAATGCTGGCACCGGTGGCACGGCACCTTGTCGGCTTTGGAATGCCCCCATCTTGTGAACGGATTCTGGAGACAGGCGATCATTCAATTACCTTAGTCTTCGCCTCACGTATCCAGCACGGCCAACAGATCAATTTCCGGTTCCCATGGCCGGCATCCTTGGTCGGATCTGGCGGCAAATGTCGAGGGCGGGCAAAGCTCACGCTCGTATCTACGCCGCCGCTGGACGCCCGGTTTGGTTCCGAGTTCGTCCGGGTAAACGTGAATGCTGTCCTGCAACAGGAGCAAGATGAAGGCAAATGGAAAGGCCGACTTGATCCGCTTTACCTCCCGTCTTCGCGAGAATCGCCGGCGGTCGAGGCGGAACTAATCGAACATGACCTGAAATGGAGTCCGGTAAAGGTCCACGCCAAGACATTCCCGCAGGGAGTTGGGCCTTCGTCGAACTGGCGGCTATTTGTCGAGTATCTGACCCGCGCTGGCGAAGTGATGCCCGAGGGTGGCGTCCCCTTCACAGCCATTCTAACGATCAGCGATCCAGAGGCAGAAAGGCCGGTCTTCAACGACATGCGCCAAAGCCTTCAGGCGATTGGCACACAGATCGCTGACATTCGGACGGCAGCGCGCATCACACCGCGCGTCTAGCGACCTCGTATAGGAGAAATTACTTGGCTCGTTCGAAAGAGAAGCGAATTGGTGATCTACGAGGAAAAACGTCCGATGGAACTGAGGCAGTGGTCAGCGTTTCCAAGATTGGTCGCGATTACAGGATTGGATGTGGTTTCAAAGATCATCTCTGCCATCCGTACGTCCGAGCTATTGAAGGCGTAAGGCGCGAGGCACTGCTCGTCTTCGACGTACGCGATGCAATTTATCAGTCAATTTGAATGGGCCACAAGCGCATCAATGGGGTTCGCGAGCTGGCGGAATGATGAAGGAGATGAAAAGCATGGCTAGATGCACTGCACCAGCAAGGGGCCATCGCTCATCGGCGGCCGCAGCCGACTGTCCTGCATGCGGGAGTCGCTATAGCCGCGGTGGTGGTTACGGCGGGTATGGCGGCGGCCATGGTAGCCGCGAATTATACTCGTCGCCTTCATACTCCTCCTCAGGTAGCAGCAGCGGTCGGAGCAGCGGCGGATCGGGGCGCCGCACCGCAAAGCCGCGCTGGTCGGGAGCAGGTTCGGCTGTGTGGTACACCCCTGAACAAGTGCAGGCGCTCACGCCGGTTCGAGAAAACGTGGAGAACCTAGCGGCCTCGCAGCCTGACCTTCGAGACGTGTTTCTCTGTCACGCATGGGATGACAGGCAGGGCTCCGCCAAAGAACTGCATGATCTGCTCGAAGCGCGTGGTGTCCGCGTGTGGTTCAGCGAGAAAGATCTTGGCCTCGGAGTGCCGATGATGCGGGCGATCGACAAGGGCTTGGTGAATTCGCGCGTCGGTATCGTGTTGGTGACCCCAGCTATGTTGCGATGCCTCCCGGCAGAAGGCATCGCAGACAAAGAGCTTTCAGCGCTCCTCCGACGTGAGCGGCTCGTCCCGGTTGTTCACGGAACGACCTATGAAGATCTTGAGCAGGTCAGCCTCCTGCTAGCCTCCCGAGCTGGGCTGAGCACCGCCGAGGAGTCGATGGCGGAAGTCGCGGCCAAAATCGCCGAACTGGTCGCTACTTAGTCACGCCGGGGCTCAAATCGGGGGCTTCGGCGAATACCGCAGGCTTTCTGCGTCGGTTTGGTTTCCTACTGCACTTCGACAAATTGAGCGAAAGCGATTCGAACTTCTCCGCCGCCGAACGCCGCCATTTCTACGCCTTTCTACACGCGGTCCGGCCTCTGACAGATGCGAGGGCGTGCGCTTGGTGGCTATAGCGTATTATAGAGGGCAATCGGCGGAATTTGGCGCACCGGACGGGATTCGATCTTTCTCCTGACCATTGAGATAACTGTATGACGTGCGTCTGTTTTTGGAAATTCCGAGTTGAGATTTGAATGACCGAAAGGAGAGCGCTTAGCCGCCTTGTAAGCGTGACTTCACCTATGTGGGGGAATATATGGCCCCACTCTAGTAGGGCCATGTAGATTCAAATCTTAGTATGCTCTGCCAATTCCAAAGCATCCTCTATGTCCACACCAAGATATCTGACCGTATTCTCAGTCTTGGTATGTCCGAGCAGGATTTGGATTGCGCGAAGGTTGCCTGTCGCCTTTTAGATCATAGCTGCCTTCGTTCGCCGGAGCGAGTGGGTGCCATACTCTTCACGTCGCAAGCCAATCGCAGTCACCCATTCATCGACCAACCTGGCATATTGGCGAGTGCTAAGATGATCGGTGTGATCAATCCTACTGGGAAAAGCGAAGTCATCAATAGTGCCACCTCTTCGTTCAAGCCACGCAAGTAAGCTCGCCCTGACGTCTGATGTGATTTCAAATTGAACTGGACGTCCAGTTTTTTGCTGAATGACCATAGCGCGTTTCCGAATTTCTTGGCCGCTGACCATGGTTCCAATCTTATCTTCACCAGATCGCAGCCTCTTAGCTTGGTGTCGATCGCAAGATCGAACAGAGCCCGATCTCGCATGCGCCCCTCTACATCGAGAGAGAACCGAATTTCCCAAATCTGTGGTTGTTTCAGGGGCTTTTTGACGCCGACCTTCTGTCCAGCGTTCCACGCTGGACGACAAAGTGCAGCAGGATCATATTGTGCAATACCCATCTGAGTTCTCCTACGGTCGCTATTGGCCATAGGAATAACGCACGAGCGCGATAAAGTGGTGCGACCACTAGCGCCCCCATTCCGACCATTCAGAGTCGCTCTGCGATATCCTAAAAGCTGAAGTTAATCCGCTGCTTCATACGGGCGGTTAAGGGGAAAAGCAGACTAAGAGAAGGTAGCGCAAATCATTCGCCTCGCCTCGCCTCTACGATAATGTTGCCCTGACAGATTAAACATGTTCTGTATAGGAAAAGATAAAATTGTCATGGGGGCAAAATGAAACTTCCTGCAACTTCCCAGATCGAAGCTGGTACATCCATACTGTTCTTGGGTGCTGGCTTTTCGGCTGAAGCGACCAACACCGGCGACGAAGAAATCAAGGACGTGACGGCGCTAATCACTTACTTACTTGGGAAAGTCGGTATTCCGTCTGCGGACGATTACGATCTCGATACTGCGGCAGAGGAATTCCAGAAAGTCTACGGCGACGAAGCTACCATGGTCGCCCTGCATAAAAACTTCCGGACTAAGGCTTATTCGGCGGATCAGGCGATGGTGGTAACGCAGCCGTGGAGACGAATTTACACTACAAATTATGACGACGTAGTCGAGACCATTTGCTCAGATAGTCGTAAGCCGCTGACGAAACATAGTGTCAGCGATCCAGTTAGCCAACCAATGCCTGGTACTACGCAGCTCCTACATATCTATGGTGATGTTGGCAAGGCATCGGCGCAGGAGTTCGCGAAGGCATTCCTGCTTTCAGAACGTCAGAGAGATAACTCGCCATTTTTGAATTCGCCATGGATGAGAGCTTTCCAGAATGACATGCTCGCTGCTTCAAGCGTCATCTTCGTAGGCTTTTCCTTAAGTGACATCGACATCCGTAGGCTGCTCGGCCTTTTGCCGCGCGAGGTTCTCCACAAGATTCATTTCATTGTCAGGCCCGACACAAAGCGACCAGTACTTACGCGAATGGGTAGGTTTGGCACGGCTCACGCAATCGGGCTTTCTTCGCTGGCAGCCCACCTTGGCGTCCAGCGGCCAGGTGCACCCGTCACCTCGTACGCGACTTTACCAGTTTCAATGCATGAAGTTTTTTTTACACCAAGAATGTCGGCTTCGGTGTCCGCCACTGATATCGAGAGACTGTTTATCTCAGGGGCACCCAACCTAGAGAAGTTCTCTCAAGCGGATATCTCGACTGAGCCGGGGTCATATACAATTTCGCGAAGCCGAAACGCATACGCACGCGCGGGCAATAATGCATCGGGGGCCATGCCAATCTTGGTCAACAGTGACGCTGGTAACGGCAAGACAATATTCGCGGACCAAATTGGCTATCTGTACGCGCAGAAAAACTATCGCGTTTTCAAGTTCCAGCGGGAGCCGGAGAACATTGGACACGTTCTTGCATATCTTCAGGCCATTGATGATTCTGCCCTCCTGATCTTCGACGATGTCATGCGCTTCCCCAAACTGCCAACGGCAATACTGGAGCTTAGAAAAAGCAATTTGATCATTTTGGCTACGGTACGATCAAGTTTTCTAGCGACGTCGCTATCGGCAGTGAAGTCGCGGCTGGGCAATATCACGACGATCGACATTGACCTAGACGTGCAGATGCGGGAAGAAGCTTCACGGATCGTCGCATACCTAACCGTGAACGGTTTGCTCGGAAAATACGCTGACTTAACCGACCCAGAGAAACTGGATTTTGTCGAGAGAAAGTGCGGAGGGCAACTTCGCGATATCGTCCTGAGCCTCTACGAAACCGGTGCGCTGCACGATAAAGTCGAGCAGCTTCTAGTGAATTTGCAAGCGTTGGATAAAGGTGCGCAGGATCTGATAATTTTCAGTGCGGTTTTGACGCAAGCCGGTTATCAGGAACTCTCGGATGTTTGGCTTCTTACCAACATCCTCGATTACTCTGGAGCCTTCGAGGATCTCCGCACCTCGTTGGCTGGACATGAACTGAGTGGCCTGGTGAAGATCGATGATGGAGATCTGAGCATTCGGTCTCCCGCGCTGGCTGAATTTATCCTCAAGCGCGTCTTCAACCTTCAGACTATCCTCGATGTTGTGAAACGCGGCCTCTTCTACGTGGATAAATACCTCCGCGACGAAGACGACCTGATCAGGATGGCAAAGGGGCTGCTCAAGTTCTCCGTATATGGACGCATAATTCGTGACGACCGCGAAAACGCGATCATTGAGAAGTTTTACGACGATTGCCGCCTACTGTCATTCGCCGCGCGGGACCCACTATTTTGGGTACAACGCTCAATTTGCACTATGAATGACAAGCAGTTCGATATCTCATTCAGGTTCATCGACAATGCCTATGGCTTGGCAAAAGCAAGAAAGGGAGGATTCGATACCTACCAGATCGACAATCATAAGGCACGCGTTCTACTAACCCAAGCCCGAGAGAACGGGGTCAGTATTGACGGAACCGCGGAGCGTGATGCTAGCTCTCTTCTTCGTGCAGTTTTGGCTAGGAAGAATGATGACCTCTACCATCCGCTTTCAGTTATGCGCATTTACGCCGAAATCGTCGACAGGCATCGTCACACGCTTTCCCCTGAACAAAGGACCGCGCTTAAAGTCTCGATCGAAGCCGGCATCCTCAGTATCTCCAAATTCAAGCAGGCAGGACGCTTCCGCAACCTCACAGAACTTCAAAATCGTCTCGCCGGCGCGGTCAGAGCGTTGAATTGAGGCTTGCAAAAAATCTGTGAGGCACCGCTTTTTTGCAACCGGGAACGCCGAGGACTCACGTCATCCTGAAGTAACAAAGGATCGGTGACCTCACTTCCTCGCGCGTCTCCTATGACAACTGTAGTTGGCATGTACACTCTCAATCTACTGGCGTTGGCGCCGCGAACTGTCCTACGGCTACGCAGATATGCGATGATAGTCGCGCCTCAAAGCTAAGCAGCGTAACCGCTAAAGGTCGCAAAATCGCCAATTGGCTAATGTCTGGTTCTCTTGTCGGCAATCTAAAAGCGGACTTTCCGCTTCCCACCCCATTTCAGACAATGGTAACCAATTTCACGATGGCTGACTTGGATGTCGAAGCAAAAAATGCCTAATTTCCCATTAATATTCGTACCGCTGTTCTTAATAGAAAGTCCATAATAACAGGGGGTTGCAAGAGCAAGAGAACCTATATTCTGCAATTTTTGCAAAATGAAAAATTCTATAACGCACTCTAAAATCAGAAAAAACTCTATGAAATCAATTGGCTGTGGAACCTGGATTCGAACCAAGACTAACGGAGTCAAAGTCCCCGCCAATATATTAATATATAAAACTTTTTTTGCAAAATAATACGATTGATGCTCGTTGTGAATCAATGGGTTATCAAGGATGTGTAAACCATATAGTAGCTATTTTGCACTGGCATTTCGCATACAATTGCTTATTGGAGGCATTGTAAGCGTCTCGCTTCAGACCGTTAAGTATGTTTTCGCGCCACTGACAGGCGATGGGCTAGAGCCTGAATGCTATCTCCAGTCCGTAGCAAACGGCATTCATCCCATCGAGCGAAACCAATCACGTATCGAGAGATGTAAACGGACGACCTCGTCTTCAGCGAGTGGTTTGCAATGTGCAATCGGACCGCGTAGCACGTTTAACGTTGCGGTCACTCTTTCAAGTGCTTTAACATCCTGAAAAATGTCGCTGAAGTCACTCCAGTTTGATTTTATTATCTCCGACAGTTCGCCAAAGGTGGTGTAGTCAATTGCCTCTTGAGATCGGACAGAAACGCCGAATTCTTTCTCCTTTTTCCGTGTTGAAGTGACGTGATTTTTCACATTTTCAGGGACCTTCAAACTCCACCATCGTTCACCGTGTTTTTCGAACAAAACATCTATAACTAGTGAGCGGATCGAGTTTTCCAAGCAGTAGAACACTCGATAGTGCGCACTCATGTCAGCTGCTTCTCGACGAATCTTTTCTTCAAATTGCGGATAGTATGCTTCGTCGATCTTTTCTTCTAACGGCGGCACATGCCCCAAATCCAACTCAAAGTCACGCTCAACGCGTTGAATCGCGGCCTCAATTGCTAAGTTATTCAGGGCGAAGAGTCGGATTCGGTCAGATTGATTATTCATTGGTAAGAAGGTTCGCTCTGATAGCTGAAAAGATGGCATTATAGACGTTTACATCGGTGGTCTCGGGCAAATTGACATTAATAGTATATGCAAGACGTAAATCCGTAGGAGCAGTTGATTCTGCTTTATGCCTTACTAATGATCGGGACACTTCAATGGGCGCCATCTCTTCTTTCGTATGGTCGTCTATAGCTTCAAAATCTGCAAGCTGTTTACATGCTTTAAAGCTTCCTACAATTGCGCTGACTGTTCCATCGCTGGGTTCTTTCCCAGTAACTTCAACGACGAGGTTTTTTAATTTTTCGTCCGTTAGTGCATGTGCGAACTCGTTTTTCTGAAATATATCTGAAAAACCATGTCGCATAGCTTCGGCCATTGCAGCTCCACTGCTATCAGCGTTACGAAAACGTGTGTAAATTTCTGTTGGTGTTCCATCGCTATTTATAAAGCCAAGACGCTTCAAGAATGGGATGAATGGCTTAGCGCTGCCAGAGCCATAACCTAGGATCGTTGCTTGGAAGTCTTGTGTGTAACGTGGCGGAACTTTTGCCTGCTGTATCTTTTCAAAAATCTTTCCTATTAAACCGGTCGAATTTATGAATGGTGGTGCCATGCTTAGTCCCCATATTAGTCATCGCTGCAACAGGTTAGCATCAAGCAAATAGAGTCTTCCAGTGAAAACTCAATAGTTTCGTTAATATTGTAGTAAGTTGATCTTTGCTCATTACATTGCGCATAGCTTTAGCAAAGCTGCAGTGAAAGGCGATAATCCACCGGTCGAGCTTTGTTTATGTGCATGGATAAAGCTCGCCCAAATCACCTTTCAGTTGTCGAGCTGCTTTCGAAAGTTCCTCTTGGAATGTGGACTTTTATCCTTCGCCCTATCACAGGAAGGTCGATGAACTTATGCGCTATAAAGGTGTCTTAGCATATAGCTTATTCGAAGAGGTTTGGAAAATGTACCGTTGTTCTAAAATTAAATGACAGCAAAAACAGGGTTTTATCAGTCGAAAAAATAGTAGTTTGCGTAGTTTACAAACTAAAACTCCCAAAATGGAATCCCAAAAATCGAAGATTATGTAATGAAATCAAATGGCTGGGGAAACCTGGATTCGAACCAGGACCAACGGAGTAAGAGTCCAGTCGATCTATTGATATATAATCTTTATTTTGCAAAATGATGCATTTTGCGCCCCTTATGAATCAATGGTTTAGCTGCGAAATGCAAAACAATGAGCAGCAATTTCGCACCATTCGATCTCATATGATTGCCGCCTCATTTACCGTCTCTAAACGACCCCGTTGCGGTCATCGGTGCGGTGGTTACGGGTATCCCATTGCGGACGAAACCACCGCGTTGTCGTTTCACTGAATGCGGACATTTGGGTCGGTATAGCTGTGATGGCGGCGTCGCGACCGTAGCGGTCATTGATCAGTCGGGAATTTAAGACCTTTCGGCAACGAAATCCATATTACTGTCTGAGCCTCGGCGAGTGTCGCGAGAGATGGCCCTTCCCGTGTGTGTCCTCAACCAGTACGAAGCTGCCAGCCAAAACGAGACGTGCTTCGCCATCTCTAGTCTCGTACTCAACAGAACCATCAAGTCTTACTTTCAGAACAGGCTCCGGCACCCTATGCCATGCAACTTCTCGCATTCCTGCCGGAATAAGCGTAATACGGACGCGAGAGGCTGGGTAACTAGCTGTGACATCGAAGGGGACTGGCGATAGCGTTCCGGCAGACCCTTGTTGAAGAACTGCGCCAGTATTAGCGCTGATTGACCAGGATCCTGCTCTTCCGCTCCGGCTTCTGATGTCTCTCCTTGACCGGAAGGATACGATCTTAGAGCGCTACCTGCAAAAGTAGAATATCGCGATACGCACCACTGCGCTTGATGAAAGCAAGTTCCTCGCGACAGCTCGGCCCGAGAATGCGATATCCCTCGCCTTCTGTGATCACAATATCATCGGGGTGCGGAAGAACGTCTTCGATGCTGCGCCCTTCCCTGATGGCCATTGCCAAAAGCTCCTCCTGAAACTTTTTATAGCGCTGGGCAAACTTTATGTCTTCGTCAACCTCCAAGCTCTGTAACTGTTGGGCTGCGATGATTGCCCTCATCGCATGACCGAGCGCGTGCGGCGATCCACTGGCAGCCGTTTGCAGCATTTTGCGCAAAACCACATTGCCAACGGTCGTGTCCTGTCTCGTCCTTCGCTGACAATCGATATCTCTCGCTCTGCCTCCTCCAGCAAAGTTTGCTGAAGTGGCATCAAACGGTTACGGATGAGATCAGCGCTGCTTTTTGCTTTCTTGCTGATTTCCGTCACAGTGAGCCCTCGTACATGCTGGCTGGGGTACACAATTCATCTGCACCAAGCTGCGATGGCTCGGCAGGTTCGCACCGTCTTTGCTTGTCAACCTCCGAGAAACGTTTGCCTGTCTCCGCCAAAATCACTTGTTCGCCCGTCACCCGCTGGAACCTTCGAATGATTGTGTCACAATAAAGCGGATCAAGTTCAATTAACCGCGCGTACCGTCCACATTGCTCAGCTGCAATCAGGGTCGACTCAGAACCACCAAACACATCAAGGACCGTGTCACCACGACGCGAACAATCACGGATTGCATCCGCGGGCCATGGCAACAGGCTCGACGGTCGGATGCATCGAAAGTTCTTCGTTGCGCGAAGCACCAAGCGAACTGATCCCCGGATAGTCCCAGACATTCGTGCGATAACGGCCTGTATCGCCTAATCCAAAATTATTGATAAGCGCTGCTTTGCCTTTTTTGAACACAAATACCAGCTCATGCTTGGAACGATAAAACGTACCCATGCCGCCATTGGTCTTGTTCCACACACAAAGGTTCTTCAGTTCATCAAACACGTCATGCCCTGCACAAAGCACCTCACGCATATGACGCCAGTCCATGCATACAAATGCGATCGCACCGTCTTTGAGTTGTGTCGCTGCAGCCGCAGGCGTCTGACGTAAAGACTCTGTGAAGGCTGCTTCAGTCATTTCGCCAGCCGCCACTTCGAACTCACGATGTTTAAAGCGTCCAAGTCCACTGACGTGACCATCAATCGGCACATTATAGGGCGGATCGGTTAACATCATCGTCGCCTGTACACCATTCATAAGCTTTGCAACCGCTTCAGGCGAGCGAGAGTCAGCACACAAAAGCCGATGAGGTCCAAGTTTCCAGATGTTGCCGGCTCTCGTCACAGCAGGTCCAGCATGGGAGCGGGTCAGCTGCATCAAGCGCCGCAACAGCCTCTCCATTCTCCGATACCTGACCGTCAATGATCAGATCGACCTCAGCCATCGAGAAACCCCAGGGCATCAATATCGAAATCGAGATCAATGAGGCCCTGCAATTCGATGGCAAGAATATTTTTGTCCCAACCAGCATTTTCCGCGAGCCGGTTGTCTGCCAGAATATAGGCTCTGATCTCGTCGCTAGACAGATGTGCGAGTTTCCGGACCGGCACTTCCGTCATGCCGATCTGCTTTGCAGCCTCAACGCGGCCATGTCCGGCAACAATCATGTTGTCATCTGAGATCAGAACCAGATTGCAAAACCCGAAGCGCTTTATACTCTCGGCGATTTGCCTGATCTGACTTTTGGAATGCGTTCGGGCGTTGTTTGAATACGGAATTAATAAATGAACAGGGTACAGCTCATCACTTGATGAATGCATATGCAATCGCCATTGGCCCGCAACATGCGGGAAATATATGGGTTTTTAGTATTGTTTGGACGCTCGAGCTGCACAAACCATAGCGGCGCAAACGGACAGTTTGCAACCCGTCAAACGCAAATAGCAAAACTGTTTCCCGTTTTTGGAAGCCACCATCAAGGGATTCTTCAAGACCCTTCAAAAATATGGGATTCCTTCAAAGCCAGATACCTGCATTTATCGGTAGAATAATATTCTACATATGACGCGCTACTAATTAAATCTGGGTGGGAAATGGACCGAATCACAGGCTTTCAGGGAAGCGCTTTTCCAGAATCGAGCGAGCCGCCGATTCCGTTGTGCCCGATTCCATCACCTCAGCGACAAGATAGCACCCGAACTGCCGTACAGCAGCACGCCCAGTCTTGAACCGGACAGATGGTCCTTCGCTGCCCAAAGCGGACCCATGCCTGGCACCGCCCCACTGGAAGGTGGCAAGCACCTCATACCAGTCAACTTCGGGCGTTTCCTGCATGTCGGGGTTAAAAGCATCGGGCGCGATGATCAAACGAAACAGTGGTTCGGTAACATCCTCAAAGTCCAGACGTCCGCCGCTTTCAACAAGCCTCTTCAATTCCGTTAGAAACTCGCAATCCGTATCATATCCACGAAAGTAACCCGGTCGGAGCTCTTTGCGTTTTCTCTCCACAGGATTACCATAAACAACATCGGAGAATAGTGCTGCGTCACCTAAAAATGCGCCAATCTGCAGTTGCGCAAAGGTCTCCTTCGGAAGGTGGGAAAACACCTTGATGGAATCCCACAAGACTGAAATCCGCAATCGCTTTTCAAGCGCAAGGTCTTCTGTATCCGCAATCAAATCTGCCATGCCGACACCTTTCAAACGTCCCCATGGTGATGGCCAATGACTGCGTCCTTATTGCGTCAGGTACGTCCCGATACCTGCCTTGCCTGTGAGCCCATCGCGCAAAACGCTTATCGGTGCTGGAAAAAAGCTATTGGCTATCTGAACACTGTTCTATGGGTCAATCCACCGACAATATGGCAGTATAGTCCATCGCCCCCTGCAATATATGCACAATAACCACACGCCCCTCATATACGCGATAGAAAATGAGGTAGGCACCATGAACCCGACGGCGGATCCCGTATTGCTCATATCGCGGGACCAGAGGGAAACCAGTCGGCATCGCAGCCAATGTCTCACATTTAACACGTAATTCCCGGATAAAGCTAAGCGCACGATTGGGATTATCCCTTGCGATGTAATCTGCGATCCGTTCGATATCGCTTTCGGCCTCCTGCGAAAACTCAACGATCATCTGAGTTTTCAGACTGTTCAACAGCAACGCGGTATTTCGCTTCAAGCCGGTCGAAAACTTCGCCAACAGGCTTGGTTTGGCCCGCATCGGCATCGCCAATGCCTCGCATGATCGACGCATCAAGCGCTGTAAGTCGCGTCTCACGATCCTGGATCAGCCGCACACCTTCTCGCAGCACTTCACTTTTTGAACCATAGCGCCCCGTATCAACGAGTTGCTTGATATAGGTTTCAAGTTGTTTTCCTAAGTCAGCGCTGATCATAGCGACGCCTCCATTGAATGAATGGCGTTCAGGCTCCCACATTTATCAACTATTATCAAGGTGCTTCCTGCCTGTCCGTTCCCTAAGATGCCCCAGTGAACATTGCGGCAAGCAGTCTGCCTTTCATAGGCACCTCTTCGAGCCAGAATAACCGCAGCAACATCATCGCGTCATGACGGTATTATGTTCTCTTTCCATAATAATTTCGTGCGCAAAACACTTCCCGCTTATTGGCAAACGATCTCCATAACCTGGCAAGGCCATTTCATTCAACGACCCTGCGATCTCGCCAAACGGAAAAAAGGTTTCAGATAACAGCAACAGATTCCCACTTAAACGCAATCGCTTCCCACGAAATGACAATCTAATCCCACCAAAAAGCAATCCCAAACCGGTTGGCAGCAAGCGAATACCGATCAAATTGACTTTCTGTTTGGCGTATTTACCGCCGCCATTTGATCATCGCGGGGTACATAATTCCACGCAAATCGTTGCATCCCATTGATTTTACGCCCCTTTTCCGAACACTCGTTGAACCTATATCTACATCAAAACCTGTTTTTCGCTACTCCCAAGCAAGACCGGTTCGCGCAAGAAAAAAAGCACAACCCTTCACGCGTGCGGCCCTGTCCAAATGTCCCAGCTGATGACCTCGCCGATGAGGTTCCCCCCCGTGACCTCATCGATAGTTTTGCCAAACCCGGATGGCGAATTTGTCAATCTCTGTCAAAGACCGCGCAGGAGTTTGAAGGCAATGGCCCACATCACACAAGCGATGATCGCTTCAAGGATGCGCCAGGCCTGCGGGCGGGCAAAGATCGGACGCAGCCAGGACGCCCCATAGCCAAGCATGAAAAAGAACAGAAACGAGCCGGTGACAGCGCCCGCCGCAAATTCGAACTGGTGCCCCGGGAACCGTGTCGAGATTGTTCCCAGCAAGACGACAGTATCCAGATAGACGTGCGGGTTGAGCCATGTCAGCGCCAGACACATTGCGATGGTTTTGGTGAAACTGGTGGTCGTTGCCTGTTCGACTGCCAATGCGCCTGACGATCGGAGGGCCGTATATAAGCTCTTAAGACCGTACCAGATCAAAAACGCCGCACCGCCGTAGCGCATGAGCGGATCAATCCACGGCAGGAGCGTCACCACTTTTTGAAAACTGGTGACACCGATGACAATCAACACAGCATCGGAAAGCGCGCAGGTCACACTGACGGCGAAGACATGGTGGCGGCGGATGCCTTGGCGCAGCACAAAGGCATTCTGGGCTCCAATGGCGATAATCAGACTGAGCCCAATTGACAGGCCGGTGAGGTAGATTGCTGGGTCCATCGGTGCGTCTCTTTCGAAAACAGTGCCGAGAATGCAGTAGACGCAAGCAGGGCTTTAGCCTAATTAAATATCCTAACCGAAGTTAAGGACAGCTAACCTATGATTGACTATGCCGCGTTGCGGGTTTTGCAAACCATTGTTCAATGCGGCAGCTTCGAACGCGCGGCTCAGCTGTTGAATGTGACGCCATCGGCGGTCTCGCAGCGCATCAGGCAGCTTGAAGACCGGGTAGGAACGACGCTTGTGATCCGCGCGTCCCCCTGTGTTGCCACAGAAAAGGGTGATTGGCTGTGTAGACACATGGAAAATGTCGGCATTCTTGAAACCGAGCTTTTCAAGAACCTCCCTTCTCTTGCCCGTGACATCGAGCCCTCCCGGCAGGTCACGCTGCACATTGCCGCCAATGCGGATAGTGTGGCGACCTGGTTTCTCGCAGCCGCTGCCACATTCACCAAGGCATCGGATTATCTATTAAAGATTTCAACGGATGATCAGGAGTTTACCGCAGATTGGCTGGCACGCGGCCAGGTGATTGCTGCCGTTACAAGTGCAGAGAAGCCGATACCGGGCTGCAAGCGCCTTGCCCTTGGCAAACTGCGATACCATGCGACAGCCAGTCCGGAATTTGTGGCGCGTTATTTTTCTGCGGGCGTCACGCCCAAGACGCTTGCGGCGGCGCCTTCCTTGACGTTCAATCAGAAGGACCGTCTGCAATCGAATTGGATCAGACAGCTGTTCCTGCAAGAGGTACAGGGGCCGGTGCACTGGCTCCCCTCGAGCCACGGCTTTGTCGAGGCATGCCTGATGGGAATGGGGTGGGGCATGAATCCGATTCACCTAGTCAAGGATCATCTGGCATCGGGACGGCTCGTGGAACTTTTGCCCGCTCAAACGCTGGATACGCCGTTGTTCTGGCAGATCAACCGGCTCGCGGCAGATCGACTGTCGCTGCTGACCAAGACAATCGTCGCCGCAGCAGAGCGCGCACTTCGTTGAGCACACCGCTTTTTATGCGCAGGATGATGCGTTGAAATTGTGTGTGTCGTAATGTTATGGCCGCGCAGGCTCGCGAAGAATTGAGCCGGGTGTGATTAAGCGGCGGCGATTATTCATCGAAAGCATCCATCAACGCGTTGAAGTTGTGAAAAAATCTTCTAAGCATTGTGGATCGATATATTTTTAGAGCCTTTGGCTGCAAAGATGAAAGAGGCGTTGAATGGCTGTTCAATCGAGGTCAGTGCGGATCATCAAAACCGTGATCGAAACCATCCGCCCACAGTTCAATATTGAACTTTGGGACGGGACACGCATCGGCAATTTCGATGGGGCAGCCTTGGTTATCAATGATCCGACCATCGTTCGACAACTTCTCCTCAAGCCGAATTACGATTCCTTAATCGATATCTGGGTTTCAGGTCGTGTCGACGTCAAGAATGGCAGCATTTTTGATCTGGCCAATGCGAAGATTGACGGAAAACTCAAGCAACGCATCAAGGAACTGCCGAAATGGCAGCTCTTGAAGGATCTGCCTGCGCTGGTTTTTGCAGGTAAATCGGCCGCCAAAACGACAATCGACGGCAAATCGCCTTTTGTCAGCGGTTCGAACAAAGAGGCGATCACCCATCATTACGACGTGTCCAATGGCTTCTACCAGTTGTTTCTCGATCAGCGCATGGTTTACACCTGCGGTTACTTCACCGATTGGAGCAACGACATTGACCAGGCGCAAAAGGACAAGCTCGAGTTGATCTGCCGCAAGCTGCGGCTTCAGCCCGGAGATCGTCTGCTCGATATTGGTTGCGGCTGGGGCGCTTTGCTTATCTATGCTGCGCAGAATTATGGCGTTGTGGGAACGGGTGTTTCTCTGTCGGAAGCGCAAACGGAATTGGCGCGGGAGCGCATTCGGTCCGCTGGGCTCGAAGACAGGATCACCATACACGTCAAGTCCTATGCTGAACTTGATGATCAGTTTGACAAGATTGCGTCAGTGGGCATGTTCGAGCATGTCGGCATTGATAACTACGATATCTATTTCACCGCCGTGAACAGGCTTTTGCGACCGGGTGGCCTTTACCTGCATCACGCCATTACCCGCCGCATGAAGCGGAATAAGAAAGCCTTCAATCGTAAGAGCGCCGAGCATCTCGCCTTGGTAAAATATATTTTCCCCGGCGGCGAACTGGATCATCTGGGCATGACGATTGAGAATCTTGAAGGACATGGCTTCGAAGTTCACGACGCGGAAAATCTGCGTGAACATTATGGCCGCACCTGTCGATTATGGTGTGAGCGGCTCAGCGGCAATTTTGAACGGGCCGTCTCGGAAGTCGGCTATGCGAAGGCGCGCCTGTGGGTTCTGTATCTGGCGGGTTGCGCCCTGGCTTTTGAACGGGGCACCGTCCAGATTAACCAGACCCTTGCCTCGAAGCGGAAACGTGGCATCTCAGCGGTCCCGCAAACACGCGAGGATATCTACCGCGATTTTCGCAGCGGGGATTAGGTGGGCTCCGCCTCTTGACCGAGATAGGAAGCCCTCTTGCCACCGCGAACAAGAGGGCTTTTTCCCTTAATTCTGCTGCATCACATCACGCCACAGATCAATGCTTCCCTCACTGGCATGACGGTCGATCGCCGTGAGTTCCTCGTCGGAGAACGCCAAGTTGTTGAGCGCATCGAGCGAGTCATCAAGCTGCGCGACAGTCCGCGCTCCGATCAGAGCAGAGGTGACACGCGGATCCCGCAGCACCCAGGCAATGGCCATCTGGGCCAGCGATTGCCCCCTTTTTTGGGCGATCTTGTCGAGTTCACGCACCCGCCCGAGATTGTCTTCGCTCAGCAGTCGTTCGTTAAACGAGCCGCCCTTCGATACGCGCGCATCCGTCGGAACACCACCAAGATATTTTGATGTCAGGAGCCCCTGTGCCAAGGGCGAGAATGCAATGCAACCGGTTCCCAAATCATTGAGTGTTGTAAGGAGTTCAGCTTCGACCCAGCGGTTGAGCATCGAGTAAGACGGCTGATGGATCAACAGCGGCACGCCATCTGCGCGTAACAATGCCTCTATTTCGCGGGTCCGCTCAGGATTGTAGGAGGACACACCGATATAAAGTGCCTTGCCCTGGCGAACCATCTGAACCAGCGCAGACACGGTCTCTTCGAGCGGGACATCGTTGGTTGGACGGTGCGAGTAGAAAATATCGACGTAATCCAGTCCCATGCGCGCAAGGCTCTGGTCAAGGGATGCCAGCACGTGCTTGCGCGAGCCGCCGCGACCATAGGGTCCGGACCACATATCCCAGCCCGCCTTTGTCGAAATCACCAACTCATCGCGATGATGGCGAAAATCTTTCTTGAGCACCGTTCCGAAATTCTCTTCGGCCGAGCCGTAGGGGGGGCCGTAATTATTGGCGAGATCGAAATGGGTCACGCCGCGATCAAAAGCGTGCCGGATGATCGCGCGACCGGTCTCAAACACATCTGCGCCACCAAAATTCTGCCACAGACCCAGTGAAATCGGTGGCAGTTTTAAACCCCAACGTCCGGTTGCGCGATAGTCGACAGCTTCATAGCGCTGCGCATCAGGGATATACATGTGCTCTCCATTTTATTCTTGCGGGCTGACTGCCCTGTCACCTTCCAGAAATACCCGCTGCCGATAGTTGAATCAATCATCGCAAATTCAATGGATCGTTTCATTCAGCTCAACGATGGAGGGGTCGCAGTTCCCGTATCGTCTTGATCAGCATCTGCAATCCGTAAGGCAATTGCCGACGACTTGAATAATAGAAGCTCAGCGGTGGTCCCGGAGAGGCCCATTCCGGCATAAGGATTTTCAAGCGCCCCGCCTGCACATAGGGTTCGGCGAGTTTTTCGAGGCAATAGGCAATGCCGGTACCAGCCAGGGCTGCTGCGATGGAAATATCGGTGGATCCGGATATCAGCGAGCCAGGCACATCGATCTTGCAATGCGCGTCGCCACGATCAAACTCCCAATGGTAAATCTGTCCGCGCCCGGTTCTGATCCGGATGCATGCGTGATTCATCAGATCCCGCGGGTGTTCGGGATGGCCTGCACGGGCAAGATAGCCGGGCGATGCCACAGCCACCCAGTTGAGTGTCGTGCTGACAGGCACTGCGATCATGTCTTCCGGGATTGATCCGGCATAGCGCAATCCGGCATCGAAACCCTCGGCCGTCACATCCAGGAAGTTATCCTCGGCGGCAATTTCCAGTTCAATATTGGGATAGCGTTCGCAGAATACGGGCAGGACCGACTGCAGCAGCAACGGCACGGCGTCCTTGAGCACATTGATGCGCACGCTTGCAGCAATCCCACTGAACTGCCCCTGCAATTCTTCGAGACCGCTATTGATGATATCAAGCCCAGTGCCGACTTTTTCGGCGAGTACTGCCCCGGCCGCTGTCGGCGCCACACTCCGGCTGGTCCGATTGAGCAGGCGCACCCCAAGATGGCTTTCCAGCGTCTTCATGCGGTGACTGA
This sequence comes from Ochrobactrum sp. AN78, assembly GCF_029909885.1. Taxonomy (NCBI): domain Bacteria; kingdom Pseudomonadati; phylum Pseudomonadota; class Alphaproteobacteria; order Hyphomicrobiales; family Brucellaceae; genus Ochrobactrum; species Ochrobactrum sp. AN78. The sequence goes on from NZ_JASAMU010000015.1 coordinate 88,728, forward strand.
GCGCGGAGACAGAGACATCAAGCTGATCAGCCGCCTTGCGAAAACTACGGTGGCGAACGATCATCAGGAAGACAGCGAGATCCGAAAGCTGATTTTTATTGGTGACCAAAGCCCGCCCCTCCCGATCGATACGGATATTGATGATTGGCGGATAAAGCCAAGGACCACCCCTTTCCTGCACCGGTCACGGCAATGAAAGCAAGCCGCATTTTGCGTGGTCAGGCGGCAGCGCATCGGCTTCATACGATGATGAGATGCTTTGTGCTTGTCAGATCAGCGGCGGCATGGGCCTGAACGCCTTGAGCGGCTGCAGAGCTGCTGCGGAGGAACGCAAAATGATGCGGACGCACGCGTCTTGCGTGGCATCTGGGAAGCAACCGCCTTTTAACAGCGCCGATCGCCAAAGCGGGACTGTTGTTTTGTGGCAAGTGATCTTTATCAACCATAGGCGCGTCGCTGTCTCCCCAAGGCTGATTAATCCCGAAAATCGCGCATGCGACGAGCATTGGCTAAGCATGATAAAGCATTGAGCGAGACCATACTCGACAACTGCCTTGTGGGAGGCGGGATCGTCAGGCTGGCAACAGCGTTGGCAATATCCCGCGGTGAGCCGGATGCGTGTTCTGATGCTCAGGAAGCAAGAGCGCCTTGCCGGACCTCAGACCGGCCATCATAGCGGCGTCATTCACACGGGCGTTCAATACCAGCCAGGCAGCCCGAAGGCGCAACTGTGGCGGGCGGGGGAGCGGGCCACGAAGGATTTTTGCGACGAACACGCAGTGGTTTACCGCGCAGTTGGGAAAATGGTGGTGGCGACCAGTCCACTGGAACTGTACCGTCTATAAGCGTTGAAAACAAATGCCGCAGCCAATGCCATCTAATGTCAAATGGTCGGAACGGCATCAGCTTTCTGAAATGGAGCCGTCAATCACCAGCCTCACGGCGCTGTTTGTTGAATAGAGTGGTATTGTCGATTATCAGGCGATCGCAACAACGATGGGCGCGCTGATCGAACAACGCGGTGGCGCAATCAAGTTGGGCATTCATGGCACATCGCTTGAGGAGCGCGGTGATTTTATTGGTATCCATCGCGATCAGGGCGTTTTGGAAAGCCGCTATGCGATTGCCTGTGCCAGCCTGCAGGCCGACCGGCTGGCGCAGTGAATATTATGCGCTGCGCCCGCAACTGAGCAGGCTCATCGAGCGCATGATCAATCCCGCGCCTGATCCCGCCATGCCATTTCTCGCAATCCACCTGACCGTCCCGGCGCGCCGATCAAAAGCTGATAGCGAAAGCAACGATGCGTTACAGAAGTCGCAGTTTGCGCGCATGAAAGCCCTCTGCGAAACGATCGGGCGCGCGGCATTCCATGCCACGAAGTCGGGCAATCGCGCGAAATGTCTCACGATCAAACCAGTCCTTGCAACGCTGAGTGCTGAAATGCTGCATGAGCAGGTCGATTTTTTTATCAAGGATTTGCGCAGCGAGCGCGACATAGGTGTTTGGCTGTGAGATATCGCCATCCCACTTGGGAATTTCATATTCCAACACAAGCTGATCGCGAAACACGTTCCAGGTCAGTTCCTGAACCGTCCGATGGTCCTGATGTGCATCGAAGCCGCCATGCGTGAAGACGAGGTCCGGTGTGAAGCGGTCGCGCAGCGCCATCAACCAGGCTTTGATCTGCCTTGTCTGCGCAGGAAAATAGCTGTCCTCAAAACCACCGAACTGAATGGAGCAGCGATGCGCTCCGCTTGTAAAGGCTTGCGCACAAGCCATTGCTTCCGCCTGTCTCAGTTCGTCACCCGAGAGCACACACCATTCGATATGAAGCGGCGCCCCACTTGCAATCAGGCTCAGAACCGTCCCGCCACAGCCGATTTCGATATCGTCTGAATGGGCGCCCAAACAGAGCAGCTTGAGCGGTGTTTGTCGCTCGGAGAGACGGGTAAGATCGATCATAACGCAAGCGCGATATTGGCAGCCTGCATTTGCGTCCGATGCTTTTTCCAGGGCATATCGCCTTTTTCGACCATGTCCTCCAATGTCTGCCAGTCACGCAGTGTGTCCATGGACCGCCAGAAGCCCTCGTATTTATAGGCCATCAGCTGATTGTCGGCGATCAGGCGGCCGAACGGTTCGAGCACCAGTTCTTCGCCCTCGCGCATATAGTTGAATATTTCCTTGCGAAACAGGAAATAGCCGCCATTAATCCAGATATCGGACGTATTGGACGTCCTGAATGCATGAACCGCACCATCTTCAGCAATATCGGCAAGGTGATAGGTCAGCGGTGGGCGGACCGCCAGGAAACAGGCGAGCTTTCCACTTTTCTCAAACCGCTGCTTCATGTCATCGAGATCGACATCGCTCAAGCCATCACTATAGTTGGCAAGAAACATATCCTCTCCTTCGACATGGGCACGTGCACTCCACAATCGTTCACCGATATTGCGCCATATGCCGGTATCGAGCAGGGTGACGCTCCAGTCGCGGTCGACGTCTTCCAGCAAGCGCACATTGCGACCACCGTCGGAGACGACGCAATCGGCGAAGGTCTGGGGGCGGATGTTCAAAAAGAAGTCTTTGACAACATTGGCCTTGTAACCCAGGCAAAGGACGAAATCATTATGTCCGTAGTCGGAATAATATTCCATGACATGATGCAGAATGGGTTGATGTCCAAGCGGTATCATCGGCTTGGGCAGATTTTCCGAATATTCGCGTATTCTGGTACCAAGACCACCGCAGAAAAGAACGACTTTCATGACTTAGCGCTCCTCTGTGAGTAAGGCAGGATCAATCAGCGTCACGTGCGGGATGGGTATGATGAACTTGCCCCCCCATTCCACCACATGCTGCATCTGCCGGATGATTTCCTCCTTGAAATTCCAAGGCAGGATCAGGATATAGTCGGGTTTGAAGCTATCGATCACCGAGGGGTCAAAGATCGGAATATGCATCCCGGGTGTAAAGCGCCCGTGCTTGTAAGGATTGCGATCAACCGTGAAATCGAGAAAGTCGGTACCGATGCCGCAGTAATTGAGCAGGGTGTTGCCCTTGCCCGGCGCGCCGTAGCCGCAGATACGCTTGCCGGCGTTTTTCGCTGCGATCAGAAATGACAGCAGGTCGCGTTTGGTCCGACGGGTTTTTTCCGAAAACTGTTCATAGGTGGCAATTTCATTGAGACCAAAGGCCTGTTCTCTTTTGAGCAATGCTGCAACGCGGGGGCCGGCCTTTCGCTTGCTGGAATTATGGGCCAAGTAAACTCGAAGAGAACCGCCATGCGTGGGGAGTTCCTCCACATCAATCACCTTGAGGTGGTGTCGGTGCGCCATGTAACGGATGGTCAGCAAGGAGAAGTAGGAGAAGTGTTCGTGATAGATCGTATCGAACTGATTGTGTTCAATCAGATTGGCGAGATGCGGGAACTCAAGCGTGATCACCCCTTCCGGCTTGAGCAGCAATTGCATTCCGCGCACGAAGTCATTGAGGTCTGGAACCTGGGCAAGAACGTTGTTTCCGATGATCAGATCAGCCTTTCGACCATCGGCACTCAACTGCGCGGCAAGGCGCGCGCCGAAGAATTCGACCAATGTGGGAACGCCTTTTGCCCGTGCCGCTTCAGCGACATTTGCCGCAGGTTCAATGCCCAGTATCGGGATGGCTTTGGGGATAAAGTGTTGCAGCAGATATCCATCATTGCTGGCAATCTCAACGACGAAACTATTCCCGTTGAGATCAAGCTTTTCGGTGATTTCGTCACAATAGAGTCTGGCATGATTGACCCAACTGGTCGCAAAGGATGAGAAATAGGCATATTCGGTGAAAATATCGGCAGGGCTGAAATATTCCTTCAGCTGCACGAGATAACAGTGGTCACAGACGAAGGCATAGAGCGGATAATAGGGCTCCATTTGATCGCATTGTTCGGCCGTGATGAAGCTCTCACATGGTGGGGACATTCCCAGGTCAACGAAAGTGTGCCTGAGGAGCGTTCCGCACAAGCGGCAACCGACTTGTTGTTGGGCCATGCTTGCACTCCGCGATATGCCCGGCGTCTGGATGGTCATAAAAATACCTCGCCCTGCCCGGTCCCGTTGATATTTGGGTCCTAGTGCCGATCTTTTTTCGGATAAGCAAAGCTACTGATTGCGCCGAATATTTCCGAGACTACAAAGAGGAGCGCATCCTCTATACCATCGGCCGGTCCTATCCGCTGTCGGGCTATGGGCAACGCTCCCTTGAACCCTCGTCTCGGTCAAAAGGCGCAGGGTGCGCTACCTCTTCCGGAGAGGGGGAGGATGGGCTTTGGTGGCGGCCTGTGAGCCCAAAACAACCCTATCGCGCTGCGGGAAAACTGTCAGAATGTCCGCGTGAGGCTTGCGAGGCAAAAATGCGTTTTCTACCGTTGAACATTGAGGGCGCCTGGTCGATCGAGCCTGAACGGATCGAGGATGAACGCGGCTGGTTTGCACGTGTCTACTGCGAGGCGGAATTTAAACAACGCGGCATGGAAACCAGCTTCCCACAGCATAGTCTCTCGTTCTCGCGTGAAAAAGGCACCCTGCGCGGCTTGCACTATCAAAATGAGCCCCATTCCGAAACCAAGCTTGTCACCTGCTTGCAGGGAATAATCTGGGATGTGCTGGTGGATTTGCGACCCGATTCTCCCACCTACCGCCATTGGACGGGGCTTGAACTGTCAGCGGGAAATGGCGTGGAGCTCTACATTCCTGAGGGCTGCGCGCACGGATTTCAAACGCTGACCGATGATGTGTTGCTGCGCTATATGATATCCCAGCCCTATGCAGCCGATTTTGCAAGCGGTGTTCGCTATGATGATCCGGTTTTGGGGATTCCCTGGCCCGACAAGCCGAGCATTATGTCAGAGAAAGACAGGAGCTGGCCGCATCTCTGATTGAGGCAGTATCCAGCAGCCCGACCGCGCGCAGCCTTTGCGCCGCGTAATCGAGTGTTTCAAAATCGATTTGAGAGCGCGCGGCCATGTCGAGAAGGGTTTGGGTCCCGTCTGAAAGGTTCAACACCCACAGAAGAGCCATCGCATAGTCCGCTTGCGCCTGTTTGCCATCCTCATGATCATACAGCCCTCTGCGTCCCAGTTGCGGTTCACCTTTCGGCGCCATATTGACGGGTGTCCAGTTGCGTTCAGCCAGATCAATGGCCTGCATGACGAGATGATAGGATTGTTCCAGGTTGTCCGCCTTTATGAAGTCGAGATTGTCTTTCGAGGTGTGATACTCGGGAAAACTGCCATAGAGGCTGCGCTGGAATGACCCGACCGGCAAATTGAAGCCGGGTGAGCAAAATTGGCGTTCGTCGTAGCCGTAGGGCCAGAAGTCATGGAGCTTGGCATCAGGAAGATCGGCCCGGGGCAGTAGATAGGCCATGATCTGATCAATTTCGGCATTGCCACGCCGGCTGCGCTTGTAATTTGGTCCGCCGCCATCCCCCACACAGGATAAAACGAGGCCGTGTTTAACCCGGGTGAGCTGCGCTTCGTTCTGCCTGAGCCAGGCCAGTGCTCCGAAGGTAGCAGGACCAAATAGCAGGCGATAGGTGAAGCGGGTTTGCCGGCTTCGTAATGCTGCGCCCAAAAAGCTGAGAAGGGCAATCCCCGAGCAATTATCATTGGCGAGCGACGGATGGCATAGATGGGTCGAAATCAGAAAGACATCCTCGCTGGAGCCTTTGTGAATGAACTCTCCATAGTCGAGCCAGCCCTCGCGATGTTCGGCGTCGATCACCACCTGATAGTGATCATCCTGCATCTTCAGAAACGCGTTATGGGCCATGCAGAAGCCCCAGTCAGCGGTGTGATAGCAGGTTCGGTAAGGGATGCAGTCGGGTTGGTCTGGCAGTGTGTGGATATGGGCGCGCAGTGCTGCCAAACGCATTCGGGCGCGGACCGGCACGCTGAAGTTAACCACATGCAGATTGCTGTGGTTGAAATCGACAATCCGCCGGCCCGCATCATCTTCTATATAGGCGTCGCGGATCAGCCATTCCCTCGGTACCTGCCAATCAAAAATTTGGTCACCACTGCGAATCCTATGAAGATCAAGCGGCAAGCGCTCGCGGATAATCGCCAATGTCTGCCGCACCCCCTTTCCGGTCAGGCTGCGGCAGATCGGAAAGAGCCGTGCGGCAAGCGCGTGAATCTCCTGTCCAATTGTGGTTTCTCGCGGCCCGCCGGCCCGAGACCCTCGGCCATGCCCGCTATCCATCACGCACTTGCCCTGAAAAGGGCGACATCATCCACGATGCGGCGCAAATTGCCATCGATCTCGCCTTGCGCAAGCAGCTTTTTGATATGGGCAATCCGCTGGAAACGCGGGCCTTCAAATTCTTCAAGTGTCAGCGATGAACGACTATAGGCCGCAAGCAGCTCCTGGGCGCCGGCCACCGCATCCCATTGCGGGCGTGCCTGCGGCAGCAGGCGGGCAAGTTTCTCGAAACTGACGCGATACGAGCGTGTGTCAGGGCCGGCATCCTCGGCATAGTCAATGCGGCAATCCGGAACAGTGTCTGCAACGATGGCTGCGATGTCCCGGATGCGGTAATTATGGTCGGTTGAACCGACATTGAACGCCTGGTTAAACACCGTGTCCCGATCGGCTTGCATCGCGGCTATGAAGGCCCGTGCAATATCCCGAATATGGACGATCGGCCGCCATGGTGAGCCATCGGATTTGAGATAGATCAATCCTTTTGTGACCGCCCAGGCGACAAGATTGTTTAAGACGATATCGAAGCGCAGAAATGGCGACACGCCGTAGGCGGTTGCCGGTCGCATATAGACGGGACAGAAGCTGCCATCCGCGAGTGCGCTGATATCGCGCTCGGCCCTGACTTTGGAGCGGCCATAAGCGGTGACCGGCTTGAGCTCTCCGGTCTCGTCAATCAGCTCCGCATCACTGATGCCGTAATTGCTGCAGGAGGAGGCAAAGAGAAATCGTCCGACGCCGGCTGCCTTGGCCGCCTTGGCCATGGCAACGCTTGCGTGATGATTGATTTCATAGGTGAGATCCTCATTGAGATTGCCCAACGGATCATTCGACAGAGCGGCAAGATGAATGACAGCATCAAAGCCTTGCAGATCATGAGCGGTGACATCGCGCACATCCTTGCGGATTGTTGGCACATCGATGACCGAGCCCCCTTCTTCAAACAGGCAGTGTTGATACAGACCTGAATCATATCCTGAAACCTCATGGCCTGCGCTGATCAGCATCGGCACCATGACGGATCCGATGTAACCTTGATGTCCCGTAACAAGTACCTTCATGGCGGACTCCTCATCTTGATGATGACAGCAGGCTAGCGCGCATGCGCAGCAAGAACGAGTTGACCGAAGGATTGCTTGCTTCGGACAAGCGGTTAACAAAGACACGAAAGGTCGTAAGGTCTACCGCTTTTGGAGGAGCCCGATCTGTTCCGGGCTGCCAATCAGCAACAGCCAGTCGCTGTGGGGGACATTGTTGCGATCGGGCGGGGGCTGGTAGATTTGCACGCCTTGCTGCAGTTGCGGCGTGCTTGCAGCGACCGCGTGACCGGAGGCGGGATCAAGCCATAAGGCGGAGGTCGGGCCCTTCACAACATCGGCTTTGACCTGAAACTTATCAGCATCACCGTAAATCGCAATGAGCCGGTGATTGGGCCAGGCGGCGGCGTAGCTCCCCTCGACATCGGTGATGGAATGGTCCCGATCGGGCTGCAAACGAAACCAGTCAATTCTCTCGAAAATCGCCTTCAACACCGTCATTGATCGGGCACCAGGACTATTGAGGGCATCGCGCCAGTGCTGGTCGGAAGAAAACACGCCCGGCCCGGAAAAGTGCCAGACGGGATTGTTACCAAAAAACTGGCCGGCTGCACCGCCCAACATGGCGCCATAGGCGTTGCGACGGATCATCCGTGCCGTGGTGTCACGCTCATATTCATAGGCGCCCTCCAGCAATATCACCGGTCGTCTGCCGCCACGGCTTCGCTGCAATATTTGCTTGTGAACGTCGTCATAAGTGTAGACCGCATCCATCGAGAACCAGCGCTCTCCGCCCCACAGATCGAAGCCGGGCGTATCGCGGCTCGCATGGACGGTCTGCAGCGCGCCGGGTGAAGCGGCGGCAATGCCTTCGGCCATTTGGGAAACAAGTGACTTGTCAGGCGCATCAAAATCCCCGCCCAGCACCCAGACAATATTGGGGTATTGTGCGAACCGCCGCGCGACGGCTTCGCCATAGGCTTTCATTTGCGCCGGACCTGCCGCCGCAGCCTCTCTATACCATCCTTGATCACCGCCATTGACCCCAAGATAGGCCGGGACGAGAAACACAAGCATGCCTCTTTTGAATGCCTGATCAATGACCCATGCCGCATGATCGAAATAGGTCTTTCCCAATGCTTCGAAGGGCTGCTGGGGAAAAGGCAGGTCTCCAAAGGCATTGGCCGGGGGGTGGCTGGAAAACTGATGTTCGACAAGATTGACCAGGATCGCGTTGAACCCCCGCCTGCTGCGGTCATCGAGATAGGCGGTTGCGCCTTGGCGATCGAGTTCCGCGATCAATGACCATGCGGCGTCCCCCAGCAGCAGAAGCGGGCGGCCCTCAGCATTTTCCAACAACCGTTGGTCGCCGCTCACAGCAAGAGGAAAGATGGTCGGCGGCTGGGCTGCGGTCAGAATCAGCAATACAATAACCATCAGGCCTGAGCGCGCGATCCTCATCGGGTCAGCGGATTGGCCGGCACGCTATTGAAGCGACGATAGACCAGTTGCGAGGGGCGGCCGGTGAGATAGGTCTCGACACCGTCATTGAGCGCTCTCGCATAGATGCCAAGCGCTCCATCGATGGCTTCAACGGTCCGGGCAATATCGGTATCGCTATGGGTATAACTGACGACGAGGGAAGGCATGAGAATGCCGCGCCGGATGGTTTCCTGTAAGAAAAGGCTGCGGAACGCCTGTGACGCTTCGCCGTTACGATCCAAAGTTGCGTAGGCAAGACAGCAGGGCCGGCCCATCAAAAGCACATGCTGGCCCAGCCCATGATTGGCAATCGCGGCCTCAACGCCTTGAGCGAGGTGTTGGCCCTGTTGGTAAAGGCGTTCAATGACCGGCTCGTCGCGATAGACTTTCATGGTTGCGATCGCCGCTGCCATCGCGTGGGTTTCCGCGCCATGGGTGGTGGAAAGCAGGAAAACGCGGGCGTAGTCTGTCTGCGTGAGACCACCCAATTGCATATAGTCCGCTTTGCCAGCCAGGGCGGAAATCGCAAAGCCATTGCCCAATGCCTTACCAAAGCAGGAAAGATCCGGCTCGATATCATAAAGCCGTTGCGCGCCGCGCATGTGAAAGCGAAACCCGGTGATCATCTCGTCAAGAATAAAAAGGGCACCGTGCTTATGGGCGATCCGTTTGGCTTGATGCAGAAAATCCGCTTGCGGCTCGTCCATGCGCGCAGGTTCGAGAATAAGCGCGGCAATTCTTCCGGGATAGTTTTCAAAAAGGGCTTGCACCGAGGCAAGATCATTATAGCGGAATGACGTGGTCAAGGCGGAGACCGAAGCAGGGATTCCGGCATTCATCTTGGTTGTGCCAATGAACCAGTCATCGGTGGAGAAAAACGGATGGTCCGCGCAACAGGCGATCATGTCACGCCCTGTATAGGCGCGCGCCAGACGAACGGCCGCCGAGGTCGCATCCGATCCGTCCTTGCAGAATTTGACCATTTCCGCGCCATCGATCAATTCCAGGAAACTCTCGGCGCACTCAATCTCGATCGCGCTTGGACGGGTGAAGTTGCAGCCATCCTGCAACGCGTCGCGAACAGCTTGGAGCACGGGGGGATACGCGTGGCCAAGTCCCACCGCACGATTGCCCATGCCATATTCGATATATTGGTTGCCATCGACATCAAAGACATGCGAACCGGAGCCGCGTTGGATAAACCCGGGTGAAAGCACGGGATATTGATCATCCCCTTTCGCATAGGTATGGCAGCCACCTGGAATGAGCGCATGCGCTTTGCTTCTGAGCAATTGAGAATTGTGAAACCTTGAGGTGAAAAGGTTCATGTCCTTGTCCTTCGCTGGTTATTCCATCAGACAGGCGTAAAGGCGGCGTTCAGGCGTTCTCTCATTTCGCGCAACCAGTTCTTGACCGGTTTTGGCAACCGGCTGCGCAGGCTGGAATGAAGCGCCTTTGGCATTGTCCATTGCGCCATCGGCAAGGCGGGAGCGATGTCGGGCGGGCTTGCGGCAAGGTTTTCCAACAGGGACGCATAGGACTTTCCGACGCGTTCGTTGTCGAAGGCAATTGCCACTTTCAGGATGGCGGCTTCGGACATCCTGGCCCTCAAACCGGGATCCTGAGCAAGCAGGTCAATATGGCGCGCCGCCTGCTTGACGTCGCCCACCGCAAACAGCAACCCGTCTTCGCCATGGGTCACAATCAGGTCAGTCACGCCTGCAATTTTCGAAACGACGGCGGGACAGCCCTGGCTCATTGCTTCAATCAATGTGAGGCCGAAGCCCTCAAATCTGGAGGGCATGATCATCAGCTCATGCTGGCTGACGAGCCATGGAATATCCGCAGGTGCGATCCAGCCGGTAAAGGTTACTTTGTCGTCGAATTCTGAGAGGCGGCTGCGCAATTCAGCAAGGTCCGGCCCGTCTCCGGCCACCGTCAGTTGGCAGGGGGAGCGAAGCTCGCGCAGGATCTGCGGCAGCCAGAAGACACCTTTGGAATTATCTTCGATCCGGCCCAGATAAAGGAGACGCAGCGGGGCGTGCTGCCCGGCCTGTTGCACGGCGGGCCGAGGGTTTGGGGCGCGGTTCAAACCATGGGGGATAACCAGCGTTCTTTGCGGATCAAAACCGTAACTCTTGACCAGATCATCGCGACAGCGTTGGGAAACGCCGACGGTTGCATGGACATGGTCGCGGATCTCGCGAGCGGCCGCATAGGTTCCCGGCGTGATGTTGTGAACAATCATGACGCGCAGGATATCCTCGGGAAGGTAGCGGACGAGATTGGTTTCAAACCGGCTTGAAAGCACATTGACGAACACGGCCTTGAAATCATTCTCGCGTAGGAAGCCGATCATACGGCGGGCGCGGGTTTGTTCGTCCAACACACCCATCTGATCGATGGCATCGCCTTTGCGCAGCGTTTCATGCAGGCCATGCCCTTCAGGCGGCAAGGAGATCGTTTCACCCGCGGCGCCCGCAGCCAGCCAGCGCAGTTCAACCCCATTTTCCTTGAGAGACGAACTCAATCGCGTAAATACCGAGTAAGTGCCGCCAATATGCGGACGGACAAAGTAAGCACATTTCATGAGCGCAACCCAATGCCCCGGTGGTTGAGATGGAACCAGGACTTCGAGGGACGAATCCCTCGAAGCCTTACTCCAGTATATCGGGGGGCGTTTGATATACCGCATTGCAGTGTAGCGAAATTGCGCCGGCACGCATTCTGGCTATCAGAGGTAGATCCCCTCCTACATAAGAGGAGGGTCTTCACCCTTCTGCCAGTTTTCACAATTTTTATTCGCAGCTTAGTTTCTGAGAGGGTGTTGGAGACACGTCTATGAAAATAGGTCTTTTCGGTCAGTTCGGTTCTGGCAATACCGGCAATGACGGCTCGCTGGAGGCAATGTTGCATGTCTTGAACCGGATTTCACCCGATGCGCAGCTGGTCTGCATTTGCTCAAGTCCCGAGATCATCACCCCGAAATTTCGCATCCAGGCGGTGTCGGTGGGGCAAGCCGCTCCCGCTCAAGGCTATCTGCGTTTGCTCAACAAGTTGCTCTTCAACTTCCCCCGCAGGCTGACCGGCTTCATTGCCGCCTTGACCCTCGCCCAGGGGCTCGATCTGATTATCGTTCCAGGGACGGGCATTCTTGATGACTTCAACGAGAACCCTTTTGGCTGGCCCTTTGCGATTTTGCGCTGGTCGATTGCCGCCAGGCTTGCAGGCGCCCGTTTTGCATTTATTTCCATTGGCGCGGGTCCGGTTACGCATCCGCTCAGTCGAGCGTTCATCCGCAGCGCCGCTCTCCTCGCCTCCCATCGTTCCTATCGGGACCAGGTTTCCTATGACTTCATGCGCTCACTGGGTGTCAGTGCGCGCTATGATGGGGTGAGTGCCGATATCGCATTTGCGCTCCCAGTCGCCGATGATGTGCTTACAAACGGCGCCGATCAACGGATCGGTGTTGGCGTGATGAATTACAGGGGTTGGCGCAAGAACGCAGAGGACGGTGCGGCAATCTATGACACCTATCTCAACAAAATGGCTCGGCTGGTGGAGGGTTTGCTTGACCAGGGAAGGCAGGTGCGTCTTCTCATCGGTGATCAGGGCGACTTGGCGGCGGTGAACGATCTCCAATCTCGCCTTCGCCATCGCGATCAAGGCAATGTGGTCTTCGAACCGCCCGCATCGCTCCAGGAACTGATGCAACAGATAGCCCTGACGGATATTGTGGTCGCGAGCCGCTATCATAACATCGTCTGTGCTCTGGCGATGACAAGGCCGGCGATATCGATCGGTTATGCAAAAAAAAATGATGCCCTGCTCAATGACACGGGGTTGGGTGCCTATTGTCATCAGATTGAGACTTTCGATCCCCAACATCTGCTTGAGCAGATTGATCAGTTATTCGCGTGTCGGGCGGAACTGGTGATGGTCGTGGAGCGCGGTGTGAACATCTATCGTCGTCGCCTTGAGCAACAGGAAGAGGTTTTACGAACCCTCTTGCTTTGAAACCCCGGCGCCGGACTTAATTGTGTCGGTGGCGCCTTTCCAGCAAATAGTCAAGAGGTGGCAATAATGCCAGCAGCGGGCGTCGTTTCAGAGCAAAGGCCATCAACCTTGCCGCGCCTTTTTCTCCCCGCAAGAAACTGGAGAAGGCCGACCAATAGGCGCGTTTTGTAAGGCAGTTGCGCGCCGCCTCAAGGTAACCCGATGCCCCTGCAATCTCGCGCCCTTCCTGTTCAAAGAACGAGCGAAATGCGGCCTCAAATTCGCGGTTCCAGTTCATGATACCCGCGACTTGGGCCGATTGATTGGCGGTATGGACGCGTGCAAAGGCCTGCACATCACGGGTTGAGGCGACATTGCCCCATATTGCGAACCGCAGCCACATTTCGAGGTCATCGGTATGGGGAAGCTGTGGTCGATAATAGCCGACCCGCTTTTGTATTTCTGTGCGCACCAGAGCGGTGGGACCGGCCACTGGATTGAAAGCGTGTCGGCATGCGCATTCGATGAATCGTTTACCTTCAACGATGTCCCAATCGCCACCATGGACGAAGGCACGTTTTTGCGGTGGCCTCTCTTGCTCTGAAATGGATTGAGCGACCCCGAATGCAAGATGAACATCCGGACACTGTTGAAGCAGTTGGGCGCTGCGCGCCAAGGCGCCGGGCGACAGAAGGTCATCGGCGCATAAAATGAGAAAAAACTCCGAACGCGCCCAGTCGATCGCCTGGTTGAAGGAAGCATGCGGTCCGAGATTTTCTGGTCTCAGCAGCAGCTCAACGCGCAGGTCATTGGCGGCGAGTGTGCGGGCCAAGGCTGCGCTATTGTCGGTCGACGCGTTGTCGATGATCAACAGTCTTACCGCCACGCCTGTTTGCGACAGGACGCTGTTGGCGCATTCCAGCAGATAGTGTCCATAGTTATAATTGGGTATCGCAATATCGACGGTTGGGAGGTGATGGGGTGTTTTCACCATGTCGGGCCTCATTCGGCGGGTTCTGAGAGCTTCGACCATTTGGGCGCCACGCGGCTAAATCGTGTTTTTAGCCGCATCGCAACCGGGCGAAATACCGCTCGCAGTTCATAGCTGAACGGGTGACGGGTAACCAGCAATGCCACGAGCCATCCAGCGACTGCGAGCAGGCCGATCAACAGCGCTTTTGGGAAAGCCATCTGAACACCCAACCCATCTGCCGCAACCATTGCAAAAGGTCCTGCAAGAGCAAATAGGGTGACACATGCGCTCCGCAGCAGTTCGGTTGCCAGCACCCGGTAGGAAAAGGCAACATGTTTGCGCACATAGACAATCGCTATGATCATCTGGAATGGCAGGCTGATGAACTGACTGAGTGCGACGGCCAGCAGGCCATGGAATGCGGCCAGGCAAAGAATGGCGGTGGCAACGGACCGGGCGATGAGATTGGAGATGAAGGCATCCCGATTGGCACCGAGCGCCATCAGGAGCGGATAGGTCAGAATGACTGGAAACCAGAACAGGCTTGCCAGACTTGTTATGGCCACGATGAGCGCTGCCTCTGACCAGCCTGGTCCGAGAATGATCTCGACCGCCGGATAGGCCAGAAGGGCGAGCAGGACCTGCGCCGGCCAGTAGACCACGGAAATATAGGAAAGCGCGCGAATATAGGCCCGGCTGATATCGCCACCGGCCCGGGCATGCGCGGAGAGCATGGGGAAGGCAACGGTGAAGACCGCAGACAGGAAAATACGATCCGGCAGACCGCTCACTGTATTGGCACGGTTGTAGATACCCACCGATGCGATCGGCATGAAGCGACCGAGCATCAATTGGGGAAACGTCTCGCAAATCTTGTTCAATCCAGCATTTCCGCCGAGGTAGATTCCAAAGCGCATGGCAATGTTGATGCTGTGCAGCGACGGTTTGAGCAGGCGTCCAAGCGGATAGATTGTCATTGCCAAGCCTGTGGTCATAAGCGCGCTGGCCAGCAATCCGAAGGCAAAGCACATATGCCCGAATCCGAGCCACGCCATGGCGATGGTGATCAGGGCGCCAAAGCCGGAACCAGCGGTTCGGATCCGCGCCAGCATTCCGAACGCCATTTCACGCCGTAACAGGGCGACGACCGGCAACGACAGGCTTTCGACGATTGCCGCTATGATGGTGATGTCGAGAAACAGCAGCAATGAGGCATCGTGATAGGTGAGCGCGAAATAATCGCGCGCCAGATACAACCCGCTCGACAAAAGGAGGGTCACCAGCATCAGGAATGTCATCGAGGTCCGAATATCGCGGTCCTCTATCGTCTCGAGACGGATGAGAAATTCCGGGCTGGCGAACTCGCGCAAAGAAAACACGATCGCAGCAATGCTCAGGCCCACAACGCCGGCACCGGTCTCGGCCGGACCGAGAAACCGCGACACCGCGATGACGGTCAGAAAATTGAAGATCAGACCGGCATATTGCTCGAGCGCTGCCATGAGGAAACCTCTGCGTGCGCCGCTCATGATCCTGCGCCTGCGTGGATGCCGGACAGTGTTGTTGTCGACGGTGTTGGTGTTGGATTCTGCAAGGTTTCCGCTCCCCCGGACATTCGGGATGCGGTCACTTCGCTCCCATTCTGGAAGAAGGATAAAGACTTGCGGTGCCGGGGAAATCTGGACCTTGGGTTAAGCCCTTATCTGAAAGGCGTAAGGGACACGCTCTAAAGCCAAGTCGCAGCGGCGAACTCGACCCGCTAGAACGAAGGGAGATTTCTTTTGAACGCGCATGGGAGGAGAAATGACAAGTCTTTTCTGGACCACGCCCTTGGCATTTGGCATGACTGTTGTCTTTTGCCTCGGCTTGCGGGGATTGGCACGGGAATGGTATCTCGTCGACATCCCCAACGCGCGCAAAAGGCATGACGGCAATGTTCCGCTCTGTGGCGGGATTGCTATTTTCCTTGCCTTCCTGATCACAGCTGCCTTCACGCCGGTGATGGCGGGTGCAGCCAATGCGATCGCGCTGCTTCCCGGCCTTTTCCTGATCCTGATGACCGGAGTGGTCGACGATCGCTTTGATCTGCCTGTCGCGCCACGGCTTGCGCTGCAGTTGCTGGCGGCCTTTCTGATCATCGGTGTCTCAGGCATAACCCAGATCCATCTGGGACTTGGTCAGGGCGTGGGCGAAAACCTGCTGAACGCGTCTGGCGAAATCTTCGGTGACGTGCTGACCGGGCCGATATTCGTCTTTATCGCTCTCGCCTTCATCATCGGTCTGCTCAACGCGGTCAATATGAGCGATGGCATTGATGGGCTGGCTGGATTTGCCAGTGCAGCGGCATTTTTCTGGCTGGCCATCATTAGCTTCAGACTGTCTGAGGACCGTCTTGGCATTCAGTCTCTGATGCTGGCATCTGCCTGTGTGGGCTTTCTGATCTTCAACATGCGCCATCCCTGGCGGCGTAAAGCCAGTCTTTTTTTGGGAGACGGCGGCAGCACTGTGCTCGGCGCAGCCCTTGCGGGCACCATTCTTCTGCTGGCGAACCGGCATGGCGTATCAGCCTTCCCGATTCTTCTTTGGGTGGTGATCGTGCCGGTCACTGATACGTTGAGCCTGATCATTCGCCGCCTTTGGGCACGCAGAAGCCCGTTCTCGCCTGACCGGCACCACTTGCACCATCTGTTACTCGATCATGGGCTGTCGGCTGGACAAGCAGCTTTGGCGATCGGGGGCTTGAACCTTGTTTCAGGTGCGATCGCCTATGCGGCGATCGCGCTGGAAGCGGATGCATGGACGATGCTTTTTGCGATGGTGCTGCCGCTCAGCGCGCATGTCCTGCTTGTTTTCCGCACACGCAAAGGGCTCAGCCCGATCCTGCCAGCAAGTGGCACAATCGCCGACGCGGTTCCAGCGGCCAAAACCAACATCACCATGCCAGGGGCAACTTCATGACGCTTTCCGTTCTCATCATGACACGCAATGAAGAAGTCAACCTCGGCGCCTGCCTGGACTGCCTTGACTGGTGTGATGACATTGTGGTGCTGGATTCATTCAGCGACGATCGCACTGTTGAGATCGCCAGGGCGAGAGGGGCCCGGGTTTATCAGCGCGCCTATGACAGCGAAGACCGTCAGCGCATGTATGGTCTGACAGAGATAAAATTCAAGCATGCGTGGGTCTATACGCCGGATGCAGATGAAATCACGCCCGATGATCTGCGGGACGAAATGCTGGCCATCGCGGCCGATCCGACGCGGTCGGAAGTTTTTTTTAAGGCGCGTTACAAGAATATGTTCATGGGGCGATGGATCAAGCATGCCAGTCTTTATCCGACCTGGATCACGCGTCTGGTACGTCCCGACCGGGTTCGGTTTGAGCGCTCTGTTCATTCGCGCGCCAGCGGCGGCGCGGAAGGTGCCTTGAAGGCGCATTTCATTCATTACAGCTTCAACAAGGGTCTTGAGGCCTGGTACGAGAAACACAACCGCTATTCGACAGCGGAAGCGGATCTCTCCTGTAATCGCCAATTGGAACGTAAGATCGATTGGCGCGGCTTTTTCTCGATGAAGCCTGAGCCGAGAAGGCGGGCGTTGAAATCGCTGTCCTATCATATGCCGTTCAGACCTTCCTTGCGCTTTGTTTACATGTATGTTTTGCGTGGCGGCTTCCTTGATGGAAAGCCAGGCTATCTTTATTGCCGGTTGCTTGCCGCCTATGAGTTCATGATCGTCGTCAAGATGGAAGAACGGCGGCAAACCAAGCTGCAAGTTTCAGAAGACGTCATTCGTCCCGGGTTGCGTGACAAACAAGCTGAGCGGCGTATGGTATGATGGCTCTGGTGCTACTGCCTTGCGCTTTGCTGATCAGCCTTGCTGCGGTTTTCTACAGCGACGCTGTGCTCACATTGCCAGATGACGGCAGCAGGGCCGACGTGATCGTCGTTCCGGGCGGCGACGGACCGCCACGCGCTGCCCAGGCAGCCAAGCTTTGGAAACAAGGACGCTCCCCGCTTATTCTGATTACCGGGGATGGTGACTGCCTGTTCAACAAGCAGATCATGATACGCGATGGCGTCGATCCTTCAGCCATACTGGTCGAGTGTCAATCCGGTAGCACATGGCAAAATGCGTATTATTCGGCAGCCGTGATGCGGAGGATAAGGGCGCGGAACGCGGTCATTGTGACTAACTGGTATCATTCGCGCCGCGCCATCGCCAGCTTTCGTTCGGTCTGCCCGCAAATGCATTTCAGTTCATCGCCTATTGCCGTCGACAGCAATGCGATGGGTTTCCCGGCGACATCTGCCGAGCTGGAATTGGTTGCAAAGGAATATGCCAAGCTCGGCTGGTATCTGGCATCTGGTCGTATCCTGCCCTCCAATCTTGTCACAAAGGATCGGGCGACAGGGATAGCGAGCGTCTGCGCGCTGCAAGGGAGCAAGGGATGACCCTGTCTTTGACATGGATGTTCGTCGGACTTGTGATGAGCCTGATTGCCGGTGGGTTGCTGTGCGCCGAGCGCATGTATCAGTTCCCTTTTCTCGCTGGCGTCATGACGTTTGGCTTTCTGCTTCCCCAGGTTCCTGCCCTGGTCCATGACCAGTTCCTGCCCTCGGGCGCCTATGACAAGACGATGATCATGGGGATTTTGTCCCTTGCTATGCTGGCTTTTGGATGGCGGCTGGCGAAGCGGCCAATCGCCTTACTGAGCATGAGCTTCAGTGAAAGGCGGCTTGTGTGGGCAGCGGCAGCATTGTCGGCATTCGGCGCGGCTTTCTATTATCTTTTGAGCCGCTTGCCCGGCGAAGTTTCCATTGGGATGCAGATGACGGGCATGCCTGTCGTCTACCTGTTCTTTGCCCAGCTCATGCCTTACGGCCTGGCGATAGCGCTGTTGTGCTTTGTCCGGCGGCCTTCCTGGACCGCGCTTGCGATAATCGGCTTTGATCTGGTGTTTTATCTTGATCGCATTCTGGTGACTGGAAAGCGTGCGGAGGCGATCCAGCTTTTTCTGATGATCCTGCTTTCCTTGTGGTTTTACCGCCGATGGGTTGTGCCGCGCGTCCTGATGGCGCTGGGCATTCTCGCAGGCACCTTCCTGATGACCAGCATGGGCGATTATCGCCAGATCACCCGCGCCGCTTCGGGTTTTGTCCTCAACGACATCATGGAAATCGATTACGCCGAAAACTTCAATGAAACACTCGAGCGTGGCGGACTGGAAATGCGCAATGCCGTTCAGCGTATCGACGAAATTGATCGCCGGTTGGAGTTTGATTATGGCAAGTTTCACTGGAACCGCGTCGTCTTCACCTTCGTGCCTGCGCAATTGGTGGGGTCAAAGCTGAAAGATGCTCTGCAGTTTGACACCCCCAAGCCAAGCCGCGATTACAACCCTCTCACCGGCACGACCGAAACAGGACTTGTCGATGCCTTCGCATCATTTTGGTATTTTGGTGCCTTGAAGTTCCTACTTCTCGCATGGGTCATGCGCCGTCTTTGGGAAACAGCGATGGCCGGCGAGATGTTGGGTCAACTGGTCTACATGCTGTCGATCGTGCCCGCGATGCATGCAATCTCGCATCAGACGGACTGGGTTATTCCGGTGTGGATTCACATGGCGATTTTTCTGATCCCAGTCCTGTCACTTTGTCGAATCCGCAACAGTTCGGTGCGCTTGCCGACACCGTTGCATCGCCATGCGCCTGCAACGAAAATTCTGGAAGGGTTGAACTGAATGTCTTCTGCAACGCGCTCCCCGTCGCCTGTGATCGCCGGAAGGATGGCTTCGTCCAGCCCCATGCAGGGTGAGGCAACTTTCACATTGCAACACCGGCTTTTCCGCCTCGTCTGGCAAATGACATGGTTGCTGCTCGCCGCCTGGACGCCGTCTTTTCTGTGGCGTTGGCGCGGCATGATCCTGCGCGCTTTCGGGGCCCGTATGCACAAAACAGCCATTGTGCGTGCGAGCGCCCGTATATGGTGGCCCGGCAACCTGATCATGGATGCGCATTCTTCTCTGGGTCCAGGTGCGATCTGTTACAATGTCGCCCCGATTACATTTTCCCCCTACGCGATTGTGTCTCAAGGCGCACATCTGTGCACGGCCGGTCACAATATTGACCGTCACGATTTTTCCCTGACCGCCGCACCGATCAGTCTTGGGCCATACGCGTGGATCGCAGCGGAAGCATTTGTCGGTCCGGGGGTGAGTGTCGAGGAAGGCGCAGTCCTGGGGGCGCGAGCGGTGAGCTTCCGCGATCTCGAGCCCTGGATGGTTTATGCGGGCAACCCAGCGAAGCCGGTTCGACCACGCCGCAAAGCGAGCGAACTTGCTCACAGGGATTGCTGATCGCATGAGCGGACTTTGCGCCCCAACGCAGACAGTTGGTTAATCGAGCACGGAGCGCGCGGAAAGCGAGCCTGGAAGTGCAAGGGAGCTAAAGAGATCGTCGAGCTTCGTCCCGATGACGACACGTTGGGGTTAGAAGCAACGATTTGCAGTGTCAGTTAGTTTTTTCCTCATCACTGGCTGCGCGCGGGAAGCCGAAGAGTTCAGCGATTGGGCTTGTTTTGGGATGGTGAGCGCAGAAGGTGAGAAGGACAATGGTCACGGGAACCCCGATGAAGGCACCGAACACCCCCCAGATTGCGGCCCAGGCGAACACCGAGAACAGCGTAGCAAGCGGCGACAAGGCAAGCGTTCGTCCGGTCAAGCGCGGTTCGATCACACTGCCGATGATGGACTGGATGGCGTTCAAGCCAACGAAGATGAAAAGGCCCCAGCGCCAGTCGCCCCATTGAGTAAAGGCGAAGGCTGTGATGAGGAGTGTGGCGATCAGAGGACCGAGAAACGGAATGAAGTTGAGGATGAAGGCAACAAAGCCCCAGGTCTCGGCAAAAGGCAAGCCAAGCAGACGGGTAAGCAGCCAGACGAAGACTCCGGTTGCAAGGCTCATTGCCGTTCTCAGCAGCATATAGAAGCGAATTTTGGTGGCTGCAGCTTTGCTGGCGCGCAGGAAAGAAGCGACGGCCTGTTGATTGTTCAACATATTGATCCGGGCGCGAAACTCGTCAATTTCAGCAAGACCCAGGAGCACATAGACCAGAGCGATCAGCCAGAAGCTGAATATATTGCGCAGTTGCAGTGAGACTGTTTGCAGCATTCGCAAAGTTGTGGTGATGTTAAAATTGTCCGACCACAGAAGCGAGGCAGCAATGCCATGCGCATCGAGCCAGTCTCGCAACTGCTGATAAAGGAATTGATAGCTGGTTGCATCACTGGCGATACGGCGTCCAACCTGGCCGACGGTCCAGGCCATCAGCCATCCAAAGCCCAGCAGAACGCCAAGTACCAGGACAAAACTGATCAACAGGGTCAGTGCAGGGTTAAGGGCGGAAGCAAGAGCGCGCTGAACCGGCCAGACCAGCATGATGATAAACAATGCAAAGGCCACCGGTGCGAATACCGCTCGGCCATAATAGAGCAGTGCGATCAGCATGCTGGCCGCGATCAGATTGAGCGCTGCATTGCTCAGCTTGGCCATTTGACCTCCATGCCGCGATCGTCTGAATCCAGTTAGCTTGGCAGCGTATTCTTGAAGATCTGTCCGTCCTTGATCACCAGCAGCAGCGTTTGCGCCGGTCTTTCGAGCACATGGATATCATCGAGAGGATTTTCGCCGAGCAACAGCAGATCAGCAAACGCACCTTGTTCGATGACCCCCAACCTGCCGGGATAGGGGTTGCGCAGATTGGAGAGTGCGAGCAGATCGGCATTGACCGATGTGGCCGCCTGAAGCACCTGCGCATTTGAATACCACTGGCTTAGATGGGTGAGCATGAAGTTCTGGCGTGGCGTCATCTCGGGTGAAAACAGGACATCGGAGCCCCAGGCTGTCTTGATCGCATATTTGCGGGCGAGCTGATAAAGGGTGGGGGTTCCGGCGAAAAGCTGCTCTATCCGCGCAGCACTCGGTCCGGTTTGCGGGGCAGCATCCGCGGTGGTGAGGAAAGGCTGGGTACTGAGCCAGACATCCTTTTCAGCGATCATGCGTGCGGTCTGCTCGTCCATAAGGTGGCCGTGCTCGACGCAGGAAACGCCCGCTCTCAAAGATCTTTGCACGGTGTTGGACCCATAGGCGTGCACGGTGACATAGGTGTTCCAGTCTTTGGCCACCTCGACGGCGGCACGTATTTCGTCCTCACTGAATGTCGACATATCCAATGGGCTGCGCGGCGATGAGACGCCACCGCCGGCAACGACCTTGATTTGTGAGGCTCCCTGCAGCAATTGTTCGCGCACCCGCAATTTAAGGTCGCCCGTATCGTCGACGATCGCCGCAGCACCCATTAATTCGGAGGTGCTCAATCGACCGCCGTCGCGGGGAATTTCGGTGGGTAGACGCAAATCCCCATGTCCACCGGTGGTCGTGATCATTGCGCCGGAGGGAAATATCCGCGGGCCTGGTATGAGACCGTTATCGATAGCGCGCTTGAAGGAAAATGTCGGACCGCCGAGATCGCGGATCGTGGTAAAGCCGCGCAGAAGCGTGCGTTCGGCCTCTGCGGTGGAGGCGGCAAAGATCATGCCGGGATCCCCCTCCATCAAAACCGGCAGTGGCACGGCGGCGTAGACCGCATGCCAATGGGCGTCGATCAAGCCGGGCATGAGAACACGATCGCCGCAATCGATAACCCGCGCTCCCTCGGGGGGCGGATTGTTGGCGGCATCAACCGACGCGATCCGATTTCCCTCGATCAGAACCTGGATGCCTGGCCGCAGGCTATCAGACTTCCCATCGAAAAGACGCACATGAGTGAGGAGAATTTTCTCTGGTTGGGCCAGGGCTTGGTCCGCGGTGAGAATTGCAGCGGCCGTTGCTGCAGCGCCTGCAAGGAAATGCCTTCGCGACAGTCGATCCAGCCGGCTGGAGATTTTATGCAGCACAGGGCTTGAGCAGGCGCAGCCGCCCGCGCGGCTAAAGTGCTGATAGCTTTTACCCAATCGAAACATGCTGCCTTCTCCTTGAGAACAGAAAAAACTTCACTTGATTATCGGCAACGCCAAGAGAGCATAAATCGTCCACTGGCTTAAAGATCATCAATCGCCTGTCGCGATCGTCTGAGGCCAGTCATATCGCTTCATCTGCAGTCTGACTGCCCACTCTTGCAGCATTCTCATTGCCCAGATTGCCACAAGTGACGCCTGTGGCAATTGGCATTCCGGCTAAGGTATCAGCGGCCTCGACTGCCTGTGTTGCAGCTTCAAGAGACAACAACTCTGCCCCGTTCACCGGAGCGGGGAGCATCAGGCATGTAGGCATGGAGACCTGTTTTAACACGGACTGATGCACCGGGTCCACAACCAACGCGTCCCGAGCCTTTTGTTGTCTGTCCACGCGCGTTGATCAAACGCGAGGCACCCTCAAGCGATTGGCGCCTGGAAAGGGCCGGCCTCCTTGCGATCACGGCCAGCATGGCGTTGTTTCTTTGCAACATACGATCGCCATTTCTGCCGTCTTGACCTGAAGTTGCTGATAGAATTCAAACCGATGCGACGACAACTATAGCGTCGATTGCCGAAGTGCTTTGTTTTTCCTTGTAAAATATCGAAACAAGTATAAATTTGTTTGTTTCATATTTTTATAAATTAGATACTTGTCATATATAGAGTAATCAGCGTTTTTATATTTTATTATCGTGTGATCATGGTAAATTCGGGCAAATCACTTAGCATTGTGTGAGCGATACCATCCTCTTGCCTGCCTATAAGACCGGAATTCTTTAGCCCCACAAATATTATCTTTGCCTATCGTCCCAAGCATTTCAGAGAACGGATATTTCATGTTCGAGCCGCGCCTCGCGTCACGTCTTTCACGCCACAATTGCGCTGGCACAGCCAAACAGGGACAGCTGCGCAAATTCGCCTTGTTGAGCGGCGCCTCGATTGTTGCGCTGCTGGTCAATCTGGCCCCGGTCTGGGCCGATGATCTGGTGGTGGATCCAGCGGTCGTCAATTCGCCGTTTACGGCAGTGGATGACGACTATGATACGGTCACCATTGGCAATACCGGTGCCGGCATTTATCAGCGCACCGACGGCCAGACTGTGGATATCAGGGTTCTGTCGGATTTTACGCTCGGCAAGAATGCCGGTTCAAGTGGCCAGATCAAGCTGGACAATGGCAGTACGCTGCGTGTTGCATTTGATGATGGAGACCGAGCTATCCCGCAAGCGATCGGCACCGGAGCGGGCACCGGCTCGGTTGAGGTCCATAACGGGTCAAAACTTATCCTGGTCACAGATGTTGGCGGCCACGGCGATGAATCGTCGCGCTACATTCTCGGTACGAAAGCTGAGGGCCGCATGAGCATTGATGTCTCCGGTGCAGGCTCTAGCATTCAGACAGATTTCGATGGCACGATCAACACGACCGTGCAGTTTACTGGCGTCATTCTCAATAATGCCGATCTCACTGTTTCCGATGGCGGCAATATCACCTCAGCCTTTGCGGGTAGGAACGGCGCCAAGCTCCGCAATGGCGGTCTCAGCGCAGATTATGGATCGACTGCGCTCATCACCGGCGCGCAGACCACGGCCACGCTCGGAGCGCTGTCAGTATTTCGCGGCAGCAGCATTACCATTGCCGATGGTGCGCAGGTGGAGACCAAAGGTGCCGAGGCATTCCTTCGTCCCACCAGTCTGTTTCACATTGAAGGCGGCGACATCCATGTCACCGGCGCTCAGACTCGGGTGCGATGGGCAGGCGATGATGCCTTTGCACCATTTACCGAGATCATGGGCGGCGATGATGGAACCGCCGGATCCTTGCTGATTGATGGCGGCGCGACGGTAGACGATACCGTTCTTGGGATGAGCGAGACGCGTGGCAGCACGGCCAGTGGCAGCTTGACGATTGATGGCGCGGGCTCAAGCTACAATGCCAGCTATGCCGCGCTCGGCAACGTCAACACAACCGCCTCGCAGATCATCACGATCAGCAATGGGGGCGCACTCAACCTCGATGGAACGGCTCTCGTCTCATCTTCTCTTCCCAACATCGGTGCCGGTAATTTTACTCTGGTCGGAAATGCAACCATTACTGTCGATGGTCCAGGATCCATCCTCGACATCCGCAACAGCAACTGGAACCCGAGCGGCGCAAAGACCGGTTCAATTGTCTTTGATGCTCCGGATGCTGCATCAAGAAACAACACGATTACGGTCTCGAATGGCGGAACCATCACGGCCCGCGAATTTGTGACCACAAGTAGCGCACGCGGCGGTTTGAACTCAGGCGCCACCATCAATATCGGGGCTGCGGCAGGTGATGCAGCGCAGGCTGCCGGGACGCTGGATGTCGCAGCTATCAACACGACATTGGCCAGTGGCGACTCTGGATCTGTCCGCACCTATACCGATGGTGGTCCGGGCGGTCGGATTGATCTGGTGTTCAACCACACGCAGAATGATTATGCGTTTGACCCGACCATTCTCAACCAGACCCATGTCAATGTGGTGGCCGGGCGCACGATCCTCACGGCCGATAACAGCTATAAGGCCGGCTCCGAAACCCATGCCGGTGCCACGCTGCAGATTGGCAATGGCGGGCGCCAGGGCTGGATCATCGGCGATGTCGCCAATGACGGAACCACAGCCTTTGATCGCGCCGACCAGGTCGACTTCACCGGAAGCTTCTCGGGAAGTGGCCTGATTGAACAACGCGGATCGGGAACCCTGCGCCTGTCGGGCGACAGCAGCAGCTTTACCGGCATCACCAATATCGAGAATGGCACCCTGCTCGTCGATGGCATTCTGGGTGGAACCGTCAATGATGTGGTTGATGGCGGTCGCATCGGCGGTGCAGGCACCATCAAGCAGGATCTCAATGTCGGAACAGGCGGCGTGCTGTTGGGCCGCTCCGGCCAGATCCTCACCGTGGACGGCAATCTCACCCTGGCAAGCGGCAGCGTCACCCAGGTGGCGCTCGGCGCCCCTGAGCAGACTGGCCTGTTCAATGTCGGCGGCGATCTGACCATCGATGGCACCATG